>NZ_JBITGX010000013.1:122971-257142 GCF_044457425.1 Streptomyces sp. NPDC050546
ACCAGCCCCGCCCCCCCCCCTCCGACACCCCTAGGCCCCCGGTCTCCCGGCCCGCCCACCCCGCGGCCGGCCCCCCCCGCCCGCGGCCTGCCTCCTGTCTGCGCCCCGGCTGGCCGCGCCCGGCGGCGCGCTGGCGAGCTGCGGGTACGAAGTGGGAGACACCCTCTGTGGCTGGGGCGGTCGGCTCCACGGCTTTAGGCAGCCACTTTGGGGCGAGCCTCTAAGATCATGGCCCCAACGTCGTGCTTTAACGGGCAGATCCACAGACTGCCCGACTCGCCGGAAGCTTACGGGGCCATGATCACTCGCCCCAAAGCAGCTCCAGCCCAAAGCCGCTCCGCCGACCTCAATGATCCGGCAGACTATGTCGTTGGGGGAAGCCGGCTCGTGCTAGGGCCGCTTCAGACCGTGGGAGGGCCTGTGTCAGTAGCAATGAAGCGCAGTCTTGCGGGTGGGGTAGCAGTGGTGATCGCCGCCGCAATAGGCCTTGTAACAAACATCGCTACGGACCGGCCAAGCATTGCTTGGTGGGTAGCGCTAGGGGCCTTGCTTGTAATCGGTGTCGGAACTCAAATATGGCTAACGAGTAGTGAATTCCAGCAGGCAAGCATAACCGCCATGGGTGCAGGTAGCGTAGCCGTAGGCGGTTCCGCTCACGGGTCGATTAGTACGCGAATACGCGGGGTATCGCAATCAAGCCCGCCAGCAAGTACCCAAGAGGGGATAAATGCTCAAGGTCCCGGCAGTATCGCCATCGGCGGAGAAGCGAAAGGTGATTTAACTACCGATACCGAAGACGCATAGCAGGGATGGGGGCAGAAAGTGCGTCAAAAGAAGGTCACCGCAACCGGGGACGCGGCAGTAGCAGTGGGCGGAGATGTTACTGCCCCGATCATCACTAACCCTGAGATTCACATACAACTAGAGGGGCCGCCTAGTTTTAAGCCGACCGAATGGCCCAAGGTTCACGAAGTTGACGCACTTAAACTAGGAGTGCATAGATCTCGCACAGTCAATCACCGCCCACCACTACCGCCATACGTGCTCCGTGATGCGGATCGAGAAGTAGCAGAACGAATGAAGTATGTTGCCATTCACGGCGGCATGGCACTGCTGACGGGAGACTCTACCTCAGGAAAAAGCAGGACGGCAGTTCATGGAATTCAGCGCTGCATGTCAGACCACACAATTTACGCACCTGTTCGCGGAACGAAACTAGCCGAACTTCCAAGGTTCTTGAGGGACTCCCCTGCGGCACCCTTCGTTATTTGGTTGGACGACCTTGAGGGTTTTCTTGGAGATCACGGATTGAATCCGGCCCTACTGCATGATTTGGAAGGAATGAATGTCGCAATCGTAGCCACAATGCGGGACGACCTATTTGAAATGTACGCAAACTCCCGAGGCCTCAGAGCGTCTGATAGGGAAAGTTCTTCTCGGCAGATTGGAAATCGCCTACTGCGAACGGTGGAGCCAATCTTTATTGAGCGAATATGGAGTGACCGCGAGGTGGCTCGAGCTTCAAAAACTGGCGATGAGAGGCTATCCGATGCAGTGAAGCATAGTGACACATACGGTGTTGCCGAGTACTTGGCCGCCGGCCCCACCCTGCTGGAGGAGTGGCAGAGAGCACAACGCGTAGGGGGACACCCTCGAGGGGCTGCCCTCGTTCAGGCGAGTGTAGACCTGGCTCGGGCTGGTTTCAGTGGTGCTGTAGATATCGACGTCCTCAAAGAGCTGCATAGAGAATATCTAGGCAGCTCAACACTGAGGCCTGAATCTTGGGATGAGGCCGAGACCTGGGCCACGGAAGTCCGATATGGCATCTCTGGGCTGCTGATACCAGGCGAAGAGTATGAGGGCATGTGGCGTGCGTTCGACTACCTTTCAGACGCGGTATCTCGCACTACAAGAGACAGGTCGGATGTCCCTGACTTCATATGGAGAGAAGCCCTAAATCTTTGCCCCGACGATGACGACCGTTGGCTCATAGGAATGCACGCCTATATGGCCGGGCGGGATGAGTATGCAATAGCAGCCTGGGAACCGTTAGCGGCGGACGGCAATGGAAGCGCAGCCGCTAACCTGGCAGCGATCTATAAAGACATGGGCGACATCAGGTCTGCAAGTTACTGGCGGCAAGTGGAATTTCAAGACGAATTCCACTCCACTGTCTTGCCGTACGATCCAGCCAATTCCCTGTATGACCCGGAAACGGGAAAGATTGCCATAGGCAATTTTCGAGACGGGCGACGGGTAGAGATTGAGCTGCATCAACACAACGTTGGTGTGCGTCACGGAATCATCGCCGGGGAAAGGGGGATCGGCAAAAGTAACAACCTGTCGATAATTTTGCTCGGCGCACTGTCGAGCTCTAGGTACTGCCTATTTCTCATCGACTGGTCGCCCGAACAGAAGCACTTTCATCCGTTCACGGAGAACGGTGCGGCTTTTAAGTACTCGCGTGGCGACCTAGAAACCACACTAGAAATCTTGTCGGCAGTCGATCGGGTTATCAAGGCAAGGATCAAGAATGGGGGGTATATAAATCCCAGCACTGAAAAGCCCGGGCTTCTCGTCGCCATTGAGGAAGCGCACCTTCTGTTTAAGGTGAGCAGCCAAGCTAGATCTCTGTGTCTGAGAATCATTCGCAATGGAGGGCCTGTGGGCGTTAGCCTTTTTATTACTGTGCCCGATGCGTCGTTAACTAGCTTCGGGGGAAGCGAAGAACTTCGAAAGGAAATGACCAAAGAGGAGAGTATTGCGCTGTACATGGGGACTGGGGACGGGCTTCGGATGCTGCGCGAAGCCCAGAAGGCACAGGGTAACGGGGAATTTGAGGACCCGTATGAGTGACGATTGATAGGCGGACCAGCCGTGGGCTCAGACTTCGGGACGAAGAGGTCGCAACCACGTGGCGGTGGTCGCGACACCTGGGTTCCCTGGGCCGTCCCTGGGCCGTCCGAGGCCGACCAACGCCGACAGACGGCACCCACAGGTGACCACCCCCACCCCGCTCCGGCCTGGGCTCCCGGCGATGATCTGCCACACTGGGTGGGTTATGCCTAAGTGCGTGACAACGCCGACGAACACCAGCGGACGAGCACGAACGTCTCCGGACTGGCAGTACACGTGAATGGCGTACCGGCCCAAGGCTCCAGCCTCATCCAGTGGGGGACGAAGAGGTCATCGGTACTGCCGAGGGAATCACCGAAGCTGACTGATCCGCCCCTTTTATGGGAACTGTTACGGCGGCAACGACTGTTTGCAGCAGCGGCCAACGCGACGAGCGGCCGGATTCGCTAGTCAGGCCATATAAGTTCGGGTATGGAATTAGCAACCCAGACACTTGGATCGTGGGTGCTGGAATGTTCCCTGAACCAGAGCGGAAGCGTGGGAATCTCGTGGATTCTTGCATCAGAAAATCGCTGCCGTATAGGTGGTTTCTTTATCCTGATAATTCGATTCAGACAGTCAAGCATCAATACATTTTCCCAATGAATTCTGAGTGACTTAACTTCGTCGACATTATCCCAATTTGGTTCATAGTCGAGCGCAGGCGTGCTCAAGAGTATGATATTCCGAGCTTTGGCTCCGAACTGTGTAGCCATCAAAGCTATGCCCCCACCGTAACTGTGTCCTATGATTGTGTCGAACTTCCTAATGTTACGGTCTCTTTGGAACCCCGCCAGCGACCTGGCTGCCATCCGTCGAACTTTGGCGTCGAGCTCGCCGCTCCAGCTCCACGGACACTCGTCATTGATTAGATTCGACTTCGGTCCATTTGCGAGATATTCATAGAACACGCCCCGAGGGCGCCACCAGTCCCCTTTGTATGCACGGGTTCCGTGAACGATAATCGACGCCCGACCGCGCTGTCGGTCCCTTCGGGTGCGGCCAGAAGATCCGGCAATCGGCTGCGGCCCCGCCGCTCCAGTGACAGTGAGGGCCATTTCGCGAATGGCAGGATCTGGATTCCAGGAAGCCTGCTTCAGGATTGACTCGACGAGTTGCGCCTCACTTTTTGGGAAATAGAATATGAGCTCATCGGTACTCCTTAGAGGGTGGAGGCTGGCTGCGGCGGCGGTGCGAACGACAGGGTGTGGATGCTTCAAACACGCCCGCATCAGGGATAGCGCGGCCGAGGGGTCACCTTTGATGTATGAGGAGTATAGATTTTCTAGTTTGGCGCTGTGCTCCGGAATGAGCAGGGGTTCATCTTGATCGACACTCAGATCACTAAAATCGAGATAGTGGGAACTCTCAGTAAAGCAATCGACCAGCTCCTTGAGATCTTTGACCTCATTGTCTGGTAGCTCCATGAGTGCCATATCATCAGGAGCTTCACGCAGGCATTCGGATCCGCCGCATAGTTGAAGTGCAAGCCCTATTATTCGGCCAGCCAGCGTCCAGGTAGAAGCTTCCTCAAGAAGGCGGAAGGGGGTGGCGCCGGGTTCTGGCGTCTCAATGGGCTTGTCTGCCATGGCGCTGACCATCCTTCTCAGAGCCAAGTAGTCCAGCCATGTGTGCACCTACTCCTATGATAGGAGGCTAAGAGGAGAGGCGCATTTTGCAGGTCTGCATGGTGGTAGGGCATCCGATCCGGAGGACCCAGGTCGTACGCTCCTGTGGCAGTTGTGGCAAGGGGCCCGCAGACTGACCGCTGACATCGTCAATGTGGTCAGCGAAGCTGGCTCCCAGGAGACTGCCCTTCAGGCTGCTGAGGGCTAGGACAGTCCAGGGCCCGTTGCTGACATCGACAGAAGCACACAACCTGGTACGGAGGCACACCACCGCGGAGGGGGCGAACCACCGAAACCTACGCAGGCCACCGCGACACCCTCACCGCCCGCCACAGCCTCGCCCGCGCCCGTGATGCTGCGGCAGTCGTACAGCAACCGGATACGGCAACCCCAGCAACCGTCGCCGGCCTTCAACCCCCTTCAGACGCTGCCGAGTGACCGGTATGACCCTCCCCGACCGATCTCTACAAAGCTACAGATCAAAAGGCTCCTGACATCTACGGCTGACATCAGCGACATCGAACGAGGGCGTACACCAGCACCTCTGTCCGGCAGTCGCACGAGTCGACGGCCGCAGCCGGAGCGAGCTCGGATCGAACTCCTAAAGCGGTGGTCAGGCGTGGCTGTTCATGGGGGTGCGGAGCCACCGGGCCAGCTCGGTGAAGTCGTGATCTGTAATAAGTACCCGACAACAACTCCGATTGTTCTCGGTAATGTTGGCGCGGCATCAGTTCCGGCTCCTGCCGGACCGATAGGAAGGCTGGCCGCGTGACGAACATCGACTTGCCGGTACCGACGATCCCGGGAGCGTCCACGATCGAAGAGGCGTGGGCCAAGCTGCCAGGCTACCTCGCCGCCATCGGCGGCTACGACCTGTGGAGCGTCGAGATGCTGGTGCGCTTCGATGGAGCGCAGCGGGCCGGATCGCGGATCATCGAGCGGATTGAACGTCAGTTGGCCGCGAACAACGTCGGCCACCTTCCCGCCCGGCTTCCAACGGACAGCAACTGCCGAGTGCTCCTCTACAGCAGGGACCAGCCGAACCTCGGCTTCGTCCTCCGCCTGGTCCACGAACTGGCCACTCAGGATGTCGACGACAACACGAACGCGTCGGTCCACCAGTTGAAAGTGCTGCTGGACGGCCACGCGCAGTTGCAGCGGTCCATCGGACGGGTCGAGGGCCGTTGAGGAGCGACGACCAGGCGCTTGAGGTGACTGAGGACCGGTCCGCTCCATCTGCTCGGCTCAACCCTCGTCCTGACCTGGATTTCACCCCGGTCCGCAACGGCATGGACTACCTGGACCGCGCGGTTGCCGGCCTCACCGAGGGAACTACGCCTCCGAGTGATCGAGAGCTGAAGTACGCCGTGCTCCACCTTCAGGCGGCAACCGAGGTCCTACTCAAAGCCCGTCTCATCGGAGAACACTGGAGCCTGGTATTCAAGAGGATCGCCGATGCGGACTTTGAGAAGTTCAAGGATGGCGATTTCGAGAGCTGCGGCACCGATGATGCGATCGACAGGCTTTCCAAGATCGCACGGGTCGAGATACCGGAGAAGGCTCGTCAAGCCATCACTAAGCTCGCGAAAGACCGCAATGCCTTAATGCATTACGGACTCACGGGGTCCGCGTACGTCGTTGAGGCCAGAACCGCGCAGGTTCTTGACTTCCTGCTGGAATTCATCAACCGTGAGCTGCGGCCCACGCTGGATCGTAAATTCGATCAGACATTCCATGAGGGTGGTTTCAAGGCGCCCGTGACACCGCAGATGGTCAACGACTGGCTCGAATCTCCCCAGATGCTGAGCGCCCAGCGAGAATTGCAGGCAGTTGACCACACGATGGCTGAGCTGCGGTTGAAGCTGGGCCGCATCGAGAAGCTAGTCGACAAGCGCATGAAGGACCTGGCTGGTGAGCTAGGCCCTGTGAAGGACCTCACGGTTCATTGCCCAGATTGCCGACAAATGGCGTTGGTCGTGCACGATGACGCAGTGGACCCAGAACCGGTTGTCTGTCGATTCTGTCTACGTGAATTCATCGACCCCGAGACGGCGGCCGTTGAATACATCTGGCGCGTCGCTGGTGAGGACAATGGTCAGCTGGAAGAATGTCCTGTCTGCAAGAATGACTGCCTGGTGTTGGGTGTCGTCACAGTAGCGGATACGACTGAGGAAATCGGCCTCTGCTTCAGCTGTAGCGCGAGCTTCGATGTCCATAGTGCAACGGAGGACCAGTGATGAGCACGGGCACCCTGCGTGAAGTGGATCCCCAAGGGCTGGGCCGCGGTCGAGGGCACGGAGGCGAGCACTTCTGGCAGGCCCCTGCGGTTGCCGAACTCGAGGCCCGCGGCGCGCACCAGTCGCCGACCGCAGTCGAAGCGGCGCGGGACGAATTCCTTAACGGTGCTCAGTGGTCGTGGCCCATCTGTGGACTTCCCCCACCTGATCTGCCATGTGCAGGGCCGTGACCTGCTGCGTTGCCCGAGACTCAAGGGGCCTCCGGAGCCGTGTGCGCAGGTTCGAATCCTGCCGGGGGCACTTCGCTTTCGATCAGCGTAATCAGGCAGTTGATCAGCGTAGGTGCCTTGCACAAAGAGCGGGACCCAGTGGGACTGGGTTCCGCTCTTCGTCGTTGTCGGGTTCAGTGCGCCTGGCGCTTCGCGAACCGGCGGCGGGCCGCTGTCGCCAGCAGGGCCGTGCCCGCGCAGCCGACCAGGAGAGTCCCCCACTCGGGTGCGTGGGCCGCCCGCAACAGGCCGGCGACGCCGAAGCTCGTGTTCCAGCCGGCCTCCGTGATGGCCGAGCCGAAGCCCTGGACGGTCAGGATGGCGCCGAAGAGCCAGAGTAAGCCCTGACCTGAGCTGGTGTTCGACTTCTTGGACTGCTGCTGCTTCGGCATTGCTGGGCCCTTCCAAGTGGACGCGGTTTTTTCGATGCGGTCGCATCACATCGTGCAGCGTCAGCGGTTACGATGCAACTGCATCGGAAAATGGGAGGAGCCGAGCTTGCCCCGACAGGTCGACTACGAGGAGCGGCGGTCGCGGATCGCCGAGGCGGTCTGTGCCCTGATCGCGCGTTCCGGGATGGAGACCGTGAGCCTCCGGGACGTCGCCACCGAGGCTGGCGTGTCCATGGGGGCCGTCCAGCGGTGTTTCCGCACCAAGGAAGACATGATGCTCTTCGCGCTCGAGCACGTCTCGCAGCGCGTCGGTGAGCGCGCCGAGCAGCGCATCGCCGCGGCCTCCACCCCGCAGGCGGCGTCCACGTTGCTGTCACACACCCTGGCCGAACTCGCCCTGCTGGACGAGGCGTCGAAGACCGAGGCGCATGTCTGGCTGGCCTTCGTCAGCCGGGCCCCGGCCGGCGAGCGGCTGCCCGCCGTCCTGCGCGACACCTACGGCAAGCTCCATGACCTCATCGTGTGGCTCATCCGTTACGGCCAGGACACGCAGGAGATCCCGGAACACCTCGACGCCGTCGAGGAGGCGCACGCTCTTCTCGCCCTGGCCGACGGACTCACCGTCCACGTCCTCGCGGGGCACCACTCCCCCGAGGCCGCACTGGCTGTCCTCCAGCGCCACGTCGACCGTCTGCTGCGATGAGGGGCATCGGGAGACCCGGAGGACCCGGGGGCCTTGGCGGGTTTCCATCACTTTCGCCCCATACGCACCGTTGTTCTACCGTAGATAGGAACGACGCTGCTCATACCCCCGCACCCAGTCATCGAGGTGACGGTCATGACGGAGACCACTCAGCGCAGGAACACCGCTCCCGGTACCAGGACGGGAAAGCAGGACGGGGCCACGGCGCCGCAGGGCGGCAGGGGGAGCGGGACTGCCCCTGATGCCCGTGGGAGCACCGCGATCGCGGACACGGTCGTGGCGAAGATCGCGGGTATGGCCGCCCGGGAGATTCCGGAGGTGCACAACCTCGGTGGAGGGATGACCAGGGCCTTCGGGGCCGTGCGCCAGCGCGTGCCCGGTGGGGGCAGTGGGGTCACCCAGGGCGTGAAGGTGGAGGTCGGCGAGCGCCAGGCCGCCGTCGATCTCGATCTCGTCGTCGAGTACGGCGCCGCCATCGCCGACACCGCCGCGGATGTCCGGACCAACGTCGTCAACGCGGTGGAGCGGATGACCGGCCTGGAGGTCGTGGAGGTCAACATCGCCGTCGACGACGTACATCTGCCGGACGAGGAGGAGGGCGAGTCCGAGGAGCAGCAGGAGGGGCAGCGGCGCGTGGCCTGAGAGCAGGGGCGCGTGGCCTGAAAGGGTCCGGTTCCCGTTCGGTTCCGCTTGGCTCCGCTCGGTCCGCTTGGTTCCGCTCGGTGCGCCTCCGTTCGGCTCTGATCGGTCCGCTTGGCTCCGTTCGGCTCTGATCGGTCCGCTTGGTTCCGCCTGGTTCAGGTCCTTTTCCGGGGCGTCGCGAGCGTGGCGCCCCGTGTGCCGTGGTAGGGCCAGGCTGTAAGCGTTTACTGGGGGCCGTAGCTTCCGTACGCCAGTATTGACGGGTCCTCAGCTCGGTGCTTCCATCACGGCTGTGAAAGCGCTTAACCACCGGACCTCGAAGGAGGCAGAGTTGTCATGCGCATGAGAATCCCCTCGGCAGTCGCGACAGTCCTGGCCGTCTGCGCCACGTTCACCGTCGCCGTCGCCGGTGCGAGTCCCGCCCCGTCGGTGAAGGCCGCACGTGTGATGGAGGACCTCGGCCGCGGGGTCGTGGCGGTGCGGGCCGGCAGTGGCCAGGTCCTCGTCTCCTGGCGGCTGCTGGGGCTCGACCCGGAGGGCATCGGGTTCAACGTGTACCGGTCCACGGCCGGTGGCGCGTACGTCAAGCTCAACTCCGGTGCGCTGACCGGCGGAACGAACTACACCGACACCACGGCCGATCTGACGCGCGCCAACAGCTACCGCGTGGCCCCGGTCGTCGGCGGGCAGGAGCAGGCGCCCAGCGGTGCCTTCGCGCTGACGGCCGGCCATGCCGTGGAGCCCGTGGTGCGGGTGCCGTTACGGTCCGGTGGCGCGGTGAAGTTCGTGTGGGTCGGCGACCTCGACGGCGACGGGGAGTACGACTACGTCGTCGACCGGCAGACCTCCCCGCAGAAGCTGGAGGCGTACAGCGGTGACGGCGCGTTCCTGTGGGAGGTCGATCTGGGGCCGAACAGCCGGAACCAGGACAACATCGAGCCGGGGTCGTCCGCGATCGACGTGGGCCACTGGGACGGCGTCACGGTCTACGACTTCGACAGCGACGGCCGCGCGGAGGTCGCCCTGCGGGTCGCCGACGGGGTCAGGTTCGGCGACGGGACGACCTGGACGCACGAGAACGACGCGCGCCAGTTCATGGCCGTGCTCGACGGCCGGACCGGGGCGCTCCGCAACTGGTCCGCCGTTCCGACGACCTATCTGGCCGACGGCCCGATGGCCGCGCGGCTCGGGGTGGCGTATCTCAACGGCAGGACGCCCAGCCTGGTCGCCTACATGAAGAACCGGCGTGACGACGGGGCCTTCAACCTGATGATGGGCGCCTGGAAGTTCGACGGCGACTCACTGGACCGCCAGTGGACATGGCAGCGCGGCGGCCAGGACGCGCCCGACGGGCACAACACGCGCGCGATCGACGTCGACGGCGACGGGACGGACGAGGTCGCCGAGATCGGGTTCGTCCTCAACGGCAACGGCTCGCTGCGCTACTCCATGGCGCCCCAGGGCATCATCCACGGCGACCGCTTCCACCTCGCCGACCTGGACCCGGGACGTCCGGGCCTGGAGGGCTACGGCGTGCAGCAGGACAACCCGAGCGGGCTGCTGGAGTACTACTACGACGCCGCGAACGGCAACGTGATCTGGCGGCACGGCGGCGGGCCCGGCGACGTGGGGCGCGGTATGGCGGGCGACGTCGACCCGCGTTTCGCCGGCATGGAGGTCTGGTCCTTCTCCGGCCTGTACAACGCGTCCACGAACCGGCTCACCGAGCCGGACACCTCGCTGCGCCCCTGGCCGCAGCTGGGGCTGTGGTGGGACGGGGACCTCACCATGGAACTGCTCAACGACGGCAAGATCGAGAAGTGGGATCCGGCCCGCCCGGCGCCGAGCGGCAGCCTGCCCCGGCTCGTCAGCACCTGGAACCACGGCGCGGTCAAGGCCGCCCAGGGCGGCCCCACGCTCGTCGGCGACATTCTCGGCGACTGGCGCGAGGAGGCCGTGTACACCAACGCGTCCTACGACGAGCTGATCATCTTCACCACCAACCAGCCGACGAGCCACCGGCTGTACACCCTGGCCCACAACCCGGCCTACCGGAACGCCATGACGTTCAAGGGGTACATGCAGTCCCACCACGTCGACTACTTCCTCGGGGCCGGTATGAGCAGGCCACCGCGGCCTGACATCGCGTACGCGCCCTGAGGTGGTCAGGCCGTGCGCTTGCGTGAGGCCGACTTCTTCGCCGTCGTCTTCTTCGCGGTGCTCTTCGCCGCCGTCTTCTTCGCGGCCTGGCCCGACTGCCCCGACTTCGCCGTGGACTTCTTGGCCGCTGCCGTCTTCTTGGCCGCCGTCTTCTTCGCCGTCGACGTCGACTTCTTGCCGCCGGTCTGCTGGGGGGCGGCGCGGGCCGTCTTGCGTTGCGGGAGCGACTTGACCTCGGCGTGGTCGTCGGCCTCCTCGCCCCGGGACTCCCGGGCCGCGCGGACGCTGCTCTCCAGGGCCGCCATCAGGTCCAGGACCTTGCCGCCCGTCGCCGGTTCCGGGGCCTGGCGCGGGGTCTCACCGGCGGCCTTCGCGGCGATGACCTCCTCCACGGCCTCGCGGTACTCGTCGCGCAGATCCTCCAGGTCGACCTCGCCCAGGGTGTCCATCAGTGCGTCAGCCAGGTCCAGTTCCTGGTCGCGGACCGTGACGTTCGTGTCGGGGGCCACGCCCTCGGGGGCGCGGACCTCGTCCGGCCACAGCAGACCGTGCATCGCGATGGCCTCGCCGACCACCCGGAGCATGCCCAGGCGTTCCCGGCCGCGCAGGGCGAACTTCGCGATCGCCACCTTGTTGCTGCGCTTCAGGGCCTCACGGAGAAGGGTGTACGGCTTGGCCGCGGGGGCGCCGCTCGCCTGGAGGTAGTACGCGGCGTCCATCTGGAGCGGATCGATCCGGTCGCCCGGGACGAAGGCCACGATCTCGATCGTCTTGGCCGTGGGGATGGGCAGGCTGGAGAGGTCCTCCTCGGTGATCGGGATGATCGTGCCGTCCGCGTCCTCGTAGCCCTTGCCGATCTCCGCCTGGGTGACCTCGCGGTCCTCCAGCTCGCAGAACTTGCGGTAGCGGACGCGACCGCCGTCCTCGGTGTGGATCTGGCGGAAGGAGATCGAGTGGCTCTCGGTGGCGTTCACCAGCTTGATCGGGATGCTGACCAGCCCGAACGAGATGGCGCCGTTCCAGATGGATCTCACGTGCAGCACCCTTCCGGTCACTCTCGGGAGTGTTCGTCCTGGTTCGCGTGGGATTCTTATCGTATGGCGCCTATCACAGTGGTGGAGGGGCGACGGCTCGCGCTCAGCAATCTGGAGAAGGTGCTGTATCCCGCCACCGGCTTCACCAAGGGCGAGGTGCTGCACTACTACGCGACCGTCGCCGAGGTCCTGCTGCCCCATCTGCGCGATCGTGCGGTGTCCTTCCTGCGGTATCCGGACGGGCCTGAGGGGCAGGTCTTCTTCACGAAGAACGTGCCGCCGGGTACGCCCGAGTGGGTCACCACCGCCGAGGTGCCGCGGGTCGAGGGGCCCTCGCGGATGGTCCTGGTGCAGGACCTGCCGAGCCTGATGTGGGCGGCCAACCTCGTCACCGAGTTCCACACCCACCAGTGGCTCGTCGATACGCCGGACGAGGCCGACCGGATCGTCTTCGACCTCGATCCGGGGGCGCCGGCGAGCATCGTGCAGTGCTGCGAGGTCGCGCTGTGGCTGCGGGAACGGCTCGCGGACGACGGCATCGAGGCCTACGCCAAGACCTCCGGCTCGAAGGGGCTGCATCTGCTCGCCGCCGTGCGCGGGGCCTCCTCCGAGCGGGTGTCCGATTACGCCAAGGAGCTGGCCGTCGAGGCGGAGAAGGCCATGCCGCGGCTCGCGCTGCACCGGATGACACGGAGCCTGCGGCCGGGAAAGGTCTTCGTCGACTGGAGCCAGAACGCCGCCCGCAAGACCACGGCGACCCCCTACACCCTCCGGGCCCGCCCCGAGCCGACCGTCTCGGCCCCCGTGACCTGGGAGGAGATCGAGCAGTGCGGCGCGCCCGGCCGGCTGGACTTCGAGGCGGGGGATCTTGCCTCACGGCTGCGGGAATTCGGCGATCTGCTGGCGCCGCTGCTGGATCCGGGGCGGGCCGGGGCGCTGCCGTAGTCGTACGGTCGCGGGATCGGGCGCTCGCTGCCGCCGTCGTACGGTCGCGGGGTCGGGCCATGGGACATGCGCTCGGGGCGGGCGAATCGGCCGTGCGGCCGGGCCGCTTGACCAGCCGGCCGGGCAGCTCGGGCCGTGTGGCCAGGCCGCTTGCCCGGCCGGCCGGGCAGGTCTCCGGGCGACATGGGCCGAGTGCCCGTCTCGGTGCGCGGTGGCGCTCGGTGAGGGCAACCGCGCCACCCCCGCCCGCGGCACCCTCACACCCTCGTCCAGGTCCTCCGGTCCCGGGCCATCGCGTGCAGGGCCTCCACGTCCGCCGGTTTCAGGACGGCGCCGTGGTCGGCCAGGGCCTGGACATCCGTGTCCGTCAGGATGCGGAGCTCGCGGGGCGGCGTCGGGAGCGACACGGTCGTGGGGCCCAGCAGGGCGAGTACGGGGTGCACCTCCGCCGTCAGGGCGTAGGAGGCGCGGTCGGCGTCGGTGCGGACGCGGCGGAGCAGGGGGTGGGGTTCGCGGCGGCCCAGGGTGACCATGGGGTCGGCGACCGTCACGCGGTGCTTGCGCGCGTAGAGGGTGTGCACGGCGTACAGGCCGCCGGGGCCGATCAGCAGGTGGTGGATACGGCTGCCGCCGGGGAGCGGGACGGAGTGCAGGGTGTGCCAGCCCGCGCCGTCCAGGGCGTCCAGGGCGTCCCCTACCGTCTGCTCGGCCGTCAGGGCCCGGCGGCGTGGGTCGGGGCGGAGCCGGTGGGCCGGGCCGGGGTCTCGGTCGAGGGCGACCATGAGGGCCTCGCCGGGGCGGTTCGGGGCCAGGTCGTCGTCGGGGTGAAGGGCCAGGCGGGCGAGTTCGGCGGGGGTCGGCACCGGGGGCGGCCCCACCGTCACCGGGCCGGTGATGAAGGGCCCGAGGGCCCGGAGCACGTCGTCCTCGCGGTCCGCGCCGAGCAGGTTGACCCGGGCCGCCTCACGGTCGTACCAGGCGATGTTCCTGCCGTCCGGGAGGCAGACGTAGAGCCGTTCCTGGCCGTGCCGCCGGGCCGGTATGACGCGCAGTCCGTCCATGCACCATCACCCCCGACCATGGGAACAGGCGGGGTGCTGCGGGGGCAAGAACCCGGCTACCTTTGAGAGGAGTTGGGCAGGCCCCCGGGCGGTGGTGGTGGGGAGGCTTTGTTGCGTACCCGCAGGAAACCCGATGTGCCGGCTCCGGAGAGCCCGTGGAGCGAGGTGGTCCCCGGACTGTGGATGGGCGGCCACGAGTACACGGGCACCCTGGGCCATCCGGAGTTCGTCGTCGTACGGGACGAGTTCGACCTCGTGCAGACGCTGCTGCGGCTGCCCGGACACGGCCCCGATCCGGGCGTCCGGCACCACGTCTGGCCCATTCCCGACGGGCCGCTCGACGGGACGCAGCTCGCCGGGGTGATCCGGCTGGCCGAGGCGGCGTGCGAGGCACTGGACGAGGGCCGCAGGGTCCTCGTTCGCTGTTACCACGGGTACAACCGCTCAGGACTTGTCGTCGCGCACGCGCTGATGCGCCGGGGCGACTCCGCCGAGACGGCGATCAGGCTGATCCGGGACCGCCGCTCGCCCTGGGCGCTGCACAACGAACTGTTCGTCGAGTACCTGCGGGCCGGGCTGGCCACGGCCCGGCTGCTGGAGGAACTCACCGAGTAGGACGGCACAGAACCAGCACAGCACCCGGCCGGTGCGGCGGCAAACGGGCTCCCTCGCGCGCAAATAGGACTTCCCCGCGAATAAGGTGTACCGGGCCGGCGGGGTCGTGCCCGAGCCGCGTGATCACCCTCGAACCGCAGGAGTGCAGTGCCCCTCAGCCGCCCCGGAGGCCTTCCCGGAAGCCGACCCGGCCTAGCCCCCTGCCTGCCTCACGCCCCCCGCCGCCCCGGTCACGCCGCCCGCCGCGCCGCCGTCGCCGCGCGCCGCCCCGGTCACGCCGCCCGCCGCGCCGCCGTCGCCGCCCGCCGCGCCGTCGTCGTCGCCCTCCTGCTGGCGACCGCCGCGGGCTGCGGGGACGCCGGAGGGCTCGAGGGCGCCGGGTCGACGCCGACAGCGGTCGGTCCGGCCCGGCTCTGGCCGGAGCAGACCCCCGCGTCCAGCCCGGCCTTCGAGATCGGCGAGGTGAACACCGAGGTGGTCAAGGGCGTCAAGGTCCCCGCCGGTGACGACATCCACGGCGTGGACCCGGTCGCGGTCGTCCGGGCCGAGATCGCCGCGAGTCCCGGCGACTACGACGGCGGCAAGGCGCCGTACCGGGACACGGCCGGCCGTATGACCGGCTGCGGCAAGGGCCCCGGGCAGGGACGGTGCCCGGTCCTCAAGCCCTACTACCGGGACCTGACCGGCGACGGGCGCGACGATCTGACGCTGGGTTTCCGGCTGCTGCCCGGCAAGACGACCGCGGTGCGCGTCTACACCGTGGAGAAGCACCGGCTGGTGCAGGTGATGTCGTGGGAGGACGCGCTGAGCGGTGTGGAGCTGGCCGGGCGTTCCCTGGTCATCCGCTCGCCGTCCGAGGTGGCCGGGTACGAGTACCGCCTCCAGTGGACCTGGGACCGCGACCAGCGGGCCATGCTCCTCACCCACGACGAGATGCTGCGCACCGGCCCGCGGAAGCATTCCCGCCACCCGTCCGCCTCCCCCTCGGCGAGCAACGGATGAGACCCACGCTCCCCCAGTGGTCGGGGACGCTCGCCGTGAAGGCCGCCGCCTTCATCACGGTGATGTGCTGCGCGCTGGCCGCCCTGCTCGGCGTCCTGGTGCATGTGCAGGTGACCGACCAGACCGTCGGCCAGGCGCGCGACCAGGCGTTGCAGCGGCTGGAGCAGGCGACGGAGCGGTACGAGGCCGGGGACCCGCTGCGGCGGGGCGCCGCGCTGGATCCCTCGGAGCTGCCCCGCGAGCTGCGGGACCTCGCGGTGGCCGGTGACCGGGGCACGATGGTGGCAGACCGCGAGGGGCGCCCCACCATGTGGGCGGCGGGACCGGCCGACGGCGGACGGGCCCTGGCCGTGGCGGTGGACTACTCGCAGCAGGCGCGGACCATCGCCGGCCTCGACCGGGCGATCCTGTGGTCCTCGGGTCTGGCGATCGGGGCGACGCTGCTGGTCGGCGCGTTCGCGGTCACGCGGGTGACGCGGCGGCTGCACACCACGGCGCGGGTGGCCCGGCGGATCAGCGCGGGCGATCTGGACGCGCGCGTGAACGACCCTCGTACCGCCGCCCGAGCGGACCTGCCCGCCAAGGTTCCGGCGCGCCCTCAGGACGAGGTGGCCGCGGTCGCCGCCGCGCTGGACTCCATGGCGTCGTCGCTGCAGGGCAAGCTGCTGGCCGAGCAGCGGTTCACGGCGGACGTGGCCCATGAGCTGCGCACGCCGCTGACCGGACTGCACGCCGCGGCCGAACTGCTGCCGCCGGGCCGCCCGACGGAACTGGTGCGGGACCGGGTCGCTGCACTGCGCACACTCACCGAGGACCTGCTGGAGATCTCCCGGCTGGACACCGGGCGGGAGCTGCTGGAGCTGGACACGGAGCAGTTGGGGCCGCTGGCCGAGCGGGCGGTGCGGGCCACGGGGAACGGGAACGGCACGGAGGTCAGGGTCGTACGGGATGTGTCCGTGGAGACGGACCGGCGGCGGCTGGAGCGGGTGCTCGGGAATCTCGTGGCGAACGCGCACAAGCACGGCCGTGGGCCGGTCGTACTGACCGTGGACGGTCCGGTGGTGACGGTTCGCGATCACGGGGACGGTTTTCCGGACTACCTGGTGGCGCACGGTCCGCAGCGGTTCCGCACGGAGGGCGGGACCAGGGGGCACGGGCTGGGGCTGACCATCGCGCTGGGGCAGGCCGAGGTGCTGGGCGCGCGACTGGGCTTCGCGAACGCGCCGGACGGCGGGGCGGTGGCGACGCTGGCACTGGCGGCAGAGGCGCACTAGAGCTCGGGGCTGCGGATCGTCGGCGTCCGCGCGTCACGTGTGGCTGGTCGCGCAGTTCCCCGCGCCCCTTCCGGGCGAGCCCCTGCTGCCTTCCTCCTATGGCCCACTGTGGCGGGCGGGGCCCTGAGGGCGCTCCTAATGTGGCGATTAGTCAGCTTCGGTCCTTCCGCCCCCACATGGAGGTACTCCCCATGTCTCTGCGCTCCCGCCTCTCCATAGCCACCGCCGCCGCACTCCTCGCCGCCGCTGTCGCCGTCACGCCCGCCGTCGCGGACGACGAGTGGGACACGACGGGTGACACCACGATGGGCGCCGGCACGATGGGCTCCGGCACGATGGGCGGCGCCGGACACCACCGCCCCGACGACGACCGGCGCTTCTACCGGGGCGTCGTCACGGCGAACACGCTGGCGCTGCGCAGCGCCCCGAACCGCGGCTCGCGGATCATCCGGTTCGCCCACCGGGGCGACATCGTCAAGATCTTCTGCAAGGCCCCCGGCCAGACCGTGCAGGGCAACCCGCTCTGGTACCTGCTGGCGGACGGCACCTGGGCCTGGGGCGCGGCCCGCTTCATCGACAACATCGGCCCCGCGCCACGCTGGTGCTGACACTCGGTCACCCAAACACACACAAGACGCACCGTTTGGGTAGGTTCCGGACATGAGCAAGGCCGGAATCACCGTGGCGACGGCGGACCCTCCCGCGTCCGCCGTCCGCCCCCTCCCCCGGCGCCGTGGCATCGAGCTCGCCCTCATCGTCGTGGCCGTACTGCTGTCCGTGTACGGCTACTGCGACGTGGGCCTCGCCCAGCACGGCACCCTCCCGCCCGGTGCCGCCGGCTACGGCGCCGGACTCGGCGTCCTCGCGCTGCTGGCGCATCTGGCGGTACGGCTGCGGGCCCCCCACGCCGACCCCCTCCTCCTCCCCATCGGCGTGCTGCTCAACGGGCTCGGCCTGGTGCTCATCTACCGGCTCGACCTGGAGACCCCGGGCGACCGGGCGGCACCGGCCCAACTGGTGTGGTCGACGCTGGGCGTGACGCTGTTCATCCTGGTCGTCCTGCTGCTGCGCGACCACCGGGTGCTCCAGCGCTACACCTACGTCTGCGTCGTCGCCGTGCTCGTCCTGCTCACCCTGCCGATCCTGTTCCCGGCGGTGAACGGGGCCCGCATCTGGATCAGGATCGCCGGGTTCTCGATCCAGCCCGGCGAGTTCGCGAAGGTGCTGCTGGCGGTGTTCTTCGCCGCGTACCTGGCCGCGAACCGCAACGCCCTCGCGTACACCGGCCGCCGCGTCTGGAGGTTCCAGTTCCCCACCGGCCGGGTGCTCGGCCCGATCGTCGCCGTCTGGCTGGTCAGCGTCGGCGTGCTGATCCTGGAGCGGGACCTCGGTACGTCGCTGCTCTTCTTCGGCCTGTTCGTCGTCCTCCTCTACGTCGCCACGGGCCGCACCGGCTGGATCGCCGTAGGACTGTTGCTGGCCGCGCTGGGCGCGGCCGCCGTCGGCCGGCTCGAGCCGCATGTGCACAGCAGGATCGAGACGTGGCTGCATCCGTTCACCTCGGTCGAGGCGGGCGAGGGCCCGAACCAGCTCGCCCAGTCCCTGTTCGCCTTCGCGGAGGGCGGCTTCCTCGGCACGGGCCTGGGCCTCGGCCACTCGGTCCTCATCGGCTTCGCCGTGAAATCGGACTTCATTCTGGCCACGGCGGGCGAGGAACTGGGACTGGCGGGCCTGTCGGCCATCTTCGTCCTCTACGGCCTGCTGGTGGAGCGCGGGTTCCGGGCGGGTCTCGCGCTGCGGGAGCCCTTCGGCCGGCTGCTCGCGGTCGGCCTCGCCTCGCTCGTGGCGCTCCAGGTGTTCGTGATCGCGGGCGGGGTGACCGGCCTGATCCCGCTGACCGGCATGGCGATGCCGTTCCTGGCGCAGGGCGGTTCGTCGGTGGTCACCAACTGGGCGATCGTGGCGCTGCTGGTCCGGGTGAGCGACTCGGCCCGGCGTCAGCACGACGGGCAGGAGACCCCATGACCCGGCACATCCGGCACGCCGGCCTCTTCTGCGCCGTGCTGCTGGTGGCCCTGCTGCTGAACGCCGCCCGCGTCCAGGTCGTCCAGGCCCCGCTGTACGACGGCCACCCCGCCAACCGCCGTCCGGAGATCTCCCGTTACGAGCAGCCGCGCGGGAACATCCTGGTGGGCGGGCGGCCCGTCACCGGCTCGCAGGACACCCGTGAACACCTGCGCTACGAGCGGACCTACGCCGACGGCCCGATGTACGCGCCGGTCACCGGCTTCGCCTCGCAGCTGTACGGCACGACGCTCCTGGAGCACACCGAGGACGGCGTCCTGTCCGGCTCGCACCCGATGCTCGCGCCGTTCCCGCTGTGGAACGACTTCACGCGTGCGCGCAACGCCGGCGGGGACGTCGTGACGACGCTCGCCCCGGCGGCACAACGGGCGGCATACCAGGGGCTCGCCGGGCGCAAGGGCGCGGTGGCGGCCCTGGAGCCGTCGACCGGCCGGATCCTGGCCCTGGTGTCCGCCCCGTCCTACGACCCCCAGCCGCTGTCCGGGAACGGGGCTGCGGCGGCCCGGGCCTGGAAGCGGCTGAACGCCGACCGGGACCGGCCGATGCTCAACCGGGCGGTACGCCAGACGTATCCGCCGGGTTCGACCTTCAAGATCGTCACCTTGGCCGCCGCGCTGGACGCCGGCCTGGTCACGGACCTCGACAAGCCGACCGACTCCCCCGACCCCTACCGGCTGCCCAGTACGAGGACGCGGCTGTCGAACTACGCGAAGGGCTGCGCGGACGCCTCCGTGCGTGAGGCGTTCGTCTTCTCCTGCAACACGGTGTTCGCGCAGCTGGGCGTGGAGGTGGGCGTGCCGGGGATGACGGCGGCGGCCCGGGCCTTCGGCTTCAACGACACGGCGCTCCGTATCCCCTTCTCCGTGGCACGGTCCACCTTCGACACCTCCCTCGACAAGGCACAGCTCGCGCTGTCGTCGATCGGCCAGTACAACACCCGCGCCACCCCGCTGCAGATGGCGATGGTGGCGGCGGCCGTGGCGAACGGCGGACAGGTGCGGGAGCCCTATCTGGTGGAGCGCACGACCCGGCCGGGCGGCAGCACACTCGCGACCGCCGGCTCGCGCGCGATCCGCCAGGCGATGTCCCCCGCGACCGCGGCTCGGCTGCGCGGGCTGATGCGGGGTGTGGTCAGGGGCGGCACCGGACGAAACGCCGCGATCCGCGGTGCCACCGTGGGCGGCAAGACCGGCACCGCCCAGCACGGCGTCGGCAACTCCGGCACACCGTACGCCTGGTTCGTCTCCTGGGCGCAGGGCGGTCGCGATCTGCAGCCGCGGGTGGCGGTCGCGGTCGTCGTGGAGGACGCGGACGCGGACCGCGGGGAGATCAGCGGGGGCGGCGACGCGGCGCCGATCGCGCGGGCGGTGATGGAGGCGGTGCTGAAGTCCAGGGACCGGCTGCCCGGTTCCTGAGACGGCCCTACCGCGTGAGCAGACGCCCGACCTACCGTTCGGTCATGACTTCTGCCGCCGCCTTCGAACTCGCCCAGGTCAACATCGCCCGCCTCAAAGCCCCTCTGGACTCCCCGCAGTTGAAGGACTTCGTCGACGCCCTGGACCCCGTGAACGCGGACGCCGACGCCGCCGAGGGTTTCGTGTGGCGGTTGCAGGGCGAAACCGGCGACGCGACGGACGTGCTCGTCTTCGGTGACTCCTGGCTGATCATCAACATGTCGGTGTGGCGGGACACGGACGCGCTCACGGCGTTCATGTACCAGGGCAGGCACCGGGAGATGCTCGCCCGCCGCCGCGAGTGGTTCGAGCGGGTCCAGGAGGCGATGGTGGCGATGTGGTGGGTCCCGGCGGGCCACCGCCCGACCGTCGCCGAGGCCGAATCCCGCCTCCTCCACCTCCGCACCCACGGCCCGACCCCGTACGCCTTCACCCTGCGCACGTCGTACCCGCCCCAGGGGGCGACGCCCCCGCTGGGCGAGGTACCGGAGGGGCTGGGCTGCTCGGTCTAGCGGCGGCGGTCGAGGGCGGTGAGGCCGATGCCGATGCCGCGTGATCAGCCGTCGAGTCGCTGACCGGCCGCGATCGCCCCCTCCACCTCAGCGACCCGCTCCCGCTCCTCCACCGCGAACCGCTCGGCGTCCAGCTTCTCGGCGATCTCCTCGTCCTGGGACATCAGCAGGTCGAGGTCGGAGTCGCCCATGTCCAGGACGCCCATGTCGACGTAGGCCTGCTGGAGGCGTTTGCCCCACAGGCCGATGTCCTTGACGCAGGGGACGATGCGGCTGAAGAGGAGCTTGCGGAACAGGGCGAGGAACTCGGACTGCTCGCTGCAGGCCTCGGCCTCGGCCTTCGGGATGCCGAAGTTCTCCAGCACCTCCACGCCGCGCAGCCGGTCGCGCATGAGATAGCAGCCCTCGATGACGAACTCCTCGCGTTCCCTCAGCTCGGCGTCGGTGAGCTGCCGGTAGTAGTCCCTGAGCGCCATCCGCCCGAAGGCCACATGCCGGGCCTCGTCCTGCATGACGTACGCGAGGATCTGCTGGGGCAGCGGCTTGTCCGTCGTGTCCCTGATCATGCCGAAGGCGGCCAGCGCCAGGCCTTCGATCAGCACCTGCATGCCCAGGTACGGCATGTCCCAGCGCGAGTCGCGCAGCGTGTCGCCCAGCAGGGACTGGAGGTTGTCGTTGATCGGGTACAGCAGCCCGACCTTCTCGTGCAGGAACCGGCCGTAGATCTCGGCGTGCCGGGCCTCGTCCATCGTCTGGGTCGCCGAGTAGAACTTCGCGTCCAGATCAGGGACGGACTCGACGATCCGGGCGGCACAGATCATCGCGCCCTGCTCACCGTGCAGAAACTGGCTGAACTGCCAGGAGGCGTAGTGCAGGCGCAGCTCGCCCTTGTCCTTCTCCGTCAGCTTCGCCCAGTGCCTGGTCCCGTAGAGGGACATCGCCTCATCCGGAGTCCCCAGCGGATCGTAAGGATCCACCTCCAGCTCCCAGTCGATGCGCTTCTGGCCGTCCCACTGCTTGTCCTTGCCCTTCTGATAGAGGGCCAGGAGCCGGTCACGGCCGTCGTCATAATCCCAGTTGAAACGGGCCGCGCCGCCAGCCGGCACCTGCCATACGGACTCTTCCGGTTCCTCGGCGTACAGGTCGAAGGTCGGCATGCCTCGCAGGTTCCTACGCGGTAGACGCCGCGTCAACAAGTGGCGCACAGGGGATTGACGAGCTTGCTGACACGCAGTCTCATAAAGGGGACAGTGACGTGTGCACAACGAGGTGGGCAGCCATGACGACCCTGACGGAAGCCGACGCGCTCGACGGCCTGCGCGACGCCCTCGGCCTGCTCAAGGACCGGGAGCAGGTGGCCCAGCGGCTGCTCGACTCCTCAGCCAAGCACTCCTTCGACCCGGACAAGGAACTGGACTGGGACGCGCCCTTCGAGGAGGGCAAGTGGTTCTGGCCCCCGGAGCTGGTCTCGCTCTACGACACCCCGCTCTGGAAGCGCATGGGCGAGGAACAGCGGATCCTGCTCTCCCAGCACGAGGCGGCGGCCCTCGCCTCCCTGGGCATCTGGTTCGAGATCATCCTCATGCAGCTCCTCGTCCGCCACATCTACGACAAGGCCGCGACGAGCGCACACGTCCGCTACGCCCTCACGGAGATCGAGGACGAGTGCCGGCACTCCAAGATGTTCGCCCGCCTGATCTCCCACGGCGACACACCCTGGTACCCGGTCAGCCGCGCCCACCAGCACCTGGGCCGCCTCTTCAAGACCATCTCCACCACCCCCGGCTCCTTCACCGCCACCCTCCTCGGCGAGGAGGTCCTCGACTGGATGCAGCGCCTGACCTTCCCCGACGAGCGCGTCCAGACCCTGGTCAGGGGAGTCACCCGCATCCACGTGGTCGAGGAGGCCCGACACGTGCGCTACGCCCGCGAGGAACTCCGCCGCCAGATGGTGACGGCCCCCAAGTGGTCCCAGGAGTTCACCCGGGTCACCTCCGGCGAGTTCGCCCGGGTCTTCTCGGTGGCGTTCGTGAACCCGGACGTCTACACGAACGTCGGCCTGGACAAGCGCGAGGCCCTCGCCCAGGTCCGGGCCAGCGGGCATCGCCGGGAGGTCATGCAGAACGGCTCGAAGCGACTGACGGACTTCCTCGACGACATCGGAGTGCTGCGGGGAGTGGGCCGCCGCCTGTGGAAGTCCTCGGGCCTGCTGGCGTAAGCCACGACGCGCCCGCACCCGCCGACACGGCCCCGACCCACCCCCGGCGAGATGGCGCGACGCGCACCCCCCACAGACCGCGCAGGCCGCCGCAGGCACCCCACCCCCGGCCCCCCGGCTACGCTGCGAGTCATGACACCAGCCGCCCCCACCCCCGCCTACCGGCGACTCAGCGTCGAGGAACGCCGCAGCCAGCTGCTCACCTCCGCACTGAACCTCTTCGCCCACCGCGCACCCGAGGAGGTGTCCCTCGACGACGTGGCGGAGGCGGCCGGAGTGTCCCGCCCCCTGGTGTACCGGTACTTCCCCGGCGGCAAGCAGCAGCTCTACGAGGCCGCCCTGCGCTCCGCCGCCGACGAGCTCCGCACCTGCTTCGACGAACCCCGCGAGGGCCCCCTCCTCCCCCGCCTGTCCCGCGCCCTCGACCGCTACCTCGCCTTCGTCGACCAGCACGACGCCGGCTTCAGCGCCCTCCTCCAGGGTGGCAGCGTCGTGGAGACCTCACGGACCACCGCCATCGTCGACGGCGTACGCCGCGCCGCCGCCGAGCACATCGTCAGCCATCTGGAGGTCACCACCCCGGGCCCCCGCCTGCGCATGACCGTCCGCATGTGGATCACGGCCGTGGAGGCCTCGTCGCTGATCTGGCTCGACGAGGACAAGCAGCCCCCCGCCGAGGACCTCCGCGACTGGCTCGTGGAGCAGTTCGTGGCCATGCTGTCGGTGACCGCCCGCCGGGACCCGCAGACCGACGCCCTGGTCCAGGCCCTCGCCGAGGATGTCTGACACTGATCTGGTGAAGAGCGAAGACACCCCCTTCGAGGGCGGCCCCATGGACGGCAGGGTCCTGCCCGTCCTGCTCGGCATCACCGGCCACCCGCCCAAGACGTACCGCATCCCCGTCCCGGACCCGGCCGGCGGCCCGCCCACCGTGCTCGTCTACCGCCGCGTCCCCCGCGGACCGGGCAGGGTCGGCCTGACCAACCGCTGGAAGTACGAGTACGCCCCCGAAGGCGTCCCGCCCCGGCGGCTCACATGGCCCTGGTCGAAGCCACACGCCACGCCGCCCGGCAAGCGGGACGACGCCGACGGGTGACCCTGTTGCGCCGAACCGCGCAGGCTTACCGCACACACCACCCCGCACCCCTCATCCTCACGATGTCCGGTGGCCGAAGGGCCGCCCCCGCATCGGAGGTGATGGCATGTCAGGAACCCTTCTGCGTCTGGCCTGTATGGCGGCGATGGCAGCAGCAACAGCCCTCGCCCCCGTCCCCGCCACCGCGGCCCCGAAGCCCGACCCCGGACCACCCCCGGCCTCCCTCGCCTACCTCCTGACCGACCTTCAGCAGCTCTACCACAAGGCCGAACAGGCCACCGAGGCCTACAACGCCACCGAGGAGAGGCTAAAGAAACAGCGCACCGAGACCGACCGCCTGAACCGCGCCCTGGCCCGGACCCGGCTCTCCCTCCACGACAGCCGGAGCGAGGTCGGCCGCCTGGCCCGGCAGCAGTACCAGAGCAGCACCGACATCTCCCCGTACGTACAACTGCTCCTGGCCCGCGACCCCCAGCACGCGATCGACCAGAGCCACGTGATCCGAAGGATCGCCCGGGAACGGGCCGAGACGATCAACCGCCTGACGGGCGACGAGCGAAAGGCCGACGACCTCGCCCGCAAGGCCCGCAAGGCCCTCGACGCACAGCTCACCCTCACCGAGCGGCGCAAAAAGGAACGGGACCAGGTCGTCAGACGCCTGCACGACGTCGAGGACCTCCTCGCCACCCTCAGCCGCGACCAGCTCGCCGCCCTCTCCGAGTTCGAGAGGAACGGGATCACGAAGGCCCAGAAGAAATTCATGGCGTCCGGCGCGCTCAGCAGCGCCCGCAGACCATCAGCGGAGGGCGACCGAGCCCTGCGCTACGTCGTCCGGCAGCTCGGCAAGCCGTACGAGTGGGGTGCGGAGGGCCCGAAGTCGTACGACTGCTCGGGCCTCACCTCGCAGGCATGGGCCAAGGCCGGGGCACCCATCCCCCGGACCAGCCAGGAGCAGTGGAAACGGCTGAAGCGGATCCCGCTCGCCGAGCTGCGCCCGGGAGACCTGGTCGTGTACTTCCCCGAGGCCACGCATGTGGCGCTGTACCTCGGCGACGGCATGGTCGTACAGGCACCCCGCCCGGGCGCGAAGGTGAAGGTGTCACCGATCGCGGCCAACCCGCTCCTGGGCGCCGTACGCCCGGACCCGGCCGGGAAGCCCCTGCGGCGGTACGCGCCGCCGAAGCTTCCCAAGGGCGCCACGGACGGGTCGGACGAGGGGTACGACCGCTAGGACCGGTCGGCCCTACGCCGCACCAGCGCCGCCGGACAACTCGGCGAGGTAGGCCCCCGTCTTCTCCGGCTCGTAGAAGAAGTTCTCGAAGTCGGCCGGGTCGTTGAAGCCGTTGGCGAAGCGGTCGGCGGCCGGCTGGAGCTCACCGGCGGCGCCGATCAGGTTCAGGATGTGCTCCGGCGGCGGCGCGAGCATCGCGTTGGTCCACTTGGTGACGTGCTGGGCGGTGTCCCAGTAGCGGTCGAAGGCGGACCGCATCCACTCCTCGTCGAACGGCTTGTCACCGTGCTCGACGATCGCGGAGAGGTACGCGGCGGCGCACTTGGACGCCGAGTTGGAGCCCTGCCCGGTGATCGGGTCGTTCGCGACGACGACGTCCGCCACACCCAGGACGAGACCGCCACTGGGGAGGCGGCCGACGGGGTTGCGGACGGTGGGGGCGTAGCGGCCGGCCAGCGTGCCGCCCGCGTCGGTCAGCTCGACCTTGGTGGCCCGCGCGTACTCCCAGGGGACGTACCGCTCCATGAGTTCCAGGGTCAGGGAGAGGTGCTCCGCGGGGTCCTTGACGCCGCCGAAGGCGTCGAGCGGGCCGCCGGGTATGCCCTCCCAGAACAGGATGTCGGCGCGGCCCGAGGTGGTCAGGGTGGGCATGACGAACAGCTCGCCGACGCCCGGCACGAGGTTGCAGCGGACCCCTTCGGTGTCCGGGTGCTCGGGGCGCGGGCCCAGACCGTGGACGTACGCCACGGCCAGCGCGCGCTGCGGCTCACTGTAGGGGGAACGCTCCGCGTCCCGGCCGAACATCTGGACCAGCTCGCCCTTGCCGGCCGCGACCAGCACCAGGTCGTACGTGCGGGAGAAGTAGTCGAGGTCGCCGACGGCCGCGCCGTGGATGACGAGCTGTCCGCCGCGCTGCGCGAACGTCTCCATCCAGCCGGCCATCTTCACGCGCTGGTCGACCGACTGCGCGTACCCGTCGAGCCTGCCCAGCCAGTCGATCGCACGCGCCGCGGGACCCTCGGCCCAGGAGCCGGGGGCGGCGACCGAGACGCCGAGCCCCTGGATCTTCGGGGCCTGGGACTCCCAGAAGTTCAGCTGGAGATCGCGCTCGTGCTGCAGTGCCGTGTGGAACATGCACTGCGTCGACATGACCCGGCCGGTACGGATCTCGTCCGCCGTCCGGTTGGACATCAGGGTGACCTCGTACCCCTGCGACTGGAGGCCGAGAGCGATCTGGAGTCCGGACTGACCGGCTCCGACGACGAGTATCTTCCGCATGCGGGGCTGTCCTCTACTCGGGGGTTTCGTCGAGCGCGTGGCCCACCAGGGCCAGGAGGGTCTCGATCACGGAGATCCGGCGACGCGCGTCCATGATCATGACAGGTATGTGTCGCGGGATGGTCAGGGCCTCCCGCACATCCTCCGGCTCGAACAGCTCGCTGTCGTCGAAGTGGTTCACCGCGACCACGTACGGCAGTCCGGAGCTCTCGAAGTAGTCCAGTACCGGGAAGCAGTCCTTCAGCCGGCGTGTGTCGGCCATGACGACCGCGCCGATCGCGCCGCGCACGATGTCGTCCCACATGAACCAGAACCGCTGCTGGCCCGGCGTGCCGAACAGGTAGAGCACCAGGTCGTCGTCGAGCGTGAGGCGCCCGAAGTCCATGGCCACGGTGGTGGTGGTCTTGCCCGGTGTGGAGGTGAGATCGTCGGTGGCCTCGCTCGCCTCGGTCATCAGTGCCTCGGTCTGCAGAGGCGTGATCTCCGAGACTGCGGTGACCAGGGTGGTCTTGCCCACGCCGAAGCCGCCCGCCACCACGATCTTCGTGGCGATGGGTGCGCGGGTACGGTCCGTCTCCCAGGCGTGCATGCTCGCGTCGGGCTGAACGAACGGGGATGTTGCGGAGACGCCGTGAGCGGCGTCAGAGACGACGGAGTCCACTCAGCACCCTTTCCAGCAGAGCTCGGTCCGGGCGGCCCGTGCCGTGGCCGGTTCCCGTTCCGTACACACGAATCTTTCCCTGGTCCGCGAGGTCGCTGAGGAGCACGCGGACCACGCCGAGCGGCATCTTCAGCAGCGCGGCGATCTCGGCCACCGTACGCATCCGGCGGCACAGTTCGACGATGGCCTGGAGCTCCGGCATCACGCGGGTGGAGAGGGAGCCGTTGGTCAGTTCCCGGCGCTCCTCCGGGGCCTCCAGCGCGGCCGTGCTCGCCACGAACGTCTCCACCAGGAGGACGTGGCCGAACCGGGTGCGGCCGCCGGTGAGCGAGTAGGGGCGGACCCGGGCGGGTTTGCGGTCACCGCCGCGGACCGGCAGGTGATGCTTCGGCGTACTGCTCATCGGGCACTCCCCGTCGTCTGGGACCGCTCCAGGGAACTACGGAGCTCGCTGCGGAGTTCGGGCGTCAGGACATGGCCGGCGCGGCCGACGAACAGGGCCATGTGGTACGCCACCACGCTCATGTCGCACTCCGCGGAGCCGTGGACGCCGAGCAGCGAGCCGTCGCTGATCGACATGACGAACAGGCTGCCCTCGTCCATCGCGACCATGGTGTGCCTGACCCCGCCGAAGTCCATCAGCTTGGCGGCGCCGACGGTGAGGCTGCCGATGCCGGAGACGATGGTGGCCAGGTCGGCGGCTGAGCCGCGCGGGCCGGTCCGCTTGGTACCGCGGGCCTGCAGGGCTTCCCTGGCCTGCCGGTTGCGGTGGTCGTCGGAGGAGAGCAGGAGCAGTCCGTCGGAGGAGACGACCGCGACCGAGAGGATGCCAGGTACCTCCTCGACGAGGTTGGTCAGCAGCCAGTGCAGGTTGCGGGCCTCACTGCTCAGCCCGATCAGTCCGAAGGTACTGGGAGCGGTCAACTGCTTGCCTCCTCGGCTGTGCCCCCCGTGGCTTCTTCGGATTCAGCTGGTCCTGATGTGCCGGTGACCGGCCGCTTGTGCGAGGCCGTCTGCTCGGCGATCTCCGCCTCCACCTCGCGGTAGCCGGCCTGGGCGCCCTGGCGGAAGCCGCCGAGACGGCGGCGGAGGGCCGCGGCGTCCACGGAGCCGGTCCGCTGGCGCGGAGCCTGGGCCTGTGCGGTGATCTTGGGAGTGCGCTTGGGGAGGCCCTTGTCGGTGACGCGTTCGTGCTCGACGTCGGCCTCGGCTTCGCCTTCGGCGTCTTCGTTCCCACCCGCACCCCCCGTGCGGGTTTCGTGGTCGTGTGCGGGTGGCCCCTGTGGGGCGAAATCGCCGTCGGCGGCCGCGGGATCGTGCTGCGTCGGCTCCGGGTCCCCCTCCGGTACCGGAAGCAGCAGCTCCATCGTGGTCTCGGCAGGGGTTTCCGCCGGTGCCGCGGGCGCCTCGGGCTCCGCAGGCGCCTCGGGCTCCACCTGAGCCTCGTCATCCGCCGGCACTTCGGACTCCACCGGCACCGCGGACTCCGCAGGTACTCCGGCTTCCGCCGGCTCCGGGTGCTCGGCGGCCTCCGCCGCCTCGTCCCGCCGTACCGCCTTCTCCGCCAGTGCCACCAACGGGTCTCCGCCGCCGGCGCGGCTGTGCAGGACGTTGGAGTTGGCCTCGGCGTCGGCGCCCGGGAAGGAGACGGTGTGGGTCGTGGCGGAGAGCGGGCCGGAGGACGGGACGGCCGTGTGTGGAGCGGCGGCGAAGAGGTTGCGGGGCAGGACGACCACCGCCGCGACCCCGCCCTGCTTCTGCTCGCGCAACTGCACGCGCACCCCGTGACGGTGGGCGAGGCGGGCCACTACGTACAGGCCGAGGCCGAGACCGTCCTCGCCCTCCTGGTCGTAGGGCGCCTCCGGGTCGAAGTCGGAGAGGCGGGAGTTCAGGCGCTCCAGCCGGTCCTCGGTCATGCCGATGCCCTCGTCCTGGACGGAGAGCATGACCTCGCCGTTCTCCAGCAGCCAGCCGGAGACCTCGACGGGCAGGTCGGGCGGCGAGAACGACGTGGCGTTCTCCATGAGTTCGGCCAGCAGGTGGGACAGGTCGTCTGCGGCGAACCCGGCTATGTGCGCGTGCGGCGGCAGCGCGGCGATACGGACCCGCTCGTACCGCTCGATCTCGCTCACCGCGGCACGGACGATGTCCACGAGCGGCACGGGCCCGGCGGCGTGCTGGACGTGCTCGGTGCCGGCGAGGACCAGGAGGTTCTCGCTGTGCCGGCGCATGACCGTCGCGAAGTGGTCCAGCTTGAACAGGGTGGCGAGCCGGTCCGGGTCCTGCTCGCGCTCCTCCAGGTTCTCGATGACGGCCAGTTGCCGCTCGACCAGTCCGAGGGTGCGCAGCGCGAGATTGACGAACGTACCGCCGATGGCCGTGCGCACCCGCTCCAGCTGGGCGACGGACTCGGCGAGTTCGCCGCGCAGTTCCTCGCGTGCGTCGGCCATCTTCTGGCGCTGGCCGACGAGGTGCTTGCGGTCGGACTCCAGCGTGGTGATCCGCTCGGTCAGGGCGGCCGCGTGCCCGTGCAGGGCGTTGACGGAGCGGACGACCTGGGCGAACTCGTCGTTGCGGCCGGTGAACTTGACCGGTTCCTCGGCCGCCGGGTCCTCGGCCTCGGCGAGGCGCTTGGACCCCAGCCGCAGGACCGCCAGGGGCCGGGTGAGGCTGCGGGCCATGCCCGTGGCGACACCGACGGCGAGCAGCATGAGGGCGCCGAGGACGGCGATGCGGATCTCCAGCGCGGTGACGTCGTCGTCGCGCAGTGCCTCGAGGTCCTTGGTGCTCCGGTCGTAGAGGGCGGACTCCACACCGCGCATCAGGTCGACCCGGGCCGAGAGGGCCGCGTCCAGCTTCTTCGTGTTGACGGTGGAGAGTTCGCCGCCGGTGAGCGTCGGCTGGTCGGTGAGGATGGCGAGGTACTTGTCGGCGGAGTTGACCTCGGTGCCGGTGACCGTGGAGTCGAACGAGGTGCGGGCCGCCTTGGGCGCGGTGTCGCGGAAGTCGGCGAGCGCCGCGTCGGAGCGCAGCCGGGCCTGCTGGGCGGCGGCGCTCAGGGCGTCGCGCTGCCGGGTGTCGGCGTCGGAGGAGGTCTCGGCGGGCAGACCGGTGACGGGGTCGGTGACCGTCTCGCCGCGCGGCACGCTGAGGGCGGCGAGCAGCAGCCCGCGGGCGGCGGCGGCCTGCTGGACGGCGGAGTCCAGTTCGGCCCGGGCGTAGGCGCCGGAGCCCGCGCGGGGCGGCGTCTGCTGCGCCAGCTGCTCGGCGAGCCGGTGGAGTTGGGTGATGGCGGTGGAGTACGCCTGATGCGCTTCGAGCGCGTTGCTCTTGCCGGTGAGCGCCGCCCGGCGGACGGCCGCGATGTCGTCGAGGTCCGAGCGGAGCGAGGCGGGCGTGTCGGTGTCGGCCCGCAGCTCCTCGACCTGCCGGTCCACGCGGGCGCTGCGCTGCTCGGAGGGCGCCTTGGCCTTGGGGCGGCCGGCCGCTATGTAGGAGGTGACGTCGTCCCGCTCGTCGGCGAGGGAGTGCGCGAGCCCGAGGGCGTCCTGCGTCTGCTCCGCGAGCGTCACCAGTTCCTGGGAGTCGTGGAGTTCCCCGGAGGCGGCGAGGACGGACGGGGTACCGGCACCGGCGATGGCCGCGGCGACCACGGCCACGGCGACGATGAGCCGGTTGCGTACGTGCGTGGAGCGGCCCTTGCCGGTGGGGGGCGTCTGCTCAGTGCCCTGAGCGGGGGCCGTCTGCTTGCCTGTACGACGAGGCCGCGTCTTCTGCACCGGTGCTCGCATTCCTGACTCGTGAACCCATGGCCCGGGTGACGTTCCGTCAACTGACGTGCACTCCCGGTACACTTCCCGACCCTCCCAGCGCCGGTGGGCAGCGCACGCGCATCACCTGACCCGCCACCCGAAGGAGTGAACCCCGGACGAGAGTTGAGGGGCAAGTTCCGCTGGCCCTTGCAGCGGCCTTGTGCGGCATGCCGGTTGGACGTCGGCGGCGGGCGGTGGCAATATTCGCCGCCACGCCTTCCCGGAACAAAGCATTCCCTCCCAAAACAGGCGCCTGACCTGCGCTGCCGCACCGGTCCCGCAACTATTGCCAGCCTTTTGCGAGCCTTGTGAAGGGCTCGTGCAGACTGGCTGGATGCGCACTGAACTCGCCTCTGAGCCGGGAGACGCCGACCGCCCCAACGAGGACTTCGCCAGTGTCGGACTACCGGCCTCCGGACAGGGCGGTGCGGTCGTCGTCCTGGACGGTGTCACGCCGCCGAGGGGCGGGACGGGGTGTCTGCATTCCGTCCCCTGGTTCACCGCACGCCTCGGCGGAGCTCTGACCGAACTGACCGTTTCACTCCCGGATGCTCCCCTGGTCGACGCCTTGTCCCGCGCCATCGCGCGTACCTCCGAGGCGCATGCCGCAACCTGTGACCTTTCTCACCCCCGGACACCGCAGGCCACGGTGGTCGTGGCCCGCTGGACCCCGGCCACGGTGGAGTACCTGGTGCTCTCGGACTCCGCCCTCCTCCTGGAGTCCCCCGACGGCGTGGTGACACCCGTCCTCGACGACCGGCTCTCCCTCCTCCCCCGCTCGGCCCTGGCCACGGACGCGCTGGTGGACTCGACGGTCCGCAACAAGGAGGGCGGCTTCTGGACGGCGGCCGCGGATCCCTCGGTGGCGGCCCGGGCGGTGACCGGAACCCTGCCCCGCCGGCAGGTCCGGGCGCTGGCGGCCCTGACGGACGGCGCCACGCGCTGGGTGGAGAGGTTCGAGGAGGGTGACTGGACGGACTGTTTCCACCTCGTGCGCAAGGAGGGCCCCCAGGCACTGGTGGACCGTGTCCGGGCACTGGAACGGTCGGAGACCGCCGCGACGTTCCTGGGCAGGAGCAAGCGGCACGACGACGCGACGGCCGTGTACGTGGAGTTCTGAGCGGCTGCCCGGTCCTACCTCTCCATGCCGCGATTGAGCTGGTGCAGCAGCCGGGCCAGTTCCGTGACCTCGTGGGTGTCCCAGTCGGCCAGGCGGCCGGCGTAGCGGGCACGGCGGGCCTCCCGCACCCGGCGGACGCGGTCGTGGCCCTCCTGGGTGAGGGCGACGAGCCAGGCGCGGCCGTCGGCGGGGTCGGGCTCGCGCGCGACCAGCCCGAGTTCCTCCAGGGCGCGCAGCTGGCGGGACATCGTGGCCTTGCCGACGCCGATGTAGGCGGCGAGCTCGGTCGCCCGCTGGCTGCCGCACTCGTCGAGCCGGACGAGCAGCCCGTACGCGGACGACTCCAGGTCGGGGTGGACCTCGCGGGCCATCTCGCCCTGGTTGGCCCGAGCGCGCCGCAGCAGCACGGTCAGCTCACGCTCCAGCGCGAGGAAGGCGGGCTGGTCCACACCGCTCGCGGCCAGGGCGGATTCGCCTCCCGGTCCGTCGCCGTTCCCGTTGTCCTGCACGTCAGCCCCTGCCTCGGTCTCGCCCCGTACTGAGATTTTCCGTCACCTGCCGTCATCACCGCAGTTCGGCAAGTATTCCGCAGGTCACGGCACGCCTGTCCACAGGGCCACCACACGGTGAAGGCCCGGGCCTCCCTCACGAGAACCCGGGCCTTCCCTATCCGGCGACCTCCGTCACGCGGCCACCGGAACCTCGGGCGCCGCCCCGTTCGTCGCGGGCGCGAGCGCCAGCTCCAGGACCTGGCGGACATCGGTCACGGCGTGGACGTCGAGCCTGTCCAGCACCTCGGCCGGGACGTCGTCCAGGTCGGGTTCGTTGCGCTTGGGGATGATCACGGTGGTGACCCCGGCGCGGTGCGCGGCCAGCAGCTTCTGCTTCACACCGCCGATCGGCAGGACCCGCCCGGTCAGCGAGACCTCGCCGGTCATCGCCACGTCGGTGCGGACCAGCCGGCCGGACAGCAGGGACGCGAGGGCCGTGGTCATCGTGATGCCGGCGCTGGGGCCGTCCTTGGGGACCGCGCCCGCGGGGAAGTGGATGTGCACGCCCCGGTCCTTCAGATCACCCACCGGCAGTTCGAGCTCGGCACCGCGGGAACGCAGGAAGCTCAGCGCGATCTGCGCGGACTCCTTCATCACGTCGCCCAACTGGCCGGTCAGGGTCAGCCCGGCCGCGCCGGTCTCCGGGTCGGCCAGCGACGCCTCCACGTACAGCACGTCACCGCCCGCTCCCGTCACCGCGAGCCCGGTCGCCACACCCGGCACGGACGTCCGCCGCTCCGCCGGCTCCTGCGCGGACTCGGGAACGTGATGCGGCCTGCCGATCAGTGCGCGCAGATCCTCGTCCGTGACCGTCCACGGCAGCTCCCGCTCGCCCAGTTCGTGCTGGGCCGCGACCTTGCGCAGCAGCCGCGCGACGGACCGCTCCAGGTTCCGGACGCCCGCCTCGCGGGTGTACTCCCCGGCGAGCTTGCGCAGCGCGCTCTCGTCGACGGTCACCTCGTCCTCGGCGAGCCCGGCCCGCTCCAGCTGGCGCGGCAGCAGGTGATCGCGGGCGATGACGACCTTCTCGTCCTCGGTGTAGCCGTCCAGGCGGACGATCTCCATCCGGTCGGCCAGCGCCTCCGGGATGGCCTCCAGGACGTTGGCGGTGGCCAGGAAGACGACGTCCGACAGGTCCAGCTCGACCTCCAGGTAGTGGTCCCGGAAGGTGTGGTTCTGCGCGGGGTCGAGGACTTCGAGGAGGGCGGCGGCCGGGTCGCCCCGGAAGTCCGAGCCCACCTTGTCGATCTCGTCGAGCAGCACGACCGGGTTCATCGACCCGGCTTCCTTGATGGCGCGCACGACCCGGCCGGGCAGAGCGCCGACGTACGTACGCCGGTGGCCGCGGATCTCGGCCTCGTCGCGCACACCGCCGAGGGCGACGCGCACGAACTTGCGGCCCATCGCGTGGGCGACGGACTCGCCGAGGCTGGTCTTGCCGACGCCGGGCGGACCCACGAGCGCGAGCACGGCACCGCCGCGCCGCCCGCCGACCACGCCGAGGCCCCGGTCGGTACGCCGCTTGCGCACCGCGAGGTACTCGGTGATCCGCTCCTTCACGTCCTCCAGACCGGCGTGCTCGGCGTCGAGGACACCCTGGGCGCCCTGGATGTCGTAGGCGTCCTCGGTGCGCTCGTTCCACGGCATCTCCAGGACCGTGTCGAGCCAGGTGCGGATCCAGGAGCCCTCGGGCGACTGGTCGGAGGACCGCTCCAGCTTGTCGACCTCCTTGAGCGCGGCCTCGCGGACGTTCTCCGGCAGGTCGGCGGCCTCCACGCGGGCGCGGTAGTCGTCGGACTCCTCACCGTCCTGCTCGCCGTTCAGCTCGCGCAGCTCCTTGCGGACGGCTTCCAGCTGACGCCGCAGCAGGAACTCGCGCTGCTGCTTGTCGACGCCCTCCTGGACGTCCTTGGCGATGGACTCGGCCACGTCCTGCTCGGCGAGGTGGTCGCGCAGTTGCTGGGCGGCGAGCTTCAGCCGGGCCACCGGGTCAGTGGTCTCCAGCAGCTCGATCTTCTGGTCGGTGGTCAGGAACGGCGAGTAGCCGGAGTTGTCGGCGAGCGCCGAGACGTCGTCGATGGCCTGCACCCGGTCGACGACCTGCCACGCGCCGCGATTGCGCAGCCATGCGGTGGCGAGTGCCTTGTATTCCTTGACCAGTTCGGCGACCTGGCCGGGCAGCGGATCCGGCACGGACTCGTCGAGGTGAGTGCCCTCGACCCAGAGGGCGGCGCCCGGACCCGTGGTCCCCGCCCCGATACGCACCCGGCCCCGGCCACGGATCAGGGCGCCCGGGTCGCCGTCGGCGAGCCTGCCGACCTGCTCGACGGTGCCGAGGACACCGGTGTTCGCGTAGGTCCCGTCGATCCGTGGCACCAGGAGTACCCGGGGCTTCCCTGGTGTTGACCTGGCAGCGGCCTGAGCGGCCTCCACCGCGGCACGGACCTCGGAGTCGCTCAGATCGAGCGGGACCACCATCCCGGGCAGCACGACCTCGCCGTCGAGCGGCAGCACGGGCAGGGTGAGCGATGTGAACGCCTTGGACTCAGCAGCCATGATCTCCCCTTCGGCAGTCAAGTTGAGCTATGCCGACTCAATGCACGGGGACCGCCGGATGTTCCCCGACGGCCGTTCGCTGTCAGCGATCACCTGCGACACGCGAGGCGGGCGGACGCGTAAGGTCGGCTTCCGTAATAGATAAAGAGTGCGATTGGCTATTACCGAGGGGGCGGCGTGGAAGCGACCGTGCGGGCATGGGTGGACGGATGGGTCGTGTCGCGCGGGGCGGCTCCGCCCGTGACCGAGCCATGGGGCTGCACGATCGACGTGGGGGCGATCGGCCACGTCACACGGCATGTGTTCGGCGCGACGGGCGAGGATCTCGACGAGACGGCCGTCCGCAAGGTGGCCGGCGAGGTGACCGGGGACGCGGTCTGGCTGAAGGCGTTCCGGGATCCCTCGGTGATCGCCGGCTGGCTGGACGACCACTGGTGGATCGACCCCGAGCCCGGCTATTTGATGACGGTCCCCCTGACAGCGGACGACGTTCCTGACGTTCCCGGCGGCTACCGGCTGCGCACCTGGTCACGCGGCGGGGTGACGCGCGTGCTGGTCGCCGCGCCCGACGGCTCCCTCGCGGCCCGCGGCCAGATCGCCCCGACCGGCGCGACCGCCGTCGCCGACCAGATCGAGACGGCCCCCGAGCACCGCCGCAGAGGGCTCGGCAGCCTCGTCATGCGGACGCTTCAGAACGCCGCCGTCGAGCAGGGAGCACGCACCGGCGTCCTGTCCGGGACACCCGCGGGGCGAGGGCTCTACGAGGCACTGGGCTGGGAGGTGGTGGCCCTGCTGACCAGCGCCAGGCACTGCCCGCCTACCGCCCCGCCGGCCTGACGGGCTCGCCCTCAGCCCCCGACGGCCCGCTTCGCGCCCCACCGCCGCAGCACCGGCCAGGTCGTGATGCCGATGGCCAGGGCGATGAGGTGGCCCCAGTTCGTCATCGGGTCGGTGAAGGCGAGGAGGTCCTGGAGCAGCATGCCGCCGAAGACGGCCAGCAGCGGCACGCGCAGCCAGGGGGAGAGCAGGCCGGCCAGGGCGCCGGTGCCGGCCGCGACGCCGAAGCTGACGCCGTAGTCGAGGCGGTGCAGCGAACTGTCGGGGAGGTGCCCGGCCAGCACCGCGAGCCCCACCGGGACCTCGGTCGCCAGGGTGGCCAGGACGTGCCCGAGCAGGAAGACACCGGCCGTGCGCAGGCCCCCGATCCGCCGTTCCAGCGCGGTCAGCACCAGCACGAACCCGATCGTGAACGGCGAGGCCACCCCGCCCGCGACCCACAGCGCGCTACCGACCAGCACCAGCCCCGGCGTCCGCACCAGATGTGCCACATCGGTGCTGGAACCCTGGAGCAGGGCGTGGACCAGCGCGGGGTCCGCGTAGGCGGAGATCAGCGAGGTGACGCAGAGCACGACCACGTACCCGAAGGTGAACGGCGTGCCCGTCGGCGTGGGCAGGAGCAGCCAGGGTCTCGGCAACCGGCGCCGGGGCTCCCGCACCGGGACGGACTCTCTTACGCCCTCTCGCGGACCCCGCTGTCTCGGAACCCCGTCCAGGAGCCCCGGCACATCGGACACGGGCGCGCCCGTCCGCGTCGTCACGGCCGTCTCGTCGGGCGGCGCGGTGCGTTCCACAGCGGGCGCTCCTTCCGTCACGTCCCAGCCTTCGCGTACCTCTGCCCCACTGTCTGTGACCGGCGCCACGCGAGAGCCGATTCACAGCAACCCGAAAGCCGCGCAGCGCGTCCGCCGCGGGCCGCTCCGTTAATTCTTGGCGCCGTGCACCCCGCACCTGCCAGGATGCTCCGATGCCCACCTCGAACGACACGCCCGATGTACTGGACCGTCGCGAGGGCCCGCACGGCGAGGTCGTGCTGCGGCGGCACGGGGACCGGCTGGAGATCATCGCGAACGGCTGCTTCCTGATGGACACCTCCGACGGCCGCTCGGAGCGGCGGCTGGTCGACGCGGCCCTGGACGCCCTGCCCGGCCGGGACCGCCCGGACGTCCTGATCGGCGGACTCGGCGTCGGTTTCTCCCTGGCCCACGCGTCGGCGGACCCCCGCTGGGGAGGGATCGCGGTCGTGGAACGCGAGCACGCGATTGTCGAATGGCACCTCGGCGGCCCGCTCTCCGCGTTCTCCGCCGAGGCCCTGGCCGACCCCCGCGCGAAAATCGTCGAAGCCGATCTCGTGACCTACGTCAATGAGACATCCGACACGTTCGACGCCCTGTGTCTCGACATCGACAACGGCCCCGGCTGGACCGTCACGGAGGGCAACGGAAATCTCTACTCGGAGGCCGGACTGGCAAGCTGCGCACGGGTGTTGAGACCCGGCGGGGTACTCGCCGTCTGGTCCGCCCAGCCCTCTCCGGAATTCGAAGAAACCTTGCGGAATGCCGGGTTCCAACGGGTGCGTACCGAAGAGATCCCGGTTGCCCGGGGCGTTCCCGACGTCGTACACCTCGGCATCCGCCCTGGATAGCAAAGGTGTCCTGACTCCCCGTACGCTGCTCCTCTGACGCCGATCATTCAAGCGTCAATCGCAACCATGCGCAGGCATAGCCAGTCATGAGGAATCACCCCACTGATTCCGGAAAGCACACCCCAGGGGCGGGCGATGGAGCAGACACAGACCTCCCACAACGGTTCGGCGACGGCTACCCCGGGCGCGCAGCGCCGGGTTCTCGTCGTCGAGGACGACGCCACGATCGTGGACGCCATCGCGACCCGCCTGCGAGCCGAGGGATTCCTCGTGCAAACGGCGGGCGACGGTCCGGCGGCGGTCGACACGGCCGAGGCCTGGCAGCCCGACCTGCTGATCCTCGACATCATGCTGCCCGGCTTCGACGGTCTGGAGGTCTGCCGTCGTGTGCAGGCCGCCCGGCCGGTGCCGGTGATGATGCTCACCGCGCGCGACGACGAGACCGACATGCTGGTCGGGCTGGGCGTCGGCGCCGACGACTACATGACGAAGCCGTTCTCGATGCGGGAGCTGGCGGCGCGTGTGCACGTGCTGCTGCGCCGTGTGGAGCGGGCCGCACTGGCCGCCGCGACGCCGCGCAGCGGCATCCTGCGCCTCGGCGAGCTGGAGATCGACCACGCGCAGCGACGCGTGCGGGTGCGGAGTGAGGATGTTCACCTCACGCCGACCGAGTTCGATCTGCTGGTCTGTCTGGCGAACACCCCGCGCGCGGTGCTCTCGCGCGAGCAGCTGCTCGCCGAGGTCTGGGACTGGGCGGACGCCTCCGGCACCCGGACCGTCGACAGCCACATCAAGGCGCTGCGCCGGAAGATCGGCGCCGAGCGGATCCGTACGGTGCACGGCGTGGGTTACGCCCTGGAGACCCCGACGCCATGAGCGGCGGGCCGGCCGCACGGAGAAACCCCGGGGAGCCGGAACCCTGGGGCGGGGTGAGCCCGTTCTCGATCAAGACCAAGCTGGGCGCGCTGGTCGTCATCTCGGTGCTGATCACCACAGGCCTGTCGGTGATCGCGGTGCACACGAAGACGGAGCTGCGCTTCATCACGGTCTTCTCGATGATCGCCACGCTCCTCATTACGCAGTTCGTGGCCCATTCGCTCACCGCGCCGCTGGACGAGATGACCGCCGTGGCCCGCTCCATCTCGCAGGGCGACTACACCCGCCGGGTGCGGGACAACCGCCGTGACGAGCTGGGCGACCTGGCGGTGACGATCAACGCCATGGCCGACGAGCTGGAGGCCCAGGACCGCCAGCGCAAGGAGCTGGTGGCGAACGTCTCGCACGAGCTGCGCACACCCATCGCGGGGCTGCGCGCGGTGCTGGAGAACATCGTCGACGGCGTCACCCAGGCCGACCCCGAGACGATGCGCACGGCCCTGAAGCAGACCGAGCGGCTCGGCCGGCTGGTGGAGACGCTGCTGGACCTGTCCCGCCTGGACAACGGCGTCGTACCGCTCAAGCAGCGGCGTTTCGAGGTGTGGCCGTATCTGTCGGGCGTGCTGAAGGAGGCCAACATGGTCGCCTCCGTGCGCGCGGGCATCGCCACCGGCTCGGGCAGTCACACCCGTACGGACGTCCATCTGCACCTCGACGTCTCGCCTCCGGAGCTGACCGCGCACGCCGACCCGGAGCGCATCCACCAGGTCGTGGCCAACCTCATCGACAACGCGGTCAAGCACAGCCCGCCGCACGGCCGGGTGACGGTCAAGGCGCGGCGCGGCGCACTGCCGGAGTCGCTGGAGCTGGAGGTCCTGGACGAGGGCCCCGGCATTCCGAAGTCCGAGTGGCACCGTGTGTTCGAGCGGTTCAACCGCGGCAGCGCCAAACGGCCGCCGGGATCGGGCAGCGACGGCGGCACGGGCCTCGGCCTCGCCATCGCACGCTGGGCGGTGGATCTGCACGGCGGGCGGATCGGAGTGGCCGAATCCGAGCGAGGTTGCCGGATTCTTGTCACTCTTCCGGGACTTCCATCTCTGCCAAGTTGACGTAAAGTTCGAAGCGGAGCCTCAAGATCCACGGGCGTCCGCGCTGACGGACACGTGTGATCAGGCACAGACCCGCGCCGTCGGCGCCCCGGGTGCCGCTCCCCCCTTCCCTCCTTAAGCGGAACCACGCTTGTTTCCCGCCATTTCAAGCCCCGAAACACTCTTTGAAGTGTGACTTGCGTGACGTTGAACGGGCCCGGCCTGACCTTCACGGTCCGGGAGGCGTAGCCTTGATTCCCGCTGTCCATCATCTTGTGAAGCGGAAGAGGGCGGTTACCGCCGTGTCGCCACAGTCCCCCAGTAACTCGAGCATCTCTACCGACACCGACCAAGCGGGGAAGAACCCCGCCGCGTCGTTCGGTGCCAACGAGTGGCTCGTCGACGAGATCTATCAGCAGTACCTCCAGGACCCGAATTCGGTAGACCGAGCCTGGTGGGACTTCTTCGCCGACTACAAGCCAGGGGCGGCCGCCGCCTCGGCTCCGGCGGGTACCGCGGCCGCGGGGGCCGCGGGGACCACCACGACTCAGCCGGCGGCCCAGGCCGCCCCCGCCCAGGCCGCGGCCCCCGCCCCGGCGGCCGAGAAGCCCGCCGCCGCGCCGGCTCCCGCCTCGGCTCCGGCCCAGGCGAAGCCCGCCGCGCAGGCCCCGGCCCAGGCCGCCGCCCCGGCGAAGGCCGCTCCGGCCCCCGCCAAGCCGGCCGCCGCCGCGAAGCCGAAGGCCGAGCCCGCCGCCGAGGCCCCCTCGGGCCCCGAGCAGGTCGTGCTGCGCGGCCCCGCCGCCGCGGTCGCGAAGAACATGAACGCCTCCCTGGAGGTGCCCACGGCCACGTCCGTGCGCGCCGTCCCGGTGAAGCTGCTCTTCGACAACCGCATCGTCATCAACAACCACCTGAAGCGCGCCCGGGGCGGGAAGATCTCCTTCACGCACCTGATCGGCTACGCGATGGTGCAGGCCATCAAGGCCATGCCGTCGATGAACTACTCCTTCGTGGAGAAGGACGGCAAGCCGACCCTGGTCAAGCCGGAGCACGTCAACTTCGGCCTCGCCATCGACCTGGTCAAGCCCAACGGCGACCGCCAGCTCGTGGTCGCGGGCATCAAGAAGGCCGAGACCCTGAACTTCTTCGAGTTCTGGCAGGCCTACGAGGACATCGTCCGCCGCGCCCGCGACGGCAAGCTGGGCATGGACGACTTCACCGGTGTGACGGTCTCCCTGACCAACCCCGGCGGCCTGGGCACCGTGCACTCCGTGCCGCGTCTGATGCCCGGCCAGTCGGTGATCATGGGCGTCGGCTCCATGGACTACCCGGCGGAGTTCCAGGGCACGTCCCAGGACACGCTGAACAAGCTCGGTATCTCCAAGGTCATGACGCTCACGTCGACCTACGACCACCGGGTCATCCAGGGCGCCGCCTCCGGCGAGTTCCTGCGGATCGTCGCGAACCTCCTCCTCGGCGAGAACGGCTTCTACGACGAGATCTTCGAGGCGCTGCGCATCCCCTACGAGCCGGTCCGCTGGCTCAAGGACATCGACGCCAGCCACGACGACGACGTCACGAAGGCCGCCCGCGTCTTCGAGCTGATCCACTCCTACCGGGTCCGCGGCCACGTCATGGCCGACACCGACCCGCTGGAGTACCAGCAGCGCAAGCACCCCGACCTGGACATCACCGAGCACGGGCTCACCCTGTGGGACCTGGAGCGCGAGTTCGCCGTCGGCGGCTTCTCCGGCAAGTCCCTGATGAAGCTGCGCGACATCCTCGGCGTGCTGCGCGACTCGTACTGCCGCACCACCGGCATCGAGTTCATGCACATCCAGGACCCCAAGCAGCGCAAGTGGATCCAGGACCGCATCGAGCGCCCGCACACCAAGCCGGAGCGCGAGGAGCAGCTGCGCATCCTGCGCCGGCTGAACGCGGCCGAGGCCTTCGAGACCTTCCTGCAGACGAAGTACGTCGGCCAGAAGCGCTTCTCCCTGGAGGGCGGCGAGTCCGTCATCCCGCTGCTGGACGCGGTCCTGGACAGCGCGGCGGAGTCCCGTCTCGACGAGGTCGTCATCGGCATGGCCCACCGCGGCCGGCTGAACGTCCTGGCGAACATCGTCGGCAAGTCGTACGCGCAGATCTTCCGCGAGTTCGAGGGCAACCTCGACCCGAAGTCGATGCACGGCTCCGGCGACGTGAAGTACCACCTGGGCGCCGAGGGCACCTTCACGGGCCTGGACGGCGAGCAGATCAAGGTCTCGCTGGCCGCCAACCCCTCCCACCTGGAGGCGGTCGACCCGATCCTGGAGGGCATCGCCCGCGCCAAGCAGGACATCATCAACAAGGGCGGCACGGACTTCACGGTCCTGCCGGTGGCGATCCACGGCGACGCGGCGTTCGCGGGCCAGGGCGTGGTGGCCGAGACCCTGAACATGTCGCAGCTGCGCGGCTACCGCACCGGCGGCACGGTCCACGTGGTCATCAACAACCAGGTCGGCTTCACGGCGGCTCCCGAGTCGTCGCGCTCCTCGATGTACGCCACCGACGTGGCCCGCATGATCGAGGCCCCGATCTTCCACGTGAACGGCGACGACCCCGAGGCGGTCGTCCGCGTTGCCCGCCTGGCCTTCGAGTTCCGCCAGGCGTTCAACAAGGACGTCGTGATCGACCTCATCTGCTACCGCCGCCGCGGTCACAACGAGTCGGACAACCCGGCCTTCACCCAGCCGCTGATGTACGACCTGATCGACAAGAAGCGCTCGGTGCGCAAGCTGTACACCGAGTCCCTCATCGGTCGCGGCGACATCACCCTGGAAGAGGCCGAGCAGGCGCTGCAGGACTACCAGGGCCAGCTGGAGAAGGTCTTCACGGAGGTCCGCGAGGCCACCTCGCAGCCGGCCGCCGCCGAGCCCACCGACCCGCAGGCCGAGTTCCCGGTCACCGTGAACACCGCGGTGACCTCGGAGGTCGTCAAGCGGATCGCCGAGTCCCAGGTCAACATCCCCGACCACATCACCGTCCACCCGCGTCTGCTGCCGCAGCTGCAGCGCCGGGCGTCGATGGTCGAGGACGGCACGATCGACTGGGGCATGGGCGAGACCCTCGCCATCGGCTCCCTCCTGCTGGAGGGCGTCCCGGTCCGCCTCGCGGGCCAGGACTCGCAGCGCGGTACGTTCGGCCAGCGCCACGCGGTCATCATCGACCGCACCACGGGCGACGAGTACACGCCGCTGCAGTACCTCTCCGAGGACCAGGCGCGGCTCAACGTCTACAACTCCCTCCTCTCCGAGTACGCGGCGATGGGCTTCGAGTACGGCTACTCGCTGGCCCGCCCCGAGGCGCTCGTGATGTGGGAGGCGCAGTTCGGCGACTTCGTCAACGGCGCCCAGACGGTCGTGGACGAGTTCATCTCGTCGGCCGAGCAGAAGTGGGCCCAGACGTCCGGCGTCGTCCTGCTGCTGCCGCACGGCTACGAGGGCCAGGGCCCGGACCACTCCTCGGCGCGCCCCGAGCGCTTCCTCCAGATGTGCGCCCAGAACAACATGACGGTCGCCACACCGACGTCGCCGTCGAACTACTTCCACCTCCTGCGGTGGCAGGTGCACAACCCGCACCACAAGCCGCTGGTGGTCTTCACGCCGAAGTCGATGCTGCGCCTGAAGGCGGCGGCGGCCAAGGCGGAGGAGTTCACGACGGGCCAGTTCCAGCCGGTCATCGGCGACGCGTCGGTGGACCCGGCGGCGGTCAGGAAGGTCGTCTTCTGCGCCGGCAAGGTCTACTACGACCTGGAGGCCGAGCGTCAGAAGCGCGGCGTCACGGACACGGCGATCATCCGCATCGAGCGCCTGTACCCGCTGCCGGGTGCCGAGCTCCAGGCGGAGATCAAGAAGTACCCGAACGCCGAGAAGTACCTGTGGGCCCAGGAGGAGCCGGCGAACCAGGGCGCGTGGCCGTTCATCGCGCTCAACCTGATCGACCACCTGGACCTGGCGGTCGGCGCCGACGTCCCGCACGGCGAGCGCCTGCGCCGCATCTCGCGCCCGCACAGCTCGTCCCCGGCGGTCGGTTCCGCGAAGCGGCACCAGGCCGAGCAGGAGCAGCTGGTGCGTGAGGTGTTCGAGGCGTAACCGCCCTCGCGCGTCCTATGTGACCGGGCCGCATCCCCGCTACGGGGGTGCGGCCCGGCCGTTTGCGCGCACATATCCTTGACGGCATGTACTTCACGGACCGTGGCATCGAGGAACTGGAGAAGCGGCGCGGCGAGGAGGAGGTCACCTTCGAGTGGCTCGCCGAGCAGCTGCGGACGTTCGTCGACCTCAACCCCGACTTCGAGGTGCCGGTGGAGCGCCTGGCGACCTGGCTGGCACGGCTGGACGACGAGGACGACGAGTAGGAATCCTCCGCCGGGTCCGGGCGCTCTGCAGCTCCCGGGCGGCTTTCAGGACGTCAGTCGCGGGGGCGGAGGCGTCAGTCGCGTGCACGGAGGCGTCAGTCACGGGGGCGGAGGCCTCAGTCGCGTGGATACATGAGGCCGTACGCCAGGCCCAGCGTGCCATTGGCCAGCAGCAGCCCTCCGGCCGCGACCCAGCCCCCGCTGCGCCGCCGTAGCCCCCAGGCCAGGAGCGGTACGCCCGCCGCCACTTGAGCGAGAGCCAGAGCGCGGGCCCTCGGGTCTCCGGTCCAGGGCATCCAGGGGCCGAGGCGGCTGTGACCGAGGGTGTCGCGTTCCGCGACCTCGTCGCGCCGGACCGGCCATGCGACCGGGAGGCTGTCCGGCCGGCGCGCGGCGGCTTCCCGCAGGCGCTCGGCGGGTTCGCCCGGGGCGAGTCCCGGAGGCAGCGAGACGCCCACGCGCGCGAGGACCGCCAGCAGACCGCGCAGCCGGCTACCGGCATCGGCCGCGGAGTCGGGTTTCGCCAGCTGGTCGAGGGCCCCCACGTCCAGCACGGGATCGAGGCCCACGCGCGCGGCGAAGGTGCGCAGTGCCTCGTCCTCCCCCACCGGTACGCCGCTCGCGAGCCAGACGAATCCGACCGGGCGGCGGAAGCCGGACGCCAGCAGGAATGCCGCGTGGTCGGCGTCCCACCACAGGGCGAGCACGGGCCAGGGCGCGCCGACGGCGAGGGCCGTGGCCCAGCCGGTGACCACCCGGTCGACAGGCTCGCCGCCGTCCCGCCAGGGCCCGCCCTCGGGGACCAGCACGCTCCATTCGTCGCCCGCGCGAAGGAGCTGCACGGGTTCGCGCAGCAGGCGGGCGACGGGGGCGACGGCTCCGGGTACCGCCCGGCACAGCAGCAGCGCCCCAGAGGCGGGACCTGCGGGACCGGTGGGGCCAGCTTCCGTCGGCATGGTCACACGCTAGGGCGACTCGCCCCATTTGAACACTTATGCACAGCTCGCCATCCCCAGAACGAGTGCCTTGACTTTCCCTCGCCACGATATATCGTGAATACGAGAAGACGCGATATGGCGCGTTGAATCGGGGAGGTCTGCACCATGTCCGAGTGGTCCGTCGCGGAACCGAGGAAGCTCACTTTCGACGAGCCCGTGAGCGATCTGCACGTGCGACTCGTCAACGGAACGGTGAACGTGGTGGGCACGGACGAAGGTTCCGCCCGCCTGGAGATCTCCGAGATCGAGGGCCCGCCCCTGGTGGTGACCCAGCAGGACGGCACGCTCACGGTGGCTTACGAGGACCTGCCCTGGAAGGGCTTCCTCAAGTGGCTGGACCGCAAGGGCTGGCGCCGCAGCGCGGTGGTCTCCCTGGCCGTCCCGGCCTCCACCCGGGTGGAGGTGGGGGTGGTCGGCGCGGCCGCCGTGGTCTCCGGGATCCAGGGTCCGTCGGTGGTGAAGGGCGTCACGGGCGACACCACCCTGGTGGGACTCTCCGGCCCGGTCCGTGCCGACACGGTCTCCGGCAGCCTGGAGGCCCAGGACGTGACCGGTGACCTCCGGTTCAACTCCGTCTCGGGCGACCTCACGGTGGTCGAGGGCTCCGGCACCTCCGTGCGGGCCGAGTCGGTCAGCGGCTCCATGATCATCGACCTCGACCCGGACGGCCCCACGGACGTGCGACTGACCAGCGTCTCGGGCGAGATCGCGATCCGCCTGCCGTACCCGGCGGACGCCGAGGTCGAGGCCAACACGGCGAGCGGCGCCATCTCCAACGCCTTCGACGGACTACGGGTCCACGGACAGTGGGGCGCCCACAAGATCACAGGCCGTCTCGGCGCGGGCAACGGCACGCTACGGGCCACCACCGTCTCCGGCTCGATCGCCCTGCTGCGCCGCCCGGCCGGGGAGGACGAGGCCGAGCCATGGGACACACGACCCGGCACGGGCAGCTCGCCGACGGACCCGCCGACCGGCCCCCGGGGCGGCTCGGGAGACAATTCCGTCTCCGGCCGGGACGAGGGCGCCGCCGGCGTCCCGGCCGACGGCACGACCGACAAGAAGGTGCTCTGACATGCCCCCCGTCTTCGCCCACGGCCGCCTCCGCCTCTATCTGCTGAAGCTGCTGGACGAGGCCCCCCGCCACGGCTACGAGGTGATCCGCCTCCTCGAGGAGCGCTTCCAGGGGCTGTACGCACCGTCGGCGGGCACGGTCTACCCGCGCCTGGCCAAGCTGGAGGCCGAGGGCCTGGTCACCCACACCACCGAGGGCGGCCGCAAGGTGTACTCGATCACGGACGCCGGCCGGGCCGAACTGGCCGACCGCAGCGGCGAGCTGGCCGATCTGGAACTGGAGATCCGGGAGTCGGTCGCGGAGCTGGCCGCCGAGATCCAGGCCGATGTGCGCGGGGCCGCGGGCGATCTGCGCCGCGAGATGCGCGCGGCGGCGACCGAGGCCCGCAGCGGCAACGGCGGCAAGACCCCCGGCGCACCGGACGCCCCCTTCGGGGACTTCACGGCCTACGGCGACAAGGAGGCGTGGCGCGTCGCCAAGGAGGAGATGCGGCGCGCCCGGCAGGAGTGGAAGGAACAGGCCCGCCGCGCCAAGGACGAGAGCCGCCGCGCCCGCGAGGACGCCCAGCGCGCCCGCCGCCAGGCCAAGGAGGTTCAGGAACAGGCCCGGGCCCAGGCGCAGGAACAGGTGCAGCACATCGCCCGCCGGGTCCAGGAGCAGGTACAGGACCACTTCACCCGTGGCGACTGGCCGACGGGCCTGCGCGAGGGCCTGAGCGAACTGGTCAAGGAGGTGGGCGAGTTCGGAAAGGGCTACGGCAAGGACTTCGGCTTCGACTGGACAGGGACGGGCACCCGCACAGGATCCGACACGGAATCCGCCACCGGATCTGACACCCACCGGCCGACCACCGCAGAACCGCCGGCCCCTTCAGGGCCCTCCACGGACTTCCCGGCCGCCTACGAACCGGCCTGGGCCCACGAGGACACCGCGGACTCCACCGGCGACCCCGCCCGCGACCTGGACCGCCTGCTCGACCGCTTCCGGGACGACATCCGCGACGCGGCCCGCGACCATGGCGTCACCTCCGACCAACTGCGTGACGCCCGCCGCCACCTGTCGACGGCGGCAGCCCACCTGGGAGCACTGCTGCGCACGCCCAAGAAGTAGCTGGCCGGAGGGAAAGCCGCGTCACCCGGCCTTGGCCTCGCCGCCCCCGTACAGCACCCGCACCAGGGACTCGTACGTCACCCCGTGGTCGGCGAGGGTCTCGGCCGGCACACCGGGGCGCATGGTCAGGGCCAGCAGGATGTGCTCGTCACCGATGTGCCGGTCCCCCTGAGCGAGAGCGACGCGCAAGGAGTGCTCCAGCACTGCCTTGGCACCCCGCCCGAACGAGGGCCGCCCGGACCACCACCCCTTTTCCTTCCGGTCACCGGACATGGCGCCGACCCCGTGCACCTCCTCCACCCGGGCGACGATCTCGGCCACATCGATCCCCAACCCGGCGAGCGCATCCGTATCGGCCTGTGACAGCCCTGCCCGCCGCCGCGCCTCACGCAGCGCCTGACGCACGGACTCCCGCCGGTCCCCGAGCCCGAGAGCGGTCAGCGCGAACGACCCACGACTGCCCTCACGGTCGAGCAGCGCCAGCAGCAGATGCTCCGGCTCCACACTCTGCCCGTCGCCCCCTTCCACGTACTCGAACGCACCCTTCACCACACCCCGGGCGTCTTTCGTGAACCGCTCGAACATCAATGCCTCCCGTACTTCTTGTGCACGGCCTGCCTGCTCACACCGAGTTCGGCGGCGATCTCCTGCCACGACCAGCCCTGATTGCGCGCATTGCGCACCTGTACGGCTTCCAACTGCTCCAGCAGCCTGCGCAGCGCGGCGACAGCCCTCAGGCCGACCCGTGGATCACGGTCACCCGCGCGCTCGGCCAGATCCGTTGCTTCGGTCATACCGTCAACCTAAGTTGACACTCGCCATTCGTCAACCCCAGTTGACATACGAAAGCGGCCGGCCCATCCCGGACCGACCGCCGACATCACTCAGGAGGCACCTCACACACGCCCCCGGAACACCTCAGGAATTCGCCAGCACGACCTTCCCGAACTGCTCACCCGAAGCCAGCCGCTCGAAGCCCTCACGCGCACGGTCCATGGGCAGCACCTCGTCGATCACGGGCCGCACACCGGTGGCGGCACAGAACGCGAGCAGATCCTCCAGCTCGTCCTTGGTCCCCATCGTGGAGCCGACGACCTTGAGCTCGAGGAAGAAGATCCGGGTCAGCTCGGCGTGCGACGGCCGATCACCACTGGTCGCACCGGAAATCACCAGCGTGCCCCCGGGCTTCAGCGACTTCACGGAGTGCGACCACGTCGCCGCCCCGACGGTCTCGATCACGGCGTCGACCCGCTGCGGCAGCCGCGCCCCGGACTCCACGGCCTCCACGGCCCCCAGCTCCACGGCCCGCTTCCGCTTGGCCTCGTCCCGGCTGGTGGCGAAGACTCGCAGCCCGGCGGCCTTCCCCAGCACGATGGCGGCCGTGGCGACACCACCACCGGCCCCCTGCACCAGCACGGAGTCGCCGGGCCGGACACCCGCGTTGGTGAACAGCATCCGATACGCGGTCAGCCACGCGGTCGGCAGACAGGCGGCCTCCGCGAAGGAGAGCTCCTTGGGCTTGGGCAGGAGGTTCCAGGTCGGTACGGCGACCTGCTCCGCGAACGTGCCCTGATAGCGCTCGGTGAGGATGGAACGGGGCTCCTTGGGCCCCACCCCATGCCCGGTCTGTCCGATCACGGAATGCAGGACGACCTCGTTGCCGTCCTCGTCGACACCGGCGGCGTCGCAGCCGAGGATCATCGGCAGCTTGTCCTCTGCGAGGCCGACGCCGCGCAGGGACCACAGGTCGTGGTGGTTGAGGGAGGCGGCCTTGACCGTGACGGTACTCCAGCCGGGGCGGGCCTCGGGAGCCGGACGCTCTCCCAACTCCAGGCCGGTCAGCGGCTGGTCGCGGTCGATTCGGGCGGCATAGACAGCGAACATGACCTTGACGATAGGTTCCCGGCCCAACCGTTGGAACCACCGCCCCGTGTGAGACACACCCTCTTGCCAGACGCACCACGTCGGTGCCGCTACCGGCGTCTCAAGGTGCCCGGCGTCGGTGCTGGGGCCGGGGGTGGGTCCGCAGCCCGGCGTAGCGGGGTGCCGCCGCGCCCACCCGTGCCGCCCCCAGCGGCACGCATGCCCGCAGCGGCGGGCGCCGGACCAGACACGGCCCCGACCCACGACGAACCCGCACACCAACGCAGCCGCACCCGCCCGCCCACGGCAAAAGAAATGGCCCCGTCCACACCAGGACGGGGCCACATCACGGCAACGTCACCGCCGAGCCACACCCTCAGCCCGCGCAGCGGCCGCCACGGCCGCCGTAACCGCCGGCGCGACCCGCTCGTCGAACGGCGACGGAATGACGTAGTCGGCCGCGAGGTCGTCCCCGACCACGGACGCCAGCGCCTCGGCCGCAGCCAGCTTCATCCCCTCGGTGATCCGGGAGGCCCGCACCTGCAGCGCCCCCGCGAAGATCCCCGGAAACGCCAGCACGTTGTTGATCTGGTTCGGGAAGTCCGACCGCCCGGTCGCCACGACAGACGCGTACTTGTGCGCGACCTCCGGGTGCACCTCAGGATTCGGGTTCGCCATGGCGAACACGAACGCACCCTCGGCCATGGAGGAAACCGCGGCCTCCGGCACCGTCCCACCGGACACCCCGATGAACACGTCGGCCCCGGCCAGCGCGGCCTCCAGCGACCCGCTGATCCCCGCCTTGTTCGTGAACCCGGCCAGTTCCTGCTTCACCGCGGTGAGGTCGTCCCGGTCCGCCGACACGACACCCTTGCGGTCGGCGACCGCGACATCCCCGATCCCGGCCTCGACCAGCATCCGCGCGATGGCGACACCGGCCGCCCCCGCCCCGGAGATGACGGCCCGCAGCTCGCCCAGCGACCGCCCGCTCAGCCGCGCGGCGTTCCGCAGGGCCGCCAGCGTCACCACAGCCGTACCGTGCTGGTCGTCGTGGAAGACCGGAATGTCCAGCCGCTCCTGCAGCTTCCGCTCGATCTCGAAGCACCGGGGCGCCGAGATGTCCTCCAGATTGACCCCGCCGAACGACGGCGCGAGCCGCACCACGGTCTCGACGATCTCGTCGACGTCCGTACAGTTCAGCGCGATCGGAACCGCGTCCACGCCCCCGAACTGCTTGAACAGAATCGCCTTGCCCTCCATCACCGGGAGGGAGGCCTCGGGCCCGATGTCACCGAGTCCCAGCACGGCCGTACCGTCCGTCACGACGGCGACGACCGACGACTTCCACGTGTAATCGTGGACGAGGTCCGGCTGCTCCGCGATCGCGCTGCACACCTTCGCGACGCCGGGCGTGTAAGCCAGGGACAGGTCGTCCTTGTCACGGACCGGCACCGTGGCCTGCACGGCCATTTTGCCGCCGCGATGCAGTGCGAACGCCGGGTCGAAGGAGTCGAGAGGCTCCGCACCGCCCTCGTGACCCGTATCGCCGGTCTTGCTCTCGCTGCGAGGATTGACGATCTCCGCTGCCACTTCGTTCTACCCCTTAAATCTTCATTGGTCTGAGGGTGGCCACTCCTGGTGAGGGGTGGGCGGGACCGCGTACCGCCGTGGTCGTGCTCTGTACGTGATACGTACGGGCGCGTACGCGACGGGCGCGCCGCACACGCGCCCTGAGCCCCGGATGAGGGGTGTAAAGACCCTTCTTACCGGACGGAAGGCGCCGACGACGAGTCCATAACGCGAAGGTCACATGACGGCGCCCCGACGCTTCGTCCAATTTCGGGACAACCTCTGGACAAAGCATCGACAACCACTCAAGCATCCGCGAAGTTCGCGGGCCCCATGCTGAAATCCCTGGTTACGCCGAAGATCTTCCGGCCGGAAGCACTGATTCCCATAGAAGGTCCAGCCGTGATGTACCTGGGTGATGCGGTTCGGGGATCGCCCGTTATCCGATTTTGACATGGCTGGCCCCCAGAATCGCGCAGTCCGAATGGCAAGATGCCGTAATCACACGAGGTCGCGACACTCGAAGGTGCGTGCACTCGTCGACCCATGGCGCTGCCGCACCGGTAGTCGCCGGCCCCATCGGCAACTCCACCCATCCGCCGGAGGAACCCACCATGACCGCAAGCTCCACCCGTCGTACGACCGCCGCGCACTCCCGGCTAGCAGCGGTCGGTGCGATCGCGGTCGCAGGCGCGCTGATGCTCACCGGATGCGGTGACCAGACCAAGGACAACGGCTCCAGCGACACGGCGGCCTCGGCCCCGCTCGCCGACAAGCTGCCGAAGTCCATCCGCGACAAGGGCGTCATCAAGGTCGGTTCCGACATCGCCTACGCCCCGGTCGAGTTCAAGGACGACGCCGGCAAGGTGGTCGGGATCGACCCGGACCTCGCCGCCGCCATGGGCAAGCAGCTCGGGGTCGACTTCCAGTTCGAGAACGGCACCTTCGACACGCTGATCACGGGTCTGCGCTCCAAGCGGTACGACATCGCCATGTCCGCGATGACCGACACCAAGGACCGCCAGGAGGGCATCGACTCCGACACCGGCAAGAAGGTCGGTGAGGGCGTCGACTTCGTCGACTACTTCACCGCCGGTGTCTCGATCTACACCAAGAAGGGCGACGACCAGGGCATCAAGACCTGGTCCGACCTCTGCGGCAAGAAGATCGTGCTGCAGCGCGGCACGGTGTCCGAGGACCTCGCCAAGGCGGAGTCGAAGAAGTGCCCGGCCGGCAAGAAGATCGCCATCGAGCCCTTCGACAACGACCAGCAGGCCCAGACCCGGCTGCGCGCGGGTGGCGCGGCCGCCGGTTCGTCCGACTTCCCGGTCGCCGCGTACGCGGTGAAGACCTCCGGCGGCGGCAAGGACTTCGAGCTGGTCGGCGAGCAGGTCGAGGCCGCTCCGTACGGCATCGCGGTCGCCAAGAACCAGACGCAGCTGCGTGACGCCCTCAAGGCCGCGCTGGACGCCGTCGTCAAGAACGGCGAGTACGAGGAGATCATGAAGAAGTGGGGCGTCACGGACGGCGCCATCACCGAAGCCACGATCAACGGCGGCAAGTGACCGCGACGCAGCGGCACTGAAAGGCAACACCCGTGACTGTTGACATCGACAAGACGCCGGCCGACACGCCCCCTGCCGGACCGGAGGCCATCAAGGCCATCCCGGTCCGGCACTACGGGCGGTACGTCACCGCCGTCGTCGCGCTCGCCCTGCTGGGCGGCATCGTGTACGCGTTCTCCCAGGGCAAGATCAACTGGGGCGCGATCCCGGACTACTTCTTCGACGACCGCATCCTGGACGGCGTGGGCAAGACGCTCCTGCTGACCGTGCTGTCCATGGCGATCGGCATCGTCGGCGGCGTCCTGCTGGCCGTGATGCGCCTGTCGAAGAACCCGGTGACCTCGTCGATCGCGTGGTTCTACATCTGGTTCTTCCGCGGCACCCCGGTCCTGGTCCAGCTGATCGTCTGGTTCAACCTGGGCCTGGTCTTCGAGTACATCAACCTCGGGCCGTTCTACAAGGACGAGTGGTCGGACTTCATGACCCCGTTCCTGACGGCTCTGCTGGGTCTCGGCCTCAACGAGGCCGCCTACATGGCGGAGATCTGCCGTGCCGGTCTGCTCTCGGTCGACGAGGGCCAGACGGAGGCGTCCCACGCGCTGGGCATGAGCCACACCAAGACGCTGCGCCGGATCGTCATCCCGCAGGCGATGCGCGTGATCGTGCCGCCGACGGGCAACGAGGTCATCAACATGCTGAAGACGACCTCGCTGGTCTCGGTCGTCCAGTATCCCGAGCTGCTCCGCGCGGCCCAGGACATCGGCCAGACCTCCGGCGCCCCCGCCGAGATGCTGTTCCTGGCGGCTGCCTGGTACCTGCTGCTGACCTCGGTCTTCAGCGTGGGCCAGTACTACCTGGAGCGGTACTACGCGCGTGGTTCGAGCCGGTCGCTCCCGGCCACCCCGTTCCAGAAGATCAGGGCGAACGTGCTGTCCCTCTCCAGCCGCTCCAAGCCGACGGGAGGCACCGCATGACCGCCATGGTCAAGGCCGAGGGCGTCCACAAGTCCTTCGGCCCCGTAGAGGTTCTCAAGGGCATCGACCTGGAGGTGAAGTCCGGCGAGGTGTTCTGCCTCATCGGCCCCTCCGGCTCCGGCAAGTCGACCTTCCTGAGGTGCATCAACCACCTGGAGAAGATCAACGCCGGCCGTCTGTACGTGGACGGCGAGCTGGTCGGCTACCGGCAGAAGGGCGACAAGCTCTACGAGCTGAAGGACAGCGAGGTCGCGGTCAAGCGCCGGGACATCGGCATGGTCTTCCAGCGCTTCAACCTGTTCCCGCACATGACGGCCGTCGAGAACGTCATGGAGGCACCCGTCCAGGTCAAGGGCGCGAGCAGGAGCCAGGCCCGTACGCGCGCCCAGGAGCTCCTGGACCGGGTGGGGCTGGCCGACAAGGCGGGCAACTACCCCTCGCAGCTCTCCGGCGGCCAGCAGCAGCGCGTCGCCATCGCCCGGGCCCTCGCCATGGACCCGAAGCTGATGCTGTTCGACGAGCCGACCTCGGCGCTCGACCCGGAGCTGGTCGGTGACGTCCTGGACGTCATGCGTGACCTCGCCGAGTCCGGCATGACGATGATCGTCGTCACCCACGAGATGGGCTTCGCCCGCGAGGTGGGCGACAGCCTGGTCTTCATGGACGGTGGTGTGGTGGTCGAATCCGGTCACCCGCGCGAGGTGCTGACGAACCCGCAGCACGAGCGGACGAAGTCGTTCCTGTCCAAGGTGCTCTGACGGCACGGACACCGAGGGGGCGGTACGGATCTCCGTACCGCCCCCTTCGCTCGTCCGCGACCGGTTACTTCAGGGCGAGCAGCAGGGTGTCCGAGGGCGAGCACCACACCGGCCTGGCCTCGCCGAATCCCTTCTCGCGCAGCACGCGCGCGTGCCAGGCCGCCGAGGGCATGTCGCCGTCGGCGTGTTCGCCGTAGATCTCGTAGCGCCGGGCGGTGGGCCCCGCGAGGACCGGGTCCTTGGCGGCGAGCTGCCACCATTCGGACCAGTCGAGGATGCCGTCCCGCTTGGCCTGATCCATACGGGCGTGCCGCTGTGCCCGCTCCGCCGCGTTGATCCGGGGCGTCGACTCGTCGATCATGTGATCCGCGTTCATGAAGACACCACCGTCGCGGACGAGTCCCGCGACCTGGCCGTAGAGGTCCGCGAGAGGTTCCCGGTGCAGCCAGTGCAGGGCCGTCGCGGTCAGGACGGCGTCGTACGAGTCGTACGGCAGCTTCGCCGGCCAGTCGGGGTCCTTGAGGTCGGCCGTGACGAGGCCGACCCGGTCGTCGCCCGCGAAAGTGCCCTCGGCGATGGCGAGGAGCGCCGGGTCGAGGTCGACGCCGGTGCTGGTGGCCTCGGGGAACCGGGCGAGCAGCCGGGCCGTGATGCTGCCCGTGCCGCAGGCGAGGTCGAGGACGCGCGGGGCGGTGCCCACCAGGGCCTCGACCATGTCGAGCATGATCCCGAACCGCTCCTCGCGGTCGGGCAGGTACCACTCCTGCTGCCGGTCCCAGCTCTCCTGCCAGGCACGCCAGTCGGTGGTGGCCGTAGTGGTGTCGGCGTCCGTCATGGAACCTCTCCCTCGTAATACCCTGGAAGCACCATCAGCTGTTACAAGTCCGCGTTCACGACAATAAAGCCCCTCCGTAAGGACTACAAGTGGAACTGGCCTATTACTCGGACTATGCCGTGCGCCTCGTCAACACCGAGGAACCGGTCCGGGGCAAGGACACGCTGACGTCGGTCGAGGCCGTCCGCGACCTGTTCGGCGCCAGCCAGTCGGCGGCCCGCCGCGCCACCGACTCGGACGTGACGCGGTTCCGCTCGATCCGGGCCCGGCTGCGCTCGGTCTTCGAGGCGGCCGACACGGGCGACGAGACCCTGGCCGTCGACCTGCTGAACTCCCTCCTCCTGGAGTTCCCGGTGAGCCCGCAGATCTCGGGGCACGACTTCCGCGACGACGACGGCCGCCCCCTGTGGCACATGCACCTGGCGGACCACCCGTCCAACGCCACGGCGGGCTACGCGGCGATCGCGGCGATGGGCCTGGCGTTCCACCTGACCGAGTACGGCGTGGACCGGCTCGGCCTGTGCGAGGCCGCGCCCTGCCGCAACGCCTACCTGGACACCTCCACGAACCGCTCCCGGCGCTACTGCTCCGACCGCTGCGCGACCCGCGCCAACGTGGCGGCCTACCGCGCCCGCAAGCGCCGCGAGGCCGCCCTGCCCGACCTGCCCGAGAGCACCGGCCTGGCGGCCGACAGCACCCAGCCCAGCAGTGCCCACGGCGAACGCCCGGCCCCGCGCGGGCGGTAACGGAACCGGACCCGCCCCAGCACCAGCTCGTCCGGCACGACGCCGTAGTCCGTGCTGTCACCACCGGCGTACGCGTTGTCCCCGAGCACCCACCAGCCGCTCTCGCGGCGCTGGGCGACCCGCTTCACGACGAGCAGGTCCTGCTGGAAGGGATGCCTCAGTACGACGACGTCACCGGGCCTGACCCGGGTCCCGTAGTGCACCAGGAGCCGGTCCCCGTGGTGCAGCGTGGGCACCATGGACGGTCCGGTCACCTCGGCCACGCCGAAGGGCGCGGACGGCCTCCCCCGTTCGGACTCCTGCGACAGCTCCGGCATCACCCGGCACCTCCCCGGTTCTTCCTCCACCAGTCTCAGTCTCACCCCGGACTTTTGTCCTAAGCCCATGGGGGCACCCGCGAAAACCAGTCCCTCACGGAGTAATGTCCCCTGTGAGAAGACGATCACGAGGAAGGAATGCTCCATGCTTTCCCGCCTGTTTGCCCCCAAGGTCAAGGTCAGTGCGCACTGCGACCTGCCCTGCGGTGTGTACGACCCTGCCCAGGCCCGCATCGAGGCGGAGTCGGTCAAGGCTGTCCAGGAGAAGATGGCCGGCAACGACGACCCGCACTTCCAGGCGCGCGCCACCGTCATCAAGGAGCAGCGCGCCGAGCTCGCGAAGCACCACGTCTCGGTGCTCTGGAGCGACTACTTCAAGCCGCCGCACTTCGAGAAGTACCCGGAGCTGCACCAGCTGGTCAACGACGCCCTCAAGGCCCTCTCGGCCGCCAAGGGCTCGACCGACCCGGCGACCGGCCAGAAGGCTCTGGACTACATCGCCCAGATCGACAAGATCTTCTGGGAGACCAAGAAGGCCTGATCTTTGGCCAGGCCGTCTGACCTGCGGTTAAGCAGGTCGCATCGCCTACCTGTCCGCACCCGGTCCGCAGGACGCCAAGTACGGCGTCCAGAACGGCCCGGGTGCGGATTTTTCTTTTGCCCGGCCACAGGCGCGTGCCGCCCGGCCGACCGGGGGAGAAATCCAGCCATCAAAAGTCGGCACGCACACCGGAATCCCAACTTCCCTTCACAACAGCCACACGGTGAATCGGCAGATGAGCGGGAGGAGCCGGCTACCTCGAACCTCTCTTCGATGTCATGGCATGTTCAAGCCATCCCCCCTTCGCCCCATCTGTCCCTCTTGCCCCTCGACTATGGCCTGTGGCTATGGTGACCTCCGCAAACGCAGCGTGACCAAGCTGCTCTGACAGTGCGTCACCCAGCACCCTGGGGGGCGCTGTCGCCATGGGGGGATACATCGTCATGCCTCGATGCCGTGCTGTTGACGCACGCCGATTTGGCTCTGCCCGCCCGCCCGCCTTCATGCGGCTTCCCTGACGCCAGGCACGCGGTGGGCTGCCCGGGCTGACGCGCACGCCCCGACGAGCAGGCTCTCGCTGCCCAGACAAGGGTCATCTCGCTGCCCAGACATGGGTCAAGGCTGCGGCCTGCCCCTCAGGCCAGTGAACACTCTACGAAGGGAACACCTGATGTCCATGCGCACACTGTCACGCGCCATAGCCCCGGTCGCCGCGCTCGTCGCCGTCCTGGCGACCGCCCCGCTGGCCTCGGCGGAAGGCCAGGCTCCGGCAGACCGCACCATGGTCGTCGCCGGGACCGGCGTCGAGTTCTCCGAAGCCGGCGCACGCGATGCGCAGACCCGTGCCGTAGCGGCCGAGAATCCGGCGGCGGTCCGTGCCACCGCCTCGCTGTGCGGAAGTGGCTACGAACTGGAGAACGCGGAGCGGCTTCCCGACGCACGGCGCTTCGGAACCCTGTTCACCTACACCAAGCACACGGTCGGCAAGGCCGGTGCCTGCGCCGTCTTCGACAACAACCTCGGCACGGCGAAGAAGATGAAGCTCAAGCTGTGCCCGAACCTGACCGGCGCGGCGTGCAAGGTGGACGAGGGCAACTTCTCGCAGTACGCGGGGCCGGTGAAGTACGAGACCACTGGCAGCGACTCGGTGGACTGTGCCGAGGTGACCGCCATCATGTGGTCGGGCGGTGTGCCGATCATCGACCGGGTCAAGTCCGTCGCGCCCTGCGACTGATTCCAGCGACAGACGCGTCGGTACGACGGCCGTCCGGACCCGGACGGCCGTCGTACGCGCGGCTCAGTGAAACTGAGGCACGATACGGCTCAGTGGAACTGAGGCACGATCAGGTAGATCCCGTACACCACCACGGCCGCGCAGGCGAGGAAGCACAGGGCGGCCTGGGTGAGGCCGAAGGCTGAGGTGCCGCCAGGCTGGTCGCGCGCGCCGTCCAGCCGGGCGAGGCCGAGGACGCCGAAGGCGAACACGACGACCACGGCGACGGTGACGCCGACGCTCACCGCGGCGACCTGGCCGAGTGCGGTCCAGTCCAGATGCATGTCGACTCCCCGTCGTTCAGGCTGCCGCGCCGACCTTGGCGGGCTGCTCGGTGCGGATGCTGACCTCGTGCGCGTCGTTGACGTTGTGCGCGTGCACCGGGTTTCGGCGCGAGATGAGCACGATGCCCCCGGCGAGGGCGGCGCCGACCAGGGCGACGACCGCCGTACCGAGATCGCCGCCGTTCTGGACGACGCTCGCGGCCAGGCCGCCGACCAGCGCGGCGGCGGGCAGGGTGATCATCCAGGCGATCACCATGCGGCCCGCGATACCCCAGCGGACCTCAGCGAGCCTGCGGCCGAGCCCCGCGCCGAGGATGCTGCCCGAGGCGACCTGGGTGGTGGACAGGGCGAAGCCGAGGTGGGCGGAGGTGAGGATGACGGTGGTGGAGGCGGTCTCGGCGGCGAAGCCCTGCGGCGACTGGATCTCGGTGAGGCCCTTGCCCATCGTGCGGATGATCCGCCAGCCACCGAGGTAGGTGCCCAGGCCGATGGCGAGGCCCGCTGAGGCGATGACCCACAGGGGCGGGCCGGCGTCATGGCCGAGCGCGCCGGCCGAGATCAGGGTGAGGGTGATGACGCCCATGGTCTTCTGCGCGTCGTTCGTGCCGTGGGCGAGGGAGACCAGGGAGGCGGAGGCGATCTGGCCGATCCGGAAGCCCTTGGTGACGGAGTCCTTGCGGGCGCGGTCGGTGAGCCGGTAGGCGAGGTAGGTGGCGATCAGCGCGGCGACACCGGCCACCAGCGGCGAGGCCACCGCCGGGACGAGTACCTTCTCGACGACCTTGTCGAAGTTGACGCCGTGGCTGCCCGCCCCGACCCACACGGCCCCGATCAGTCCGCCGAACAAGGCGTGGGAGGAGCTCGATGGCAGTCCGACGAGCCAGGTCAGCAGGTTCCACAGGATGGCCCCGACCAGCCCCGCGAAGATCATCCCCGGACTGACGAGAGTGTCGTCCACGATGCCGCCCGAGATGGTCTTGGCCACCTCGGTGGAGAGAAAGGCACCGACGACGTTGAGGACACCGCTGATCAGGACCGCCGTACGGGGAGCCAGCGCGCCGGTGGCGATGGACGTGGCCATCGCGTTCGCCGTGTCGTGGAATCCGTTGGTGAAGTCGAAGGCGAGCGCCGTGACGATGACGACCGCCACGAGGAACGTGATGTGGTCCATTCCTGAATGCAAACAAGCGCAGACCAATACACGGGGAACGGCGAGGCAAAGGCTGGTCAAGGTTCACGCAGGTGGCCGTGGCGGGCCCCTCTACGATCGCGCCCATGAGGATCCGCTGGACCTACGCCTTCGCCGACCGGCCACGCGAGACCTTCGGTACCGCATGTGACTTCTGGACGGCCGTCACGGACACGCGGCTTTCCGAATTCCGCGGGGAGCACTTCGAGTTCGTGACCCTGCTCCCCGACGGCGCCGACGCATGCGTGAAGGCCCAGGCGGTGCGGTCGGGGGAAGGCGGGGCGCATCTCGACTTCTGTGTGGACGACGTGGCGGCGTTCGCGGACTCGGCGGTGCGGCTCGGGGCGGGCGTGGTGGCTGACCTCGGGTCGCTCGTCGTGCTGCGTTCGCCCGGCGGGCAGTTGTTCTGCGCGGATCCGTGGCCGGCCAGTCGTCGCGCCCGGGTGTGGTGCGGGGCAGCCGGCTCGACCAGGTGTGCCTGGACGTCCCGCCGTCGTCGTACGACGCCGAAGTCGCCTTCTGGAGCGGCTTGCTGGACGGCTGGGTGTCGCGTCCCGGCGCGCTCCCGGAGTTCCATGTGGTCGAGCCGCCTCCCGGCCTGCCGGTCCGGCTGCTTCTGCAACGCCTCGGCGAGGAACGCCCGCCCTCCGCCCACTTCGACCTGGCGTGCGCGGACGTCGCCGTGACCCGGGCGTGGCACGAGGGACTCGGGGCCGTACGCGTGGCCGACCGTTCCGGCTGGACGGTGATGCGCGACCCGGCGGGCGGCACGTACTGCCTGACGGCCCGGGATCCGGAGACGGGCGGGCCGCGCGGCTAGTCGGCCTCCGTGTACGCGTACGCGCACAGGGCCGCATCGACGCCCTCGGGCGTCGGGCAGGGCGGCAGACTCGGTGTCTCGTCGGGTCTCGTCTCTTCCCGGACGTACGGCCCCTGAGGCTCCGTCGAGTCCTGCATCCACAACGTCAGCCCGCCCGCGACGACCACGGCAAGCGCCCACGCGACGACTACCCAGCGCCATACGCCGCGACGCCCCTCCCCCGTCATGCCCATGTCTGAACACGCTAGTGCCTCAAGCGCGCCGCCCGCGCCTGGAGATAGCGCTGCTCGGGCAGGCTGAGGGTCTGGGCGGCCGCCGACTCGTAGGCGGCCCGAGCGGCTTCGGGCTCGCCCGCGCGCTCGAGGAGATGGCCCCGTACCGCGTCCAGCCGGTGGCCTTTCAACTCGCCTGACAGGGCGTCCAGTTCGGTCAGGCCGGCGCGTGGGCCGTGGACCATGGCGACGGCGACCGCGCGGTTGAGGCGTTCGACCGGACCGGGGACCAGGCCGACGAGGACGTCGTACAGACCCAGGATCTCGGCCCAGTCCGTCGCCTCCGGCGAAGGCGCCTCGTCGTGTACGGCTGCGATCGCGGCACGCAGGGGGTACGGCCCGGGCCTGCCCCGGGACAGGGCCCGGGTCACCAGCGCGACGCCCTCCTCGATGGCGGCCTTGTCCCAGCGGTCGCGGTCCTGCTCGTCGAGGGGGATCAGCTCCCCGCGCGGTCCGCTGCGCGCATCACGGCGGGCGTCGGTGAGCAGCATCAGCGCGAGCAGCCCGGCCACCTCGCCGTCCTCGGGCAGCAGCCGGTGGACCGTACGGGTCAGCCGTACGGCCTCGCCCGCCAGGTCGGGGCGTTGGAGAGCCGGGCCGGAGGTGGCGGTGTAGCCCTCGTTGAAGATCAGGTAGAGGATCTGCAGAACGGACGGCAGCCGCTGCTCCCAGCGGTCCGGGCGGCCGAAACGCACGCCCCGCACCTTCTGCTTGGCCCGGCTGATGCGCTGCGCCATCGTCGTCTCCGGGACCAGATACGCGCGGGCGATCTCCGCCGTCGTCAGCCCGCCGACGGCGCGCAGCGTGAGCGCGATCCGGGCGGGCGGGGTGAGGTCCGGATGGCAGCACAGGAAGAGCAGCGAGAGGGTGTCGTCCTCACGGGGAGCCCGCTCCCCGGGCGGCGGGGCGGTGAAGGCGTCGCGGGGCATGAGCGCCGCCGCCCGCTCCTCGCGCTGCCGCCGGGCCTCCTCGCTGCGCAGGGCGTCGGTCAGCCGCCGCGAGGCCACCTTGATCAGCCAGCCGCGCGGATTGTCTGGCACGCCCGCCGAGGGCCACTGCCCGGCCGCCGCGAGGAGCGCCTCCTGTACGGCGTCCTCGGCCGCGTCGAAGTGCCCGTACCGTCTGACCAGCGCGCCGAGGACCTGCGGCGCGTTCCGGCGCAGCAGGTCCTCGACCTCGGGTGTGTTCCTCACCGGCGGATCCGTCGGCGTCGCACGGGCCGACTCGTCAGATGTCCCCGCTGCCGTCCATGATCGGGCGGATCACGACCGGGTAGTCCGGGGCACCGGCCGGCTGGGGGCAGCGGGAGATGCGGTCGGCGATCTCCGTGACCCGCTCCAGGCTCTCGCACTCCAGGACCCAGTAGCCGGCCAGCAGCTCCTTGGTCTCGCTGTACGGGCCGTCGGTGATCACCGCCTTGCCGTCGTCACCGAGGGTGACATGCCGGGTCTGCGCCGGCTCGGCCAGGCCCTGCCCGTCGACGAACTCCCCGGTCTCGGAGAGATCGTCGTTGATGGCTCCCATGTAGGCGAACATGGCCTGCAGCTCGTCCTCGTTCCAGGCGGGCGAGTCCGCTGACGCCTTGCCGCGCATGGCCTCGTAGTCCGCCTGAGTGCCCTGCACCATGACCAGGTACTTCATCAGTCCGCTCCTTCGGCTCTCACCACCCTGCCGGGCGGCTCTCACAGGGGACGTCGGAGCCGGGCCGGGATTCTCGACACGGGCTCAGGAGTTTTCCGAGACGGTTTCTCCGGGGGCCGTTTCGGCCGGGGGTGTCGCAGGTGGGGCGGTGTCATCGTCGGTCGAACGGGGGTACGTGCCGAGCCGGGTTTCCTCGGCAGGCCGCGTGTCCGCGACGGTGGAGGCGCTGTGAGTGGCCTCCGCTTCGTGGGCCCCGCACTCGGGGTTGTGGCAGGGGCCTGCCACCCACAAGGGGACCCACGTGCCCAGCGTCTTGTGGCGCCGGACGACTGTTTCCACTGGCTGCCCGCAGGTCGGACAGACGTGTTCGTCTCTGCCCATGTCCTCAGAGTAGGACGGTCGAGGGCTCAGCGCTTCCTGCTGTACGAGCGCACCAGCACGCCGTTGCCGAACGTACGCACGGACTCCAGGGTGAACTCCGAGATCGCGAACCCGCTCCCGAACATGGGCATGCCCGAGCCGTACACCAGCGGATAGGTCTTGATGACGAGCTCGTCGATCTCGTCGACCAGTTCGCCCGCGATCTTCGAGCCACCACACAGGTAGATGCCGAACTCGCCCTCCTCGGCCTTCAGTTCGCGGACCCTGCCGACCAGGTCGTCCGCGATGATCTCGACGTTCGGGTCGGGCGACTCCTTCAGCGAGCGGGAGGCGACGTACTCGCGCAGGTGCGGGTACGGGCTGGTGATGCCTTCCTTCAGGGCGAGGTCGTAGCTGCGGCGGCCCTGGACGACGGTGTCGAACCGCTGGTTCGGCAGGTCTTCGAGGCCGAGGGCTCGGCGGCCCAGGGGCAGCATGGTCTCCGGATACTCCGCCTTCAGGAAGGCGAAGAACTCCTTGTCGACGAAGGGGAACATCGACGCCGCGTCGCCGTCCGGGTCCCCGATGAAGCCGTCGATGGAGCAGGCGATGAAGTACGTGAGCTTTCGCAAGCCGGTCTCTTTTCGTAGGCTGTCGCTACAACGACTTCAGTTGTAGTACTTCGACTGTAGTGGTTGCAAGGGGATAACAGGGACCGATACCAGGGGCCCCCGAAAGTGGGAGAAGGAACTCCACATGGTCAGCAATCCCGAGCGCCGGGCCGCGCTCGTCGACGCCGGTGTCGAGGTGCTCGCGCGCGAGGGGGCGCGCGGGCTGACGTTCCGCGCGGTGGACACTGAGGCCGGCGTGCCCGTCGGCACGGCCTCCAACTACTTCACCGGACGCGCCGACCTGCTGCGCCAGATCGACACCCGGCTGCATGTGCGGCTCGCACCGGATCCCGCGGTGATCGCCGAGCTGATGACCCGGCCGAAGGACCGCTCACTGGTCACGGCCTTCATGCACGACCTCATGGCCCGCGCGACCCGCGACCGCACGGGCTATCTGGCCCTCATGGAGCTACGGCTGGAGGCCACCCGGCGCCCCGAACTGCTCGCCTCCTACACCAAGTCGGTGCGCGGCGACCTGGACGAGGCCATGGAGTTCCACCGGACGGCCGGACTGCCCGGCGGCGACGAGTCCGTCGCCGTGCTGTATCTGGCCATGCTCGGGCTGCTCCTGGAGCATCTGACCCTGCCGGGCGTCCTGGAGGGCGTACTGCCCGGGGTGGGCGTGCCGGACGGTCTGGTGGAGCGGATCGTGGCGGCGGTACTGCCGGAGGAGGGCCAGGGCTAGGGCTGGGCGGGGCTGGAGCTGGGGCTGGGGCTGGGCGGGGCTGGGGCTGGGGCTGAGTTCGGGACCCTGGCCCCGTCGGGTCGGGTCGGGCCGGTTCGGGTCGGGAAAGCAGGCTCTAGGAGCCCGTGCGTGTACGCGGCTCGCGCCACATCGGCCACATGGCCGGGCCGTCCGGGAGGTCGAGGACGGGACCGGTGACCTCGAAGCCGAGACGCTCGTACAGCTTGCGGCTGCGGGCACTGCTGGCCTCCAGATAGGCGGACAGCCCCTCTCGGTCGCAACGGTCGAGGACCGACTCGATGAGCGCGGTGCCCAGCCCCTCACCCTGCCGACCGGGGGCGACGCCGATCATCCACAGATACTCGTGGGCCCGCCCCGAGGGGTGGACGGCGGCCGTCAGCCGGCCGATCAGCTCGATGCGTTCGTTGTCCGGGTCGACGGCCGCCCGCACCTGTGCCGGACCGTCGTCGTCGGAGTCGCCGTCCCCGGAGTCACCGTCCTCGGTGCCGCCGTCATGGTCGCCGGCCGGTATGGACAGCCACAGCGCACAGGCCGAGCCGTCCTCGGTGACGTCGATACGGCCCGCCGCGAGCACGATGTCGGTGAAGGCGGCCATGAGCCCGGGGTGATGTTCACGGCGGTCCTCCGCACCGGGGAAGACCCAGCCGCTCACCGGGTCGTCCTGGAACGCCTCGTCCAGCAGCCGGACGACCGACTCCCTGTCCGCCTCGCCCGCTGTACGGATCGCCACACCCATGCCCCGCCCCTTAGCTCGTCCCGACGGGCGTTGATCGTAGGGGGGTTGAGGGTCGTCCAGGGCAGGCAGGGCGGGAGCTTGGCGGAATTCAGTCGAACATCCGTCCAAACTAGATCGCGCGATGCGTGAGAGGGGCGGGCCCCGCACACCGTGGGGCAGTGCGGGACCCGCCGACCGGAGTCCGGAAGCCGCGCGGGGTCAGGAGCCGCACGGACCCGACACTCCGGGGTCCTGCCTTCGGTCGCCCGAAGGATCACGCTGTGCTGCCGATGCCGCCAGCTCTACCGAAGGCCGTCCGCCGTCGGCCGTCAGCCATTGCCGAAGGTCGGCTGCTGTCGGCCGTCAGCCATTGCCGAAGGTCGGCTGCTGTCGGCCGTCAGCCACTGCCGAACGTCAACTGCTGTCGGCCGTCAGCCACTGCCGAACGTCAACTGCTGTCGGCCGTCAGCCACTGCCGAACGTCAACTGCTGCGCCGTGTCACGAACTCGGCGAGGGCCAGCAGGCCGCCCGCCGCCTCCGGGTCCGGCACCGCGCGCGCCAGTTGCTGCATCGCCCGCGCCATCCGATCGGCCGCCTGACCCTGCGCCCAGTCACGGCCGCCCGCGCGCTCCACGGTCAGGGCGATGTGGTCCAGGTCCTCCTTCTCGCGAGGTCGTGCGTACAGGTCGGCAAGCTCGGCGGCCGCCGGCGTGCCGGATGTGAAGGCCGCGACGACCGGCAGGGACTTCTTGCGGGCGGCCAGGTCCGCGCCGACGGGTTTGCCGGTGCGGTGCGGGTCGCCCCATATGCCGATGACGTCGTCGATGAGCTGGAAGGCGAGCCCGGCCTCACGGCCGAACGCGTCCAGTGCCGCCACGTCCCCGTCCCCGGCGCCCGCGTACAGGCCCCCGATCGCGCAGGCACTTCCCAGCAGTGCGCCCGTCTTGGCCTCCGCCATGGCGAGCACCTCCTCGAGAGTGACCTCGCCCGGGTCGCACCGTTCCATGGCCGTGTCCGCGTGCTGGCCCGCGCACAGTTCGACCACGCAGTCCGCGAGCCGGACCGCGGCGGCCCGGGCCGCCGGGTGCGGATCCGTCGCGAGCAGCCGAAGGGCCAGCGCCTGCAGGGCGTCTCCACCGAGGATCGCGTCGGCGTCTCCGAACACCGTCCACGCGGTGGGCCGGTGCCGGCGTGTGGTGTCCCGGTCCATCACGTCGTCGTGCAGCAACGTGAAGTTGTGGACCAGCTCCACCGCCGCGGCCGCCCGGACCGCCGCCGCCCGCGCCTCGGGACCCCCGAGAGCGGACGCAGCGGCGAGGACGAGCGCGGGGCGGATCGCCTTGCCCGAGCCCCCCTCGGCCGAGGTGCCGTCCGCCTCCTCCCAGCCGAAGTGATAGAGCGCGATCCGGCGCATCGGCCCGGGCAGCGAGTCGATCGCGGCCCGCAGCACCGGGTCGACCTCCGCCCGGGCCCGGTCCAGGAGTATGACCGCCTCGTGCCCCTCGGCCGGTCCGGGCCGGCCGTCCCGCTGTGTCCCGACGGGCCCCCGCCCTTCCGGCACGCCGGCCGCACGCCCTGGCTCGGCGCCTCGCTGCTCACCGAGGGCGGCTCGCTGCTCACCGGGGGCGGGCAGCGGCGTCTCCGCCCTGAACTCCGTAAGGGACTCACCCATGGGACCGCCTCGGAGTGTGAGCGGACGGTGGCGCTTCCGCTGCCGCTGGGCGCGTACCCCGAGGATGTACCCGCCCGGGCGGGCGGGGACACGGCCGGCATACCGGAAGCGTCACCGCCAGCGGCCGATCTCGACGTTCTCCAGGACTCCGAGCGCGTCCGGTACCAGGACCGCGGCCGAGTAGTACGCCGTGACCAGGTACTTGATGATGGCCTGTTCGTTGATGCCCATGAAGCGCACCGACAGGCTCGGTTCGATCTCGTCCGGGATGCCGGTGGCCCGCAGGCCGATGACACCCTGGTCGGCCTCACCGGTACGCATCGCGATGATCGACGTCGTCCGGGCCTCGGTCACCGGGATCTTGTTGCACGGGTAGATCGGCACACCACGCCAGGTGGGGATGCGGTTGCCGCCGACGTCGATGGTCTCGGGCACCAGCCCGCGCTTGTTGAGTTCACGCCCGAACGCGGCGATCGCACGCGGGTGGGCGAGGAGCAGTTTGGTGCCGCGGCGCCTGCTGAGCAGCTCGTCCATGTCGTCCGGGCCGGGCACCCCGTCGTGCGGCTGGATCCGCTGCTCGTACTCGCAGTTGTGCAGCAGCCCGAAGTCGCGGTTGTTGACGAGCTCGTGCTCCTGGCGCTCCTTCAGCGCCTCGACCGTCAGCCGGATCTGCTGCTCGGTCTGGTTCATGGGCTGGTTGTAGAGGTCGGCCACGCGCGTGTGCATGCGCAGCACGGTCTGGGCGACGCTCAGTTCGTACTCACGGGGCTTGGCCTCGTAGTCGACGAACGTGTGGGGGATGTCCGGCTCGCCGGAGTGGCCGGCGGAGAGGTCGATCTCCTTCTCGCCGTACTTGTTGGAGCGCTGTTCGGGGATCGCGCGGCGCTGCTGCACGTGTTCGCGCAGTGAGTCAGAGCGCTCCGCGATCTGCTCGAACTCCTGGCGGGGCAGCACGAGCACGGTGCACGCGGTGAGCGCGCGGGCCGTGTACTCCCAGATCGCGTCCTCGTCCAGCAGGGCCTCGTCGCCGAAGTAGGCGCCGTCGGCGAGGACTCCGAGGGACTCGTCGTCCCCGTACGGGCCCGTGCCGATCTTCTCCACCCTGCCGTGTGCCAGCAGGTACACCTCGTCGGACTGGCTGCCGAACGACGCGATCACCTCGCCCGCCTGGATCTCCCGCTGCTCGCAGCGGCGGGAGATCTCGGAGAGCACCTCCTCGTCCTCGTACGACCGCAGCGCCGGCAGTTCGCCCAGCTCCGCGGGGATGATCTCGACGCGGTCGCCGGTCTTCACGAACGTCATCCGGCCGTCGCCGACGGCGAAGGTCAGCCGCCGGTTCACCCGGTACGTACCACCCTGGATGTCCACCCAGGGCAGCATCCGCAGCAGCCAGCGGGAGCTGATCTCCTGCATCTGCGGCACGGACTTGGTCGTGGTGGCCAGGTTCCGCGCGGCCGCCGTGCCGAGACTCTGCTGCGGCTTGGTCTCCTCCGTGCGGACCTCTTCGCCTACCGACATAGAGAACTGCCCTCCCGGTTATGCCCAACGCCCATATGACTCGGGCATCGATGTCCACGGGCAAGCCTTCCTCACTCAGCGTCGCGATGCTATTACCCGAAAGAGCGGGAATGGATCTTCGTATCACTGGGCAGAGGAGGCCCGTTTTGGCGTTCGAAGGTTCTGGCCGGACCGGGTGGCGACAACCCGTGGAAACCTGTCGCTCACGCCACTGGGGAGCGGGCCGGACCGTATCTAGCGTGATGAGCCGTTCCCTTCCCGGCTCCAGAAACGGCCCCGTCGATGCAGTACGTCGCGCCGATCGTCATCGGCATCCTCTACGCCCTGTCGATGTCCCTGGTCCGCGAACCGCACCGGCGGCGCCTGAACGCGGTCATGGTCGCCGGTGCCGGTGCCGCGTATCTCAGCGGCGGCGGCATGGGCGGCTGGGAGTTCCCGTTCACCGCGCTGGTCACCTATGTCGCGTTCCGCGGTCTGGAATCGTGGACGTGGATCGGCGTCGGCTGGCTGCTGCACACGGCGTGGGACATCGTCCACCACATCAAGGGCAACCCGATCATCCCGTTCCTCCACACCTCGTCCCTGGGCTGCGCGATCTGCGACCCGGTGATCGCGCTCTGGTGTCTGCGGGGCGGGCCGTCACTCATCGAGTTCGTGCGGGACCGGCGCCGGGCCAGGCGCTCCGAACCGGCACCGGCGGCCGGGTCCCACCCAACCCGGGCGACAATGACGAGGTGACCAGCCCCGACACACCCGGCCCGCCCGGCCTCGCGGCGCTGCGCCCCCGGCTGCCCTCGCCGGTACGGGAGGTCGTCGACGGCCGGTTCGAGCGCCGGGGCGTCCGGCTGCTGCTGAAGCGGGACGACCTGATCCACCCCGAGCTGATCGGCAACAAGTGGCGCAAGCTGGCGCCGAATCTCGCGGCGGCGGCAGGCCGTCCCGTCGTCACCTTCGGCGGCGCCTACTCCAACCACCTGCGCGCCACGGCCGCGGCCGGCCGGCTGCTCGGCATCCCCACGGTCGGAGTCGTACGCGGCGACGAGCTGGCCGGCCGTCCCCTCAACCCCTCCCTCGCGCGGTGTGCGGCCGACGGCATGCGGCTGCACTTCGCCGACCGGGCGACGTACCGCCGCAAGTCGGAGCCGCGGGCCCTGGCCGGGATCCTGCGCGCGGCCGAGGCCGAGGAGGCCTACGTCGTCCCCGAGGGCGGCAGCAACGCCGAGGCCGTACGCGGCTGCCGGGCACTCGGCGCCGAGCTGCGCGACCGGGCCGATGTCGTGGCCGTGGCCTGCGGCACCGGCGGCACGCTGGCGGGACTGGCCGCCGGGCTCGCTCCCGGGCAGCGCGCCCTGGGCGTTCCGGTCCTCAAGGGCGGCTTTCTGACCGCCGAGACCGAGGCCCTGCAGCGGCGGGCCTTCGGCGGACCCCGCGGCACCTGGAGCCTCGACGACCGCTTCCACTTCGGCGGCTACGCGCGCGTGCCCGACGAGCTCGACGCCTTCGCCTCGGACTTCGAGGACCGCCACGGCCTGCCCGTCGAACGTCTGTACGTTGCCAAGCTGCTGTACGGCCTCGTCGCCCTGGCCGAGGAAGACGCCTTCCCGCGCGGGACGACGGTGGCGGCCGTCATCACCGGCCGCCCCTTCCCATGACACTCGGCAGGGTCTCCTGAGCCCCAGCAGCGCCTCCTGACGCCCGGCGGCACCTCCGTGCGCGTCACTACGCCGCCTCCCGGAAGGCGGCCGCCTCCTCCAGGTCCAGCCTGCGCAGCAGGGTCCGCAGCATCTCGTCGTCGATGTACCGGGCATCCCGGAGCCTGACGAACACCTCGCGCTCGGCGCTGATCATCTCCCGCGACAGCCGCCGGTAGGTGTCGTCGACGGACTCCCCGGTGACCGGGTTGGCCTGCCCGAGCCGTTCCCATACGGCGTTGCGGCGGCGCTCAAGGACGATGCGCAGCCGGTCGGCGAGCGGGGCGGGGAGGGCGTTGCGCTCGTCGGTGAGGAGTTCGTCCAGACGCCGCTCGGCGGCCCGGGAGGCCTGCGCCTGGGCGTTCGCCTCGGCGAGCGTCTCGGCCTGGGCGTCCCGCCCGGGGACCTTCAGCAGACGGATCAGCGGGGGCAGGGTCAGGCCCTGCACGACCAGGGTGCCGATGACCGTCGTGAAGGTCAGGAAGAGGATGAGGTTGCGGTGCGGGAAGGGTTCTTCTCCGTCGTGCATGGTCAGCGGGATGGAGAAGGCGATGGCCAGCGAGACCACGCCCCGCATGCCGGCCCACGCGATGATGAACGGCCCCTTCCAGGTCGGGTTCTCCTCACGCTTCCTGATCCGCGCCGACAGCAGCCGGGGCAGGAAGGTCGCCGGATACACCCAGACGAACCGGACCGCGACGACCACCAGGAAGACGGCGAGCGCGTACCAGGCGGCTTCGGCGCCCTCGTACTGTCCGAGGCCCCGCAGGACCACCGGCAGCTGCAGTCCGATCAGCGCGAACACGGCCGACTCCAGGACGAAGGCCACCATCTTCCACACCGCCTCCTCCTGGAGACGCGTGGCGAAGTCGACCTCCCACGCGCGGTGTCCCAGGTAGAGCGCGACGACCACGACCGCGAGGACACCGGAGGCGTGCACCTGCTCGGCGACGGCGTAGGCGACGAACGGGATCAGCAGGGAGAGCGTGTTCTGCAGCAGCGCCTCCTTCACGTGCGTGCGCAGCCAATGGATCGGCGCCATCAGCACCAGCCCGACCACGACACCGCCGACCGCCGCGAGCAGGAACTCGCCGATGCCCCCGGCCCAGGTCGCGCCCTCGCCGACGGCGGCCGCGAGGGCCACCCGGTAGGCGGTGATCGCGGTGGCATCGTTCAGCAGGGACTCGCCCTGGAGGATCGTGGTGATCCGGGACGGCAGCCCGACCCGGCGTGCCACCGCCGTCGCCGCGACGGCGTCCGGCGGCGCCACCACCGCGCCGAAGACCAGGGCCGCGGTCAGCGGCAGGTCGGGCACGATCAGGTACAGGGCCCAGCCGACGACGAAGGTCGCGAACAGCACGTACCCGACGGACAGCATCGCGACCGGCCTGAGCTGGGCCCGCAGGTCGAGGTAGGAGCTGTCGGTGGCTGCCGTGTGCAGCAGCGGGGGCAGGATGAGCGGCAGCACGATGTGCGGGTCGAGCGTGTACTCGGGCACCCCGGGGACGTAGCTGACCGCCAGCCCGATCGCCACCAGCAGCAGCGGCGCAGGCACCGGGGTGCGCCGCGCGGCCGCGGCGATCGCGGCACTGCCCGCCACCAGCAACAGCAGTGGCATCACGTCCATCGTTCTCGCCCGCCCCTCTTTTTTTCCGCGCGGTCTTCCGCTCGACCGTCGTAACCTGGCAATCATGAAACAGTGCACGCACGCCGACGCGCTGCCGCACCCCGAACCCGGCCCGCTCAGCGAGACGTGTCCGGAGTGCTTGGCGGAAGGCATGGATCCGGTACAACTACGGCTGTGCCTCAGCTGCGGTCACGTCGGCTGCTGCGACTCCTCGCCGGGGCGGCACGCGGCGGGGCACCACACGGAGTCCGGCCATCCTGTGATGCGGACGCACGAGCCCGGGGAGACCTGGCGATGGTGCTTCGTCGACCATGTCCTGGTGTGACTCGGCAAGACCCCGGCGGCGGACGGTTCGACCGTCTGACGTCTGGGTACGTCAACCCGGCGCGCGCTCTTCCCATTTGGGCCCGCCCAACCCCTAGACACGGAGCGTATCCACAGGTTTACTGTGAGTGACGACAAGGGGTTGGGGTCCCGGGGACAGGACCATCGAGAGCGCGATAGCGTCACCGCTGAACCACGTATCGCGTTACCCCGGGGGGCGACCCTCGGCCCTGAAACGCTTGTACCACCATGGAGGTGAGGGTGTCCCAGATCGCAGGCGAGCCCGCGACCCAGGACTTCGTGGAAGTCCGGCTGCCGGCCGCGGGTGCCTACCTGTCGGTGCTGCGTACGGCCACGGCCGGTCTCGCGGCCCGTTTGGACTTCACCCTCGACGAGATCGAGGACCTGCGCATCGCGGTGGACGAGGCCTGCGCGATCCTGCTTCAGCAGGCCGTGCCCGGCTCGGTGCTCAGCTGTGTATTCCGCCTCGTCGACGACTCACTCGAGGTCACTGTCTCGGCACCGACCACGGATGGCCATGCCCCCTCGCGGGACACCTTCGCCTGGACCGTCCTGTCCGCCCTCGCGGGCAAGGTCTCCTCTGCCGTGGACAAGGACAAAACCGTTTCGATCAGCCTCTACAAACAGCGCGGCGCGGGACCCGGGCCGGCGTGAGGAGCGAGGACGGGCCGGTGCGGGACGAAGAGCGCAGCACACGAGAGCTGCCGGCCGAGGGCACGGGCACGAGCGGTCCGAGCGGGGCCCGGCGCATGGCGGACGGTATCGACGGCATCCCCGAGCAGGCCCGCCCGCACCCTGAGGACGACTCCACGGGGGCCGTCCTCCCGGGCGGCGGGCCGCTGGACCAGGGCGGTGCCGTGCGGAGCGCGCCTCCGGGCGGGGGGATCACCGCGTCCCCCGTCTCAGGGGGTCCTCCCACTCGCGCGAAGTCGAGAGTGGCGGAGGAGGCGAGGGCTCGGGGAAGGGCGACGGGCGGGACGATGAGCGAGCACGAGCGAGACTCCGAGCATCAGGCGCCGAGCGCGCACCACGCACAGGGTGCGCACCACGGCTCTCCGGACCGCAGCGGGGCGCGCGAGATGTTCCTCAAGCTGCGCACCCTGGCAGACAGCAGTCCGGAGTACGCGGAACTGCGCAACCAGCTGGTCCGTATGCACCTGCCCCTCGTCGAGCATCTCGCGCGCCGCTTCCGCAACCGCGGCGAGCCGCTGGACGACCTCACCCAGGTCGCCACCATCGGACTGATCAAGTCGGTCGACCGCTTCGACCCGGATCGCGGCGTGGAGTTCTCGACGTACGCGACCCCGACGGTCGTCGGTGAGATCAAGCGGCACTTCCGCGACAAGGGCTGGGCGGTTCGCGTCCCGCGCCGGCTGCAGGAGCTGCGCCTGGCGCTGACCACGGCCACGGCCGAGCTCTCGCAGCTGCACGGCCGCTCCCCCACGGTCCACGAGCTCGCCGAGAAGCTGGCGATCTCGGAGGAGGAGGTCCTGGAGGGCCTGGAGTCCGCCAACGCGTACTCCACGCTGTCCCTGGACGTCCCCGACACCGACGACGAGTCCCCGGCGGTCGCCGACACCCTCGGCGCGGAGGACGAGGCGCTGGAGGGCGTGGAGTACCGGGAGTCCCTCAAGCCGCTGCTGGAGGACCTCCCGCCGCGGGAGAAGCGGATCCTGCTGCTGCGGTTCTTCGGCAACATGACCCAGTCGCAGATCGCGCAGGAGGTCGGCATCTCACAGATGCACGTCTCGCGACTGCTGGCGCGCACGCTCGCGCAGCTGCGGGAGAAGCTCCTCGTCGAGGAGTGACGGCTACTTCTCCACGTTGCCGGGGTTGCCGGGCCCGCGGATCCCCAGGGCCCGGGTCGTCTCGGGGTTCACCAGCAGGACGAGCGCGGTGACGGCCACGACCGCGAGGGCGATCCCGGCCGGAATGGCCATGCTGTCGGCCTGCAGCAGGTTGTAGGCCACCGGCAGCGCCATGAGCTGGGTGATGACGGCCGGGCCGCGGCTCCAGCTGCGCAGGGCGAGCAGACCACGGGCCGCGAGCAGCGGCAGCAGTGCGAGCACGACCAGCGTGATGCCTCCGGTCACCGCCTGCTGCCGGTCGTCCGGATGACCCGTGAGGCCGAGGACAAGGATCCAGAGGCCGCCGACGACCAGTGCGAGCCCCTCCAGTGCGGCCAGCAGCGCGGCGTACGTCAGACGCCGGGGGCGGGGGCCGGTGGTTTCCTCAGTGGTGGGGGTCTGCTCACTGCTCACCCCTGAAGGGTAGCCCTCGCCGTACGCGCCCCCCGTGGGGAGGTTCACCCCTGGTCTCTTACCGGATCCCTACCTCGGTCTGGGCCCGGTACCCCCCAGTAGGTACGCTGCCAGTCATGCGTGCACTTCTCGTGGTCAATCCGGCGGCAACCACCACCAGTGCGCGTACGCGCGACGTACTGATCCACGCGCTCGCCAGCGAGATGAAGCTGGAGGCGGTCACCACCGAGTACCGCGGCCACGCGCGCGACCTGGGCCGGCAGGCGGCGGACAGCGAGGACATAGACCTGGTGGTGGCCCTCGGCGGCGACGGCACGGTCAACGAAGTGGTCAACGGTCTCCTGCACGCGGGCCCCGCCCCGGGGCACCTCCCCGGCCTCGCCGTGGTCCCGGGCGGCTCCACCAACGTCTTCGCCCGCGCCCTCGGCCTGCCCAATGACGCAGTGGAGGCCACCGGCGCGCTGCTGGACGCCCTGCGTGACGGCAGCGAACGCACCGTCGGCCTGGGTCTGGCCTCCGGTACGCCCGGCACGGAGGACGAGACGGTGCCGGCCCGCTGGTTCACCTTCAACGCGGGCCTCGGCTTCGACGCCGGAGTGGTGGGCCGGGTGGAACAGCACCGCGAACGCGGCCGGAAATCCACACACGCTCTCTACGTACGCCAGGTCGTGCGTCAGCTCCTCGGTGAGACCAACCGCCGGCACGGCATGATCACACTGGAGCGGGCCGGCGAGGATCCGGTCACCGATCTGGTGCTGTCCATAGTCTCGAACACCTCCCCGTGGACGTTTCTGGGGAATCGCCCGATCTACGCGGCGCCTAAGGCCTCGTTCGATACCGGCCTCGATCTCTTCGGTCTCAGCCGTCTGTCCACCGCCGCTGTTGCCCGGTATGGGACCCAGTTGCTCACTTCGTCCCCCGAGCGTGGACCCCATGGCAAACACGCCACTTCCCTGCACGACTTGACCGAGTTCACCTTGCATTCCAAGGTGCCGCTCCCCCTCCAGATGGACGGTGACCACCTGGGCCTGCGAACGAGCGTGACGTTCACAGGCGTACGCCGTGCACTGCGTGTGATTGTGTGAGCAGAACTGGCTAAAGTCCTTTCACTCGAACGTTTAGGCCAGGATCCACCCCATGGAAGTACGGCTGTGACCTAGTCGACACCGAAGAATCAAAAAAAACTTTCCAGAAGGGGTTGTATCCGCCGCTGAGGTTTGCGAGTCTCTACGTGGCGATCGGGACGGCCCGCAACACCGGCCTCCACTGATCACCAGAATCCCCCTTCAAAACACAGGACCCACGCCAGGGAACCTGGCGGTCGGCCCTTCACTTGTTGAGGGATTCGTGAAAGCGTTCACATTCACAAGCAAGCCCTGCACGTAATACCAAGGAGAGGTAGCAGCCATGGACTGGCGTCACAACGCCGTTTGCCGCGAGGAAGACCCCGAGCTCTTCTTCCCCATCGGCAACACCGGTCCTGCGCTGCTGCAGATCGAGGAAGCCAAGGCCGTCTGCCGTCGCTGCCCGGTGATGGAGCAGTGTCTGCAGTGGGCGCTCGAGTCCGGCCAGGACTCCGGCGTCTGGGGTGGTCTCAGCGAGGACGAGCGCCGTGCCATGAAGCGCCGCGCCGCCCGCAACCGGGCCCGTCAGGCCTCCGCCTGACAACCCACCCCTGCTGACAGCCTGAGCTTGGCGGCGCGTACAGCGAGTACGCATCTCCCGCCCCCGAGCCGCAGCGCGCAGTTCCCCCGATGCGCTTAGCAAAGCAGCAACGAGCTTGAAGCCCCGGGCCACCAAGTGGCCCGGGGCTCAATGCTGTTCAGGGGGCTTGGGCACGTCGGCCGCTTCCTACTTCTGTGAGCGCACCGGGATGTCGAGGATCACGCGGGTCCCGCGCTCAGGGGCCGGGACCATGTCGAAGGTGCCGCCCAACTCGCCTTCCACCAGGGTCCGTACGATCTGCAGGCCGAGGTTGCCCGCGGTGTGCGGATCGAAGCCCTCCGGCAGTCCGACGCCGTCGTCCTGGACGGTGACCAGCAGCCGGGCTTCCTTGGTCGTGCCGCCGCGGACCGCCGACACCTCGACCGTGCCGGTGTCGCCCTCGCGGAATCCGTGCTCCAGGGCGTTCTGCAGAACCTCGGTCAGCACCATCGACAACGGTGTGGCGACCTCGGCGTCGAGGATGCCGAAGCGGCCGGTGCGCCGGCCCGTGACCTTACCCGGGGAGATTTCCGCGACCATGGCCAGGACGCGGTCGGCGATCTCGTCGAACTCGACGCGCTCGTCCAGGTTCTGAGAGAGCGTCTCGTGCACGATCGCAATCGAGCCGACGCGCCGCACCGCTTCTTCGAGGGCCTCGCGGCCGCGGTCGGACTCGATGCGCCGGGCCTGGAGACGGAGCAGGGCCGCCACCGTCTGGAGGTTGTTCTTGACCCGGTGGTGGATCTCCCGGATCGTCGCGTCCTTGGTGATCAACTCGCGTTCGCGGCGGCGCAGTTCGGTGACGTCACGGAGCAGGACCAGCGAGCCGATGCGGGTGCCCTTGGGGCTGAGGGGAATCGCGCGGAACTGGATCACCCCGTCGCTGGCCTCGATCTCGAACTCGCGCGGCGCCCAGCCGCTGGCCACCTTGGCGAGCGCCTCGTCCACCGGACCCCGGGTCGGGGCGAGTTCCGCGGTGGTCCTGCCCAGGTGCTGGCCGACGAGGTCGGAGGCGAGGCCGAGACGGTGGTAGGCGGAGAGGGCGTTCGGTGAGGCGTACTGGACGATGGCATCGGCGTCGAGCCGGATCAGGCCGTCGCCCACGCGGGGCGAGGCGTCCATGTCGAGCTGCTGGTTCGCGAACGGGAAGGAGCCGGCCGCGATCATCTGTGCGAGGTCGGAGGCGCTCTGCAGGTAGGTGAGCTCCAGGCGGCTCGGGGTGCGCACGGTGAGGAGGTTGGTGTTGCGCGCGATGACGCCGAGGACTCGTCCCTCCCGCCGCACGGGGATCGACTCGACCCGGACGGGAACCTCTTCGCGCCACTCGGGGTCGCCCTCGCGCACGATGCGGCCCTCGTCGAGGGCGGCGTCCAGCATGGGGCGGCGGCCTCGCGGGACGAGGTGGCCCACCATGTCGTCCTGGTACGAGGTCGGGCCGGTGTTGGGCCGCATCTGGGCGACCGAGACGTACCGGGTGCCGTCGCTGGTGGGGACCCACAGGACCAGGTCGGCGAAGGAGAGGTCGGAGAGCAACTGCCACTCCGAGACCAGCAGGTGCAGCCACTCGAGATCGGTGTCGTCGAGTGCGGTGTGCTGGCGTACGAGTTCGTTCATGGAGGGCACGTGTGCGAGCGTACCCGGGGGTTTGTACGGCTCTGAAATATTCGGATCCCGTACGGGCACGGAAACACCCGCGGGCCGCGGCGCCTGAGAGGGACCCTCAACCCTCCCGGCACCGCAGCCCGGAGCAGCATCGGCCGTGGGGTGTGCGGTCCCGGTCGGCCGAAGGATGAGGACCCGGGGCAGTCAGGGCAGAGAGCCTCGGTTCCTCGGTCCGTCCTCCTGTGCGGGGAAGACGGAGGCTTGTACGCGCTTCGCGAGCGCCACTCGTACGCATTGTGGACTAGACCACTAGGGGGTGTCCATGCGTTGGAGGCTGTTCGTTGTTGTGCTGTCTCCCGCGTATCGGACGTCCTGACGTCCACCACGCAGCCTAACCCGTGTGGGTTCCTGTGCGGGGCCAGATAGTCATGGCAATTTTCGCGACCGCCTCCAGTTCCTCCCGGCTCGCCCCGTCCCGCGCCTGTTGTGACATGCCCTGGATCATCGCCCCGACATGGCGGGCCAGGGCGGCGGCGTCGGTGGCCGAGGGCAGCACGCCGGCGGCGACATCGGCCCTGATGCGGCTCTCGAACGCGGCGATGCTGGCGTTGCGGCGGTCCCGCAGCGACTGCTCGACCTCGGCGTCCGAGCAGTTCGTGGCGGCGTGGACGACAAGGCAGCCGTGCGGGTGGCCGGGTTCCGTGTACGCGGTGGCGGCCTCACGCAGTGTGCGCTCGACGGCGGCCCGGGCGGTGGGCTCCTCGGCGAGGGCACGGTCGGGGACGGAGCCGTGCCCCCTGCCGTATACGCGGACGACCTCCTCGAAGAGGGAGCGCTTGTCGCCGAAGGCCGCGTAGAGACTGGGGGCGCCGATACCCATGACGCGGGTGAGATCGGAGACGGACGTGGCCTCGTAGCCGTGCTCCCAAAAGGCCAGAAGGGCCTTCTCCAGCGCGGTCTCGCGATCGAAGGAGCGGGGGCGGCCGCGAGGCCTGCCCCTCTTCTTGCCCTCCCCGGCGGCCTCCACCCTCCGGGCGTCCGCGGAGGCATGCCTCTCGGTCTTCGCGGACGCGTCGTCGTTCACCATGGGGTGCATTTTATAGCGGGCACTAGAGAAATGTCAGCGGCCTGCTGTACGGTCATTTCTGTATCGACCACTAGGAAATTGCGAAGGGGGCGCAGCCATGGGCGTGCTCACGGGCCGGACGGCACTCGTCACGGGGGCGAGCAGGGGCATCGGGCGAGGGATCGCCGAGCGACTGGGGCGCGACGGCGCGCGGGTCGCGGTGCACTACGGCAGGAGCGAGGCGGCGGCGAAGGAGACGGTCGCGGCGATCGAGGCGGCGGGCGGCTCGGCGTTCACAGTGGGCGTGGAACTCGGAGTACCGGGGGACGCCGAGGCGCTGTGGGAGGAGTTCGACCGGCACGCGGACGGGCTCGACATCCTGGTGAACAACGCGGGGATCGGGAACACGCGACCGATCGGGGAGCTGGACGAGCGGGGGTACGACCAGGTCTTCGCGGTCAATGTGAAGGCGCCGTTCTTCATCCTCAAGCACGGCATGACGCGACTGCGGGACGGCGGCCGGGTCGTCAACATCTCGTCGGGGCTGGCCCGGACGGCGGTGATGCCCGACAACATGGCTTACGCGATGACGAAGGGCGCGCTGGACGTCCTCTCACGGGACCTGTCCAAGGTACTGGGCCCTCGGGGCATCACGGTGAACTCGGTGGCGCCCGGGATCATCGACACGGACAACACGGCGGGACTGCTGCGCGGAAGTGCCGACGGCTGGGCCAAGGCCGCGGCGATATCGGCACTGGGCGGAGTGGGCGAGCCCGCCGATGTCGCGGACGTGGTGGCGTTCCTGGCCTCGGACGGGGGCCGGTGGGTGACGGGGAGCTGGGTGGATGTGACAGGAGGTTCGCTCACCTAGACGAGGGCGGGAGCACGCGCCGGCGCAGGGGCGACCAGGACTGAGGGCACTCCCCCGGTCCGGGCGAGTCCCGTCGTTGTTCAGCGCGTCTCCGTCACCTTCGCCAGCGCGCGAGGCGCGTCCGGGTCCTGGCCGCGGGCGATGGTGACCTCGTAGGCGAGGAGTTGGAGGGGGATGATCTCCAGGACGGGCTGGACCTCTTCGGCCACGCCGTCCGTCGGCAGCGCGAAGCCGGCCGACGCCTGCTCGACCTGATGCCCGGGGCCGATGACGACCAGGTCGGCGCCGCGACCGCGGAGCCGGTCGAGGACGGGCTGGAGCGCTTCGCCGCCCTTGCCGTCAGTGACCACGGCGATGACCGGCGAGACGTTGTCCACCATGGCGAGCGGGCCGTGCAGCAGGTCGGCGCCGGAGTAGGAGAGGGCGGGGATGTAGCTGGTCTCCATCAGCTTGAGGGCGGCCTCCTTGGCCGTGGGGTAGCCGTAGCCGCGCGAGGTGATCACCATGCGCTCGGCGAAGCGGTAGCGGGCGGCGAGGGTGCGCACCTCGTCCTGCCGGGCGAGCAGTTGCCCGGCGAGGTCCGGCAGGACGTGCGCGGGCGCACCGTCTCCGCCGCGCAGGCCCTCGACGAACAGGTAGAGCACGAGGAGGGAGGCGGTGTAGGTCTTCGTCGCGGGGAGCGCCTTCTCCGGTCCGGCCATGATGTCGATGTGGTACTCGGAGACGTCGGCGAGCGGCGAGTCGGGGTTGTTGGTGACGGCCAGGGTGATCGCGCCGGCCTCGCGGGCGGCCCGGGTCGAGGCGACCAGGTCCGGGGAGCCGCCGGACTGGCTGACGGTGACGACGAGGACGTCCGTGAGGTCGGGGCGGGCGCCGTAGGCCGTGGTGGTGGACATCGAGGTGAGTCCGCAGGGCAGGCCGAGGCGGATCTCCAGGAGGTACTTGGCGTAGAGGGCGGCGTTGTCGGACGTGCCGCGGGCGGTCAGCAGGACGAAGCGGGGTGCGCGGGCGGCGATCCGCCGTGCCACGTCCCGGACGGCGGGGGCGCCGTCGGCCAGGATCCGGCGCAGGACGGCGGGCTGCTCCGCCATCTCCCGGGCCATGGTCCGGCCCGGGAGCTCGCTGAAGGGGTCCGGTGTGGCGGCGGTCATGGCGGGGTCCTTCCGTGGCATGGGCGTCTGCAGCTCCCATTCCACTCCTCCGGGCCGGAGAACGCCCCCGCGGGACCGGCACTGTTCACCTGGTCGAGGCCTGGTCGGCACAGTCGTGCCGCCTGCTCGGGAGCGAGTGCGTACACCCTGGGAGCGGCAGCCCCGCTCTGTTAGATTGGTCTAAACCACATGACCCCCAGAGGGTCCAGTCCCAGTCGAGCATTCCTCTCAGATCGGCAGGCCCAGCGTGGAAGTTGTCATCGTTCCGGACGCCAAGGCGGGCGGCGAGCTCATCGCCGAGGCCATGGCCCAGCTGCTCCGGCGCAAGCCCGACGCGCTGCTCGGTGTGGCGACGGGCTCGACGCCGCTGCCCGTGTACGAGGCGCTGGCGGCCAAGGTGCTCTCCGGTGCCGTGGACGTCGCGGGGGCGCGGATCGCGCAGCTCGACGAGTATGTGGGGCTGCCCGCCGACCATCCGGAGTCGTACCGCTCGGTGCTGCGGCGTGAGGTGCTGGAGCCGCTCGGGATAGGGATGGGCCGGTTCACGGGCCCGGACGGCACCGCCGAGGACGTGCAGGCCGCGTGCGAGGCGTATGACAAGGCGCTGTCGGACGCCGGGGGCGTGGACCTTCAGCTGCTCGGGATCGGGACCGACGGGCACATAGGGTTCAACGAGCCGTGCTCGTCGCTGGCGTCACGGACCCGGATCAAGACGCTCACCGAGCAGACCCGGATCGACAACGCGCGGTTCTTCGACGGCGACATCGACCAGGTGCCGCATCACGTGATCACACAGGGCATCGGGACCATCCTGGAGGCCCGGCACCTGGTGCTGCTCGCCACCGGCGAGGGCAAGGCGGACGCCGTCGCCGCGACGGTGGAAGGGCCGGTCGCCGCGGTGTGCCCCGCGTCCGCGCTCCAGCTCCACCCGCACGCGACCGTCGTCGTCGACGAGGCCGCCGCGTCGAAGCTGAAGTTGGCGGACTACTTCCGGCACACGTACGTCAACAAGCCGGAGTGGCAGGGGATCTGAGGCCTGGCCTTCGGGAAACGCCGCAGAGGCGGGGTCTGACAGGGTGCCGCCCTTTCACTGCGTGCGGCCTCCCGGGCGACAGGTCCTATCGGCCGAGGGTAGCGGCCTCGACCATGTCGTCCTCGGCCGGCTCGTCCTGGGCGCGCAGGCCGGCCACCCACAGGGGCACCAGCCAGTGGACGACGAGGACGGCGACGAGCAGGGGCGCGGCGTAGGCCTTCGGGGCGTCGCCGGCGACGCCGCCCGTGATCAGCAGGGCAACCGCCACCGCCGCCAGGAGCAGGGTCGTCACGCGGTGGGCGCGGGCCAGGACGCGGCTGCGTTCCGCCGACTGCCTCTCGTCCAGGACGTGTTCGCGCAGCTCCAGCAGGCCCCTGGTGGCACCGTTGATGACGCCGGTGGCGACCATCCAGGGAAGCAGCAGTACGGCCATCACGGCGACGGGCCACAGCGGCTCGCCCTCGGCGAGGAAGAAGTGGGTCATCAGTCCGCCGAGGGCCACGGTGAGGGTGAGGTGCGCCGCGACGGCCAGACGCCGGCGTGCCGCCGTGGCGTACCAGGCGTGGCCCCGGCGGTCGTTCATCAGCCGCAGCATGCTCCGGTCGTAGCGGGTCAGGCGTGTGGTCGTCATGGCTGGTTCCTCCCGTAGACCTCGTCCGTGAGCGGCCGGAACGGTTCGAGGGAGAACACGGCCTCGACCGGCAGGCCGAAGAACTTCGAGATCTTCAGCGCCAGGTCGAGGCTCGGGTTGTACTGCCCTCGCTCGATGTAGCCGATGGTCTGGTAGTGGGCTCCCACTGCCTCGGCCAGGCTCTGGCGCGACACCTTCCGTTCGGCGCGCACCATGGCCAACCTGTTGTGCACCTGCTCGCTCATGTATAAGAAGTACTACATTCGGAGGCAGTCTTACAACCCCGCGATCCCGGCCAGTCCGGTGATCACCTCGGCTGCCGCCCGGCCGCAGACGCGGGCCGCGCCGTGGGTGGCGATGTGCAGGGCACCGCGCGGGGAGGACTGGGGGACGCCCATCTCGACCACGATGGTGTCCGGGCGGGCGGCCAGCAAGGTGTCGAGGGCCGAGGCCATCCAGGGGTGGCGGTGTTCGTCGCGGACGACGGCGACGATGCGGCGCGGGCCGGCCGCCCGGAGGGCCGCGCGTCCGGCGCTCGCCCCGCTCTTCCCGGCCGAGTCGGCCCTGCCGCCCTTGCCGTCCTCGGCGGAGAAGCTGCCGGTCACGGTGCCGGGCAGGAGGTGGACGAGTTCCGCGGCGATGCCCCACGGGGTCTCGTCGCCGACCGCGATGTTGGCGACGGGAGTGAGGGCGGCGACGTAGGGCGGTTCGGTGAGGGGCTTGAAGCTCTCCGGGCGCTCCAGGCCCGGGGCGACGGTGACCGTGAGGGCGCGGCGGGCGGCCCGCAGGCCGATGTCGTCGGCGTGCGGGTCCTCGGGTGAGGGGGCTGCCGTGCCCGTCCAGCGGGCCAGGGCCCGTACCCGGTCGGCGGCGTCGGCGAGGCGTTCCTCCGGGAGTTCGCCCGCGCGTACGGCCGCGACCAGGGCGTCGCGCAGCCGCAGTACCGTCGCGTCGTCGGCCAGGCCGCCGCCCACGCAGATCGCGTCGGCTCCGGCTGCGACGGCGAGGACGCTGCCGCGTTCGATGCCGTAGGTGCCGGCGATGGCCCGCATCTCCATGCCGTCGGTGACGATGAGGCCGTCGTAGCCGAGTTCGCCGCGCAGCAGGCCGGTCAGGATGCGCCGGGAGAGCGTGGCCGGGTGGTCGGGGTCCAGGGCCGGGACCAGGATGTGGGCGCTCATCACGGCCCGGGTGCCGGCGGCGATGGCCGCGCGGAACGGGGTCAGTTCGCGGTCGGCGAGCACGTCCGCGGGGACGTCGATGCGTGGGAGGGAGTGGTGGGAGTCGACGGCCGTGTCGCCGTGGCCGGGGAAGTGCTTGGTGCAGGCGGCGACTCCGGCGGACTGGAGGCCGTCGACGTAGGCAGCGGTGTGCCGGGCGGCCAGGGTCGTGTCGGCGCCGAAGGAGCGGACGCCGATCACCGGGTTGGAGGGGTTGGAGTTCACGTCGGCTGACGGGGCCCAGTTGAGGTTCACGCCGCAGGCCGCGAGGCGGCGGCCCAGTTCGTGGGCGACGGCTCGCGTCAGTTCGACGTCGTCGACCGCGCCGAGCGCGTGGTTGCCCGGGAAGGAGGAGCCGGACCGCACCTCCAGGCGGGTCACGTCGCCGCCTTCCTCGTCGATCGCGACCAGCACGTCGTCGCGCTCGGAGCGCAGCTGCGCGGTGAGCGCGGCCAGTTGGCCGGGCGAGGCGATGTTGCGGCCGAACAGGCCGACGGAGGCGAGGCCCTCACCGAGCCGGCGCAGCAGCCAGTCGGGGGCGGTGGTGCCGGTGAAGCCGGGCTGGAGAACCGTCAGGGCGTCACGCGTGAGCGTGTCCGCACCGCTGGCGAGTGTCGTCATCGGGTGGGGTCATCCCTTCACGGCGCCCGCGGTCAGGCCCGCGGCCATCTTGCGCTGGACGAGGAGGAAGAGGGCGACGATGGGCACGGCCATCATCGTGGCGCCGGCCATCATCGGGGCGTATTCGGTTCCGTGCTTGGTGGTGAAGTTGCCGAGCCAGACGGTCGCGGTCTGGTTCTTCTGGCTGAGCAGCATCAGGGCGTAGAGGTACTCGTTCCAGGCCTGGATGAAGCCGTAGACCGAGGTGGCGACCATGCCGGGGGCCAGGAGCGGGAAGACGACCCGGAGGAAGGCACCCGTGCGGGAGCAGCCGTCGACCATGGCCGCCTCCTCCAGTTCCTTCGGGATGTTGACGATGAAGCCGCGCAGGGTCCACACCGTGAACGGGAGGACGAAGGTCAGGTAGGTGATGATGAGGCCGGTCAGTCTGTCGTACTGGCCCAGGTCGTTGAGCAGCAGGAACACCGGGATGATCATGGCGACCAGCGGGACCATCTGGACGGCCAGGATGCCCACGATCACGATCTTCCGGCCGCGGAAGGCGAAGCGGGAGATGGCGAGGGCGGCCAGCAGCCCGACGACCATGCCGATGACGACGACCGCCAGCGACACCACCATGCTGCGGCCCACCGGGCCCCAGAAGTCGGCGATGTCCAGCGCCCGGCCGAAGTTGGCGAAGGTGATGCCGGTGGGCAGCAGGCTCGGGTCCGGGTCGATGGCGTCCTTGGCGGGCTTGAACGCCGTGTTGAGCATCCAGTAGAGCGGGAAGCCCGCGATGACGAAGACCAGGAGGCCGACGAGGTTCCAGCCGAGCCGCGACTTACGGCGGCCGGCGGTCTTCCGGCCGCTGACCGTCCCCCGACGGCCGGCTCCGGCGAACGTGCCGAGCGTGCTCATTCGACCTCTCCGATCTTCAGCATCTGCCGCATGTAGACGGCGACCACGCCGAGCAGCAGCAGGACGGTGATCAGCGCGATGGCCGAGCCCTGCGCGTAGTCGTTGACCACGAACGCCCGGTCGTAGGAGTAGGTGTTGAGGACCTGGAACTCCGGCTCGGGGTGGCCGTTGCGCATGACGAACACCTGGGGGAAGACGCCCATGTCCCAGATGACCGACAGGGTCGTGAGCATCACGATGATCGGTTTGAGGACGGGCAGGGTGACATAGCGGAAGACGCCCCAGGAGCCGGCGCCGTCCAGGCGGGCCGCCTCCTCCAGTTCCTTCGGCACCTGGGTGAGACCCGCGCTGAGCGTGATCACCACGAACGGCACGGCTCCCCACACCACCAGCAGCATGATCACGGCCAGGCCCTCGGGGCCGCTCGCGAACCAGTTGTGGCCGATCATGTCGACGCCGGGCAGCTTGCTGAGCAGCGCGTTGAAGATGCCGTAGTCCGAGTCGAAGAGCCATTTGAAGACCGTGGTGGCCACGATCACCGGCATGCCCCAGCTCGCCACCAGCACGATGTTGATGAGCACCTTCAGCCAGCCGGAGACCCGCTGGAGCAGCAGGGCGAGCGCCATGCCGATCACCATCGTGAGGACGACGGCCCCGGCCGCGAAGACGACGGTGCGCAGGACGACGGCCCAGAACTCGCCGTCTCCCAGCACCTTGGCGAAGTTGTCGAACCCGACCGACTCGGCCGGCTGGAAGCCCCACAGCTGGGACTGCCCGAACTTCTGGAAGGAGAGGGTGACAAGACGGGCCAGCGGATAGCCCATGACCAGGGCGAGGATCAGCAGGCAGGGCGCGAGCAGCAGCCAGGGGGCCGTGGCCCCGCCCGACGGCCGCCTCACCCGTGGCGGATCGTCGGCAGGGGGTGGCGGTGCCTGTCGCGGTGGCGGCACCTTGGCGGGGGTGGTGGTGTCTGCGGCACTCATCGCGTGCTCCTCGGCGCTCCCTCAGGTCTGGCGACGGCGGGGCTCCGCCCGGTGAGGGAGCCCCGCCCGTAGGTCACTTGGTGTTGATGACCTTGTCGATCGCGGCGTCCGCGTCCTTGGCGGCGGCCTCGACGGACTTCTTGCCGGTGCCGATGCTCTGCAGCATGGTCTGCAGGATCTGCGCCTTCTCGACCTGGCCCCAGCCGGGGGCCATCGGGACGAACCAGTTGGACTCGGCCGCGGTGGCGGGGACCGCCGTCGCCGGGTCGTTCTTCAGTGTCGCGAGGTCGGTCTTGTTGTTGGGCAGATTGCCCTTGGCCATCAGGCCCTTCTGCCCGGAGGAGCCGGTGTACGCGTTGATCCACTCGGCGGCCAGGTCCTGCGCGTCGGACTTCACCGGCACGGCGAGGTCGGAGCCGCCCAGGAAGACGGGCATGTTCTTGCCGGACGGGCCGGGCATCACGAAGTTCTCGAGGTTGCCCTTGAGCTTGCCGGTCTTGTCGTTCTTCGGGTCCTCGGCGGTCGCGCCCTCCCAGGCGGCGGCGAAGATCATGGCGGACTTGCCCTGGCCGTAGACGATGTAGCGGTCGGACTCGTCCTTGGTCTTGTCGCCGTGCATGTAGGAGTCGACGACGTTCTTGAACTCCGTCAGGCCCTTGAGGGACTCGGGCGAGGAGAGAGAGGCCTTCCACTGGCCGCCCGACTCGGTGGCGATGGCGCCGCCGGCGTCGTAGACGAAGGACATGGCCGCGTACCAGTCGCGGGTCGGCTGGTACCAGGCGTTGTACTTGCCGCCCTCCTTCTTCTGGATCTTGTCCAGGGCGGTGGTCAGTTCCTTGTAGGTCTTCGGGGGCGTCTTCACCCCGACCGAAGCCGCGATGTCCTTGCGCCAGTTGGCGACACGGCCACCGGCGTAGTACGGGACGCCGTAGGTCTTGTCCTCGTAGGTGACCGAGGCCTTGAGGCCGTCCAGCCAGACGTCGGAGTTGTCGAACTTCGCCGGGTCCAGGGGAGCGAAGGCGCCCTTGACCATGTAGCCGAGCATCTCGGTGTTGCCCATCTCGACCACGTCGGGCGCCTTGTCGGTGGCGAGGACGGCGTCGAGCTTGGCATTCTTGTCGGGCCAGCCGTAGTACTCGTGGTTGATCTTGAGACCGGGGTGCTTCTTCTGCACCGCCGCGTCGGCGGCCTTCACCAGTTGCGGCCAGTTGTTCTGGGCGTCGACGGTGAGCCAGACGGTCAGCTCCTTGGCGTCCGCGCCGCCCTTGTCCGAACCACCGCCCTCGCCCCCGCACGCCGCGATGGAGACCATCATGCCCGCGATACCGATCGCGGATATCAGCTTGCGCTTCACGCCACCCTCCTCAGCTGGACCATTGGTGTAGACCAGTAGGGAGGAGCTTGGCCTGGACCACGAGACCTGTCAAGAGGTCCGATAAGGCTCTGACCAGCCGTTATGCGACCTACATATGCAGGAACCTTTAAGTAATAAGCCAGCGAAATACCAGCTGTACACGCCATACTTCAGGTAGACCACTGGACGTGGTGGACTAGACCAAAAGCGGCGCCGACGGTATACAAGTGGGATCGTGTCGGCGGACCGAGCCGGGAAGGCGGAGCATGAGCACCGACGTCAGCAGTGCGGAGAACGAGAACGGGGCGCCCGTCCGTACCGCACGCGTGCCCAAGTACTACCGCCTGAAGAAGCACCTGCTCGACATGACGGACACCCAGGCGCCCGGCACGCCGGTTCCGCCCGAGCGCACGCTGGCCGCGGAGTTCGACACCTCGCGCACGACCGTGCGCCAGGCGCTTCAGGAGCTGGTCGTCGAAGGGCGCCTGGAGCGCATCCAGGGCAAGGGCACGTTCGTCGCCAAGCCGAAGGTCTCCCAGGCGCTCCAACTGACCTCGTACACCGAGGACATGCGCGCCCAGGGCCTGGAACCCACCTCGCAGCTGCTGGACATCGGCTACATCACCGCCGACGACCGCCTCGCCGGCCTGCTCGACATCGCGCCCGGCGGACGCGTCCTGCGCATCGAGCGGCTGCGCATGGCCAACGGCGAGCCGATGGCCATCGAGACCACCCATCTGTCCGCCAAGCGCTTCCCCGCGCTGCGCCGGTCCCTGGTGAAGTACACGTCCCTGTACACCGCGCTCGCCGAGGTCTACGACGTCCATCTCGCGGAGGCCGAGGAGACCATCGAGACCTCGCTGGCCACCCCGCGCGAGGCCGGTCTGCTCGGCACGGACGTCGGCCTGCCGATGCTGATGCTGTCCCGGCACTCGCTGGACCGGGAGGGGCAGCCGGTGGAGTGGGTGCGGTCGGTGTACCGGGGGGACCGGTACAAGTTCGTGGCCCGGCTGAAGCGGCCTGTCGAGTAGCGCACGCGGTGGACCGCTGGTGACGCCCGGTTTCTATTGGGTGTCGCATTGCGGACGAGGGGTTCCGTTCCCGCCGCACCCTGACCTAGATTGCCTGCGCATTACACAGGTGATCACTGAGGGGACGGAGCCGCTCGATGTCGCAAGCCCCAGAAGCCAGTAGAGGTCCGGTGGTGACGCCGATGCGTGTCGTCATCGCCCTCTGCCTCGTAGCGCCCTTCGTGGCCATGCTGTGGGTCGGCTCGTACGCCAAGACCGACCCGGCCTTCATCGGCATCCCGTTCTTCTACTGGTACCAGATGGCGTGGGTGCTCATCTCCACCGCGCTGACGATGACCGCGTACAAGCTGTGGCAGCGTGACCAGCGCGCCCGTAAGGAAGGTGCGCGGTGAAGGACGGCGTGAACGGCGTCGCACTCGCCGTCTTCATCTTCTTCTTCCTGCTCGTCACGGTCATGGGCTTCCTGGCCTCACGGTGGCGCAAGGCCGAGAACGAGAACAGCCTCGACGAGTGGGGCCTGGGCGGCCGGTCGTTCGGCACCTGGGTCACGTGGTTCCTGCTCGGCGGCGACCTGTACACGGCGTACACCTTCGTGGCCGTACCGGCGGCGATCTACGCGGCGGGCGCGGCCGGCTTCTTCGCGGTGCCGTACACGATCCTGGTCTATCCGCTGATCTTCACCTTCCTCCCCCGCCTGTGGTCGGTCTCCCACAAGCACGGGTATGTGACGACGTCCGACTTCGTGCGCGGCCGCTTCGGCTCCAAGGGCCTGTCGCTGGCCGTGGCCGTCACCGGCATCCTCGCGACCATGCCGTACATCGCGCTCCAGCTCGTCGGCATCCAGGCCGTGCTGGACGTGATGGGCGTCGGCGGCGGCGAGGACACCAACTGGTTCATCAAGGACCTGCCGCTGCTGATCGCGTTCGGCGTGCTGGCGGCCTACACGTACTCCTCGGGCCTGCGTGCCCCGGCGCTGATCGCCTTCGTCAAGGACACCCTGATCTACATCGTCATCGCGGTGGCGATCATCTACATCCCGATCAAGCTGGGCGGCTTCGACGAGATCTTCGCCAAGGCGGGCGACGCGTACAGCCAGACCAACCCGGCGACGGGGGCGGCACGCGGTGCGCTGGTGCCGCCGGAGGCGGGGCAGTGGACGTACGCCACGCTGGCGCTCGGCTCGGCGCTCGCGCTGTTCATGTACCCGCACTCGATCACGGCGACGCTGTCCTCGCGCAGCCGTGAGGTGATCCGCCGCAACACCACGATCCTGCCGCTGTACTCGCTGATGCTGGGCCTGCTTGCGCTGCTCGGCTTCATGGCGATCGCGGCCGGGATCAAGGTGCAGAACGGGCAGCTGGCGATCCCGCAGCTGTTCGAGACGATGTTCCCGGACTGGTTCGCGGGCGTGGCGTTCGCGGCGATCGGCATCGGCGCGCTCGTGCCGGCGGCCATCATGTCCATCGCGGCCGCGAACCTCTTCACCCGCAACATCTACAAGGACTTCCTCAAGCCGGACGCCACGCCGGAGCAGGAGACCAAGGTCTCCAAGCTGGTCTCCCTGCTGGTGAAGGTGGGCGCGCTGGCCTTCGTCCTCACCATGGACAAGACCGTCGCCATCAACTTCCAGCTGCTCGGCGGCATCTGGATCCTGCAGACCTTCCCTGCCCTGGTCGGCGGCCTGTTCACCCGCTGGTTCCACCGGTGGGCGCTGCTCGCGGGCTGGGCGGTCGGCATGATCTACGGGACGGCCGCCGCGTACGGGGTCGCCTCGCCGACCCAGAAGCACTTCGGCGGCTCCTCGAAGGAGATCCCCGGCATCGGCGAGATCGGCTACATCGGTCTCACGGCGTTCGTCCTGAACGTGGTGGTGACGGTGGTCCTCACCTTCGCCCTGAAGGCCCTCAAGGCCCCCGACGGCATCGACGAGACCAAGCCGGAGGACTACACGGCGGACGCGGGCGACCCCGGGGTACAGGTGGAGCTGCCGCCGGCCACGGCGGGCTCCTCGCACTGATCCCAGCGCAGGACGGGCCGTCGGGAGACCACCCGGCGGCCCGTCGGCGTATCCGTCCGCCGCCCTGGCTAGTCGCGGGTGCGTGCGGCCATCGCATGCCAGAAGCGGTCCAGCTCGCGGACGCGCATGCTCACCCAAGGTGGCGTCTTCCGGCGCAACAGCCTGGGGAACCAGCGGCGCAGCCGTCCGGGCAGCAGGGCCTGCTGCTGGCGGCAGAACGGCTCCCGGATCTCTCCCCGGGGCACGGAGTCGTGGGGAGGGTACGGGCAGAGCTGGAACTTGCAGTCGGGCAGGCATGTGGCGCCGGGTGCGGGCGGGTTCGCGGTACCGACCCGTGCGCCGGGCCGCAGCGGCTCGCGGTTCGTGCACAGGCACGGTGGGAGAGGCATGCCGGACTGCTCCGCGCGGGCCATCCGCTCCTCGACCTCGTCGGGTTTTCCGTCCCGTTCGACGAGGTTCAGCATCACCAGCACGTCGGCGACGAGCCGTTGGGCCCTCCCGTCGAGGGTGCTCCAGCCGACCGAGGGCGGGATCCACAGGTTGTGCTTGCGGTAGGCGCCGGAGTGGTCCGTACGGGAACCGATGTTGTCGGCGACGCCCTTCTCGTCGATCCAGAGGAAGCGCTCGGGCTGTCCGGTCTCCAGGGCGAGGGCCACCAGATCGCCCGCCTCGGCGACGAACGGGTGCAGCAGCCGCCGCGGTGAGTCGCCGTTCGCACCGGGCGGGCCGGGTGGTGCGTTCACCGTGCCGGCCATCGCCAGCCAGCGCCGCACGGTCTGTACGGCGGTGGAACCACCGATCGTCAGGAGCGGCTCGCGCGACCCGTGGTGATCGTCGCCCGGCCCTGCCGTGGTGTCGCTGTCCCGGTCGTGGTGGCTGAACCGGTCCGGGAGTTTCCACAGGCACAGCGCCTGGAGCAGGCTGAGCTGCGAGTACCAGCACCGGGTCTGCTGCAGTACGGTCTCCGCCTGCCGGATCAGGTCGACGCTTCTGCCGGGATCGGTGTTCGGATGGCGTTGGCGCCGGTTGGCCGCGTACTTGAAGCCCTGGGCCAGCGCGGCCTCCAGGGCGAGCGGCATGTCGGGGGCGCCGTCCGTGTGGGCCGGGTCGAGGTGGAGCAGCCATTTGGTGAGGCGCTCCCGGGCCTCACCGCGGTGGGAGTCGTCGACCGACCCCAGCAGCATGGGCAGCATCCAGGCCCGCATCACGAACTCACGCAGCAGTTCGACCCGTTGGTTCTCGTACCGCTGGTTGAGTTCCTCTCGCTCGGTCTGCAGCCGGTCGATGGCCTCGAAGGACGCGGCGGGCGAGGACGCGCGGGCGGATCTGGCCTCCCCCATTCTTGAGGTCCACGCTTCGAATTCCCTCGTGTTCCGGGCTTTCATGTCGAGGATCTTGGCGTTGTACTCCCCTATGGGGTCACTGTTGAGACCGACCCGCTCACGGATCACGGCGAACGCCTCGTTGCCGCCGCTGCCGAACTCCTGGGCGACGGCCAGGCGGATGGAGTACGAGGGCTCAGCGATGCCTATCTCGAAGATCTTCTCGTACATCGCCGTGGTGTCGATCTTCTTCGAGGCCTCCCGCGACGCCGCGCCCAGTTGCTTGAGCAGCCTCAGCTTCGCATCCTCGAGAGTGCGCTGATCGCCCTGGATGCCCGACCAATCGGCCGCCACCCTCTCGACGATGTCGCCCAGACGCCCTGGGTCGGCTTCCACACTCTCGACTTCGAGGGCAGCCGCGTAGAGGTCGAGGGTCTTCGGGTCGTCCGGTCGGTGCTGCGCGGCCGCGCAGAGCCGCTCGGACAGGGCGCGCCCACGCACGGGGCCCCTGTGCGACGGCTCGTCCTTCCCCTCCTGGAATCCGGCCCCGGCGCCGCCGACTCGGGGAGGGCGTCTCCCCACCCGCCCGCGGGACATGAACACGACCGCGACCAGCAGCTCACGACCGGGGCCGGGCGGCCGCAGCACCTGCTCGATCAGCTCGCCGGCATCGGCCTCCTCCAGGTGGCTCAGCAGCCGGAAACCGAAGTAGGCCTGCAGGATGCTGTGCGGGAAGCGCGCCTTCATCTCGGAGCTCTCCAACAGCCCGAGCTTGTCCGCGTTGCCCACCAGACGGGCGAGGACCGCGTGGCACTGCGCCATGTTCCCTCTGTGCAGCCGCCTCCCCTCCTGGTCGCCGAGCCTGGCGCAGAGCGCTGCCCAGATCTGTTCCCGGTGCCACTCGGAGAAGGCGTTCCCGTTGGTGCCGTACTGGTCGGTGCCGGGCACCCTGACCCACAGACGTCCACCGGGGTGGCCCTCCGGGCCGAGCAGCTCGGCGCAGTCCACCTCCAGCTTGTCCTGGAGCAGTCCCACACAGGCCAGTGCGGAGACCACCTCGAGGGTGTCGCGGCGCTCGTGCGGGGCGAGCGCGACGTCCTCGCGCAGCCGGCCTTCGAGCAGGGCACGGCCCCAGGTGTCCAGCAGCCACAACCGGAGCGTGCTCCGGTCCCGGCTGCGTGTGTTCAGACGCTTCGGGTCATCGGTCGGACGGTCACGTTCCAGTGCACCGTGCCGGTGCAGTTCACGCGCGATCTGCAGATAGACGGGCGATTCGGTCACCTCCGCCGTCTCCACGATCCAGTCCACGCGACGCTCGTCCGTCTCCGGTACGGAGGCTTTGACGAATTGCAGCGCCTCCTCCTCGCTCAGCGGTTCCAGCTCCACGATCGCGGCGGGCGTGGTGTCCAGGGGACTGTGTGGCCGGGAAGCGATGACCACCGGGAGCCGCTCCTCATAGGCGCGTTCGATGGCACAGCGGATGATGTTGTCCCGGTTCTGCTGAAGGCCGCCGTCGAGAAGAGCCTCCTCCAGTCCGTCGGCGATGACGACCAGCTTGTCGTCGGCGAGCAGTTGCTGCCACACCCGCTCGATCTTGGTGCGGGCCAGAATGCCCTGCGGCGCCACCTCGGCGAAACGCTGCCTGGCCATGCGCTCGAAGTTCAGCTCGGTCCCGCCGTCGGCGTCCCGCAGCCGGATCGGCACGGGCACGGCACGCTGCTGGGCCAGTAGTTCGGTGAGCCGCACCAGGACGGCGGTCTTCCCCGTGCCGACACCGCCCACGAGCAGATAGGGCCGACGGGTGCCGCGCTCCCTCAGCCGTTGGGCGATGACCTGCGCGAGCTCCTCGCGACCCACGATCTCGGTGGAGTCCTGCCCGGCCGTGAGCACGAGCTTGTGCGGGTCCTTGCGCGCCTTCACGAGGTAGCGCCGTTTGTTCCAGCTGTACCACCAGAACAGGAAGAGCGCGGCGGCGACCGAAGCGGTGAGGGCCGGACCGACGAAGCGGACCAAGGCGTCGAGTCCAGGGTCCTGCTGCCATCTCTCGACCGTGGTCTTCTCGTCGGTGACCAGCATGTGCACGCCGGCCCCGATCCAGCCGAAGACCACGAGGGCGCCGACCGCCCAGACCATCCGGAGCACGTTGGTGTAGGAGAACCACCTGCGCCACTTCCTGGGCCGGGTGGTGCCGCGGCGGGCCTCGAGACGGATGGTCAGGCTGTGCCAGTAGCCGACGACGACGCGGCTGGTCCATCTCGCCGCCCGTCGCAGATCCAGGGTGGCCATCGGCGCGTTGTGCGGCCGCGCCTTGCCAGGTGTGCGACGGACGACCCTCGTCATGGTGAGTACTCCCTCCGAGGGCGATCTGATTCCCAGTACGGAGGACCCGCGGACGTCGGCACCTACTTCCATGGAAGCACTCCCGGCATGCCCCGCAACCCGATGGGGAAACGCCGGCAGGGCATCACTCTTCTCACCTGTCAGCTGACGCTCCGACACCAGCGCGACACAACATCTGGGGGCGTCACCCGAACCCAGCACAAGATGTATGCTCGTGCTCGCTGCCGCCGCAGGGGAATCCGGTGCGAATCCGGAACTGTCCCGCAACGGTGTACTTGTGCATGTTTCATGCACAAGCGTCAGTCCGAGGACCTGCCGACAGCGCACCCGGCCGTCCGGCCGGGGTGCCCTGACGTCCGGGCCTCGTGGAATGGGCCGGTGGACGCGACGCCGTGTGCGCTCGTGTGCTGCCCCCTGCCCTGCGCGAGGCCCCTTGCCGAGCGAGGGAGAGCCCCACGTGACCATCGCGCCAGCCGAACCGGTCTCAGCTTCCGAGAAAGAGCACGACGGTCCCGGTGCCGCGCTGCTGCGGACCCTGACCGAGCTGACCGCCGATCTCCCCGACGCCGACCCCGGCCGGGTCGCCGCCGCCGCGCTGCGCGGCCGGTCCGCGCGGGCGGACGAGACGGAGCTGCGCGAGCTCGCGACGGAGTCGGCCGCCGGCCTCATCTCCGAGGACCCCGCCTACTCCCGGCTGGCCGCGCGCCTGCTGACGATCGGCATCCGCGAAGAGGCCGCCTCCCAGGGCGTCACGTCCTTCACCGAGTCCGTCGCGGTCGGCCACCGTGAGGGGCTGATCGCCGACCGGACCGCCGAGTTCGTGCGCGTCCACGCCGCCCGGCTCGACGCGCTGATCGACCGGGCCGCCGACGACCGCTTCGGCTACTTCGGCCTGCGGACGCTGCACAGCCGCTACCTGCTCCGCCACCCGATCACCCGCAAGGTCGTCGAGACGCCCCAGCACTTCATGCTGCGCGTCGCCGCCGGCCTCGCCGAGGACGACACGGCACAGGCCGTCGACGAGGTCGCCGCGCTCTACGGGCTCATGAGCCGCCTCGACTACCTCCCCTCCTCCCCCACCCTCTTCAACTCCGGCACCCGGCACCCCCAGATGTCGTCCTGCTACCTCCTCGACTCCCCCAAGGACGAGCTGGACTCGATCTACGACCGGTACCACCAGGTGGCGCGGCTGTCGAAGCACGCGGGCGGCATCGGCCTCTCGTACTCCCGTATCCGTGCGCGCGGTTCGCTGATCCGCGGCACCAACGGCCACTCCAACGGCATCGTCCCGTTCCTGAAGACCCTCGACGCCTCGGTCGCCGCCGTGAACCAGGGCGGTCGCCGCAAGGGCGCGGCCGCGGTCTATCTGGAGACCTGGCACTCCGACATCGAGGAGTTCCTGGAGCTGCGCGACAACACCGGCGAGGACGCCCGCCGTACGCACAACCTGAACCTGGCGCACTGGGTGCCGGACGAGTTCATGCGGCGGGTGAACGCCGACAGGCAGTGGTCGCTGTTCTCCCCCTCGGACGTGCCCGAGCTGGTCGACCTGTACGGCGAGGAGTTCGACGCCGCGTACCGGGCGGCCGAGGCGAAGGGCCTGGCGAGGAAGACCCTGCCCGCCCGTGAGCTGTACGGCCGCATGATGCGTGCCCTCGCGCAGACCGGCAACGGCTGGATGACCTTCAAGGACGCCGCCAACCGCACCGCCAACCAGACGGCCGAGCCGGGCCACGTCGTGCACTCCTCCAACCTCTGCACGGAGATCCTGGAGGTCACCGACGACGGGGAGACGGCGGTCTGCAACCTGGGGTCGGTCAACCTGGGTTCCTTTGTCGACACATCGACCGGCGACCTCGACTGGGAGCGCCTGGACGAGACCGTCCGTACGGCCGTCACGTTCCTCGACCGGGTCGTGGACATCAACTTCTACCCGACCGAGCAGGCGGGCCGCTCCAACGCCCGCTGGCGTCCGGTCGGCCTCGGGGCCATGGGCCTGCAGGACGTCTTCTTCAAGCTGCGCCTGCCCTTCGACTCGCCCGAGGCCAAGGCGCTCTCCACCCGTATCGCCGAGCGCATCATGCTCGCCTCGTACGAGGCCTCCACCGATCTGGCCGAGCGCAACGGCCCGCTGCCGGCCTGGGAGAAGACCCGTACGGCCAGGGGCGTGCTGCACCCGGACCACTACGACGTGGAGCTGACCTGGCCCGAGCGCTGGGCGGCCCTGCGCGAGCGCGTCGCCACGACCGGCATGCGCAACTCCCTGCTCCTCGCCATCGCACCCACGGCCACCATCGCCTCCATCGCGGGCGTGTACGAGTGCATCGAGCCGCAGGTGTCCAACCTGTTCAAGCGCGAGACGCTGTCGGGCGAGTTCCTCCAGGTCAACTCCTACCTGGTGGACGAGCTGAAGCGGCTCGGCGTGTGGGACGCCCGCAGCCGGGAGGCGCTGCGCGAGGCGAACGGCTCGGTGCAGGAGTTCGCCTGGATCCCCGCGGACGTACGGGCGCTCTACCGCACGGCGTGGGAGGTCCCGCAGCGCGGTCTGATCGACATGGCGGCGGCCAGGACACCGTTCCTGGACCAGTCCCAGTCCCTGAACCTCTTCCTGGAGACGCCGACCATCGGCAAGCTCTCCTCGATGTACGCGTACGCCTGGAAGGCCGGGCTGAAGACGACGTACTACCTGCGTTCGCGCCCGGCGACCCGCATCGCCCGCGCGGCACAGTCCCAGGCGCAGCCTGAGAAGACCATCCCCGTGCAGCAGACAGCCGACCCCGACGCGGTCGCCTGCTCCCTGGAAAACCCCGAGTCCTGCGAGGCCTGCCAGTAATTCCCACCCGCCACCCGACCACCACCCCTGGAGGACGGCGCTCCGCGCCGGCTGTTATGACCCAGAACCTTCTCGACCCCGGCTTCGAGCTGACTCTCCGCCCCATGCGCTACCCGGACTTCTACGAGCGCTACCGGGACGCCATCAAGAACACCTGGACCGTGGAGGAGGTCGACCTCCACTCGGACGTCGCCGACCTCGCCAAGCTGTCCCCGGAGGAGCAGCACCTGATCGGCCGACTGGTCGCCTTCTTCGCCACGGGCGACTCGATCGTCGCGAACAACCTGGTGCTGACGCTGTACAAGCACATCAACTCCCCCGAGGCGCGGCTGTATCTGAGCCGGCAGCTCTTCGAGGAGGCCGTGCACGTCCAGTTCTACTTGACGCTGCTCGACACCTACCTCCCCGACCCGGAGGACCGCGCGGCCGCGTTCGACGCCGTGGAGAGCATCCCGTCGATCCGCGAGAAGGCCGAGTTCTGCTTCAAGTGGATCGACTCGGTCGACAAGCTGGACCGCCTGGAGTCCAAGGCGGACCGCCGCAAGTTCCTGCTAAACCTGATCTGCTTCGCCGCGTGCATCGAGGGCCTGTTCTTCTACGGTGCCTTCGCCTACGTCTACTGGTTCCGCAGCCGGGGCCTGCTGCACGGCCTGGCCACCGGCACCAACTGGGTGTTCCGGGACGAGACGATGCACATGTCCTTCGCCTTCGACGTGGTCGACACCGTCCGCAAGGAGGAGCCGGAGCTGTTCGACGACCAGCTCGAGCAGCAGGTGACGGACATGCTGCGGGAGGCCGTCGAGGCCGAGCTGCAGTTCGCGCGCGACCTGTGCGGTGACGGCCTCCCGGGCATGAACACCGAGTCGATGCGGCAGTACCTGGAGTGCGTGGCGGACCAGCGGCTGACCCGCCTCGGTTTCGCTCCGGTGTACGGCTCCGAGAACCCCTTCTCCTTCATGGAGCTCCAGGGGGTTCAGGAGCTGACCAACTTCTTCGAGCGGCGCCCCTCGGCGTACCAGGTGGCGGTGGAGGGCACCGTCGACCTGGACGAGGACTTCTGAGCCCGCTCGCTCTCCCGGGCCTCCTGGGCCTCCCTGATCTGACGGTCGGCGCGCTTGTCGCGCATGATGCCGATCACTGACGGGAGGACCAGGAGGACCAGCGTCCCGAGTACGAAGATCATTGCGATGAGTGTCTGTGCCTGGTTCGTTTCCATGGACACCACTGTCGCGCCGATGACTCCTTACCGTCAGTGGCAGTACTGCCGGGGACCCTCGAATTACTGCCACTGACGAGGCACACTGGAGACATGCTCCAGAACGTGGCCGCCGTCCTGCTCGACGGCGTGAACCCCTTCGAACTGGGTGTGGTGTGCGAAGTCTTCGGCACCGACCGCAGCGACGAGGGCCTGCCGGTGTACGACTTCGCCGTCGCCTCGGCCGAGGGCCCGGTCCTGCGCATGAACTCGGGCTTCTCGCTCCAGGTCGAGCACGGCCTGGAGCGGCTGGAGACGGCCGACCTGATCGCGGTACCGGCCGGGCACAGCTACGCGTCCCGTGAGTTCCCTCCGGAGCTGCTGGACGCCCTGCGGCGCGGGGTCGACCGCGGCGCCCGGGTGCTCAGCGTCTGCTCCGGCGCCTTCGTGCTGGCCGCCGCCGGGCTGCTGGACGACCGCCGCTGCGCCGTGCACTGGAAGCACGCGCGGGACCTCGCCCGGCAGTACCCCCGGGCCGTAGTGGAGCCGGACGTGCTCTACGTGGACGAGGATCCGGTGATCACCTCCGCCGGCACGGCCGCCGGAATCGACGCCTGCCTCCACCTGGTCCGCAAGGAGCAGGGCACCGAGGTCGCCAACAAGATCGCCCGGCGAATGGTGGTGCCGCCGCACCGCGACGGCGGCCAGGCCCAGTACATCGAGCGCCCGCTGCCCCACTCCGAGGGTGACACGATCGGCGACGTGCTGGCGTGGATGGAGCGCCACCTCGACGAGGAGGTCACCGTCGAGCAACTGGCCGCCCACGCCCATATGTCCCCGCGCACCTTCGCCCGCCGCTTCCAGCAGGAGACGGGGACGACTCCCTACCGCTGGGTCCTGCGCCAGCGGGTGCTGCTGGCCCAGCGGCTGCTGGAGGCGACGGACGAGACGATGGACGCGATCGCCGGCCGAACGGGGTTCGGCAACGCGGCCACGCTGCGCCACCACTTCGTCCGGGCGGTGGGCACCACGCCGAACGCCTACCGGCGCACGTTCAGGGGGCCCGAGGCGGCCTGACGCTCACCGGCCGGTCACCTCGGCACCGGCCGCAGCAGCAGGTCGTGCGGCCGGAGCGTGATGCCGACGCGTGTGCCGTCCTTCGAACCGGCCACCTGCTCGAAGCGGTACCTGCTGGCCAGCGCCGCCGTGATCAGCGTCAGCTGTGCCATCGAGAAGTGGTCGCTCGGGCACTTGCGGTTGCCCACGCTGAACGGGCTCATGGCGTGCTTCGGGATGTCCCTGACACGGTCCGGCAGCCAGCGATCGGGGTCGAAGTCCAGGTTCCGCTCGTACGACTTCGCGTCGCGCTGGATCGCGTACGGGCTGTAGACGATGTCCGCCCCGGCCGGAATCCGGTATCCACCGAGTTCCGTGTCACGTACCGCCCGGCGCGTCAGAATCCAGACGGCGGGACGCAAACGCATGGCCTCGACGACGACATTGTTGGTGTGCCTGAGTCCCCGGACGTCCTCGAATGCCACCGGCCTCCCACCGGTGACGGCTTCTACTTCGTCACGCACCCGGTCCGCCTGTTCAGGGTGTTCCGCGAGCATATGCAACAGCCACATGATCGTGGAGGCGATGGTTTCGCTGCCGGGGGTGAGGATCGCGACGACCTGATCGTGGATCTCCTGTTCCCCGATGGGGTCGCCATTCTCGTCCTTCGCCTCCAGCAATGCCGTCAGCAAATCGTCCGGCTTTTGACCGGATGCCCGGCGCTCGGCGACGATCTCGTCCACCAGGAGATGCAAATCGGCCAATGCCCGGTTGAATTCGCGGTTGGCCGGGAGCGGCAGCTTGTAGAGCGGCCCGAGCGGGACCACCATCCGCCGGTACATCCCGCGGAAGACGGTGGCGAGCGCGACGCACAGCCGCTCCGCCCGCTCGTCCATGGAGGCGCCGCGCAGCAGACAGCGGGCCGCGACGCGCACGGCCACCCGGAAGGACTCGGAGGTGCAGTCGACGGTCTCGCCGGGCTTCCAGCGCTCGGTCAGCGCGTGCGCCTCCTCCTCCATGATCGGCCCGTAGGCGGGGATGGCGTCGAGCCGGAAGGCGGGCTGGATGGTGCGCCGCTGGCGCCGGTGCCGCGGCCCGTTCGCCGTGGCCACTCCCTCCCTGCCGAGCAGGCCCTCCAGGGACTCCCAGAGCGGCCCGGCGATGATGAAGTCGTTGCTCAGCGCCAGAGCGCCGGTGAGGTCCGGGGTGGTGACGGCGTACACGGTCTTCGGCCCGAGCTTCAGGCGGACCACGTCACCGTGGTCGCGCAGCCGGGACATGAACGCCAGCGGGTCGCGCACGAGCTTCCAGCCGTGACCGAGGCCGGGGACTCCGCCGCCCGCCCGGGGCGGCTCACGCAGATCCGGTGCCGGGGCTTCGGGTTGCACAGACTCGACGGTCATTTCTCACCTGCCGCTTCGTTGTTGACGTACGGGGGCGTGGACCGGTCGTCCCAGCTGTCGACCATGTACCGGCCGGACTCGTGGTGGAACCAGTAGACGGAACTGAACCAGTTGCGCATATTGCTCAGACAGGCCCGCACGGCGCCGCTCAGTTCCTTTCCCCGCACGGTGCCGTCGGCGAGGTCGTCGGCGAACCGTAATGCTTCCTGTTCGACATCGAGGAATTCAGTGATGCAATTCTCGACACGGTGCCTCAGGTCCACGACCGCCTGTTCCAGAGTCAGCCCCTCATGGGTGATGAGACTGATTCCGAGATTATGCACCTCGTCGCCCGCTATTTCCTTGGGAAGGGAGCAGAGGTCGTTGTACCAGGCGGCGAATTCCTGACTCAGCAGCGCTGCCCGCCGGTATGCCGGGTGTTTCCGGACGGGGTCGGGTATTTCGCATCCTGCGGTCGGCTCCAGTAGATCCGTCCATATCCAGTGGGCGAAGGTGAGCCGGCGCAACCGTAGATATTCGTCGACGGTGGGCACGATTCCGTGGGAACGGTTGTGGAACTCCCGGTCGTAGGCGTCGACCACCGCGTGGAAGTGCCGGGCGAACCGGAGGTTCCACGTCCTCGGCAGGAACGCGTACAGCCGCAGCACGCTGTCCGCGAACCCGGCGACCAGTGGGTCCTCGTGGTGCAGGTGCGCCCCGGGGAAGTCGAGGGCCGTGTGCAGCCGGTCCCGCAGCCGCCGCCAGGCGGCCGGACGGCCGTGCACGATGTCACGGTCGTGCCGGTCGTCCCAGACGAAGAACCAGGCGCTGTAGTCCGCGATCGCCTGGAGGACCTCGTCGGGGGCACCGATGTAGTACCCGGCCATGAGGTCGGTGTAGCAAAGGCCGTCGGCATATTCCTCCACCTTGTCCGCGGGCATGAGCCGCTTTTCGAGCAGCCAGGCCCGGGTCTTCTCCTGGCACTTCGGCCAATACGGGTGGAGTTGCCGGGGAAACGCCGCCTCGATCACCGGTAGAGAGAGCGACGGTGGAACTGCGATGGTGGTCGGTGTCGATGTGGTGCCGTCTGGCAAAGCATGCACGAACTAACCCCTCTCAGCCGCCAGTTGGCGCGGGCGCCCCTCCCTTCGTGCCGGGCGTGCGCCGTTGCATACCCCGCTCATCCCATTCAGCACTACAACTGACCGTTCTGGGAACGCATTTGCTTCATTCACTACCCCACAGTGCCGGGATCCTCCCGGTGTGTGACTGGTAGCGGATCACCAGGAGAGCAGAAGCGATCGAACGTGCGACGGACAGACGAACGGCACAGACGAACGGCGTCTGTTCGGGACGGGATTCCCGATCAGACGCCGTTCGCCTGGTGCTCGCGAGGTCTCAGTCGTTCGCGACCACGGGGTAGCGGGGCTCGTTCTCGGCCATCTGCCGCAGCGCGTCCTTGCGCTCGCGCTTGGAGAGCCGGTCGATGTACAGGTAGCCGTACAGGTGGTCGGTCTCGTGCTGCAAACACCGAGCGAAGTAACCGGTGCCGCGCACCTTGATCGGGTTGCCCTTCTCGTCCTGCCCGGTCACCTCTGCGTAGTCGGGCCGGGCGAGCGGCGCGTACGCGGTGGGCACGGACAGGCAGCCCTCGTTGCTGTCGTCCAGCCGGCGCTTCTCGGCGGGCAGTTCGACGAGCCTGGGGTTGCAGACCACACCGGTGTGCCGGGCGCCCTCGTCGTCGGGGCAGTCGTAGATGAAGACCTTCAGGTCGACACCGATCTGGTTGGCGGCCAGGCCCACGCCCTCGGCGGTGCGCTGGCTGGCGAACATGTCCGCGACGAGCTGCTGGAACTCCTCGCCGAACTCGGTGACGTCCTTGCACTCCTTGTGCAGCACCGGGTTCCCGACCACCGTGATCGGCCGCGAGGTCCCCCGCTCCCGCCAGGCCGCCTCGCGCTCCTCGCAGTCCTCCGTGTCGATCACGTACCCCTCGTCATCGACGGGGAGCACGCCGGGCTGCTGATCGGTGTCCTGCTGAGCCATGACGTACGTACGCCTTCCTGCACAAAAAATGGGATGCGGATACAGAGTACGCCGGTGTCGCACGCCATTCTTTTGCCTGGGGGCGCGGGGAACTGCGCGAACAACCACGACGCGGCCGCACCCGACAACGGCGCTAACAGACCTCTTCCAGATCCCGCCAGTCCCGGGAATCAGGGCTGTCGGCCACCCACCCGTCCAGCAACCCCCTCACCAGCGAAGCCGGCGCGGCCAGCCCGCACTCCCGCTCGGGAACCCACAGCTGCCCGTCCGTCCGATGCCCCAGCGGCCCGGGATGCCCCGGCTCACTGTGATCATGCGGATCGAGATGCTCCCCGTCACCCTCGTCCGACGGCATCCGGGACTCCGAACACATCCGGCACAGCAACCGCACCGAGGAGGACCAGTCCTCCGCGGCGAACCCGGCGTCCCCCGCCAGCTGCTCCAGCGCGTCCCGGTCCGCCTCGGTCGCCGCCTCCAGCAGCACCACCCAGGTCGGCACCGGCGACGGCGCCCACAGCTCGATCTCGTCGAACACCGGGTACGTGTGCCCGGCGGCCGTGGTCCGCTCCCCGTGCGGCACCCCGTCGTGCAGCACGACCTCGCCCCAGCGCCGCCCCGACGACGGCAGCGGAATGGACAGCACCTCGATCCGCGCGGGATCCAGCCGCCGCCCCCACACGACCTCGGCCTCCCCCTCCGGGGACAGCCGTACGGCCGCGCTGCCGAGGTCCATGCCGACGGGCTCGCCGGCGGCCATGGCGGAACCCGGCATCCGCAGCCCGTAGGCCTGCCAGGCACGCCGGGCCAGCGGCCAGTCCTGGAGGGCGGTCGCGGCGATGCCGACGTTCCACCAGTCGGGAGCACCGGTGTCCCGGTCGAGCAGGGCCACGGCCCTGAGGCCCGCCGCCCGTGCCTGCTCCCAGTCGTGCCGGAACTTGTGCAGCAGGGCCAGGTTGAACCACGACTCGGACAACCAGGGCTCCAGATCGGCGGCACGTGTCAACAGTGCGCCCGCGTCCTCGTACCGGCCGTCGCCGATAAGTGTGAACGCCCTGTCTGTGGCCTGCCGCCAGGAGGCGGAGGGCCGGTGCCGTCCCTTGCCGAAGATCCTCACGATTCCCGCCTGCCAGTTCCGTGCGGTGGGCTGGCCGTAGCTGTGTTTCGAGCCCCCGGACACCTTCTCCTTCGCATCCAACCACGTACGGCCTCCGAGCCGCTCATTACCCATGGGTTACCCAGCCACGGGCAGAGTCAGACTGCTCCTTGCCAGTACCCGGGCCAGTGATTCCACCACTTCCGGCGCGTACTTCCCGGCGGTGGCGAGCCGGAGTTCCTCCAGCGCCGTCAGCGGCCCGCCGGGCCCGCCTTCCCTGGACTTCTCCTCGTACGCGTTCACGGCCCGGACGATTCGCGCGGCGAGCGGCTGCTCGGCGTAGGGGTCGGCCTGCCGCTCCACGACCACGGCGACCGCCTCGTCGACCCCCGTATGCCGTACGACGGCGCCGCCGAGCAGGGCGATCCGCCGCTGTTCCGCGGCGGGCAGGTCGGCGGTGGCGCCCGCCGGCACCGGATCGACGAGGCTCAGCTGGCCGATGTCGTGCATGAGCGCGGCGTACTCCAGCACGGCCAGTTCGGGCTCGGTCAGGCCCAGGTCCCGCCCCACGGCCTGGCCGAGCGCGGCGACGCGCCGGGCGTGCCCGCAGGGGGTGTAGCCGGCGACCTCGGTGGCCCGCGCGAGGGAGGCGATGGTCTGCCGGTAGGTGGCCCGGACGGCGGCGTACCGCCGGAACGACATCTGGGCGAGCAGCAGCGGCACGGAGAAGACGGGCAGCGCCCACAGCCCGACGACGGCGACCGCGAGCGCCATCACGGCCCCGGTCGCGATGACGGCGGACCCGATGCCGCACACGGCCCGCAGCTCGTCCCGCAGCACCGGGCCGAAGGGCCAGCCGGTGCGGGAGTGGGCCAGGGCGGCGGCGAGCAGGGCGTCGCACAGCGCGGTCAGGGACAGCAGCGCGAGCAGCAGCAGCGCGTAGGCGGGGCCGCCCCAGTCGTCGAACATCCCCCGGTTGTACGGGGGCTGGAAGCACACGGCGACGAATCCGACGGTGAGCATGCGGCGCGCCAGGTGGTCGAGGGTGGGCCCCTGGCCGCGCGCGACGTGCGGCACGCTGCCGAGCAGCGAGGCGGCCAGTACGACGGCGACGACCTGGGCGAGGCCGTGGTGCGTGGCCTGCCCGCCCGCCTCCCCGAGCAGCGCGTACGACAGGGCCGCCGCGGCCCCGAGCGGTGCCGGTTCCCGGACCCGCGCCCCGTTGCGCCGGGTGAGCTCCCCGACGGTGACGAGGACCCCGAAGGCGAGGGCGACGCGGCGTTCCTCGAGTCCGTTGTAGAGGGTGACGGCGAGGGAGCTCGTGGCGAGGAGGGCGGCGGAGGCGTGGACGAGGGTGCGCAGGAGCGGCGCCCCGCACGCGCTCACCGGTGTGCTCCCGGCCGGCTGGAGACGGGTTCGCCGGGCGCGGGCACCCGGGGCGTGCGGGCGTCGTCGGCGGTCACCGCGGGGTGCCAGCCCGCCCGCCGTACGGCCTCGACCAGGGCCGCGACCATCACGGGATCGAAGTGGCTGCCCGCGCACCGCTCCAGTTCCTCCAGGGCCACCGGGACGGGGCGGGCCCTGCTGTAGCTCCGGGTGGAGGTCATGGCGTCGAAGGCGTCGGCGACCGCCACGACCCGCGCGGACTCCGGGATCTGACGGCCCACCAGCCCGTATGGGTACCCACTGCCGTCCAGCCGCTCGTGGTGGTGCAGTACGGCGGCACGGGCCTCCCCGAGGAAGCCGATGCCGCGCACCATCTCGTGCCCGTACTCGGGGTGCAGCTCGATCACGCGCCGTTCCTCGGGGGTCAGCGGCCCGTTCTTCCTGAGCAGCCGGGTGGGCACGCCCAGCTTGCCGACGTCGTGCAGGATCCCCGCGAAGCGGAGCACCTCGACGCGCTCGTCGTCCATGCCCAGCTCGCGCGCGATCATCATGGAGGCCTGCCCGACGCGCTCGCTGTGCCCGCGTGTGTACCCGTCCTTGATGTCGACGGCCTGGACCAGTGCCCGGATGGTCGCCTGGTGGGCGGCGCGCTCCCGGTGGTACTGGGCGAACGCCCACCACGAGACGCACATCGGCAGCAGCACGAGCAGGGCGGCCACGGGACCGTACGGGCTGCGCCACAGGACGGCCATCATCAGCCCGGCGAGCCCGTGCACGGCGATCGGCGCGAGCGAGCGCGCCACCAGCCCCCGCCAGGCCCGCCGCACCGGCACCCGCTCCGCGACGGCGAGGATCCCGCCGTCCAGCAGCGCGAGCACCAGGCAGAACGCCAGCACGGCGGCCCCGGCCGGCCCGAGCGCGTAGGGGACGTCGCCCGCGACGACCGCGTCCCGCCCGCCGAGCACCCAGTGCACCTTGGCGGCGGCCCACACCCCGAGGACGAGCTGGGCGGCCCGCCAGATCCGCCGCAGCGTCACGGGCCGCTGCCCGACGGGCGAGAGCAGCGCGGCGGGCACGGCGACCAGGGCGGCGGCGGGCGCCGGCAGCAGGAAGGCACCGGCGAGCAGCACGGGGTAGAAGGTCCCGGCCGGGTGCGAGATGCCGACGAACCGGGACCGGGCGACGCGCTCGCACCCGGCGTACAGCGCGGCGAGCAGCGCGACCGCCCACCAGGGCGTACGGACGCCCGGCAGCGGGAGCAGACAGCACAGGGCGGCGACGGCGACAGAGGCGACATACACCCGTACCCGCGCCGATACCGCTTCCATGAGCCCCTCCCCGGCCATGTCCGTCAGGCCCGGAGCCTAGGGCGGTGGGGGGCTCCACGGGCCGATAGCCCGTGGATTAGCACGTTCGAGTGACGCGTTCGAAGGTGACTAGAGGAGGACTACCCCTGAAGAGGCGGGGTAGTTGAAAAGCGCAGGAGTGTCAGGACTCCTGGGGCGTGGCAGGCGAGGCCGTGACGTCCTGCTCGGGGACCGCCTGGCCGGAACGGATCAGGTCGATCCGCCCCATGACCTTGGCCCGCAGGTCGCCCGGCACGTCGTCATGCCCGCAGCAGCGCTTGACCAGCTTCTTCACGGCCTGTTCGAGCCCGTACTTCTCGAGGCAGGGCGAGCATTCCTCGAAGTGGTGCTCGAACTTCACGCAGTCCGAGTCCGGCATCTCTCGGTCGAGGAACTCGTAGAGATGATCGAGGATTTCGCTGCAATCCGTCTCGTGCGGCTCTCCGCAGCTCATGACCCCGAGCCTTTCGCTTCGTTCGACTCTCCGGCGCCGGCCGGGACCATCCCGCGGTCACGGGCGTAGTCCTCCAGCATGCCGCGCAGCTGACGGCGGCCCCGGTGCAGCCGGGACATCACCGTACCGATGGGTGTCCCCATGATGTCGGCGATCTCCTTGTAGGCAAACCCCTCGACGTCCGCGAGATACACGGCGATGCGGAACTCCTCGGGGATCGCCTGGAGCGCTTCCTTCACGTCCGAGTCGGGCAGGTGGTCGAGCGCCTGCGACTCCGCGGAGCGCAAGCCCGTCGACATGTGCGACTCGGCGCGGGCGAGCTGCCAGTCCTCGATCTCCTCGGCCGCGGAGCGCTGAGGTTCGCGCTGCTTCTTGCGGTACGAGTTGATGAAGGTGTTGGTGAGGATCCGGTACAGCCACGCCTTGAGGTTGGTGCCCTCGCGGAACTGGTGGAAGGACGCGTACGCCTTGGCGTACGTCTCCTGCACCAGGTCCTCGGCGTCGGCCGGGTTGCGCGTCATGCGCAGCGCGGCCGAGTACATCTGGTCGAGGAACTCGAGCGCGTCCCGCTCGAAGCGCGCACTGCGCTCCGCGGCCGTCTCCGCGCCCGTGCCGCCCTGGCCCTCGGGCTGCTCCGCCTGGCCGTGTTCGGTCCCTGCGTCGGTCCCAGTGACCGGACCCACCTCCTCGAGTGTTCTCGTGAGACCGAGACCGGTCTCACCCGAATCGGAGGATAGACGACGATCCGGTCCGCCCGCCGCCCGAACAGGGGCGGTCCTGGCCGCGTGCAGCACCGTCCACTCCAGGTCGGCGCGGCTGCTGCGGCTCGGGCAGATGGTCGAACCCATGCGGCGGACTTCCTCTCCTACGGCGTCTGCGCTGGTCTCCAGCACGTACGTCCCGCACAACAGCGCTCGCCGCCCCGGCATTCCCGGAGCTTTACCCGAGTGACCCGGTCCACTCCAGGACCGCGTCCGTGATGAGCTTCACGGCCTCGTCCTGCGAGATCTCCGCACGCTTGGGGACGGCGAAGCCGTGATCGCCGTACGGCACCTCGACGAGTTCGTACGAGCCCGCAGGGAACTCCTCCGGCTTCCCGAACGGGTCGTTCCCGCCCTGGACGACCAGGGTGGGCACCCCGGAACCGAGCAGTTCGTCCGCCCGGGACTTCTCCGGCTTGCCCGGTGGATGGAGGGGGAAGCTGAGGGCGAGGACCGCGTGGGCGCCCAGTTCGGCGGCGGTACGGCAGGCGACCCGGGCGCCGGCGCTGCGGCCGCCGGAGATCACCGGCAGTCCGGGTGCGGCGAGGGCGGGCCAGATCCCGCGCCAGCCGACGTCCAGGGTCTTCGGCGCGGGCGCCAGCTTCTTTCCGGCCACTCGCCACGGCTGCTCCACACGGGCCACGGTCACGCCGTGGGCGGGCAGGGCCTCGGCCAGGGCCTTCAGATCGCGGGCCTCGATGCCGCCGCCGGCGCCATGGCTGACGGCGAGCACCAGCCGGGCCTTCTTCGCCTCGTGCCAGGTGATACGGGCGGTTCCGGCGTCGGTCTCGACAGTCTCCGTCATCGCGTTCGTCGCATGCGTCACGTCAGAAGAGTGTGCCCTCTTCGGGCCCTTCCAGCTCCTTCAGCAGCTCCGGCCCGTTGTTGCGCACGTTGCTGACGGCCGTGGTGACGGGGTAGGCGCGCATCAGCCCGGCGGGCGGCGGGGCGAGCAGCTCGCGCAGGTCGTCGGCGTCCGTGCGGGAGGGGTCCAGCCAGGCGTCCCAGCGGTCGGGCGTCAGCATCAGCGGCATCCGGGGGTGGATCTCGGCCAGGGCCCGGGGACCGTCCGCCGGGGACACCGCCAGCGGGCTCGTCTCGGCCTCGGTGGTGATGACGGAGCACGTCACCCACCAGGACTGCGGGTGGTCGTCCGGCAGCGTCCTGTCCCGCCAGAACTCGTACAGCCCGGCCATGGCGAAGACCGACCCGTCCGCCGGTGTCACGAAGTACGGCTGCTTGCGGGGCCGCTTCTTCTTCCCCTCGACCTCCAGCTCGCGCTCCTGCGTGCCGGTGACCCACTCGTAGTAGCCGTCGGCGGGCAGGACGCAGCGCCGGGAGGTGAAGGCGCGACGGAAGGACGGCTTCTCGTGGACGGTCTCCGCGCGGGCATTGATCATCCGGGCGCCGCCCTCGGGGGTCTTCGACCAGGACGGGACGAGCCCCCACTTCAGCTTGCGCAGCTGCCGAACCGGCCGCGGGTCGTCCACGTCTTTCAGAGGGCGGTCGAGGACGGCGTAGACCTCTTTGGTGGGCGCCACGTTGTAGTCCGGCTCGAGGGTCTCCTCGGGCTCCCACTTCTCGATCTCAAAGATTCCTGCGAGATCCTCTGGCCTGCGACTCGCTGAATACCGTCCGCACATACGTGCCACACTGCCAGATTCCATCCGACCACAGGGAGCCAACGCCTTACATGGACAGCACCGCTACCGCCTCGCTCGCCTCCCTCTGGGACGAGGTCTCCGGCACGCAGCCCGACCCCGACCTGTGGGTGGTGCTCGCGACTCTGGCCGCCGCGCTCGCCGTGGTGATCCCGCACGGCCCGTGGCGTATCTCCCGCAACGCCATCACCATCGCCCACGAGGGCGGCCACGGGCTCGTGGCCCTGCTCACCGGCCGCACCCTCACCGGCATACGGCTGCACTCGGACACCAGCGGCCTGACCGTCAGCCGCGGCAAGCCGCACGGCATCGGCATGATCCTCACGGCCGCCGCCGGCTACACCGCCCCGCCCCTGCTGGGCCTGGGCGGAGCGGCCCTGCTGGGCGCCGGCCGCATCACGCTCCTGCTGTGGCTGGCCACCGCCCTGCTCCTGATCATGCTCGTGATGATCCGCAACGCGTACGGCGCCCTGACCATGATCGTCACCGGCGGCCTGTTCGTCCTGGTGTCCTGGCTGGCCGGCCCTCAGGTGCAGGCGGCGTTCGCGTACGTGGTGGTGTGGTTCCTGTTGCTGGGCGGAGTGCGCCCGGCGTTCGAACTGCAGGCGAAGCGGTCACGGGGTGGTGCGGGTGATTCGGACGCGGACCAGCTGTCGCGGCTGACGCATGTGCCGGCGGCGATGTGGTTCTTCCTGTTCCACGCGGTGTCGCTGTGCTCGCTGATAGGCGGGGGCAGGTGGCTCCTGGACCTGTGACGCGCCCCGAAGGGGCAGCGTCACAGGGGCGCGGGGAACGGCGCGCTCGACCACAACGGTGCCGCACCCGAAGAACTACTCGCCTCCCTGCCTGCTTATAAAGTAAAGGCATGGCCCCGAACACCGCAGACACCGCCCTCTGGCCCGCCCCGCACGCGAGCGGAGCCGTCGACGCGACGGTCCACGTGCCCGGGTCCAAGTCCGTCACCAACCGCGCCCTGGTCCTCGCCTCCCTCGCCTCCGAGCCCGGCTGGCTGCGCCGCCCCCTGCGCTCCCGCGACACCCTGCTGATGGCCGGTGCCCTGCGCGCGATGGGCGTCGAGATCGAGGAGACGGTGTCGTCGAGCTCCGCCGTCGCGGGGGGCCCGGACGGCACCGGCGAGGCCTGGCGTGTGCTCCCCACGGGCCTGCGCGGACCGGCCACGGTCGACGTCGGCAACGCCGGCACGGTGATGCGGTTCCTGCCGCCGGTGGCCACGCTCGCCGACGGTCCCGTCCGGTTCGACGGCGACCCTCGCTCGTACGAGCGTCCCCTGAACGGAGTCATCGACGCGCTGCGACAGCTCGGCGCCCGGATCGACGACGACGGGCGCGGCGCGCTGCCGATGACCGTGCACGGGAGCGGCGCCCTGGCGGGCGGGCAGGTCGCGATCGACGCGTCCTCCTCTTCGCAGTTCGTGAGCGCGCTGCTGCTGTCCGGGCCGCGCTTCAACCAGGGTGTCGAGGTCCGCCACACCGGCAGCACGCTGCCCTCCATGCCGCACATCCGCATGACCGTCGACATGCTGCGCGCGGTCGGCGCCCAGGTGGACACGCCCGAGTCGGGCGGCGAGCCGAACGTCTGGCGGGTCACGCCGGGCGCCCTGCTCGGCCGGGACCTGGTCATCGAGCCGGACCTGTCCAACGCCCAGCCGTTCCTGGCGGCCGCGCTGGTGACCGGCGGCAAGGTCGTCGTCCCGGCCTGGCCGGCCCGCACCACCCAGCCCGGTGACCGGCTGCGCGAGATCTTCACCGAGATGGGCGGCTCCTGCGAACTGACCGAGTACGGCCTGGCGTTCACCGGCTCCGGCTCGGTCCACGGCATCGATGTCGACCTGAGCGAGGTCGGCGAGCTGACGCCGGGCATCGCGGCGGTCGCGGCCCTCGCCGACTCCCCCTCGACCCTGCGCGGCGTGGCCCATCTGCGGCTGCACGAGACGGACCGGCTGGCCGCGCTGACGAAGGAGATCAACGAGCTCGGCGGCGACGTGACGGAGACCGCCGACGGCCTGCACATCCGCCCGCGCCGGCTGCACGGCGGGATCTTCCACACCTACGACGACCACCGCATGGCCACGGCCGGCGCGATCATCGGCCTCGCGGTCGAGGGAGTTCAGATCGAGAACGTGGCGACGACGGCCAAGACCCTGCCCGACTTCCCCGATCTGTGGACCGGGATGCTCGGGGCGTAGGACGCAGGGATCACGTCATGCGCCGCTACGGCAAGCACACCGACGAGGACGACATCCGCACCCGTCCCGGCCGCCGGAACACCCGGCCCCGGACGAACATCAGGCCCAAGCACGAGGACGCCGCCGAGGGCCTCGTCCTCACCGTCGACCGGGGACGGCTCACCTGCCTCGTCGAGGACCATGTGGTGATGGCGATGAAGGCCCGCGAGCTGGGCCGCAAGGCAGCCGTGGTCGGCGACCGCGTGGCCCTCGTGGGCGACCTGTCCGGCAAGAAGGACACCCTCGCCCGGATCGTCCGCATCGAGGAGCGCACATCCGTGCTGCGCCGTACGGCGGACGACGACGATCCGTTCGAGCGCGTGGTCGTCGCCAACGCGGACCAGCTGGCCATCGTCACCGCCCTGGCCGACCCGGAGCCCCGCCCACGCCTCATCGACCGCTGTCTGGTCGCCGCCTACGACGGTGGCCTGGACCCGCTGCTGGTGCTGACCAAGTCGGACCTCGCCCCGCCCGACAAGCTGCTGGAGCTGTACGGCGACCTCGACATCCCCTACGTCGTCACGAGCCGCGCGGAACTGGACAGCGGCGTCGCCGTCGCTCGGGTGCGCGAGCAGCTCGACGGCAAGATCACCGCGTTCGTCGGGCACTCCGGGGTCGGCAAGACGACCCTGGTCAACGCCCTGGTGCCGGAGGAGCGGCGGCGTACGACCGGGCATGTGAACGCGGTGACGGGACGCGGCCGGCACACCACCACCTCGGCTCTGGCGCTGCCGCTGTCGGACAGCGACGGCTGGGTGATCGACACCCCGGGCCTGCGGTCCTTCGGGTTGCACCACGTGGACCCGTCCCGGGTCATCCACGCCTTCCCCGATCTGGAGCCGGGCACCGAGGGCTGCCCGCGCGCGTGCAGCCACGACGAGCGGGACTGCGCGCTGGACGCGTGGGTGGCCGAGGGACACGCGGACCCGGCGCGGCTGTACTCGCTGCGGCGGCTGCTGGCCACGCGGGAGCGGAAGGAAGGCGACTGACCTCAGCGTTGTTTGTCATGGCGTGCGGACGGTAAGTGCATAATCGCACCAAGCCCGAGGCAAGCCTGACCGAACTCCGACAGAGCTGACGGATCCGAGGAATCTACTCAAACCGACTGAACCAACCAAGCGGTCACTGAACGTGGGATACGGGAGGAACGGCTCATGGCGTGGCTGCTGGTCATCGTGGCAGGGTTGCTGGAGACCGGCTTCGCCGTGTGTCTGAAGTTGTCGCACGGCTTCACACGGCTCTGGCCGACGGTCGCGTTCTGCGTCTTCGCCCTCGGCAGCTTCGGGCTGCTGACCCTGGCGCTGAGAAGACTCGACGTGGGTCCCGCGTACGCGGTGTGGACCGGCATCGGGGCGGCGGGGACGGCGATCTACGGCATGGTGTTCCTGGGCGACCTGGTGTCGACGCTGAAGCTGGTGTCGATCAGTCTCGTCATCGTCGGTGTGATCGGACTGCAGTTGTCGGGCTCGGCGCACTGACGCCTCGTCACCCGGGCTGCCGGTGCAGGGCGCTGCGGACCAGGTCGGTGACGCCGCCCTCGCCGGGCGGCGCGGCCACGCACGACAGGGCGAGCCGGACGGCGAGTTCGCAGGAGCGGGCCAGGTCGGCGGTGTCCGGCTTGGGCGTGCCGGGCCCGGACAGGACGGTGACGGCCCGGTCGCGGATGAGGGTGACGAGGTCGCCGGGTGAGGGCAGCGGGCCGTCGGCGCGGCGCTGGGCCGGTACGGCGGAGGTGGAGGGCACGGCCGAGAGGGTCGGCGAGGGCAGCCGTTCGCTCCAGCAGCCGGTGAGCATGGCGCGGACCAGGGCGTTCTCACCGGCCGCCGACGTGGTCCACTCGGCGGTGGCGGTGAGCCGGTCGCGGAGGTCGCTGTGCCCGGCGAGCGCGCGGTCCACGCCCGCGAGATACCCGTCGGTCTCTCTCCTCACGAGCGCCCGGGCGAGACCGTCCTTGCTGCCGAACTCGTTGTACAGCGTCTGCCGAGACACTCCGGCCGCCCGGGCCACGTCCACCATCCGCACCGTGGACCACGACCGGCGCGCCAGCGCCGCGTAGGCGGCGTCCAACAGAGATTCCCGCGCTGCAGGCATCATTGCCTCCCCTTGGGGCCAGCGGCTCTGCGCCCAGGTTTGACGCGCGTGCCACCACTGTCAAGGGTTCGCGAGGGCATGCGGGGGCGCCTTTGAGCCGACCTGCGCGGGTGCCTCCGGCGGTCGAGCCGGGACCGCCTCTCTGTGCGCCGGGCGACCACAACGCCCCCACACCCGGGCACAAACCCCCTGTAGCCCCACCCCCACCTCGGCAGATAGGTTCGTTGCATGCCCGACTACCTCGACGATCTGCGTCTCGCCCACGTCCTCGCCGACGCCGCCGACGCCGCGACGACGGACCGGTTCAAGGCCCTCGACCTCAAGGTCGAGACCAAACCGGACATGACGCCGGTGAGCGAAGCGGACAAGGCCGCGGAAGAGCTCATCCGCGGTCAACTCCAGCGCGCCCGCCCGAGGGACGCGATCCTCGGTGAGGAGTACGGGGTCGAGGGCACCGGCCCTCGCCGCTGGGTCATCGACCCGATCGACGGCACCAAGAACTACGTACGCGGCGTCCCCGTCTGGGCCACCCTCATCTCCCTGATGGAGGCCGGCGAGGGCGGTTTCCAGCCGGTCGTCGGTGTCGTCTCCGCCCCCGCCCTCGGCCGCCGCTGGTGGGCCGCGAAGGGCCACGGCGCCTTCACCGGCCGCAGCCTCACCAAGGCCTCCCGCCTGAACGTCTCCCGCGTCAACAAGCTCGCCGACGCCTCCTTCGCGTACTCGTCGCTCAGCGGCTGGGAGGCGCAGGGCCGTCTGGACGGCTTCCTGGACCTCACCCGAGAGGTGTGGCGCACGCGCGCTTACGGCGACTTCTGGCCGTACATGATGGTCGCGGAAGGCTCCATCGACATGTGCGCGGAGCCGGAACTCTCACTGTGGGACATGGCCGCCACCGCGATCATCGTCACCGAGGCCGGCGGCACCTTCACCGGACTCGACGCCCGCCCGGGCCCGCACAGCGGCGACGCCGCCGCGTCGAACGGTCTGCTGCACGACGAGTTGCTGGGATATCTCAACCAGCGCTACTGAGTGCGCCCCGCTGTTACCGAGCGCCCCCTTGTTGACCCTCCCTTTGCCTGCCACTCTGAGAGTCCCCCCGACTTGTGAATTTGTGAAACGCTGAACAAACGGAGGGGACACTCCCAGGAGGTGGCTCGATCCATGCTCGTCCGTGACGCCATGAGCACCGTCGTCCTCACCATCGGCCCGACCCACACCCTTCGACAGGCCGCCACGCTGATGTCCGCCCGCCGGGTCGGGGCGGCCGTGGTCCACGACCCCGACGCCGGCGGCATCGGCATCCTCACCGAACGCGACATCCTCAACTCCGTGGGCAAGGGCCAGGACCCGGACACGGAACGCGCCCACGCCCACACCACGACCGACGTCGTGTTCGCGGCTCCGGCCTGGACCCTGGAGGAGGCGGCACGAGCCATGACGCACGGCGGCTTCCGCCATCTCATCGTGCTGGACGACGGCGAACCCGCCGGCATCGTCTCGGTCCGCGACATCATCCGCTGCTGGGTACCGACCCGCCAGCAGGTGCCCGCCTGACAGCACCACCGGGCCGGCCTCCACCCAGGGGCCCGGCCCGGAACCACGCCCACTCCATAGACAACATCTAAAACAAGTCGGATTCTAAAACCACACCTGTTCGGGACCTGGTCCGTTTTGCTGCTAGGCTGGTGGCCATGAGTGACCTTCTGGAACGGCTGCGCGGACGCGGATGGCGGATGACCGCGCAGCGGCGTGTCGTGGCCGAGGTCCTCGACGGCGAACACGTCCATCTGACGGCCGACGAGGTCCACGCCCGGGCCGTCGCCAAGCTGCCCGAGATCTCCCGTGCGACCGTCTACAACACGCTCGGCGAGCTCGTGACCCTCGGCGAGGTGCTCGAGGTCTCCACGGACCAGCGCGCCAAGCGATACGACCCGAACGCGCACCAGCCGCACCATCACCTGGTCTGCGCCCAGTGCGGCGCGATCCGGGACGTCCACCCCATCGGCAACCCGCTGGCGGACCTCCCCGACTCGGAGCGCTTCGGCTTCACGGTCTCGGACGTCGAGGTGACGTACCGCGGCGTCTGCCCGAACTGCGCGGCCGCCTAGCCCCCTCCTTCCCGACAGCCCCGGCATCGATGGATGCCGGGGCTTGTTCGTTGAGGGGACCACGGGGCACCGCCCGAACAAACACCGAGGGCCGGAACCCTTTCGGATTCCGGCCCTCGGCCTTCAGTAGCGGGGACAGGATTTGAACCTGCGACCTCTGGGTTATGAGCCCAGCGAGCTACCGAGCTGCTCCACCCCGCGTCGGTGAATGCAACATTACGTGAACGCAGAGGCTCGATGCAAATCGCTTACGCGGCGGCGCCTCGCGGCCCGGCCCGGCTCTACGCCGACAGCTCCTGCCGCAGCGCGTCCCGCAGCCGGGCCGCCCGCTCCGCGACGGACTCAGGCCCGAGGGACACCGCACGGTCGGCCCACCGCTGCCCCTCCGCGAGCTCCCCCCGACGCGCGTAGACCAGGGCCAGCCGCAACGCCGCCCGCCCATGCCCCGCATCGGCCGCCCGCGTCCACCACACCGCCGCCTCGGGCTCGCTGCCCTCCCGGGCCAGCAGCAGCCCCAGATTGAACGCGCCGTTGCGGGAGCCGGCCTCGGCCGCCTCCCGGTACCACCGGGCCGCCTCGACGACATCCCCCCGGGCCGCGGCGTGCATGCCGACCCGCACCTGCGCCCGCCGGTGCCCCTGCGAGGCCGCCCGCTCGTACCACTCCTCGCACTCGCTCCGCCGGTGCACCGGCTCCCCGAGCTCGTGCGCGGGCTCCGGCGGCCGGCGCGCGTCGAGCACGGTCGCCAGCCGGTAGGCGGCCTCGGCGCTGCCGCCCCCGGCCGCGCACCGCAGGTGCCGCTCGGCCTCCTGGTCGTCACCGTCCCTCAGTCGCGCCATGCCGACCTGCAGCGCGGCCTCCGTGTGCCCGGCTGCGGCGGCCCGCTCGTACCAGCGCAGCGCGGCCTGCTCCTCGCCCCGTCCGGCGTGGAGGATGCCCAGATTGAAGGCGGCGTCCACGCTCCCGGCCTCCGCGGCCTTGGAGAACCACGGCTCCGCACCCGTCTCGTCCCCGGCCCGCAGCAGCAGGATCGCCAGCGCGTTCGCGGCCTCCTGGTGCCCGGCGTAGGCCGCGCGCCGGTACCACTGCTCGGCGTGCGGGGTGCGCCCCTGCTCGGCGCAGAGCAGCCCGAGGTTGTACGCGCCGTTCACGTCGCCCGCGTCCATCGCGGCCCGGTACCACCGCTCGGCGGTCTGGGTCTCGCCCCGCTCGGCGTGCAGCGCGCCCAGCGCGTTCGCCGCGTTGCCGTCGCCGTCCTGAGCGGCCCGCAGCCACCACACGGCGGCGTTCTCGGTGTCGCCCGCGTCACGCAGCAGGAATCCGAGCGCGCAGGCGGCCCGCGCTTCGCCGTCCTTGGCGGACGTCAGGTACCAGCGCCCGGCCTCCTTGAGCTCGCCGCGCTTCTCCAGGATCGTCCCGAGGTGCAGGGCGGCCCGCCGGTGCCCGCGCGCGGCGGCCTGCAGGTACCACTGCTCGGCCTCGTCCGGCACGGATGCGCCGTCGTCGCCGGCCTCCCGCGCCGCCTTGCGGTCCAGCGCCCGCGCCAGCCGGTACGCAGCCTCCCGGTGCCCGCGCTCGGCCGCGGCCCGCATCCAGTGCTCGGCCCCGGCGTCACCGCGGTGCTCCAACAGGTCGGCGAGAGCGTAGGCGCCCAGGGTGTGGCCCTGCTCCGCGGACTGGCGCAGCCAGTACTCGGCGGCGGGTTCGTCGCCGCGCTCGCGGTGGTGCCGGCCAAGGGCGTGCGCGGCGGCCGTGGATCCGGCGACGGCGGCGATCCGCCACCATCCGGCGGCCTCGTCGGCATAACCCCGCTGATGGAGAAGGACTCCCAGGTTGTTGGCGGCGGCCCGGTCGCCCGCGGCGGTGGCGGCACGCAGATGAGGTTCGGCACCGTCGAGATCACCACGGCGCAGCAGCATGGCCCCGAGGACACTCATCGCCTCGACGTCGCCGGCCTCCGCGGCGAGCCGCTGACGCAGCTCCTCGGCTGCCTCATCGGCGATTTCCCCGGTCTCGTCCGGGGTGTCGGTGTCCTCCCGGCTGGAAGGCTGCACAAAACGCCCTGTCTCGAACAGAGTTGCCTTGTCCCCCATAACGTCCATCGTCGCACCACCTGCAACCTGGGTACACCTGGTATACCGCAGCCATTGAGGTCACTACAGCGTTTTGTCGACATGCCCACAGAGAGACAAGTCAAACACAGATTGCCCAACTCCCCCCGGCGGCACGGCCGCAGCCCGCACCAGCACATGCGTTCACACATCACGAAGGCCCGGATTCCTTTGTGGAATCCGGGCCTTCGATGTCGCTCCGTCACTCGGACTTCGCGATTTCAGTAGCGGGGACAGGATTTGAACCTGCGACCTCTGGGTTATGAGCCCAGCGAGCTACCGAGCTGCTCCACCCCGCGCCGTTGTGTTCACAACCGTATCACGGCGCGGGGGGAGCATTTGACCAGGCCGGAGGCCTAGCTGCTCGGCTTTGGGCTCGGACTGCCGCTCGGGTCGGCGCTGGGGCTGCCGCTGGGCTTGCTCTCGCCGCCCCCGGCACCGCCGGCCCGGTCCGCCGCCGCCTGCGCCTCCTCGGCGCGCTGCAGGGCTTCCTCCAGGTCCTTCTGCGCCCGGCCGTACGCCTCCCAGTCGTTCTCCTTCAGGGCGTCCTGGCCCTCGGTGAACGCCTTCTGGGCGTCTTCCAGGGCCTGCTTGACCGTCGGGTCCTCGGACGTCGGCGGTGGCGTCGTATCGCCGTCGTCCGGTGGCTCAGGCGTCGCACCCTCCGCACCGAAGATCTTGTTGAGGGCCTCGTCGAGCGTGTTCTCGAAGGCCGTCTGGCCTCCGTAGGTGACCAGCACCTTGCGCAGCAGCGGGTACTTCAGTCCACCGCCACGGACGTAGACCGGCTCCACGTACAGCAGTCCTCCGTCGAGGGGCACCGTCAGCAGGTTGCCGTACTCGACCTCGGAGTCACCGCCTCTCAGGAGCCTGATGGACTCGGCGATGTCCTCTTGGGAGTTGAACTGGCTCTGGACCTGCTTGGGTCCGTTGACCGTGGTGTTGGTCGGCAGTTTCAGGATTCTGATCTTGCCGTAGTCGCTGGCGCCGGCCTCGGCGTCGACGGCCATGAACGCGCTGAGGTTGTCCCGGCCGTTGGGCGTGAGGGTCGTCGTCAGCGAGAAGGCCTGGGCCTTCTGGTCGGGCATCTTCATGCTCAGGTAGTACGGCGGCACCGCGCTGCCCGACCGGTTCGTCGGGTCGTCCGGCACCTGCCAGACCTCGCTGCCGCTGAGGAACGTCGTCGCGTCCTTCACGTGGTAGCGCGTGAGCAGTTCCCGCTGGACCTTGAACAGGTCCTGGGGGTAACGCAGGTGGTCCATCAGCGGCTTGGAGATGTCGCTCTTGGGCTCCACCGTGTCCGGGAAGGCCTTCATCCAGGTCTTCAGGACCGGGTCCTTGGTGTCCCACTGGTAGAGCTTGACCTTGCCGGTGTACGCGTCGACGGTCGCCTTCACCGAGTTGCGGATGTAGTTGACCTGGTTCTGCTGGGCCACCACCGCGCGGTTGTCGTTGGTGGCGGTCAGCGAGTCGGCCGTGGTGTCACCGAGGGTCGTACGCGAGGAGTACGGGTATCCGTTCGTCGTCGTGTACGCGTCGACGATCCACTGGATTCGGCCGTCCACGACCGCCGGGTAGGCGTCGCCGTCGATGGTCAGCCAGGGGGCGACCGCCTCCACGCGCTCCTTGGGCGTGCGGTTGTACAGGACCCGCGAACCCTCGCCGATGGCGCCGGAGTAGAGGATCTGCGGTTCACCGAACGCCACCGCGTAGGCGGCCCGGTTGACCGGGTTGGAGAGATTGACCCCGCTGTCACCCTTGTAGCTGGTGGTCTTCTCGCCGTTGTCGTCGGAGTAGTCGATCTCCTTCTGGGGACCGCCGACGATCGAGTACGTGGTGGTCTTCTCGCCGTAGTAGACCCGCTGCTCGTACGAGCCGAGGTCGCCCTCGGAGGGCAGGTCGGACTCCGTGAAGTTCGGACGGCCCTGGGCGTCCGCGCTGGTGCCCTCGGCGGCGACCACTCCGTATCCGTGGGTGTAACGGAAGTGGTTGTTGATCCAGTTCTTCTTCGGGATGCCCGCGAGGTTCAGCTCACGCAGACCGATGACCGTGTCCTGGTCCTTGCCACCCTTGGCGTAACGGTCCACGTCCAGATTGTTCGGGAACGCGTAGTAGTTCCTGATCTGCTGGAGTTGCTGGAACGTCGGCGAGACGATGTTCGGGTCCATGATCCGGATGCTCGCCGTGGAGTCGACGTCGTCGCGGAGCTTGGTCTTGTCCTCGGTCTTGCTGGTGCCCGTGTAGTCGGTGACCTTGGTGCCGTCGATGCCGTAGGCCTTGCGCGTCGCCTCGAGGTTCTTCTCGACGTACGGCGCTTCCTTGGCCTGCTCGTTCGGCTGGACCTGGAACTTCTGCACGATCGCCGGGTAGAGCCCGCCGATGAGGATCGCGGAGAGCACCATCAGGCCGAAGCCGATCACGGGCAGCTGCCAGGTGCGCCGCCACAGCGTGGCGAAGAACAGCAGCGCGCAGATGACGGCGATGCAGAACAGGATCGTCTTGGCCGGCAGGTAGGCGTTGGCGTCGACGTACCTCAGGCCCGTCCAGTTGTCGGTCGCCCTGAAGTCGCTGGACTTGACGGCGAGTCCGTACCGGTCGAGCCAGTACGCGACCGCCTTCAGGGCCACGAAGACGCCGATGAGCACCGACAGGTGCCCGGTGGCCGCCGCCGTGGCGCGCGCGCCGGGGCTGGTGACGCGCAGCCCGCCGTACAGGTAGTGCGTGAGCGCGGCGGCGATCACGGACAGGATCGCGGCGGCGAAGCCGAAGCCGAGCAGGAACCGGTACCAGGGCAGGTCGAAGGCGTAGAACGAGACGTCCAGCTTGAACTGCGGGTCCTTCTCACCGAACGGAACGCCGTTGACCCACATCAGCCAGGTCCGCCACTGGCCGGACGCGGAGGCGCCGGCGATCAGGCCCACCAGGGCGGTGATCCCGAACAGCAGCCACTTCTTGTAGGGCGCGATGCCCATCCGGTAGCGGTCGAGGTTCTGCTGCTCCATCGACATGGCGCTCAGCGGTGGCCGCAGCCGGTGCGCCAGCCAGATGTTGAGGCCGACGGCGACGGCCATGAGCAGGCCGAAGACGAAGAAGAGCCCGATCTTGGTCCACAGGGTCGTGGTGAAGACCGACGAGTAGTTCACCGACCGGTACCAGAGCCAGTCCGTCCAAAAGCCCGCGAACATGGTGAACGCCATGCCCAGGACGGCCAGGACGCCCAGCGTCATGAGCAGGGTGCGGACACGCCGGGACGGGCGGCCCACTCTCATCCGCGGCCCTGTCGGGCCTCCGCCGCGGTCCGGCATCTGGAAAGCCAAGGTGCGCACCTCGAAGTTCGCTGTTGATCCGTCAGGCCCGCGTCTTCACGGACCGTGCGTGGCCCCCGGTGATCGTGGGCCCCCACCTATGCAACTTACTCACCGTTTACTCGGTTCCCGATTCCGGCCAGGAACGAGGCAGGATTGTGACCATGTCCAACACTCCCATGGCTGCGAACCCGCTCACCCGGGCCGTTCTCGAGATCGACGAGTACGTCTCCGGCCTCGGCTGGGACCAGCCCGCCCGCCTTTTCGCCCTCGTCGACACCGCACGGCTGCGGGCCGAACAGCCCTCGCTCGCCGACCGGCTCGGTCTCGGCGACGACTCGGAGAACTCCGGCCTCACCCCGATCGAGCAGGACGAGGTTCCAACGGGCAAGCCGCTCGACGAGTTCCTCGCCACCATCGCCTGGCCCGACGCGGTGGTCGGCTGCGCCCTCGCCGTGGAGCGTCTGATGCTGCCGCCGTCCGCGGAGGCACAGGTTCCGGGAGGTCTGGGCGGGGCCGCGCTGACGAAGTGGGTGGCGGACCACCCGGACCGGCAGGAGGTCCGGATGACGGTCGCGGTCCTGCGCGACGGCGCCCGCGAGTCGGCCCTGCGCCTGCGCGAGAAGGACTCCGCCACGGAGGTCCTCACCGGCTCCGACCTGGTCCCCGGCCTGGCGGAGGCGCTGGCGGCGACGTTCGCCGAGTAGAGCGGGAGCAGTGTGATGTGAGGGGGCTCGCCGGTCCCGTGGGCCCGGGGCCCACGGGACCCGCAGGTTCCCACCGGTCCCGCAGGTTCTCTACCGTCCCGCAGGTCCCACCGGCCCCACTGGTATCCCAGTCCCGCAGGTCCCGCAGGTCCCGCAGGTCCCGCGGATCCCACCGGTCCCCTCAGCCGCGCCGGTCGCCTTGCCCCGGCTCGTCCTCGATCCCGCGGACTACTTGCCGCACTTCGGCAGATCCGCGGTGTCGCCGCTGCGGAGGTCCTTGAGGGCGCCGAGGGCGTCCTGGATGGTGTCCACCTTGATGAGGGTGAGGCCCTCGGGGGTGTCCTTCACGGCGGCGGCGCAGTTGTCGGCGGGCGTCAGGAAGTACTGCGCGCCCTTGGCCCGGGCGCCCACGGTCTTCATCTCGATGCCGCCGATCGGACCGACCTTGCCGGTGTCGTCGATGGTGCCGGTGCCTGCCACGAACTTGCCCCCGGTCAGATTGCCCGGCGTGAGCTTGTCGTAGATGCCGAGCGCGAACATCAGCCCGGCGCTCGGCCCGCCGACGTCGGCCAGCTTGATGTCGACGGTGAACGGGAACGTGTGGTCGGTGCCCGCGGAGATCCCGACGATGGCGCGCTTCTCGCCGCTGTCGTCCGAGGTCGTCGTGGTGATGGTGATGTCCTGCGTCTTCGTCGGCGTCCGCTTCTCCTTCTCCGCGGCGGCCTGCTCCTTGGCCGGCACGATGGTGAAGCGCACGTCCTGGCCCGGCTTGCGCTGAGTCACGAGCTTCGCGACGTCGGCAGGCTCCTTGACCGTCGTACCGTCGACGGCCTTGATCACATCGCCGGCGTGCAGCTTGCCCTCGGCCGGGGATCCCTTGACGACCGTCGAGACGATGACCCACGACTTCACCGGAACGTCGAGTTCCTTCAGGGCGGCGACCTTGGCGCTCTCCTGGGACTGGCTGAACTCCTCGGCGTTCTCCTGGGTCGACTGCTCCTCGGTCTTGCCGTCCGGGTAGAGCGTCTCGCGCTGCACGACCTTGTTGTCGTGCGCGAGCCAGCCGTAGACGGCTTCGACCAGGTTCATCCGGTAGTCGGCGCTCGTGACCCGGACCGTGGTCATGTTCAGGTGGCCACTGGCCGCATAGGTCTTGCGCCCCGAGATCTGCAGCACCGGCTCACCGTCATGATCGCCGAGTGTGTTCACCGTCGGCCCCGGGGACATCTCCGCGTACGGCACGGGGATGAACACTCCCGCGCACAGGAGCGCGATCAGCATCAGGGTGGAGGCGAGCATCGTCGCGGTGCGGCGTGGCATGACTCGACAGTACGGGACGGTCCTGTCAGCGCACCGTCAGGGCCGCCCGTCCGGGGCGGCCCTGTGGGCTATACCGTCTGTGACCTGCTGTTTCCTTGGCCGTCAGCTACCCGGCCGAGGCTTCTCCATGGCCTCGCGAAAGCGGGCGTATCCGGTGAGCTCCGGGCCGTCGCCGCGGGCCCTGCGAGTCCGGTTGGCCCAACTGCCCCAGAGCCCCGCGCCGATGGCAGCCACAAGCGGAATCAGCAACCAGGCGAGAGCCGCCATGCCGACCTCCAACCCCATTGAGCGTCCGCAACTGACTGATCAGCAGATTAACCATCCGCAGTGACAACGCTCACGCCAGGGGTGCGGTTACGCAACCGGAGGGCGACTTCGATCAGCAGGCGCCGACCCATTCGTCCGTACCGTCCGAGAACGTCTGGTGCTTCCAGATGGGCACTTCGTGCTTCAGGTCGTCGATCAGCTTCCGGCAGGCCTCGAAGGCCTCTCCCCGATGCGGACAGGAGACGGCGACGACGACGGCGAGGTCTCCGACACGGAGGTCCCCCACGCGGTGCACGGCCGCCAGCGCGCGCACGGGGAACTCCGCGACCACCTTCTCGGCGATCCGCCGCATCTCGGCCTCGGCACTGGGGTGGCAGGAGTACCCCAGCTCCGCGACATCGGCGCCCCCGTCGTGGTCGCGCACGGTCCCCACGAAGAGCGCCGTGCCGCCGGCCGCGTCGTCCCCGACCGCCCGGAACACCTCGTCCACGGAGAGGGCCGTGTCCCGAATCCCGATCAGCTTGATCGGGTCCTGCGCGGCCTGCTCACCGGGGTGATCGCTCGTGGATGCCATGCCTCCATCGTGCCGCACGCGGCTGACAGCACGGAATAGAGCTATCGACCGGCACGCGCGCGTACGCGTTGGAGTCTCCTACAGGGGCGTCTCTCAGATCCGCCGCCGGGCCTTCCTGGCGCGTCGGACCACCGCCGCGGCACCCAGCAGCGCCACCGTCGCGCCCGCGGCGCCCGCGGCCGTCGCGTCCTTGCGGCCCAGTCGCCGGCCGGCCACCGTGTGCCGTCCGGAGACCTCCTCCAGGAGCTCCGCCAGCACCTCCTCGTTGGTGTACTGCGGACGCCACCCGGAGTCGTGCAGCCGGCTCCCGCTCACCACCCAGGGGTACATCGTGTACGCCAGGTCGCCCGCCGGAGACGGTGTGAGCCCGATCCGGTGCAGTCGCGCCGCCGCGCCCAGCGCGACCGCCGAGGGCAGCTCCATCCGCCGGATGCCGCTGAGCTCCTCGACCTCCTCCTGCTCCAGCCACCCGTCGCATCCGACGGCCAGTTCCCCGTCGACCTTCTCCAGGACGGCGTACTCGAGCGCGCTGCACAGGTCCTCGACATGGCAGAACTGCCACGCGGGCCGCGACCCGGCGACGACGAGCAGGCGAGGGGACTCGAAGTACCTGGTCAGCGCCGTGTCCGTGCCTCCCACCAGCACGGCGGGCCGGACCACGGTGACGTTGAGCCCCGGGTGCGCCCGCGGGGCACGCCGCGCCAGCCGCTCGATCTCCAGCAGGTCACCGACGCCCGTCGCCTCCGCCGTGGCCCTCAGCTCGGCGTCCTCGGACAAGGGCAGCTCGTTGTCCGGCAGCGCCCCGTAGACCATCGCCGAGGTGCACAGCACGACCCGGTGCACTCCGGCCGCCGCGGCCGCCGTCAGGACGGTCTGCGTCCCCCGTACGTTGTAGGCCGTCCGGGCGGCGGCGTCGGTCTCGAGATCGAGATCCAGCGCCAGGTGCACCACCACGTCGGCGCCGCGCAGCTTGTCCGCGATGGCCGGATCCCGTACGTCCAGAATGTGCCACTGCGCCGCTGCGCACTCGCCACGCCGCTCGTCGATGGCGACGACCTGCTTGACCTCGTCGGACGCGGCGAGCTGCTCGGTGAGCAGCGCCCCGATGCCGTAGGCGGCGCCGGTGACCGCGACGACGGGCCCGCGCGCCGCGGGACTCGCGGAACTGGTTGACTGGTTTCGCGCTGCGCGAACCTGCGGATCTGGGGAACTCACCGGGCGTCTCCAGCGGTTGTCTTCAGTACGAGCACGAGTGAAGCGTGCGTACCAGGTGGCATCCATCCTGCCGCAGGCCGTCAGTCGGCGAAGCACCGAGGCCCGATCCGCCCCGAGGTGTCTACGCTGGGTGGTGATGTCGGGCAGCCGTGCCGCCGGAAAGAACCGGCGGCCCTACAAGCCGAGGAATCCCGTGAGTGACACCCCATTCGGATTCGGCCTTCCGCCGGAGGAGCCGGACGACGGCGACGAGGGCAAGAAGAAGGACCAGGAGAGCGGTGGTGGTCAGGGACCGGCCAATCCGTTCGGTTTCGGCGGCCTGCCAGGAGCCGGAGGCTTTGGCGGCGGCCCTGGTGGCCCCGGTGCGGACAATCCGTTCGCTGCCATGTTCGGTTCTCTGAACCCCAACGACCTGGGCGCCGCGTTCCAGCAGCTGGGCCAGATGCTCTCCTACGAGGGCGGCCCGGTGAACTGGGACATGGCCAAGCAGATCGCCCGCCAGACGGTCTCCCAGGGCAGTCCTGACGGCACCAAGGACGCGAGCGTCGGCCCCGCCGACCGCAAGTCCGTCGAGGAGGCCGTCCGCCTGGCCGACCTCTGGCTCGACGACGCCACGTCCCTGCCGTCCGGCGCCGCCTCCGCGGTGGCCTGGAGCCGCGCGGAGTGGGTCGAGGCGACCCTGCCCGCCTGGAAGGAGCTCGTCGACCCGGTCGCCGAGCGCGTGGGCACCGCCATGGGCGACGTCCTGCCGGAGGAGATGCAGGCCATGGCCGGCCCGCTGATCGGCATGATGCGCTCGATGGGCGGCGCCATGTTCGGCACGCAGATCGGGCAGGCCGTCGGCGTGCTCGCGGGCGAGGTCGTCGGCTCGTCCGACATCGGCCTGCCGCTCGGCCCGGCCGGCAAGGCCGCGTTGCTGCCGGTGAACATCGAGACCTTCGGCAAGGACCTGAGCGTCCCGCAGGAGGAGGTGCGGCTGTATCTCGCCCTGCGCGAGGCCGCCCACCAGCGCCTCTTCGCGCACGTGCCGTGGCTGCGCTCGCATCTGTTCGGCGCGGTCGACGGCTACGCCCGCGGGATCAAGGTCGACACGGCCAAGCTGGAGGACGTGGTCGGCCAGTTCGACCCGCAGAACCCGGAGCAGTTGCAGGAAGCTCTCCAGCAGGGCATGTTCCAGCCGGAGGACACGCCGGAGCAGAAGGCCGCCCTGGCGCGTCTGGAGACGGCTCTTGCGCTCGTGGAGGGCTGGGTGGACGCGGTGGTCCACGCCGCCGCGAAGCCGCGTCTGTCGTCCGCCGACGCCCTGCGCGAGACGCTGCGCCGCCGCCGGGCCTCGGGCGGCCCGGCCGAGCAGACGTTCGCCACGCTGATCGGTCTGGAGCTGCGCCCGCGCCGCCTGCGCGACGCCTCCCGTCTGTGGGCCTCGCTCACGGACGCGCGCGGTGTCGACGGCCGGGACGCCCTGTGGCACCACCCGGACATGCTGCCGACGGCGACCGACCTGGACGACCCGGACGGCTTCGTGCACCGCGAGCAGATCGACTTCTCCGAGCTGGACAAGATGCTCGGCGAGGCGGCGGACAAGCCCGATCTGAAGAAGAAGGACAACTCCGGCGACGAGGACCAGGGCGAGGACAAGAACAAGGGCGACGACGCCGGGTGAGCCTGTACGACGACGTGGTCCTCGTGCTGAAGGGGTACGAGGACCAGACGGAGCTGCGCCAGGCCTATCTGGACCACCTGGCGGAGCACCCGGACGGTCTGTGGAAGCCGTGCCAGGCGGGTCACATCACGGCCAGCGCCCTGGTGATCGACCCCGAGGCCGGCCGGGTGCTGCTGACCCTGCACAAGAAGCTGCGGATGTGGCTTCAGATGGGCGGCCACTGCGAACCGGGCGACTCCTCCCTGGCCGCCGCCGCCCTGCGTGAGGCGACGGAGGAGTCCGGCGTCTCGGGGCTCTCGCTGCTGCCCGGCGGCCCGGTCCGCCTCGACCGGCACCCGATTCCCCCACCGTGCCACTGCCACTTCGACGTCCAGTACGCGGTCGTGGCACCCCCGGACGCCGCGCACGCGGTCAGCGACGAGTCGCTCGACGTGCGCTGGTTCGCGTACGACGAGGTCTCGGAGGTGGCCGACGAGTCGGTGGTGCGGCTGCTGGCGGCGACGCGCGCGAGGCTCGGGGCCTGAACACCGGTAAGGGGCGACCGCTCATGCGGCCGCCCCTTACTTTCGATCCTGGCAGTGGGCTGCGCCCCCTTCGGGGGCGCGGGGAACTGCGCGAGCGAGCACAGACGGCCCGCGGTCTGGACGAGACCGCACAGCCCTCGAACCCGACTCGGCCGAACCCGCGGAGCGCTCAGCTCCAGACGTTGCCCTGGTTCTGCCCGCGCGCCCCCTGCTGGCCCATGCCGTACTGCGCGGAGAGGCCCGAGCCGACCTGTGCGTTCTGCGGTGGCAGCAGCTCGCTGGGCTGGACGAGCGCGTAGCCGGTGCCCATGAAGCTCAGCTCCCAGCCCTCGCCGGTGTTGCCGCGGCGCCGCCACACCCCGGAGGAGTGGGTCTGGGCCTGCATCTGCACACGCAGGCTCGTCGACCAGGCGACGATCGCGTCGGCGTCGCAGTTGACGTACTTGTCGGGGGTCACCTGCATCAGCAGCGGCATGCCCGAGGTCATCAGGGCGATCTTGCCCCGGCCGGTGATGTTGAGCTGGTACTTCCCGGAGCCGGAGATGCCGTACAGGCTGTCGACGGCGATGACCTCGTGGTGCAGGGAGGAGTCCATCGCCAGCACATAGCTGCTGTCGACGGTGAGACCGTCCTGCTCCACATCCATGACGTGGACGTGCTGCTTGAGGTTGGCGAGGTAGACCGTGCCCTGCCCGTGGCAGCGCATCAGGTCGAGTCCCTCACCGGTGTGCGCACGCGCGCGCGACTGGTCGTTGCTCTGGTACTCGGCGTCGAACTCGACGAGGCCCTGATAGGCGACCATGGTGCCCTTGCGGGCCAGGATGTCGTCGTGGCCCTCCAGGGCGACGCGCAGCATCTGCTTGTTCTGCAGGCTCCAGCGGTCCTGGGTCTGCTGCTCGTTGTAGGCGAAAATCGGGCTCTGCATGGCGTGTTGCTCCCCCTCAGCCCCGGACCCGGAGACGGTCGGTGCTGTCCTCGCTGGGCTGGACGACGACGATGCCCTGACCGGAGAAGGCCATCTGGTAGGCCTCGCCGCTGCCACGGCCGATCAGCGACTGTGCCCTGAAGCTGCGCTTGCCCTTGACCTTGAGGTTCGGGGACCAGGCGACGAGCGCGTCGGGGTCGACGTACGTCTCGTCCTCGCCGCCTCCGCAGTCGACGACGATCGGCTTGCCCCGGGAGGTCAACGCGACCCAGCCCTGCCCGGAGATCTTGGTGTTCCACAGGCCCTGTCCGGCGAACTTCGCCAGGCCCTTGACCCGCTCGACACCCCACGTGAGGTGGGCGTCGAAGGCGAGCAGGTTGGTGGCGTTGACGGAGATGCCGTCCCCGTTGAGGTTGATGACGACGACGTTCGCTCCGTAGTCGGAGAGGTAGAGCAGGCCGTCGCCGGAGCACTTCATCAGGGGCGCGCCCTCGCCGGTCATCCAGTCCTTGGCGATCTGGCGCACGGCCGGCGGGTTGGGCTCGTACTGGACGAACCCTTCGTAGGCGGCCATCGACCCCACGCGCGCGAAGAGGTCGTTCCCGGTCTGCATGGCGACCTTCAGCATGTGGTTGCCGTGGTTCTCCATGCGGGCGGTGACGGGTGCGGGGGCGTGGCCCGCGAGCTGCTGTGTCATGACGGGCTCCCTCAGACCTCGTACGGCTGGACGACGATGAAGTTGCCGGGCGCTCCCCGGAACTGGAGGTTCACGCTCTCGCCGGTGTCACCGGGGTAGGCGTTGCGGCGCATCCGCACCTGGCTGGAGACGACGACCTGGGCGGCGGCGGACCATGCGACGACGGCGTTGCAGTCGGCGAACGTGGTCGGTGTGACGGGCAGCACGACGGGCGTGCCGTGCGTCTTCACGACGATGGTGCCGGTCCCCTGGAACTGCATCGTGAACAGGGCGCCACCGGGGATGCCGTGGCCCTCGATGCGGCGGACCTCGTAGGTGAGGCTCTCGTCGAACGCGAGGACGTTCTCGGCGGAGACGCAGACGGCGTCGCCCTGGAGCTCGATGGGGTGCAGCATCGTCGAGTTCTCGGCGAGGAACACCTGGCCCTGGCCGGTACAGCGCATCAGCTGCATCTCCTGGCCGGTCGCGTTGCCCACGATCCGGCCGGCGAAGCCGGCGCCCTTGTAGCTGAAGTCGACCTTGCCCTGGTAGAGCACCATGCTGCCCTGCCGGGCGAGTACGGGCTGTCCGCCGATGCCGAGGTCGACGCGGACGAGCTTCTTGTTCTGCTGCGTCCAGCGCTGCCCTGTGGGCGTCTCCTTGAACTGCTGGAGCGCGGCAGACACACCGGCGCCCTGGGGAGCGGCGGCCTGCGGGGCGGCGCCCTGCTGCGGGGCACCGTAGGGAGCCTGTCCGAACGGCGGCTGCTGGCCGTAGCCCGGGGGCGGGGTGGGCTGGCCGTATCCGGGGGGCGGGGCCGGGGCCTGGGGTGCCTGGGGCTGGCCGTAGCCGGGAGGCAGCGGGGCGGTCTGGCCCGGGACCTGGCCGTGCGGCTGCTGCTGGCCCGGCTGGCCGTAGGGGGCGGGCGCCGGGGCCGGGGGTGGGACCGGGGAGCCGCCGGGCGGGGTGTTCATGGGCGCGACGATGGTCGGAGCACCGTGCACCCCGGGCGCGGGAGCGGGCGCCGGAGGCGGCGCGAAGCCCTGTGCGGCGGGCTGGGGTACGGGCGGCGGCGCGGGAGCGGGGGCCGGAGGAGCCTGCGGGGCAGGGGCCGGGGCCGGCTCCGAAGTGCCGGGGACGCCGAACGCGGGCGGGGCGAAGCCCGGGGCGGCGCCGGCCTGCGGCTGCTGCGGGGCGGGCTCGGGCGCCTCCTCCTCGGCCACCTCGCCGCCGAAGTTCTTCAGCAGCGCGTCGAGGCCGCCGTCGAAGCCCTGTCCGACGGCGGCGAACCGCCAGACGTCCTTGAGGTAGAAGTCGCCCAGCATCACGGCCCGTTCGGTGGAGAACTCCGAGCCGTTGAAGGAGTAGCGGGCCACCTCCTCGCCGCCCGCGACGATGCGGATGTACCCGGGGGCGATCTGCGACATCTGGCCGGCGCCGTCGATCGTCGCCGTGAAGGACAGTTTCTGGATCTGCGGCGGGATCCGGTCGAGCGTCACCCGGAAGGACTCCGTGTCGCCCGCCTGGGCGCCCAGGAGCTGAAGTGATTCCTCAGGGGACTTCGGCTGGTTGAAGAAGACGAAGTAGCGGTCGTCCGAGAGCCGTTCGTCGGCGTCGAGGCCGAAGCAGCTGATGTCGAAGCTCAGTCCGGGGCCCGAGATCTGCACGCCTACGTACAGATCCGTGCCCGCGGTGAGGTCACTGATCCTGGCCTTGTGGCCGCGTTGGAATTCCCTGGCCATGCGTAACGACCGTCCCCCATCCAGAACGTGATTGCGTCGCGCCAGGCTAACGGCAAACTCCGACACCGGACGAAGTCGGTACAGACCCGGTACAGAACCCGCGCGCGGCCGTATCGGGCTGCTCGCTCACGCAAAGCGGTCACTCACCCCGTGGGGCGTTCGCCCCGCGCACCGGGCACATGCGGCAACCGTTCGGCGGCGACCACGCCCTCGAGATAACCCCGGGCCCGCTCCGTCCGCGGATAGGCCTCCAGCAGCTCCCAGAAGCGGGGTCCGTGACCGGGGACGAGCAGATGAGCCAGTTCGTGGACGAGTACGTAGTCGACCACGTACTCGGGCATGCCCTGCAGACGGTGCGACAGGCGGATGCTGCCCTCGGACGGGGTGCAGGATCCCCAGCGCGTGTTCTGGTTGGTCACCCAGCGCACCGAAGCGGGCCGAGCCCGCCCGCCGAAGTACTGGTCCGAAAGACGCCGGGCCCGTTCGGCCAGCTCGGTGTCGCCGAGGGTCCGTTTGCTCTCCTGGGCGGCCAGCTTGTCGAGCATGACGGTCACCCAGCGCTGTTCCTCCGCCTCGGACATCCGGGCGGGGATGAGCACGACGGTGCGATCGCCCTCGCGGTACGCGGAGACCGTTCGGCGTCGGCGGGTGCTTCTGCGGACCTCGATCGCGCTCGCCCTCGAGCCGCTCGGCGGCTGGCTCGTCGTGCTGCGCTGTGGCTTTCCGGCGCGGTGCAGTGGGTCGGCGGGCACGCCCCGACGTTACCCGCTGCACACGGGGAAGTCCCGGCTCCGGGACGGTTCGGTGCCGATGCCCCACCGGCAGCCGGATTTGTACGACGAATGCCCGTGCCTGTGGACAACTTTCGGCGGCCTGCGGCGGATTTGGGCATGCTGGCTCTGTCGGCGAAGCGACGGGCAAGTTCGGTCCGGGACCAGGGCCGGGCCTGCGGCCTGTCTCGGGCTACTCCCACTCTCGACCGGCATACGGGGACGATCTATGACATACGGGGGCCTGTCATGCATCCGATGGTGAAACCCGCGCTCAGGCGCGGCTGGCGCGACCTCAACACGGTGCAGTTCGGGATGACACCGGCGCATGCGATGACGCTGGGCCCGATGGACCAGGCGACGGGCAGTTTCCTCGACCTGCTGAACGGCACACGGGGGCTGGAGCTGCTGCGGGAGGAGGGACGCCGGATGGATCTGCCCGACGGTCATGTCGACGGGCTGGTGCGGCGGCTCGCGCGGGCCGGGCTCCTGGACGACGCGCGGGGCGGCGGACCGGCCGCCGACGCCCTGCGCCGGAAGAAGGAGGTACTCGACCGGCTCCGCCCCGACCTGGCCTCCCTGTCTCTGACCACCTCCGCTCCCGGCGACGCGATCGGACGGCTGGCCGCCCGGCGCGCGCAACGCGTTCAGGTGCGGGGTGCGGGCCGGGTCGGCGCCGTGCTGGCCTCGCTGCTCGCGGGGGCCGGCGTCGGCGAGGTCGACGTGCGCGACCTCGGACGGGTGGAACCGTGGGACGTCGCGCCGGGCGGGCTGCCCGCCGATGCCGTCGGCGACCGCCGCGACGAGGCGGCCCGACGTGCCGCGCGCCGGGCGGCCCCGGACCGGCCGCCGCGCCCCGCGACAGCGCAGGCGCACCAGGAGGAGGAAGGAGACCCCGGCTTCTCGCTGGTGATCGTCGCCCCGCGGGACGATGTGGCCATGTACGCGCCGGACCCGTCCGCCGCCGAGTCGTTGATGTCCGCCGGGACACCCCATCTGTACGCCGGTGTGGTGGAGGGGACCGGCATGGTCGGCCCTCTCGTCCTGCCCGGGGAGACGGGCTGCGCGGGTTGTCTGCATCACAGCCGCACCGACCGGGACCCGACCTGGCCGCGCCTTGTCGCCCAGTGGCGCTCCGGCAGGCAGCGGCAGGTGCGGCCCTGCGACCTGACGCTCGCCACGACCGTGGCGGGACTGGCCGCCGCCCACACGCTGGCCTTTCTCGACGGCCGGGTTCCGTCGAGCGCCGGGGCACGCTGGGAGGTGTCCGTCCCCGGTCTCCACTGGCATGCGCGGCCGATCTGGGCGCATCCTGCATGCCCGTGCGCTGCCGCGGAGAGAGGAAAGGGGGAGCGCCTCTCGGAGGAAGGGCAGTCACACGAGACAATGGCGGTGCAACGGCCGTCGGAGCAGTGCCGTGAGGCAGAGGCGGAGCGGCCGGCTGGGACTTGGAGGGCGCATGTCTGATCTTCCCCGGAAGGCGGTCACCCGGACCGCCAAGCTCGCCGCACTCCCGCTCGGCATCGCCGGGCGGGCAACCTGGGGATTCGGCAAGCGGATCGTCGGCGAGTCCGCGGAGCTGGTCGGCCGCGAGCTCCAACAGCGCACGGCGGAGCAGCTTTTCAAGGTGCTCGGCGAGCTCAAGGGCGGCGCGATGAAGTTCGGCCAGGCCCTGTCCGTCTTCGAGTCGGCACTGCCCGAGGAGGTGGCCGGCCCGTACCGTGCGGCGCTGACGAAGCTCCAGGAGGCGGCGCCCCCGATGCCGACGCGCACCGTGCACGCGGTGCTCGAGGAGCGGCTCGGCGAGGGCTGGCAGAAGCTGTTCCTGGAGTTCGAGGACAAGCCCGCCGCGGCGGCCTCGATCGGGCAGGTGCACCGGGCGGTGTGGCACGACGGCCGTGAGGTGGCGGTCAAGGTGCAGTACCCCGGTGCCGGTGAGGCCCTGCTGTCCGATCTGAACCAGCTGAGCCGCTTCTCCCGCCTGCTCGGTCCGCTGATCCCCGGGATGGACATCAAGCCGCTGATCACGGAGTTGAAGGACCGCGTCTCGGAGGAGCTGGACTACGGCCTCGAGGCCCAGGCGCAGCAGGCCCACGCGGAGGAGTTCACGGACGACCCGGACGTCGTCGTACCGCAGGTGGTGCACCAGTCCGACCAGGTCCTGGTCACCGAGTGGATCGACGGCGTCCCGCTGTCGGAGATCATCTCGGACGGCACCCAGGAACAGCGTGACCGCGCCGGCCAGCTCCTGGCCCGTTTCCTGTTCTCCGGCCCCGCGCGCACCGGCCTGCTGCACGCCGATCCGCACCCGGGCAACTTCCGGCTGCTGCCCGGCGGGCCGGAGGGCGAGGACGACTGGCGCCTGGGCGTCCTGGACTTCGGCACGGTCGACCGTCTTCCGGGTGGTCTGCCGGCCACCATCGGCGAGTCCCTGCGGATGACCCTCGACGGGGAGGCCGAGGCGGTCTACGAGCTTCTGTGCGCGGAAGGGTTCGTCAAGGAGACCATAGAGCTCGATCCCGACGCGGTCCTGGACTATCTGCTGCCGATCATCGAGCCGGCCCAGGTGGAGGAGTTCACCTTCACCCGTGGCTGGATGCGCAGCCAGGCGGCCCGTGTCGCCGACCCTCGCTCCCCCGCCTACCAGCTCGGCAAGCAGCTCAACCTGCCCCCGTCGTATCTGCTGATCCACCGGGTGACCCTGAGCACGATCGGAGTGCTGTGCCAGCTGGGGGCGGCGGTGCGTCTGCGCGAGGAGCTGGAGGAGTGGCTGCCGGGATTCGTCCCGGAGGACCCGGCGGACGGCGAGGAGCCGGCGGCGGAGGCGTGAGCCCCGGGCGGGTACCACGGCTGACCCGCTGCCCGCGCTCTACCACCAGTCCGAGTCCAGCCGTCCCTCGATCGCCCTGAGGTTCTCCCGGGAGCAGGTCCCGCAGAAGTCCCGGCGAGCGCCGTGCTCCACGGAGCAGGTCCAGGTGAGCTGCGGGGCTTCGGCCGAGGTGCCGCAGCGGGCGCACACCAGGCGTCCGGGCTTCGCGGCGGCGTCGTCGTCGTTTCCTCCGGGAGGACTCGTCACGCGCCGACGATATCGCCGTGCCCGGCGGCTTCGTGGACACAACGCACCGCGGGGGGGGGGGGGGGGGGGGCCGGCCCCCCCCCCCCCCGGGGGGGGCGCCCCCCCCCCCCGGGGGGCCCCGCC
>NZ_JBITGX010000013.1:257152-277962 GCF_044457425.1 Streptomyces sp. NPDC050546
GGGCTCCGGGCCGTGCCGCGGGTGTGCCGCCGACCGCCCCCGCCTAACCCGGGGGGCGGGGGTTTTCGTGGCACACACCGCCCGGGGGGGGCCGGCCGGGGGGGCCCGCCCCGCCCCCCGCGGGGTGAGCTCGGCCTCCCGGTCCGGGAGGCCACCGCTTCAGATGGGGTCGGTTACTGCATGACCGCCATGGCGAGCGCCCGGCGGGCACGCAGTGAGGCGCGCTCCGCCTTGCGCTGCATTCGGCGGGCGGCCACCAGGTGCGCGGCCCGGCGGTCTCGGTCCGCCTCCTGCAGTCGCTCGTGCATATGTGCACGAGCCATGGCTTCTGGGATGAGTTGCATCTCTCGGGTCCTGTTCTGGCGCGAGTCCTTCGCGCCGTGCGGGGTGCAGTCTTGAGTCGCGGAGCCGGCGGGCTCGGTGGACGGCTTCATCGGGGCCTGCTTCTGGGGGTCGTGCGTGAGAGGACGGTCGATCGTTCCTGCGGTGTTCATGCCGTGACCGGGTTCTTGCGCGGGCGGCCACGCGGCCGCTTCCGGGCGACGACGACACCCTGCACGAACAGTTCGCCGCCCCAGACGCCCCAGGGCTCGCGCCGCTCCTTGGCGCCGGCGAGGCAGGCCTCGACCAGCGGGCAGGTGCGGCAGAGGGACTTGGCGTACTCCACGTCCGCCGGCGACTCGGCGAAGAAGACCTCCGGGTCGTAGGAGCGGCACGGGACGGGTACGCCGAGGTTCTCGATGGCGTCGTCGAGCGCGGTGAGCGCGGTGAGCGGGGTCAAGGCGGAGTCCTCCGTGGGGCCGGGCTTGGGGATCGTGTCGGAAGGCGGTACGGACGGGGCGTGCGCTTCGAGTTGCACGGTTCGTCTTCCTCGTCTGGTCGTTCCGGCCTGTGGGCCGGGGGGCGGCTGGTACCCGGTTCTCTTCTTGTCCCGAGGCTCCTTCGGTCCGTCGTCCCTGGTCAGGGACAAACAGAAGGGCCGCGGATCCCGGATGGGGTTCCGCGGCCCTGAAGGCGCCGGCCTGATCGGATCAGGCTGGATCACTCCAGGGTTCTGGCCCACGGAAGGCCCACATCTGGTGGTGCTGCGTCGTCTGCTTCCGGAATCCGGCACCGGTCGCCGCAAAGGCATAGGCCCGCGCCTGCGCCTTTACTGCTGCTTCCAGTGCCTTGGTCGGTCGCTCATTGCGCTCACGGACGGGAAGGCCCGCGGGAGCAAGGGAGGAGGACGCCGGACGGACGGCACGAATGCCGGACAGACCGGTGCCCAGGTTCGAAACGCCGAGCATGCACGTGGAGACGGCCGAGCGATCGGTCATTTTCACGGTGCTGATGGAGCTGGTGTTGATGCTGATCACTGGACTCGCCTCCTCTCGGCGTCTCGGGGGACTGGGTGAACCAGTCCGACGGATATGCAAGTACAACACGGAATCAGGGCCTTCGAGAAGGCCGCTGCTCTCGTGCCTAAGAACCTATGGGGATTGCTGGGGCATGCGCAAACTATTTTTTCGACGAGTTGGTGTCAGTCCTGATCTGTGTCCCCTCCGGCGTACTGGCCTGCGCAGATGGCCAGGACATCGGCTCCGTAGCGGGTGAGCTTGCGCATCCCGACGCCGGGGATGCGTGCCAGCTCGTGCTCGTCGTCGGGCGCGGCCTCGGCGATCGCCACCAGTGTCCTGTCGGTGAAGACGCAGAAGGCGGGCTGACCACTGCTCCGTGCCTGGTCGGCGCGCCATTCGCGGAGCTGCTCGTAGAGGCCCTCGTTCATGTCGGAGGGGCAGTCGTCGCAGCGCATCAGCTTCATCTCGCCCGCGTCGGTCAGCGTGCGGCCGCAGACGCGGCAACGGGCGGGCGTTCGCTGTGCTCGTCTCGGGGCGGAGCCCCTGGTTCCGGGGATTCCGCGCTCGATACCACCCGCGGCACCGCCGGCCGGACGGCCCCTGGTGGCCGTCGAACCGGGGCGCAACCCGTCGAGGAAGCGGCTGGGGCGACGGTTGGGGCGGCCGCCGGGTGAGCGGGAGAGGGACCAGGAGACATGGAGGTGTTCGCGCGCGCGGGTGACGCCGACATAGAGCAGACGGCGCTCCTCCTCGATCTGCTCGTCGGTCTTCGCGTAGGTGATCGGCATCATGCCCTCGGCGACGCCGACCAGGAAGACGACGTCCCACTCCAGGCCCTTGGCCGAGTGCAGGGAGGCCAGGGTGACGCCCTGCACGGTCGGGGCGTGCTGGGCGTTCGCCCGTTCGTCGAGCTCGGCCACCAGGTCCGCCAGGGTGGCGCCGAGCTTGGCGGCGGCGAAGTCCTGGGCGAGGTTCACCAGGGCGGCCAGGGACTCCCAGCGCTCTCTCACGGCGCCGGATCCGGCCGGTGGCTGCGATGTCCAGCCCTCGCCCGACAGCACGGCGCGCACCTGCGAGGGCAGGTCGACGACATCGTCCAGGAGGGAGTCGTTGCCGCCGAAGCGCGCCGCACCGCGCAGGGCGACGCCCGCCTTGCGCACCTCCGGACGGTCGAAGAACCGCTCGGCGCCGCGCAGCTGATAGGGCACCCCGGCGTCAGCGAGGGCCTGTTCGTAGGTCTCGGACTGCGCGTTCGTCCGGAACAGGATGGCGATCTCGGCGGCCGGCACCCCCGAGGCGATGAGTTCACTGATGCGGCGGGCCGCGCCCTCCGCCTCGGCGGGCTCGTCGGTGTACTCCGTGTAGGCAGGCTCGGGCCCCGGCGCACGTTGCGAGACGAGCTCCAGGCGGTGATCGGCCGCGCGGCCGCTGGCCTGGGCGAGCAGGCCGTTGGCGAGGTGGACGACCTGGGGCGTGGAACGGTAGTCGCGGACCAGCTTGACCACGGTGGCGCCGGGGTGGCGGGTGCGGAAATCGAGCAGATGGTCCGGCGTCGCACCCGTGAACGAATAGATCGTCTGGCTGGCGTCTCCGACCACGCAGAGGCTGTCACGCTCGCCGAGCCACAGTTCCAGCAGGCGCTGCTGGAGGGGGCTGACGTCCTGGTACTCGTCTACCACGAAGTGCTGGTACTGGGCGCGGACCTGTTCGGCGATGTCGTGCCGGTCCTGGAGCACGGCCACGGTCAGCAGCAGCACGTCCTCGAAGTCGATGACGGAGCGCTCGCGCTTGACGTCCTCGTAGGCGGCGTAGAGCTGGGCGATCTCCGCGGGGTCGCGCGGGGCCTCCCGGCCCGACTTGGCGACGGCGGGCGCGTAGTCCGCGGGGACGGTCTGGGTGACCTTGGACCATTCGATCTCGGCGGTGACGTCCCGCAGCTCGCCCCGATCGAGCCGGATGCGGCAGGCCGCGGCCGCGTCGGCGACGAGCTGGATCTTGCGGTCGACGAGCCGGGGCAGGGAGCCGCCGATCGCTTTCGGCCAGAAGTACTGGAGCTGCCGCAGGGCCGCCGAGTGGAAGGTACGCGCCTGGACACCTGCGGCGCCGAGCTGGCGCAGGCGGCCGCGCATCTCTCCGGCGGCGCGGTTGGTGAAGGTGACGGCGAGCACGCTGGAGGGGTGCAGGACTCCTGCGCGCACCCCGTAGGCGATGCGGTGGGTGATCGCCCGGGTCTTGCCCGTGCCCGCGCCCGCCAGGACGCACACCGGACCGTGCAGGGCGGTGGCGACCTCGCGTTGCTCGGGGTCGAGCCCGTCGAGCACCGCGTCGGCCGAGTCCGGTACCTGCGGGAACAGGGTGGAGTGCGTTGCTGCTGTCACACGGCCATGCTGCCAGGTCGCGGGAGACGGCCGTGCCGGTTGTCCACAGGCGGGCCCCGATAGTCGTACTAATGCGGCAGGCGTCACGTCCCGCGGGGCCCGGGCCACGGGAATGGCGGCCCCTTCACGTACGTTCCATCTCTGCGACCACCCGCCCCCGAGCCACCGAAGGAGCACGAGAGACATGCTGGGCACTGTGACGATGTACAGCACCACGTGGTGCGGCTACTGCCGCCGGCTGAAGAGCCAGATGGACCGCGAGGGCATCGCGTACACCGAGATCAACATCGAGCAGGACCCGGAATCCGCCGCGTTCGTGGAGAAGGCGAATGGCGGAAACCAGACGGTGCCCACCGTTCTGTTCCCGGACGGCTCCACCCTCACCAACCCGTCGCTGGCTCAGGTGAAGCAGAAGGTCGGCGCGTAGGCGCCGCGCGGTTGTGCGGGGAAGGCGGTTCCCGAGTCGCCTCGGGAACCGCCTTCTCCGTCTCCGGGGTCAGAGCGTGTGCGCGGCTCGCACGGGCGTCAGGCCACACTCCTCATCGGGAGCGGCTTGCCGTACCAGAGCTCGATCAGGCGGGCGGCGATCGAGATGCCGTAGGGCGGGAGCACCTCGCCGGACTCGAAGGCGGCGCGCAGGTCGTCGCGGGAGAACCAGCGGGCCTCGTGGATCTCGTCGCCGTCGACCTCGATCTCGGTCGAGGTGGCACGGGCCAGGAAGCCCAGCATGAGGCTGGACGGGAAGGGCCAGGGCTGGCTGGCGACGTACTCGACCTGGCCGACGCTGATGCCGACCTCCTCCAGGACCTCGCGGCGCACCGACTGCTCGATGGACTCGCCGGGCTCGACGAAGCCGGCGAGCGTCGAGAAGCGACCCTCGGGCCAGTGCACCTGCCGGCCGAGCAGGATGCGGTCGTCCTCGTCGGTCACGGCCATGATCACGGCTGGGTCCGTGCGCGGGTAGTGCTCGGCGCCGCAGGCCTGGCAGCGGCGGATGTGACCGGCCGCGGCGATGACGGTGCGCTCGCCGCAGCGCGAGCAGAAACGGTGTGTGCGCTGCCAGTTCTCCAGACCCACCGCGTGCACCATCAGGCCCACGTCACGGGCCGACAGGAGCAGGCCCGCCTCGCGCAGGCCCGCCGGGCGCGCGGACTGGTCCATACGCCCGGGCAGGGAGTCCTTCTGGAGGGCGAAGTAGCTGACGCCGTCCTCGTCGATGCCGAGGAAGTAGCGGTGCGCCTCGGTGAGGGGGGCCTCGAAGGAGGGGGTCATGACGAGTTCGGTGTGCCCGTCCGCCGTCTCGTCGATGAGGACCTGGCCGCCGGAGACCACGAAACAGCGCGTCGAGGGGTGGCTCCACGCCGCCGCGAGCCAAGCCTCGTCGAGCCGGTGGTGCGCGGCCCTGTCGATGCCGTTCGGGGCGGTGAGCGAGATGGGTCGGTCGGCGTTCTGGTCGGTCCAGGTGGTCACTGGTGCTTCCAACTCCCCGGTGGAACGGTCGGGTTAGGCGGGCTGATCAGCGGGACGTACGGCGGGCGGTGACCGGGTCCGGCGGGGCTCGGGCGGTGCGGGGCGGCTCCTCCAGTGTGCCCCTCGCGCGCGGCCGGTCCGGGCGGCCCGGGACGCTCAGGGCGCATCGCGCCAGTTCTCGGCGAGGTCGCCCCACAGGTACGCGGTGGTCTCGACGCCCTTGAGGAGCAGGTCGAGTTCGACTTTCTCGTTCGGCGCGTGCCAGCCGTCGGACGGGACGGAGATGCCGAGGAACAGCACCGGAGCACCGAGGACGTCCTGGAGGTCCGCCGCCGGTCCGGAGCCTCCCTCACGGGTGAAGCGGACGGGTTTCTCGAAGGCCCGGCCCATCGCACGGGCCACCGACCTGAGGGCCGGGTGGTCCAGCGGGGTCAGGCACGGGCGCGTGGCACCGCTGAACGTGATCTCGCAGCGGACCCCTGCGGGCACCTGCTGTTCGGCCCAGGCGCGGACGGCCTTCTCCACGTGGCCGGGGTCCTGGCCAGCCACCAGCCGGAAGGACAGCTTCACCAGGGCGGAGGACGGAACGATCGTCTTGCTGCCGGGGCCTTGGTAGCCGCCGCCGATGCCGTTGACCTCCGCGGTGGGGCGGGCCCAGACCCGCTCCAGGGTGGTGTACCCGGCCTCCCCCTGGGTGGCGTACGACTTGGCCGTGCGCAGCCACTGCGACTCATCGAAGGGCAGTTCGGCGAGGAGCTCGCGTTCGCGGTCGGTGAGCTCGACCACACCGTCGTAGAAGCCCGGGATCGCCACGCGCGCGTGCTCGTCGTGCAGGGCGGCGACCAGGCGGGCGGCGGCGGTCGCCGGGTTGGGCACCGCGCCGCCGAAGGAGCCGGAGTGGATGTCCTGGTCGGGGCCGTGCAGCCGTATCTCGCACTCGGCGAGGCCGCGCATGCCGGTGCACACCGTGGGGGTGTCCTCGGACCACATGCCGGTGTCGGAGACGATCACGGCGTCGGCGGCGAGCCGCTCGGCGTGCCGCTCGATGAGGGCACGGAAGTGGGGCGAGCCGGACTCCTCCTCGCCCTCGATCAGCAGCTTCAGATACACGGCCGGGGTCGTGCGGCCGGTGGCGGCGAGGTGAGCGCGGACGCCCAGGGTGTGGAAGAACACCTGACCCTTGTCGTCGGCCGCCCCGCGCGCGTAGAGACGGTTCTCGCGGACGACCGGCTCGAAGGGGTCGCTGTCCCAGCCGTCCTCCCGGGCGGCGGGCTGCACGTCGTGGTGGCCGTAGACCAGCACCGTGGGCGCCTGCGGGTCGGCGGAGGGCCACTCGGCGAAGACGGCGGGCGCGCCGGGGGTCTGCCAGACCTCGGCCGTCGGGAACCCGGTCTTCTTCAGCTCGGCGGCGAGCCAGTCGGCGCTGCGTCGTACGTCGGGCGCGTGGTCCGGCTGGGCGGACACCGACGGGATGCGCAGCCACTCGGCGAGGTCGTCGAGGAAGGCGTCGCGATGCTGCTGGATGTACGTACGGACGACGCTGTCCGGGGTCTGGCTCATGGTCACGAGCCTATCGGCCCGCACTGACGTCCTCGGAGTGCGGTTCCTCACCGGGCGGATCCTCGCTCAGCAGCCGCTCCAGGGCCGCGCGGTCCGGCAGGTCGTCGGGGCGGACGATCTCGCCGGTGCGTACGTACAGGAAGGCTGCTGTGACGGATTCCGGGGGGACGCCCTGCTGCTCGGCCCAGGCGATGCGGTAGACGGCGAGCTGGAGGGGGTCCGCGGTGCGTGAGCGGTTGGTCTTCCAGTCGACGATCTCGTACGTCGTGCCCTCACCGTCATCCTTCTTGTAGACGGCGTCGATGCGGCCCCGTACGACGCGGCCGGCGAGCGTGAGCTGGAAGGGGGCCTCCACCCGGTAGGGCGTGCGATGCGCGTACTCGGTCTGCTCGAAGGCGTCCTTGAGTGCCTCCAGGTCCCGTTCGTCGGCGATCTCCGCTTCGCCGCCGGGCAGCTCCTCCGGCTCCAGCAGGGGCAGCATCAGCTCTTCGAAGCGGGCCTCGACCCAGGCGTGGAAGCGGGTGCCGCGGCGGGCGGCGGGCTGCGGCGGGCGGGGCATGGGGCGGGCCAGCTCCTGGGCGAGGCCGTCCGGGTCGGCGGCCAGGAGCAGCAGCTGGGAGGCCGTGAGGGAGGTGGGCAGGGGGACCTCGGTGACGCTGTCGCGGGCGCGCAGAAGCTCGCCGGTGAGGGCGTCGAGGTCGCGGTCCCAGGAGGCGATGGTGCGGGCCTCCTCCGGAGTGAGGTGCGGGCTGCGGTGTGCATGTGGGTGTGGGTGTGGGTCCTGAGGTTCCGGGGGCCCGGCCTGGTGGGGGACCGTGGGACGGTCCACCGGCCGTGCGTCCCCGTCCGCCTCTGCTTCTGCGAAGGCGTCTTCGTCGAAGGGGGCTGTGTCGAAGGGGGTTTCGTTCAATGGGCCTGCGCCCAATGAGCCCGCGTCGAAGTCGAACGGGTCCGGCTCGTCATACGGAGGCTCGTCGTCCTCGGGAGGCGGGGGCCACTCCGGGTCGTCGAACGCGTCCGGGTCGTGCACGGCCGCCGGGTGCCCGTCCGCGTGGGACGCGAGGTCCTCCAGGTGGGCCAGGACGGTCTCGGCGGCAGCGCGGCGGCGGGCCAGGGCGGCCTCGTCCAGGGGCAGGGGCCACACCTGGTCGTCGGTGGCCCGGTGCAGGGCCGGGTTCTCCTCGTCCTCGGCGGGTTCGTCCGCCCAGGCCTCGATCTCGCCGTATCCGGCCGCGCAGTGGTCGTAGAGGTCCTGGAGGAACGCGGAGGGTCCGCGGCGCTTCTTCTGGGTGGGTCCCCACCAGTGGCCGGAGCCCAGGAGCAGGGAGCGGGGGCGGGTGAAGGTGACGTAGCCGAGGCGGAGTTCCTCGGTGTGCTGGTGGTCCTTCATCGCCTCGTGGAAGGCCTTGAGGCCCTTGGCGTCCCAGGAGGTGATGTCGGGGAGGGTGTCGGCGTCGCCGCGCAGTTCGTGCGGCAGGACCTTGCCCTGGGAGGTCCACTTCTCGCGGCCCTGGCTGCTGGGGAAGGTGCCGGTGACCAGGCCGGGGACGACCACGACGTCCCATTCGAGGCCCTTGGACTTGTGGGCGGTGAGCACCTTGACGGTGTTCTCGCCGCCGGGGAGGGCGTTGTCGAGGCCCTTCTCGTACTGGGCGGCGGTGCGCAGGAAGCCGAGGAAGGCGAGCAGGCTGGCGTCGTTGTCGCCGGCGGCGAAGGAGGCGGCGACGTCCAGGAAGTTGGAGAGGGTCTCGCGGCGCCGCGCCGCCAGGGCGTGCGGGGACGCCGACAGCTCCACCTCCAGGCCGGTGACGGCGAGGACGCGGTGCAGGACGTCCATCAGCGGGTCGGACAAGGAGCGGCGCAGGTCGCGCAGTTCCGTCGCCAGGCGGGCGAAGCGCACGCGCGCGTCGGGCGAGAAGGGCAGCCCGTCGTCGTCCCCGTGGCCGTCCAGCGGCGTCTCCAGGAAGGTGTCGAGGGCGTCCGCGAGGGAGATCACCTCGGCCGGGTCGACCCCCTCCACGGCCTCGGCGAGGCGGCGGTCCGGGTCGTCGTCGCCCTCCACGCGCGCGTGGGTCACGAGAAGCCGGGCCCGCCGCCCGAGCAGGGCGAGGTCGCGCGGGCCGACGCGCCAGCGCGGGCCGGTCAGCAGGCGGACCAGGGAGGCGTTGGCGCCCGGGTCCTGGAGAACCTCGCACACGGCGACGAGGTCGGCGATCTCGGGCAGGTGCAGCAGCCCGGACAGGCCGACGACCTCGACCGGGATGTCCCGGGCCACCAGGGCGCCCTGGATCTCGGAGAAGTCGGTCGCCGTGCGGCACAGGACCGCGATCTCGCCGGGTGCCGTCCCGGTGCGGACGAGGTGGGCGACGGAGTCGGCGGCCCAGTCGATCTCCTCGGCATGGGTGCGCAGCAGCGCGCAGCGCACGATGCCGTCGCGTTCGGCCCCGGGGGCGGGGCGAAGTGCCTCCACGCCCTCGTGCAGGGCGCGCAGCGGCTCCGCGAGGCCGTTGGCGAGGTCGAGGAGGCGGCCGCCGCTGCGGCGGTTCTCGCTGAGTGCCTGGCGCGTCGCGGGGCGGCCGTCGGCGCGGGCGAAGTGTTCGGGGAAGTCGTCGAGGTTGGCGACGGAGGCGCCGCGCCAGCCGTAGATCGCCTGGCAGGGGTCGCCCACGGCGGTGACCGGGTGGCCGGTGCCCTCGCCGAACAGACCCGCCAGCAGAACGCGTTGGGCGACCGATGTGTCCTGGTACTCGTCGAGCAGGACCACCCGGAACTCGTCGCGCAGGAGACGGCCCACTTCGGGGATCCCGGCGAGCCGGGCCGACAGGGCGATCTGGTCGCCGAAGTCGAGCAGGTCCCGTTCGCGCTTGGCGGCCCGGTAGCGGTTCACCAGCTCGGCCAGCTCGCGGCGCGCGGCAGCTGCTTCGGGGACCTTGCGCAGGTCGGCGTTGCTGAGCTTGACGCCGCGCAGGGTCAGCAGCAGTTCGGCGTCGTACGCGCGCAGCGCCTCGGGGCGTACGAGGTGCTCGGCGAGTTCGGCGTCGAGGGCGAGGAGGTCGCCGACCAGGTCCGGGAAGGAACGGGTCAGGGCCGGATAGGCCCCCGGGGCTTCGCGCAGGACGCGCGCGGCGAGCTGGAAGCGGGTCGCGTCGGCGAGCAGCCGGGAGGTCGGCTCAAGCCCGATACGCAGGCCGTGGTCGGTCAGCAGGCGTCCCGCGAAGGCGTGGTACGTGGAGATCACCGGCTCGCCCGGCGGGTTGTCCGGGTCGATCGCGTCCGGGTCGGTGACGCCGGCCTTGACCAGTGCCTTGCGGACGCGCTCGGCGAGTTCGGCGGCGGCCTTGTTGGTGAAGGTGAGGCCGAGCACCTGCTCGGGGGCGACCTGGCCGGTGCCGACCAGCCACACCACGCGGGCCGCCATCACCGTCGTCTTGCCCGAGCCGGCGCCGGCCACGATCACCTGCGGGGCGGGCGGCGCGGTGATGCAGGCCGTCTGCTCCGGGGTGAACGGGATGCCGAGGAGCTCCTTGAGCTGTTCGGGATCGGTGATACGGGCTGGCACAACGAAAGAGGCTAGTGGTGACCACTGACAGTGGCGTCCGTATCGGTCTCCGGGGCAGAAGAAGCCCAGGTCAGCAGATGTGGTGCGATAGATCACTCGACGACATGGCGGCCCTCCTGGCGCGCGCTGCACGAGGCCCGGAACGCGCAGTGCGTGCAGTGCTGCCCGGCGGTCGGCGTGAACCGTTCGTCGAGGACCTTGCCGGCGGCGGTGGCCAGCAGATCGCCGACCCACTCCCCCTCCAGCGCCTCCTGGGCCTGCACCTTGGGCAGGGTCTCGCCGCCGTCGCGCTGGGCGGCGCCCTGCCGGAGGTGGACGAGTTCGGCGCCGCCGGGCTCGGGACGCACGCCGTCGAACGCGTCGTCGACGGCACCCTCGCGGACGGCCAGCTGGTAGACGGCGAGCTGTGGGTGGCGCTCGACCTCCTTACCGGTGGGCGCCTGCTTGCCGGTCTTGAAGTCGACGACGTAGGCGCGGCCGTCTCCGTCCGCCTCGACGCGGTCCATCTGGCCCCGGATGCGCACCTGGTAGTCGCCCGCTTCGAGGGTGACGTCGAAGTCGTGCTCGCTGGCGACCGGGGTCCGCCCGGTGCGGTCCATGACGTGCCACTGGAGGAACCGTTCGAGCGCCACGCGCGCGTTGGCCTTCTCCTGGTCCGACTTCCAGGGCGCGTCGAAGGCGAGGGCGTTCCACACGGAGTCGAGGCGTTCCATCAGGACCGAGAGGTCGGCCGGGGTGTGCCCGGAGGCGACCTCGTCGGCGAGGACGTGCACGACGTTCCCGAAGCCCTGTGCGACGGTCGCGGGCGCGTCGGCCTTCACCTCGCGGCCCAGGAACCACTGCAGGGCGCAGGTGTTGGCCAGCTGGTCGAGGGCGCTGCCGGAGAGCACGACGGGCTGGTCGCGGTTGCGCAGCGGCACCTTGGACTCGGTCGGTTCGAACATGCCCCACCAGCGGTAGGGGTGCGCCGACGGCACCAAGGGGCGGCCGTCCTCGTCGGCCAGGGCGGCGAGCCGGGCCAGGCGGCGTGCGGCGGCTTCCCGGAGGGCGTCGGAGACGCGCGGGTCGACCGTGGTGGCGCGCAGTTCGGCGACGAGTGCCGCGACGGACAGCGGTCGGCGCGGGCGTCCGGTGACGTCCTTGGGATCGACGCCGAGTTCGGTGAGGAACCGGGAGGGCTGGTCACCGTCGTCCGCCGGGGCCTTGACCGCGGTGACGACCAGGCGTTCACGCGCACGTGTGGCGGCGACGTAGAACAGGCGGCGTTCCTCGGCGAGCAGCGCGCCGGGGGTGAGGGGTTCGGCGAGTCCGTCGCGCCCGATGCGGTCGGCCTCCAGGAGGGAGCCCCGGCGGCGCAGGTCGGGCCAGAGCCCCTCCTGGACGCCCGCGACGACCACGAGGCGCCACTGCAGGCCCTTGGAACGGTGTGCGGTCATCAGGCGGACAGCGTCGGGGCGTACGGCACGCCGTGTGAGGGTGTCGGCGGCGATGTCCTCGGCCTCGATCTCCTCCAGGAAGTTCAGTGTGCCCCGGCCTCCGGTGCGCTCCTCGGCGCGGGTCGCCGTCGCGAACAGTGCGCAGACCGCGTCCAGGTCGCGGTCCGCGTTGCGTCCTGCCGCGCCGCCACGGCGGGCGGCCCGCTCCAGCCGCGCGGGCCACGGTGTGCCGTTCCACAGGTCCCACAGCGCCTCCTCGGCCGTACCGCCGCCCGCCAGGCGCTCGCGGGCCTTGCGGAGGAGCGCACCGAGGCGCTGGGCTCCGCGCGCGTACGCGGGGTCGTGCACGGCCAGCCGCTCCGGCTCGGCGAGCGCCCGGGCCAGCAGCACGTCGGAGGGCGGCGGCAGCGCGTTGCCCCCGGCCCGCTCCTCGTCCCGCAGGGCCCGGCCCAGGCGCCGCAGGTCGGCGGCGTCCATGCTCGCGAGCGGGGAGGTCAGCAGGGTGAGAGCGGTTTCCGTGTCCAGCCAGGAGGTGTCCGGCTCGTCGGAGGGCCCGTCCTTGGAATCGGCGGTGGGGCCGCCCTTGGAATCGGCGGAGGTGCCGTCCTTGGAAGGGACCTCCCCCTCGGGAGTCCCCGACGCCTCCGCCGCGGCCACCGCCCGAAGCGCCGTCAGCAACGGCGCCACCGCCGGTTCGTGCCGCAGGGGTACGTCGTCGCCGTCGACGTCCACCGGGACGCCGGCCGCCGTGAGGGCGCGGCGGACCGTGGGGACGGTGCGGGAGCCGGCGCGCACCAGCACGGCCATGTCGCCCCATGGGACGCCGTCCTCCAGGTGGGCCCTGCGGAGGATGTCGGCGATGTTGTCCAGCTCCGTCCCCGAGGTCGGGTACGTGTACGCCTCGACCCGGCCGCCGTCCCTCACGGGCGCGAGTTCGCGGTGGGCGCGCACCTTCTCGGCGGGCAGCCGGGTCAGCGGCATGCGCTGGGTCAGCAGCCGGGTGGCTGCCAGCAGGCCGGCGCCGGAGCGGCGGGACGTGCGCAGCACCGCGACGGGGGCCGGGCGGCCGTCCGCGCGGGGGAAAGCGTGCGGGAAGTCCAGGATGCCGTTCACGTCCGCTCCGCGGAACGTGTAGATCGACTGGTCGGGGTCACCGAAGGCGACAAGGGTGCGGCCACCCCCCGCCAGGGTGTGCAGAAGTCGTACCTGAGAGGGATCCGTGTCCTGGTACTCGTCGACGTAGACGGCGTCGTACCGGGCGGCGAGCCACGCGGCGACCTCGGGCCTGCGAGCGAGGAGCACCGCGCGGTGGACGAGTTCCGCGTAGTCGATCACGCCCTGGAGGTCGAGCACGTCGAGGTACTCGGCGAGGAAGGCGGCCGCCGCGCGCCAGTCGGGGCGGCCCGTACGGCGGGCGAAGGCGTCCAGGGCGTCGGGGCCGAGGCCCAGTTCACGGCTGCGGGCGAGAACCGCGCGGACCTCGTCGGCGAAACCGCGCGTGGTCAGGCAGGCGCGCAGTTCGTCGGGCCAGCGCACGTGAGCGAGGCCGAGCCGCTCCAGGTCCACCTGGCCCGCGAGCAGCTCCCGTACGGAGACGTCCTGCTCGGGGCCGGACAGCAGCCGCATCGGCTCCACGAACAGGTCGCTGTCCTGGTGGGCACGGACCAGGGCGTAGCAGAACGAGTGGAAGGTCGTCGCCCGGGGAGCACGGGCCGCCCCGGCCCGGGTGGCCATGCGGTCGCGCAGTTCGACGGCCGCCCTGCGGCTGAACGTGAGGACCAGGATCCGCTCGGGGTCCCCGCCCCGGGCGATGCGCTCGGTCACGGACTCGACGAGCGTGGTGGTCTTGCCGGTGCCCGGACCTGCGAGGACGAGCAGCGGGCCGGCCTCGTGGTCAACCACGGAGCGCTGCGAGGCGTCCAGAAGAGGGGGGTCCACCTGGGCGGGAGGGGTACGTACCAGTCGGTAAGCGCCACGGCTCCCCCGCCGCACCCGGGGGTACGACAGGCCGCTGGTGGAGGAAGAGGAACTCACGTGGTTCGCCGGTCCTGGTCGAAGTACTGGTTGGCGGGCCGCCGCGCGTGGCGGGCGGTGACCGCGGGGTGACGGGGACACGCGCAGCCGACGCTACGCCCACGAGTGAGGCGGAAGCAGGGCTTCCCCTTCTTCCCGCCGGTCACTCGCGGCGCTCGCGCCACTCATGCCCCTCGCCTCACGAACGTACGTCATGGCACCGGCGTGCCCCGATTCCCCCGTCCGGATCACGGGCCCCACGGGAGGCCGCCCGATGGCGGAAGCTGTCAGGTGTGACCCTCCGCGCGTTCGCCGCCGTCCCACCGCGCCCGTCGCATGTCGATCCGCGGCAGGTGGCTCTCGGCGGCCCGGCTCGCCTCCTTCAGGGGCGTCCCCTCCTCGCGGTAGTGGCCGAGCGCCCGTTGCTCGTGCCCCGGGAGCAGGACACCGTCCGCGCGGACGACCCGCCACCACGGAACGGCTCCCCCGTAGAGCGCCATCACTCGGCCGACCTGCCGCGGGCCGCCCTCCTCGAGCCACTCGGCGACGTCGCCGTATGTCATGACACGGCCCGGCGGGATCAGTTCGGCGACGTCGAGGACCCGCTCGGCATACGCGGGCAGGGCTTCCCCGGGTTCCTCACGGGAACCGTCATCCCCCGTGCGGGTGTCCTGCGCGCCGGCGTTCTCCGGAAGGCTCTCCTCGCTCATCCGCCCCATCCTGCCCCACCCCACCGACAACGGGACGCGCGCGCCCACGAGCGTTTCCCTCGCCCGGCAGGACCACGTCGGGCAGACTGTCCGCCCCCGCATGTGCACCCTGATGCCCCCGCGTATCGGTGCGGCATGCCACCATCGTGCGGGCGGTGACCGGTGATACGAGACCAAGAAGAGACGATGAAGCAGCAGGGTGCGCATTCCGAGGACACGGGGGGCACCTCTGACGCTTCGTCGCGCCCGGGCACTCCGGACGACCGCCCGAAGACGGCCGGCGAGAACGGCCCCGAGAAGGCGGGCACGAAGGAGAGGTCGGTCGCCGAGGAGGCCGACATCGCGCACATCGACGAGGTGGAGGGCGACGAACCGCTGCTCCCCGCGCGCGTGCACCGCCCGTCCGATCTGATGCGGCTCCTGGTGGGCGTGCTCGCCGTCGCGGTGCTGATCGGCATCGCCGCCTTCGCGCACGGCACCACCTCGGGCCTCGAACAGGACATCAACAAGGGCACCGGGCAGGCGCCCGACCTGCTCATCAAGATCGCGGGGCTGGCGTCCAGCATCGCGATCCTGCTGGTGCCGGTCGCCTTCGCCATCGAGCGGCTGATCAAACGGGACGGCCTCCGAATCGCCGACGGCGTGCTCGCGGCGGTCCTCGCGCACGGTGTGACACTCGCCACCGACCTGTGGGTCGCCCGGGCCGCCCCCGACTCGATCCAGGAGGCGCTCACCCAGCCCTCCCCCGGGGACATCCACGCACTGACCGACCCCGTGCACGGCTATCTGGCGCCGGTCATCGCCTACATGACGGCCGTCGGCATGTCACGCAGACCCAGGTGGCGCACGGTGCTGTGGGTCGTGCTGCTGCTCGACGCCTTCTCGATGCTCGTCACCGGGTACACGACCCCGTTCTCGATCATCCTGACCGTGCTGATCGGCTGGACCGTGGCATACGGCACGCTCTACGCGGTCGGCTCGCCCAATGTCCGGCCCACCGGGCAGACCCTGATGGCCGGCCTGCGGACCGTCGGCTTCCGCCCGGTCAGCGCGTCACGCGAGGACGCCTCGGACAACCCGGACACCGGCGACCGGGGCCGGCGCTACTTCGTCACGCTCGAGGACGGCCCGCCGCTGGACGTCACGGTGGTCGACCGGGAGCAGCAGGCCCAGGGCTTCTTCTACCGCGCGTGGCGCAATCTGACCCTGCGCGGCTTCGCCACCCGCAGCAGCCTCCAGTCGCTGCGCCAGGCGCTGGAGCAGGAAGCGCTGCTGGCGTACGCGGCCATCGCGGCCGGTGCCAACGCGCCCAAACTGATCGCCACCTCCGAGCTCGGCCCCGACGCGGTCATGCTCGTCTACGAGCACAGCGGCGCACACACCCTCGACTCCCTGCCGGACGAGGAGATCACCGACAATCTGCTGCGCGACACCTGGCACCAGGTGAAGGCCCTGCAGTCCCGGCGTATCGCGCACCGCAGGCTGGTGGGCGACGCGATTCTGGTGGATCGTTCCGGCACGGTGATCCTCACCGACCTGCGCGTCGGCGAGATCGCGGCCGGCGACCTGCTGCTGCGCATGGACATCTCCCAGCTGCTGGTGACCCTCGGCCTCCGGGTGGGCGCCGAGCGTGCGGTGGCCTCGGCGGTGGACGTGCTCGGCCCGGACGCGGTGGCGGACTGTCTGCCGATGCTCCAGCCCATCGCGCTCAGCCGCTCCACGCGCGCGACGCTGCGCAAACTGGCCAGGGAGCGGGCACAGCGCGAGCGCGAGGCGGTTCTGGAGGCGTCCCGGCTGGCCAAGCAGGCGCGCTTGGAGGAGTCCTCGGACGAGGCCGTTCCGGTCCCGGAGAAGGCCGACAAGAAGGCCGTACGGGCGGAGCAGCGGGCCGAGAAGCGGGCCATCGACGAGGCCGTGGAGGAGGCGCGCGAGGAGGATCTGCTCACGCAGATCCGCCACGAGGTGCTGCTGATCAGGCCACAGGCACCGGTCGAGCCGGCCCGGCTGGAGCGGGTGCGGCCGCGCACTCTGATCAGTTTCATGGCCGGAGCGATCGGCGCGTACTTCCTGCTGACGCAGCTCACGCATATCGAGTTCGGACCGCTCATCGCGAACGCCGAGTGGGGCTGGGTCGCCGCGGCGGTGCTGTTCTCCATGTGCAGTTACCTCGCGGCGGCGATGGCTCTGCTGGGGTTCGTGCCCGAGCGGGTGCCCTTCCTGCGGACCGTGGCGGCGCAGGTCGCCGGATCGTTCGTGAAGATCGTCGCCCCGGCGGCGGTGGGTGGTGTCGCCCTGAACACGCGCTTCCTGCAGCGCGCGGGGGTGCGGCCGGGGCTCGCGGTGGCGAGCGTGGGCGCGTCGCAGCTGTTCGGGCTCGGCTGCCACATCCTGATGCTGCTGGCCTTCGGCTATCTGACCGGGACCGAGAAGACGCCGTCGCTGTCGCCGTCCCGGACGGTCATCGCCGGTCTGCTGACGGTGGCGGTGCTCGTGCTCGTGGTGACCTCGGTGCCGTTCCTGCGGAAGTTCGTCGTCACGCGCGTGCGGTCGCTGTTCGCGGGTGTCGTGCCGCGCATGCTGGACGTGTTGCAGCGGCCGCAGAAGCTGGTCACCGGCATCGGCGGCATGCTGCTGCTGACCGCATGCTTCGTGATGTGCCTGGACGCGTCGATCCGCGCGTTCGGCGACGAGTCCACCTCGATCAGCCTCGCCAGCGTCGCCGTCGTCTTCCTCGCGGGCAACGCCCTGGGGTCGGCGGCCCCGACGCCGGGCGGTGTGGGCGCGGTCGAGGCGACCCTGACAGTCGGTCTGATCGCCGTCGGCCTCCCGAAGGAGGTCGCGGCACCGGCCGTGCTGCTGTTCCGCCTGCTGACGCTGTGGCTGCCCGTACTGCCGGGCTGGCTGGCCTTCAACCACCTCACCCGCAAGCAGGCCCTCTGACGCCAGGGACGGCGGGCAGGGAATCCGGCACCCTTTTGGCAACACCAGCCCCTCCTACCTCGTACGACACGCGTCCCGCGCGTGCGCGCCCGTGCCGCCGCAGGATGGAATCATGCCTTCGCTCCTCCGGCTGCGCGCCGTCGTCCTGACCGCCACCGCCGTGCTGCTGTCCACCGTGCTGGCGGGCTGCGGTGACGACGACGCCAAGGACGAGGACCTCACGCGGCAGCAACTGAGCTGGGAGGCCTGCCCGGCGCCGGACGAGGCCCAGGGCGGAGGCACCGAGCCCTCTCCCCTGCCGGACAACGGCGAGTGGCAGTGCGCCACCATGAAGGCCCCTCTCGACTGGGACGATCCCAAGGGCGAAACGATCGGCATCGAGCTGATCCGGGTCAGGACCACCGGCGACGCGAGCCAACGCATCGGCTCACTCATCTTCAACTTCGGCGGCCCCGGCGGCTCGGGCGTCACCACTCTGCCCGGCTTCGCCGAGGACTACGGGACCCTGCGCACCCGCTACGACCTGGTCAGCTTCGATCCGCGCGGAGTCGGCCGCAGCGACCCCGTGATCTGCGAGAACGACCAGCAGCTCGACGCGTTCTTCCAGGAGGACGGCACACCCGACGACACGGCCGAACGCACCGAGCTGCTGGACAACACCAAGGACTTCAACGACGCCTGCGAGCAGAACTCCGAGAAGGTACTGCCGCATGTGCGCACCACCGACGCGGCCCGCGACCTGGACCTGATGCGCCAGGTCCTCGGCGACGACAAGCTGCACTACTTCGGCTTCTCCTACGGCACCGAACTCGGTGGCGTCTACGCCCACCTGTTCCCCAAGCGGATCGGCCGCGCCGTGTTCGACGCCGTCGTCGACCCCACCAAGAACCCCGAGCAGGGCTCGCTCGGGCAGGCCGGGGGCTTCCAGCTCGCGATGGACAACTTCGCCGAGGACTGCGTGTCGAAGACCGAGGAGTGCCCCCTCGGTGACAGCGCGCAGAACGTGAAGGACCGTATCGCCACGCTGCTCAAGGACCTCGACAGCAAGCCGATCCCGGGCGTCTTCCCGCGCCAGCTCACCCAGACAGCGGCGACGAGCGGCATCCTGCAAGCGCTGTACTCGCAGGACTTGTGGGAGACCCTCACGGAGGGCCTGAAGCAGGCGTACGACGGCGACGGCGGCATCCTGATGCTGTTGTCCGACTCCATGAACGGGCGCAGCGAGAACGGCGAGTACGACAACTCGGTCGCCGCCCTCACCGCCATCAGTTGCGCCGACGCCAAACCGCGCTACGACACCGCCTATGTGGAGGGGAAGCTGCCCGAGTTCCGGGCCGCGTCCCCCCTGTTCGGCGAAGCCCTGGCGTGGGGCATGATCGGCTGCACCGACTGGGCGGTGGCGGGCGCCGCCGACCACCCGGACGTGAGCGCCCCGGGCTCGGCGCCGATCCTGGTCGTCGGCAACACCGGTGACCCGGCCACCCCCTACGAGGGCGCCCGGAAGATGGTGGACGCGCTGGGCAAGGGCGTCGGCGTCGAGCTGACGTACCGGGGGCAGGGGCACGGCGCCTACGACAGCAAGAACAAGTGCGTGCTGGACGCGGTGAACGGCTATCTGCTGGACGGAAAGGTGCCGCCGACGGGGACCGTCTGCACCTAGAACAGCCACGGACCCAATAAATTCGCAGGTCAGAAGGTTATCCACAGGTCGAAACGGCCGGCGCGGGATCTGCCTACCATGGCCTGACCGCCATCCGCAGCACGGTGCGGACGGCCTGCGAGGGGGGACTGGGCGCATGTCGCGCTTCGTACGGTGGACCGCTGTGGCGGTCGCCTCGGCACTGCTGGCGGCGGGCTGCAGCGGCGGCTCGTCCGGCGACGACAAGGGCGGCGGGCTCTCCTGGGGCCGCTGCAAGGCCACCGGTGACGCCCCCGCGCCGAGCAGCGACTGGCAGTGCGCGACGTTGAAGGTGCCGCTGGACTGGTCGAAGCCGGACGGCGAGACGATCGGACTGGGACTGATCCGCGCCAAGGCCCGCGGCGACGACCGCGTCGGCTCGCTCCTGTTCAACTTCGGCGGACCCGGCGCCTCGGGCCTGTCCACGATGCCGTCGTACGCCCCGGCGGTCTCCGGGCTCCGTGAGCGGTACGACCTGGTCAGCTGGGACCCGCGCGGAGTGGGCGCCAGCGAGGGCGTGCGCTGCCGCGGCGACAGGGAGATCCAGGCCGCCGAGTCGGTGGACGTCACCCCGGACACACCGGCCGAGGAGAAGGCGTACTTCCAGGATGCCGCCGACTTCGGCGAGGGCTGCCGGAAGGACGCCGGGAAGCTCATGGCGCATGTCTCGACCGCCGACTCGGCCCGCGACATGGACCGCATCCGGGAGGTCCTCGGCGACGACAGGATGCACTACTTCGGCATCTCCTACGGCACCGAACTGGGCGGCACCTATGCCCACTTGTTCCCGAAGAACGTGGGGCGGATGACACTGGACGCGGTCGTCGACCCCGGCGCCGACACCGTGGGCCATGCCCAGAACCAGGCCAGGGGCTTCCAACGCGCGCTGAACGGCTATCTCGAGTCCACGGGCCAGGACCCTCAGGAGGGCACGCGGAAGATCGCGGCCCTGCTGCGACGGATCGACGCCCGGCCCCTGCCGACGGCCACGCCCGGACGGAAGCTGACCCAGACGCTCGCGGTCACCGGCCTCACCCTCCCCCTGTACAACAAGGAGAGCTGGCCGACTCTGACCAGCGCCCTCGACGCGGCCGAGCGGGGTGACGGCTCGGAGCTGCTGACCCTCGCCGACGGTTACAACGACCGTGCCCCGTCGGGACAGTACGGCACGACGACCCACTCGCAACGGGTCATATCGTGCCTGGACGACAGGCAGCGGCCGACCGCGGCCCGGACGAAGGAGCTGCTGCCGGAGTTCGAGAAGATCTCCCCGGTCTTCGGCACCTTCCTGGGCTGGGACACGGCCGGCTGGTGCCACGACTGGCCGGTGCCCGGACAGCACGACACCCCGGAGGTGAGCGCCCCCGGCGCGGCGCCGGTCCTGGTGATCGGCAACACCGGCGACCCGGCGACCCCGTACGAGGGCGCCCGGAAGATGGCCGACGAGCTGGGCAAGGGCGTCGGCGTGATGCTCACCTGGCGGGGCCAGGGCCACGGCGCGTACGGCAGCGGGAGCGACTGCGTGGACTCCACGGTGAACGCGTATCTGCTGGAGGGGTCGGTCCCGAAGGACGGCAAGGTCTGCTCATGACGACGGCGGGGGGGTGGGGGGCCCCCGGGGGGCCCCCCCCCCCCCCGGGGGGGGGGGGGGGCGGCCGGCGCGCCCGAAGAACGCGTGTGCCGCGGGGAGTTGGTTGTCCCCGCCCACAACCCCCCCCCGGCCGGG
>NZ_JBITGX010000014.1:0-270805 GCF_044457425.1 Streptomyces sp. NPDC050546
CTTGCGTTTCCGACTCTATCAGATCTTTCCGATCCGATTTCCTCGGTGCTTTCCAGGTTCCCGCTTCCGCGTTTCCCTTTCCGGCGGTTCCGACTCTATCAGATCCTTTCGGGCCTGATCCCCAGTCAGTGGGGGTTGTCTTTGCGGCTGTTGGGCCGTTCCGACGAGTGAGACTTTAGCGGATTCCCCGGCTCCCGAGCGAATCGGGGGCCTCGTCCTTTCGAACGGGGATTCCTCATTCCGTAAATACGCATACCAATGAAACGACGACAGGTGTACTGCGCGTCGAAGAGTGGTTGGTACTTCCGGAGTGGCTGCCCGGGGACCGACCGGAGTCGGCGCTCACGTCGGGCAACTCGGAGAACACTACGGATGGGGGTTGGGCGTGTCAACTCGAGGGCGGGCGGCACTCCGGAGGCGTAGCGTGGGGTGCATGACGACGCGTACGTGTAGCCAGCTCTGGTGGGCCGCCTGACGGCGGCCGCTCTCACGTATGCATTCAACGGCCGCCGCTTCGGCGGCCGTTGTTGTTTCTCCCTCCGGAACCACCGAGGGGCGGCCGCCCGGGGCGGCGGTCCCGGCCAGGAGGTGGAGGAGAGATGACACGGGTCTTCAGCGGGGTCAAGCCGACGGGGCATCTGACGCTGGGGAACTACCTGGGAGCCATGCGGCGGTGGGCTGCCGTCGACCAGCACGAGGCCGATGCCTTGTTCTGCGTCGTCGATCTGCATGCGCTGACCGTGGAGCATGATCCGGCGCGGGTGCGCCGGCTGAGTCGGCAGGCGGCGACGTTGCTGCTGGCGTCAGGGCTGGATCCGGATGTGTGCACGGTGTTCGTGCAGAGCCATGTGGACGAGCACGCTCGGCTGTCGTACGTGCTGGAGTGCGTCGCCACCGACGGTGAGATGCGGCGGATGATCCAGTACAAGGAGAAGGCCGCGCGGGAGCAGCGGCGGGGTGGGAGTGTGCGGCTGTCGCTGCTGACCTACCCGGTGCTGATGGCGGCGGACATCCTGGCCTACAGGGCCGGTGAGGTGCCGGTCGGGGACGATCAGCGGCAGCATGTGGAGCTGGCGCGGGATATCGCCGTGCGGTTCAACCAGCGGTACGGGCATACGTTCGTGGTGCCTCGGGCCACGCGTCCCGACGTCGCGGCTCGGGTGATGAATCTGCAGGATCCGATGTCGAAGATGGGCAAGAGTGACGACGTCGGGCCGGGGATCGTCTATCTGCTGGACGAGCCGGACGTGGTGCGGAAGAAGGTCATGCGGGCGGTGACCGACAGCGGCCGGGAGGTCGTGTACGACCCGGAGGCCCGGCCGGGGCTCGCCAATCTGCTGGAGATTCTCGCCGCGTGCGCGGGTGAGGAGCCGGAGAGGTTGAGCGGCGCGTACGTGTCGTACGGGGATCTGAAGAAGGACACCGCTGAGGCTGTGGTGGAAGTGCTTCGGCCGGTTCAGAAGCGCCACAAGGAGTTGTGCGCGGACCCCGGGTATGTGGAGCGCGTGCTGCGGGACGGGGCGGAGCGGGCGCGGGGGATGGCCCGGCCGACTGTGGATGCCGCTTATCGCGCGATCGGGTTGCTTCCGGCGTGATGTGCCGCGGGGGCGGGTGGTCGGCCCGCCCCCGGGTGCTTCAGCTGTTGTTGCCGGAGGCCAGGGCGCGGCTGCGGTCGCGAGCGGCTTCGAGGGCGGCGATGAGGGCGGCTCGTACGCCGTGGCTCTCGAGTTCGCGGATGGCGTTGATCGTCGTGCCGGCGGGGGACGTGACGTTCTCGCGGAGCTTGACCGGGTGCTCGCCGCTGTCGCGGAGCATCGTCGCGGCGCCGATGGCGGACTGGACGATCAGGTCGTGGGCCTTGTCGCGGGGCAGGCCGAGGAGGATGCCGGCGTCGGTCATGGCTTCGACCAGGTAGAAGAAGTAGGCCGGGCCGGAGCCGGAGAGGGCGGTGCAGGCGTCCTGCTGGGACTCGGGGACGCGGAGCGTCTTGCCGACGCCGCCGAAGATCTCCTCGGTGTGGGCGAGGTGGTCGGCGGTGGCGTGGGTGCCTGCGGAGATGACGGACATCGCCTCGTCGACCAGGGCGGGGGTGTTCGTCATGACGCGTACGACCGGAGTGCCGGCGGCGAGGCGCTCCTCGAAGAAGGCGGTGGGGATGCCGGCCGCGCCACTGATGACCAGGCGGTCGGCGGGGACGTGGGGGGCGAGTTCGTCGAGGAGCGTGCCCATGTCCTGCGGTTTGACCGTGAGGATCAGGGTGTCGGCGGTCTTCGCGGCTTCCGGGTTGGTGACCGGGGTGACGCCGTAGCGGGTGCGGAGTTCTTCGGCTCGTTCCGCGCGGCGGGCGGTGACCAGGAGATCGGCCGGGTTCCAGCCGGCGCGGATCATTCCGCTGAGCAGGGCTTCGCCGATCTTGCCGGTGCCGAGGACTGCGACTTTCTGGGTCATGGCGCGGGGTGCCTCCGGGGGTGCGTCGTCCGGTGTCCATCGTCGCATCGGGGAGGGCGGGGTGGCTCGGGTGTCCGGTGGGCGGGATGTCGGGTGGACCGGATGTCGGGTGGCCCCGGCTCACGCCGTCCTGCGTCGCAGGGTCGCGGCGCCCAGGGCCAGGACCAGGAGGGCGCAGCCCGCCACGATCAGGACGTCGCGTACGAAGGTGGCCGTCATGTCGGTGTGGTGGAGGACCTCGTTCATGCCGTCCACGGCGTAGGACATGGGGAGGGCGTCGGAGATGCCCTCGAGAACGGGGTGCATGGTGTCGCGCGGGGTGAACAGGCCACAGAGGAGGAGCTGGGGGAAGATCACCGCCGGCATGAACTGGACCGCCTGGAATTCCGAGGCCGCGAAGGCCGAGACGAAGAGGCCCAGGGCCGTGCCGAGGAGGGCGTCGAGGAGGGCCACCAGGAGCAGGAGCCAGGGGCTGCCGGTGACGTCGAGGCCGAGGAACCAGACCGCGAGGCCCGTGGCCAGGGCGGACTGGATGATCGCGAGGGTGCCGAAGGCGAGGGCGTAGCCGGCGATCAGGTCGCCCTTGCCGAGGGGCATGGCGAGGAGGCGTTCGAGGGTGCCCGAGGTGCGTTCGCGCAGGGTGGCGATGGAGGTCACCAGGAACATCGTGATCAGCGGGAAGATCCCGAGGAGGGACGCGCCGATGCTGTCGAAGGTGCGGGGGTTGCCGTCGAAGACGTAGCGGAGCAGGAACAGCATCACGCAGGGGATGAGGATCAGGAGCGCGATGGTGCGCGGGTCGTGGGTGAGCTGGCGCAGGACTCGGGTGGTGGTGGCGGTGGTGCGGGCCGCGCTCAAGGCTTTCGGTGACGTGTTCGGTGAGGTGGGGGTCGGGGTGGACGTGGTCGTCATCGCGTCGTCTCCTTCGGGCGGGGTGCCGCCTTCGCCTCGTCCACCAGGTGCAGGAAGGCCTCCTCGACCGTCTCGGCGCCGGTGGCGGTGCGCAGGGCGTCGGGGGTGTCGTCGGCCAGGAGCTCGCCCTCGCGCATGAGGAGGAGGCGGTGGCAGCGCTCGGCCTCGTCCATGGCGTGGGAGGAGACGAGGAGGGTCGCGCCGCGGCTGGCCGCGATGTCGTGGAAGAGGCTCCACAGGTCGCGGCGCAGGACCGGGTCGAGGCCGACGGTCGGTTCGTCGAGGACCAGGAGTTCGGGGGTGCCGAGGAGGGCGACGGCCAGGGAGACGCGGTTGCGCTGGCCGCCGGAGAGGTTGCCGGCCAGGGCGTCGGCGTGGGTGGTGAGGTCGACGTCGGCTAGGACGCGATCGACATCGTCGCGGCGGTCGGCTGCGGCGCGGCCGGGGTCGAGGATCGCGGCGAAGTAGTCGAGGTTCTGGCGGACGGTGAGATCGTCGTAGACGGACGGGGCCTGGGTGACGTAGCCGATGCGGGTGCGCAGGGTGGGGTGGCCGGCGGGGTGGCCGAGGACGTCGAGGGTGCCGGTGACGTTGGCCTGGGTGCCGACGATGGAGCGCATCAGGGTCGACTTGCCGCAGCCGGAGGGGCCGAGCAGGCCGGTGATCTGGCCGCGGGGGACGGTGAAGGCGAGGGCTCGCAGGACTGTGCGGGGGCCGCGGGTGACGGTGAGGTTCTCGGCGTGTACGGCCGTGGGGTCCGGGGTCGTGTTCACGCCGGAGCATGGTGGGCCGGGAGCATTATTCATCATGTGATGAATAATGCTCCCGGCTGCGGGGTGCGTCAAGCAGGGGGTCAGGCCGGGGTCTTGGCGAGCAGCAGGACCACCTCGTAGACCTCCTCGACGGAGCCGTCCGGGAAGGCCCTGAGCAGGTGCTCGCGTTCCGCGGCGAGGAAGGACGCGGTGTGTTCCTCGTCGTGGACCAGGAAGACCGAGTGGCTGGCGAGGTTGGCGAGGTGGGTGTCGACCGGGACGCGGCGGCTCCAGCGCACCGTGCGGCGGGTGAAGTCGAGGCGGCCGGTGGGATCGGCGGCCCGGGCGTTGACGTTCCGCTTCTCGGCGGAGATGTCGATGCCGAAGTGGCGCCCTGTGCGGGCGGCTGCCTCGGCGATCCAGGGGACGTCCAGGGCGTCGGTGTTCCACCAGAGGGCGAGTGCGCCGCCGGGGCGCAGGACGCGGAGGGCCTCCGGGACGGCTCGGGCGGGGTCGGTCCAGTGCCAGGCCTGGGCGTAGGTGACGAAGTCGAGGGAGGCGGTGGCCAGGGGGAGGTCGTCGCCGGTGCCGCGGATGATCGGGATGGCGGGGAGGGTGCGGCGGAATTGCGCTGCCATGCCGTCGCCGGGTTCCACCGCGACGACGTCCGCGCCTCGGGCGTTCAGGAGGGCGGTGGCTATGCCGGTGCCTGCGCCGATGTCTGCGACGCGGGAGCCGGGGAGGGGGTGGCCGGCCAGGTCTTCTATCGCGTCGAGGAGGGCTGGGGGGTAGGAGGGGCGGTTGGCCGCGTACTGGGCTGCGGCGGTGTTGAAGGAGTGGGCCCGGGCAGTGCGGGTGGTGCGGGTGGGGTGGGGTTCTGTGGTGAGCGGTTCCGTGGTGAGGGGTTCTGTGGTGGTGTCGGCTCCGGGGGTGGGGTGGTGGGCGGAGGGAGGTGTGGTCATAGGGCCATCGTGGCCGGGGGTGGGGTGGGGCGCGGTGAGATTTCGGTGAGAGGGGGCGGGTTATCGGCGCTTCTTCGACGGGTTGCCCGAGCGGCGGGTGGTGCTCTTCTCGTGTCGCTTGCGGGCTGCCTCGTACTCCCCGCGGTGGAGCTTCTCGCCGGGGGCCTCGGTGAGGGAACGGAAGAAGTACGCGAGGAGGGAGCCGACGAAGCCGATGGCCAGGAGGCCGCGGAGGGATGCCTGGCGGTCGGGGTCGGGGCGGCGGGTGAAGCCGTCCCAGGTGTGGCGGAAGGCCATCGCGCTGCAGATCGCGAACATCACGATCATGAGGAGCGAGACGAAGCCGCCGATCGCGGCGATCTGGAGGCCCTGGTAGGCGAGGCGGAGGACCAGGCAGGCCGCTGCCGCGGTGACCAGTGAGCCGATGGCTACGGCGATGCGGCGGGGGGTGTAGCCGTTGTCGTGGTTCAGCCAGGTCGTGCCGAAGAAGCGGATGGGGTCGGGGGTCGGGCCGGGGGGTGGGGTGCCGTTTTCTGCGCTCACAGGGCGATTATCGCGCTTGGCTGTGGGGTGCCTGCGGCGGCCTGCGGGGCTTTGGTGGGGGTGCGCGTAGCGCACTCTCGCCGGGGGTGGGGCGGGGCCGTACGCGGGTGCGGGTGCGTCGCGGGTCGCGGTGTCCGCCCCGGCCGCGGGCGGCCCGCAGTGGGGGCGGGCCGCACGCGGGCGGGTGGTGCGGGTCAGGAGCAGCGGGGGCGGATGTAGCCGTCGCTGCCGGTGTTCACGTAGGCGTCCGAGATGTACTGGCCGCTCGCGATGTTGTCCCAGATGGTGGTCGTGCCGTACGGGCCCGTGACGCGGGTGCCGGGTGTCTGGCAGTGGATGGCTACCCGGGCGCCTGCCGACAGGGTCCTGACGACCGGGTAGCCGGTGCCGGGGCCGCTGCGGACGTTGAGGCTGACGCCGGGTGCGATCGAGTAGTACGTGGCCGCGGCGGCCAGTGTGGTGACCACCGGCTTGGCGGTGCTGGGTCTGACCTGTTCTACAGACATGAAAAACCTCCCCCGTTGAACCCCATGGCAGCCATGGGGTCCCGTTGATTCCCCTGAATCACGCCACCAAACACTTGTGCGTGATTCGCCAGCGGAGGCTAGCAAGCCGCCTCTGTCTCGTACGAGTCATCGACTAGGCTCCGTGCGTCGCGCGCGCGGACGATCAGCACGGGGGTGGTTCCATGGCGGCGCAGGGAAACGCCGGAGCGGGCCCGGAAGCGGAACTTCCTGAACATGCCGGTCACTACCGGCTCGAGGAGCGTCTGGGCTCGGGCGGCATGGGTGTCGTCCATCTGGCCCGGAGTACCTCCGGGATGAAGGTGGCCGTGAAGGTCGTGCACGCGCAGTTCGCCGAGGACCCCGAGTTCAGGGGGCGTTTCCGGCAGGAGGTGGCTGCCGCTCGGCGGGTCAGCGGGGCGTTTACCGCGCCCGTTGTCGATGCCGATCCCGAGGCCGGGCGGCCTTGGATGGCCACGCTGTTCATTCCTGGGCCGACGCTGGCCCAGGAAGTGAAGCGGAACGGGCCCCTGGCTGCGGCCCAGTTGCGGCGGCTGATGGCCGGGCTCGCTGAGGCGCTGCGCGACATCCATCGGGTCGGGGTCGTGCACCGGGACCTGAAGCCGAGCAATGTCCTGCTCGCCGAGGATGGGCCGAAGGTCATCGACTTCGGCATTTCCCGGCCAAAGGACAGCGAGTTGCGGACCGAGACCGGGAAGCTGATCGGTACGCCGCCGTTCATGGCGCCCGAGCAGTTCCGGCGGCCCAGGGAAGTGGGGCCCGCCGCCGATGTCTTCGCGCTCGGCTCTGTGATGGTGCACGCGGCTACCGGGCGGGGGCCGTTCGACTCCGACAGTCCCTACGTCGTCGCCTACCAGGTCGTGCACGACGAGCCTGAGTTGGCCGGCGTACCGGAACAGCTGGCGCCGCTCGTGCTGCGGTGTCTCGCCAAGGAGCCCGAGGACCGGCCCTCGCCCGACGAGTTGATGCGGGAACTGCGGTCGGTGGCGGCGTCGTACGACACGCAGGTGTTCATACCGGCGCAGCGCGGGGACGAGACGCCGGGTGCGGGTGAGACGCCGGGTGCGGGTGCGGGTGAGGCAGCGGGTGCGGGTGCGGCGGTGGTCGTCGCGGGGCCGCGTCGGGCCAGGCTGCGTCTTGGCAGGCGGGCCGCTCTGGGGGCCGGGGCACTTGGGCTGGCCGTCGTCGGCGCGCTCGCGGCGGTGCCCTTGCTCGGGGGCGGTTCCGCTCCGGCGCCCGCGGTCAGCGCGCCGCGGACCACGGCTGCCGCCTTCACCGCGTGGACGGCTGCGCCGTTGTCCAGGACGGGCACTCCTCTGTGTTCCTACGCGGCCGGGAAGTTGCTCTGCGCGCAGAGCGGGCTGGTCTTCGCTCTCGATCCGGCCGACGGGCGTCTGCTGTGGAAGTACCCGCTGGAGGGGATCGCAGCCGAGGGGCCGCCGAGTGGGGCTCCGGTCGTGTCGGGTGGCCTGGTGCTGGGCGGGCTCGGTCACGGGGAGCGGCTGACCGCGCTGGATCCGGACTCGGGGGATGTGGTTCGGCGGCAGGCCATGTCCATGTCCGGCGGGGTGCAGGCCGTGGGCGGGATGGTGCTGCTCACCGCGGCCGACGGCACGGTCACGGGTGTGGACAGTGCCTCCGGGGACGTGAAGTGGAGTCAGCGGATTCCGGGGCAGGACGTGCCGTACTTCGTGTCGTTCCCGGGTGATCCGCTGGCGTACGCGGCGACCCTGTCCCGTGACGGGTCGGGTACGACGGTCACCGCGGTGGACCCGGGCACGGGCGCGGTGCGGTGGGACGCGCGGCTGGAAGGGGCCCTGGAGCCGATCGGGACGGTGGGCGGGCGGGTCGTGTTCGTCTCCGAGGATGCCGTGCGCGGGGAAGCGCGGGCCGTGGTCCGGTACAGCCCGGAGGGGCGTACGACCGAGCGTGTGCCGTTGCGTATCCCGTTGCAGGGGGTTCAGGGCAGTGTGCGCGGGGACGTCGTCCATCTGATGGCGGAGGGCGGGGGGCTGGTCGCCGTCGATCTGAAGGCGCGCAAGCAGCTGTGGAGTCTGCAGACCGGTGTCGCGCGAGGGTCCGTGCCGGTCGCCGATGATCGGTACGTGTACGTCACCACGCCGGACGGGCGGCTGCTCGCCGTCGACGGGCGGCGCGGGAAGCTCGTCGGGCAGACGTCTCCCCGGCTGGCGGATCAGTCGGACCGGGTGCCGGCCACGCTGCCCCAGCCCGTGGTCGTGGACGACCATGTCTACGTCGGCGCTCCGGACGGCACCGTCTTCGGTGTGGACGGGCGTGATCCGGCCGGGTGGTAGGGGCCGCCGCCTTGCCCTTGCGGGGCGGCCCCGGGGTGGTCAGCCGAGCTTCGACACGTCCCGGACGGCGCCCTTGTCCGCGCTGGTCGCCATCGCGGCGTAGGCGCGCAGGGCGGCGGAGACCTTGCGGTCGCGGTTCTTCGGGGCGTAGACGCCGTTGAGTGCCTTCTCGCGGCGGGTCAGTTCGGCGTCGTCGACGAGGAGTTCGATGGTGCGGTTCGGGATGTCGATGCGGATACGGTCGCCGTCCTCGACGAGGGCGATGGTGCCGCCGCCCGCCGCCTCGGGCGAGGCGTGCCCGATGGAGAGGCCGGACGTGCCGCCGGAGAAACGGCCGTCGGTGATCAGGGCGCAGGCCTTGCCGAGGCCGCGGCCCTTCAGGTACGAGGTCGGGTAGAGCATCTCCTGCATGCCGGGGCCGCCCTTGGGGCCCTCGTAGCGGATCACGACGACGTCGCCCTCCGTGATCTGTTTCAGCAGGATCTTCTCGACGGCCTCCTCCTGCGACTCGCAGACGACCGCCGGGCCCTCGAAGGTCCAGATCGACTCGTCGACGCCGGCCGTCTTCACCACGCAGCCGTCGACCGCGAGGTTGCCCTTGAGGACCGCGAGGCCGCCGTCCTTGGAGTACGCGTGCTCGACGGAGCGGATGCAGCCGCCCTCGGCGTCCTCGTCGAGGGCCTCCCAGCGCTCGGACTGGGAGAAGGCCTCGGCGGAGCGGACGCAGCCGGGGGCCGCGTGCCACAGTTCGAGGGCCTTGGGGGACGGGGAGCCGCCGCGCACGTCCCAGGTCTTGAGCCAGTCGGCCAGGGTCGGGCTGTGGACCGAGTGCACGTCCTCGTTGAGCAGGCCGCCGCGGTGCAGTTCGCCGAGGAGGGCGGGGATGCCGCCCGCGCGGTGCACGTCCTCCATGTAGTACGTGCGGTTCTTCGCGACGTTCGGGGCGACCTTGGCGAGGCAGGGGACGCGGCGGGAGACCTCGTTGATCTCCTCCAGACCGAAGGGGACGCCCGCCTCCTGGGCCGCGGCCAGCAGGTGCAGGATCGTGTTGGTCGAGCCGCCCATGGCGATGTCGAGGGCCATGGCGTTCTCGAAGGCCGCGAAGGTGGCGACGCTGCGCGGCAGGACGGTGTCGTCGTCCTGCTCGTAGTAGCGGCGGGTGATGTCCATGACCGTGTTCGCCGCGTCGACGTAGAGCTGCTTGCGCGCGGTGTGCGTGGCCAGGACCGAGCCGTTGCCGGGGAGGGAGAGGCCGATGGCCTCGGTGAGGCAGTTCATCGAGTTGGCGGTGAACATGCCGGAGCAGCTGCCACAGGTCGGGCAGGCGTTCTCCTCGATGCGGAGGATGTCCTCGTCCGAGATCTTGTCGTTCACGGCGTCGGAGATCGCGTCGACCAGGTCGAGCGTGCGGACCGTGCCGTCGACCAGCGTGGCGCGGCCGGACTCCATCGGGCCGCCGGAGACGAACACCGTGGGGATGTCGAGGCGCAGGGCCGCGTTCAGCATGCCCGGGGTGATCTTGTCGCAGTTAGAGATGCAGATCAGCGCGTCGGCGCAGTGAGCCTCGACCATGTACTCGACCGAGTCCGCGATGAGGTCGCGGGAGGGGAGGCTGTACAGCATGCCGCCGTGGCCCATGGCGATGCCGTCGTCCACCGCGATGGTGTTGAACTCGCGCGGGATGCCGCCGGCCTCGACGATCGCCTCGCTGACGATCCGGCCGACCGGCTGGAGGTGGGTGTGGCCCGGCACGAACTCGGTGAAGCTGTTGGCGACCGCGATGATCGGCTTGCGGCCGATGTCCGCACCCGGTACACCGGAAGCCCGCATAAGGGCGCGGGCGCCCGCCATGTTGCGGCCGTGGGTGACTGTGCGGGACCTCAGCTCGGGCATCGTCGCTCGCTCCTTCGGATACGGCTGTCAGAGGTATCGGAGAATTCTGACTGCTATCGAGCGTACGCCGGTCATCCAGAGGGCGGGACGGAGTGTCCGGAATGCGGGATGCGATGTCTCGCCGGCAGCGGTCGTGGATGGCTCCCGGCAGGGGGGCGTGGATCGCTCAGGGGCCGGTGAGGTGTCCCTGTACGACCGGGGACAGCCGCGCGATGATCTGCTCCGGGTCCGCCGAGGCCAGCGGTTCGACCTTGATGACGTAGCGCAGCATGGCCGTGCCCACGAGCTGGGCGGCGGCGAGCTCGGCGCGCAGTTCGGCGTCCGGCAGGTCCAGGCGGTCCGCGATGCGGCGCAGCACCTGGGTGGCGACGATCCGGCGGAAGACGGCCGCCGCGGTCTCGTTGGTGACGGCGGAGCGGACGATGGCGAGCAGGGGCGCGCGGGTCGCCGGGGTCTCCCAGATACCGAAGAAGAAGCGGACCAGGCGCTCCCCCACGCCGTCGAGCGGGCCCTCCTCGATGGCTTTCGGTGCCTCGATGGCGGGGGCGAAGGACTGGGTGATCGACGCCTCGAAGACCTGCTCCTTCGTCCCGAAGTAGTGGTGCACGAGTGCCGGGTCGACGCCGGCCGCCTTGGCGATGCCGCGCACGGACGTCTTCTCGTAGCCGCGCTCGGAGAACTCCTCCCGGGCGGAGGTCAGGATGCGGTCCCGGGTGTCGGCCGACTCCGCGCGCGGGGGGCGGCCCCGGCGGCGGGCGGTGGTGCCTTTTCCTGTGTCTTTCCCTGTGTCTTTTTCTGTGCCTTTTTCTGTGCCTTCTTCTGTGCCGTTTTCGGCCGGGGGCCCGCCCGGGGGCCGGTCGTTCATCGTCGCGGCACCTTCACCGCCGAGGCCAGGTGCAGGCGCGTGAAGGCCAGCGCCTCCGCCAGGTCGGCCTCCCGCTCCGCGCTCGACATGGCACGGCGGGTGTTGACCTCGATGACGACGTGCCCGTCGAAGCCGGTCAGGGCGAGCCTCTCCAGCACCTCGGCGCAGGGCTGGGTGCCGCGGCCGGGCACCAGGTGCTCGTCCTTGGCCGATCCCCTGCCGTCGGCGAGGTGGACGTGGCCGAGGCGGTCTCCCATGCGGTCGACCATGTCCAGGGCGTCGGAGCGTGCCGTCGCGGTGTGGCTGAGGTCGATCGTGAAGTGCCGGTAGTCGTCCTTCGTCACGTCCCAGTCGGGGGCGTACGCGAGCATCTCGCGGTCGCGGTAGCGCCAGGGGTACATGTTCTCGACGGCGAAGCGCACGTCCGTCTCGTTCGCCATGCGCCAGATGCCCGCGACGAAGTCCCTGGCGTACTGGCGCTGCCAGCGGAAGGGCGGGTGCACGACGACGGCGCTCGCGCCGAGCTTCTCGGCCGCCGCACGGGCCCGCTGGAGCTTGGTCCAGGGATCCGTGGACCAGACGCGCTGCGTGATGAGCAGGCAGGGCGCGTGCACGGCCAGGACGGGGATCTGGTGGTAGTCGCTGAGTCTGCGCAGGGCCTCGATGTCCTGGCTCACGGGGTCCGTCCAGACCATGACCTCGACCCCGTCGTAGCCGAGGCGTGCGGCGATCTCGAAGGCCGTGGCCGTCGACTCCGGGTAGACCGAGGCCGTCGACAGGGCGACCTTCGCGTCCGGGATCTTTACGGCTGGCTCTGCCATGCAGGACAGATTACGGGGTGTGGTCGGGGCGGGGCGGGGGGCCTCTTCGCCGTTGTGGTGTTCGCCACGGCGGGGGTGCATGTTTCTTCGCAGCTCTCTTACGCGGACTCCATGCCTTGCTACGCGGACTCCATGTGGTCCAGGCGCCGGAGGATCACGCCCTCGCGCAGCGCCCAGGGGCAGATCTCCACGCGCTCGACGCCGAACAGGTCCATCGCGCCCTCGGCGACCAGGGCGCCGGCCAGGAGCTGGTTCGCCCTGCCCTCCGAGACGCCCGGCAGCTCGGCCCGTTCCGCCTCCGTCATGCCGGCCAGCCTCGGGACCCAGGCCTCCAGGGACTCCCGCTTGAGCTCGCGCTGGACGTAGGGGCCCTCGGCGGAGCGGGCGGCGCCGGCGATGCGGGCCAGCTGCTTGAAGGTCTTGGACGTGGCCACGACGTGGTCGGGGGAACCGATTCGGCTGAACTCGCCGACCGTGCGGGCGATCTCGGTGCGCACATGGCGGCGCAGGGCGCGGACGTCGTCCGGGGAGGGCGGGTCGCCGGGCAGCCAGCCGGAGGTGAGGCGGCCCGCGCCCAGCGGCAGCGAGACGGCCGCGTCGGGCTCCTCGTCGATGCCGTAGGCGACCTCGAGGGAGCCGCCGCCGATGTCCAGGACCAGCAGTTTCCCGGCCGACCAGCCGAACCAGCGGCGGGCGGCGAGGAAGGTGAGACGGGCCTCCTCCGCGCCGGTCAGGACCTGGAGCTCGACGCCGGTCTCAGCCCGCACGCGCGCGAGGACGTCGTCGGCGTTGCGGGCCTCGCGTACGGCGGAGGTGGCGAACGGCAGCAGATCCTCGACGCCCTTGTCCTCGGCGGCCTGGAGCGCCTCCTGGACGACCGAGACCAGCCGGTCGACGCCGTGCGGGCCGATCGCGCCGTCGTCGTCGAGGAGCTGGGCGAGGCGCAGTTCCGCCTTGTGCGAGTGCGCGGGCAACGGGCACGCGCCGGGATGCGCGTCCACCACGAGCAGATGCACCGTGTTCGATCCCACGTCGAGGACACCGAGTCTCATGTACGGAACGCTACTGCCAGCCGGACCGTCCGCCGTCCTCGGTGTGGGCACAAGGCCCGTACCCTGGAGCTGTGCCAAAGACGAAAAAGGCGAAGCGCGACAAATCATCGGGCCCCGCGGTGTCCGACGAGAAAGGCCTCGACTTCGCCCGCGCGTGGGTGGAGTTTCCTGATCCGGCGGACGACGAGCAGGTCTTCCGCTGCGATCTGACATGGCTGACCTCTCGCTGGAACTGCATCTTCGGCAGCGGCTGCCAGGGCATCCAGGCCGGCCGCGCGGACGACGGGTGCTGCACGTTGGGTGCCCACTTCTCCGACGAGGACGACGAGAAGCGGGTCGCCGAGCATGTGGCGCGGCTCACGCCGGACATCTGGCAGAACCACGCCGAGGGCACGAGCAGCGGCTGGATCTCCGAGGACGAGGACGGCGACCGGCAGACGCGGCCCTTCCAGGGGTCGTGCATCTTCCAGAACCGGCCGGGCTTCCCGGGCGGCGCGGGCTGCTCGCTGCACATCCTCGCCCTGAAGGAGGGCCGCGAGCCGCTGGAGACCAAGCCGGACGTGTGCTGGCAGCTTCCGGTGCGGCGGACGTACGAGTGGATCGACCGGCCCGACGACACTCGGGTGCTGCAGGTGTCGATCGGTGAGTACGACCGCCGCGGCTGGGGCCCGGGCGGCCATGACCTGCACTGGTGGTGCACGTCGGCGACCTCGGCGCACGGTGCGGGCGATCCGGTGTACGTGTCCTACCGGCCGGAGCTGATCGAGCTGATGGGCAAGGCGGGCTACGACCGGCTGGTCGAGCTGTGCGAGGAGCGGCTGGCCTCGCAGCTGCCGTTGCTGGCGCCGCATCCGGCTGATCCGGTCGACTGACCTGCGTTGATGTCGGCCGGCTGACGTGCGTTGGTGTCGGCCGGCTGACCTGTATTGATGTCGGCTGACCTGCGCCTATGACGTGGACGGTCCAGGGTCGTCGCCCTCCGAGGGCGGGGGTGCCGGGTCCGTCGGGTCGGTCGGGCCCGGGTCGGTGGGCGTGGGGTCCGGGTCGGGCTCCGCTGACGGGGGCGGAGTCGTCGGCGTCGGGTCGGGGTCCGGTGCCGACGTCGTGGGCGTCGGGTCGGGGTGGGCCGGCGGCGGGTCGCTGGGGTGGGGATCCGGGCCGGGGCCGGGATCGGTGGGGGTGGGCGCGGTGCCGAAGCCCTCGATGTGGACGACGGCGCCGACGGGTGCGACCGCCACCTGCGCGTGCCAGGGGCCGGAGGGCTCCCGCAGGTGGTCGACGTACACCTTGATCGTCAACGACTCGCCGGGCCGGAGCGTTCCCGAGGTCTGGCTGAGGTAGAGCCAGTCGGCTCCCGTGGAGGCGGACCAGCGGACCGGGGACGGGCCCGTGGCGGTGAGGGTGATCAGGGTGGTGTCGCCCGTGTTGTCCGCCGTGACCTCCAGAGCGCTCGCCCGGCCGGCGACGGCGACGCCGATGACCTCCACGGACACGTCGGCCTTTCCGTTCTTGCCGAAGCGGGGGCCGGGTCTGGTGCTCGCGTTGCCGGTGTTCTCATAGCCGCCGCCCGCCATCTCGCCGTCCAGGCGGAGCGGGTCGTCCACCTCGAGCGCGGAGGCGGAACGGCCGTCCTGGGCCTCACCCACGGGGGTGCCCCGGTAGGCGGCCCACAGGGCGAGCACAGGGGCGGCCACGACGGTGGCGACGACGGTCGTGGTGACGGCACGCGCGCGGAGACGTTCCCTGCGGGCGGCGCGGTCCTTGGGGTCCATCGGGTAGCCGCGCCGGTCGAAGCGGGGTGCGGCGCCACGCGCGCGTGGATGGTGGGCCATGGCGACGTGCAGGTCCGCGAGGGGCGCGGGCAGGACGGGCAGCGCGGCGGGCGTGACGCTGGTGCCGGGCCAGCGGCCGGGGATGGCGCGCTCGGCGGTGCGGCGGCAGCGCGGGCAGTCGTCGACGTGCCGGACGAGTTCGCGGCGCAGGGCCGTGCCGAGCACGAGCCGGTCGTCGCCGACGAGGTGGGCGACGCTCGGACACGCCCCGGTCTCGACCACGGCGAGGGCCGCGCGCGTGCGTTCGACCTCACAGGCGGCGGAGGCGAGCAGGTCGCGGGTGGTGGCGAGATCCATGCCGAGGACGGCGGCGACCTCGTGGGCGGCGAGGTGGTGGCGCACGGCCAGTTCGAGCGCCTCGCGCTGCTCCGGGGTGGTGCCTGCGGCCTCCGGCCAGGCCAGCAGGGCCAGTTCGCCGCGACGCCGTTCCTGGACCTCCTCGGAGAGGGCCGGGGCGGCCGGGGGTTCGGCGCGCCCCGTGCGGCCCGCCGCGTGGCTGCTCGTACGTTTCTGCTTGGCCTCGGCCAGCCCCCGCAGGCATGCCCAGCGGGCCAGCGCGTACAGCCAGGCCCTGCGGTCCGCGGGCGCCTCCGGGACGTGCCGGCCGCGGCGTTCGGCGAGTGCGAGGACGTCGCCCAGGGCGGCGGTCGCGGCGTCGTGGTCGCACAGCACGGACAGGCAGTAGGTGAACAGGCCGTCCAGGTAGGGCTCGTAGCGCGCGGGCGGCCGCTGCACCAGCGTGCGCGCCGCGCCGTGGTCACGCGCTTCCCGGTGCGCCCGGTGGGCGCCGGCCGAGCGGGTCGAGATCTCCGGCGTACTGCTCGTCATTCGGCGACCGTAGGGGGCCGGGAGTGTTACCTTCCGGCGGCTTGAGCACATTTAATCCGTACGGGTGAAACGATCCCTCAATAGGGGACAGGAACCAGTTGTTCCGCCGCTGGCGCGGGGTGGCGGGGCCCTGGCGCGCGGATGGCCGGGCCATCCGGGCGTGCGGGTGGCCGGGCCATCCGGTCGCACCGACGCCGCGCACTCCGGTCACCGCGGTGTCAGTGCCTGCGGCTACGGTTTCGTCCATGGCTGCCCGTACGAAGACCACCAAGGACCGTCCGTCCTACCGCTGCACGGAGTGCGGGTGGCAGACGGCGAAGTGGCTCGGCCGCTGCCCCGAGTGCCAGGCCTGGGGGACGGTCGAGGAGTACGGCGCGCCCGCGGTCCGTACGACGACACCGGGCAGGGTCACCACCTCCGCCCTGCCCATCGGCCAGGTGGACGTCCGCCGGGCGACGGCCCGCTCCACCGGCGTGCCCGAGCTGGACCGCGTGCTCGGCGGCGGCCTGGTCCCCGGCGCGGTGGTGCTGGTCGCGGGCGAGCCGGGGGTCGGCAAGTCGACGCTCCTGCTCGATGTGGCGGCCAAGTCGGCGAGCGACGAGCACCGCACGCTGTACGTGACGGGCGAGGAGTCGGCGAGCCAGGTCCGGCTGCGCGCCGACCGCATCAACGCCATCGACGACCATCTGTACCTGGCCGCCGAGACGGATCTGTCGGCGGTGCTGGGCCACTTGGACGCGGTGAAGCCGTCGCTGCTGATCCTGGACTCGGTGCAGACGGTGGCCTCCCCGGAGATCGACGGCGCGCCCGGCGGCATGGCCCAGGTGCGGGAGGTCGCGGGCGCCCTGATCCGGGCGTCGAAGGAACGCGGCATGTCCACGCTGCTGGTGGGCCATGTCACCAAGGACGGCGCCATCGCCGGCCCGCGTCTGCTGGAGCACCTCGTGGACGTCGTCCTGCACTTCGAGGGCGACCGGCACGCCCGCCTCCGCCTCGTCCGGGGCGTCAAGAACCGCTACGGCACCACCGACGAGGTCGGCTGCTTCGAACTGCACGACGAGGGCATCACGGGCCTCGCGGACCCGAGCGGACTTTTCCTGACACGTCGGGCGGAACCGGTCCCGGGCACCTGTCTGACCGTCACCCTTGAGGGCCGCCGCCCGCTGGTCGCCGAGGTCCAGGCCCTCACGGTCGACTCGCAGATCCCCTCCCCGCGCCGCACTACCTCGGGCCTGGAGACCTCCCGCGTCTCGATGATGCTGGCGGTGCTGGAACAGCGCGGCCGGATCAGCGCCTTGGGCAAGCGGGACATCTACTCCGCGACGGTCGGCGGCGTGAAGCTCTCGGAGCCCGCGGCGGATCTGGCCGTCGCCCTCGCCCTGGCGAGCGCGGCGAGTGACACACCTCTCCCCAAGAACCTGGTCGCGATCGGGGAAGTCGGTCTCGCCGGCGAGGTGAGGCGGGTCACGGGCGTGCAGCGCAGGCTGGCGGAAGCCCACCGTCTGGGCTTCACACACGCCCTGGTACCGGGCGACCCGGGCAAGATCCCCGCGGGTATGAAGGTTCTGGAAGTCTCGGACATAGGGGACGCGCTGCGGGTCCTTCCCCGCTCCCGTCGCAGAGAGGCCCCACAGGACGAGGAGGGTCGCCGGTAGACTTTGCCCAGGTCTCGCCCGTCCGTGCGAACCGAGTGTGCGACACGGGGCGCCCCAGAACCTGCGACCGGAGGAGTGCAGTGGCAGCCAACGACCGGGCAGCAGCTCCCGGAAAATCCGGTGGGAGTGCCGGTACCGATGGCCTGATGCGCGCTTCACTGAGCGCCGTGGCACCCGGAACCGCCCTGCGTGACGGCCTGGAGCGGGTGCTCCGGGGCAACACCGGCGGTCTCATCGTGCTGGGCTCCGACAAGACCGTCGAGGCGCTGTGCAGCGGCGGTTTCGTGCTGGACGTCGAGTTCACCGCGACCCGGCTGCGCGAGCTGTGCAAGCTGGACGGCGGCATCGTGCTGTCCTCGGACCTGTCGAAGATCCTGCGCGCGGGCGTGCAGCTGGTCCCGGACCCGACGATCCCCACGGAGGAGACCGGCACCCGGCACCGCACCGCGGACCGTGTCAGCAGGCAGGTCGGCTTCCCGGTGGTCTCGGTCTCCCAGTCGATGCGGCTGATCGCCCTGTACGTCGACGGCCAGCGCCGTGTCCTGGAGGACTCGGCGGCGATCCTGTCCCGCGCCAACCAGGCCCTCGCCACCCTGGAGCGCTACAAGCTCCGCCTCGACGAGGTCGCGGGCACGCTGTCGGCGCTGGAGATCGAGGACCTGGTGACCGTCCGGGACGTCTCGGCGGTCGCCCAGCGCCTGGAGATGGTGCGCCGCATCGCCACGGAGATCGCCGAGTACGTGGTGGAGCTGGGCACCGACGGACGTCTGCTGGCCCTCCAGCTCGACGAGCTGATCGCCGGCGTGGAGCCCGAACGCGAACTGGTCGTCCGGGACTACGTGCCCGAGCCGACCGCCAAGCGGTCCCGCACGGTGGACGAGGCGCTGGCCGAGCTCGACGCCCTCACCCACTCCGAGCTGCTCGAACTGCCCATCGTGGCGCGGGCCCTGGGTTACACGGGCTCGCCCGAGACGCTGGACTCGGCGGTGTCCCCCCGCGGCTTCCGCCTCCTCGCCAAGGTGCCCCGGCTCCCCGGCGCGATCATCGACCGCCTCGTGGAGCACTTCGGCGGCCTGCAGAAGCTGCTCGCCGCGAGCGTCGACGACCTCCAGACGGTGGACGGTGTGGGCGAGGCCCGGGCGCGCAGCGTGCGGGAGGGCCTGTCGCGGCTGGCGGAGTCCTCGATCCTGGAGCGGTACGTCTAACCTTCAGCGCACGCTGACGCGTGAGGGGGGTGTTCCCGGTCGGGAACACCCCCCTCACCCATGAAGGCGTGGCCGCCGGCTGAACGACAAGCGGCTGGTCGTTCTTCAGCACGGCGGCTAATCGTTTTTCAGCACGAACGACGTCTGCACCTTCGCGTAGCCCGGAGCCTTGGCCTCCACCAGGTAGGTGCCCGCCCCGGCCGAGCCGGAGGGAGGTGTGGCGCACTCGGGGGCGCTGGGCTTGCGGTCCCACTTCAGGGCGTAGGTGATGCCGCTGCCCGCGGGAACGCGGTACAGCCGGCTGCCGGCGACCCTGGGGCAGTCCTTGGAAGACCAGTAGTCGTCGTCGGCGCTGGCCTCGGTGATCGTGAACACCGCGTTCTTCGGCCCGAGATCGATCTTGCAGTCGTGGCCGGAGACGTTCCGCGCGGTCAGCAGGAATGTGGGCGTCTGCTGGGGGTCGTAGCTGTTGTGCTGGCTGCGCAGGCTGAACTTGACCATGCTCGCGGTGCAGTTGGGCAGCATGGAACCGGCCGGCAGCGTGTCGCCCGCGCCGACGCCGCCCACCGTGGTACCGCCGTCATAGCCACCGGCACCGCCGGAGCCGCCCGAACCGCCCGAACCGCTCGATCCCTCGGACCCGCCCGAGCCGACGCCGCCGGAGCCCGTGCCGGAACCGCCCTCTGCTCCGCCGCCCGAGCTGTCACCGGAACCGCCGCCGGACCCTGCCCCGGACCCGGACGACGAGCCGCCGGAGCCTTCGTCGCCCGACTCGTCGCGCCCGCCGGGCGCTTGGCTGATCGCCGGACCCGAACTCGACGGGCCGGGAGTGATGGAGGGCGCGGGATTCTTGCCGTTGGCGCCGTTGTCGCCGTCCTTGCCGCCTTCGCCGCCCATGGTCACGAGCCAGGTGGTCAGCAGCGCCAACAGGGCAGCCACGGACACCAGTACGACCCTCCGACGCCAGTAGATGGAGGAGGGAAGCGGCCCGACCGGATTGCGCAGAGATCCCACGGCGCAAACCTTACGAGAGATCGGAGCGTTAGCCGGTCCCACCCGCCGCTCAGGCCCACAACTTTTCCGGATCATCATGCCGGAAGCAGCCGCCCCGCCCCTGTCTTTCGTCAGGTACGGTCCCCGACGATCGCTGGGTGTGACGGGATCGGCCCGTCACCTACCGTCCGTGACCATGGACTTCGAGGACACCGCGCTCTACCGCGACATCACGGATCTCGCCGACGACTCCCCTGTGTGGATACAGCACGGGGCCGGGTTATGGACGGAGGCCGGACTGCTGTTCTTCGTCGCGCTGTTCGCCACCGCCTGGTGGCGTGCCCGCCACGACACCCTCCACGCGTTCGCGATCGCGGCCCTTGCACCTCTGGCCACGGCTGTGGCGTATGTGTGCAGTGAGGTGCTCAAGTCGGGTGTCACGCAGGAGCGTCCGTGCCGGGCGGTCGCCGGTGCGGCGGCGTCCCTGGCCGAGTGTCCGCCGCACGGGGACTGGTCGTTCCCGTCCAACCACGCCACGATCGCGGGCGCCGCGGCCGTCGCCCTGGGCCTGGTCCGGCGCGCACTCCTGTGGCTGACGGCCCCGCTCGCCCTGCTGATGGCCTTCTCCCGGGTCTTTGTCGGCGTGCACTATCCGCACGACGTGGTCGCGGGGCTGGGTCTCGGCACGCTCGTCGCCCTCGTCGCCGTACGGCTGGGCACGGGCCCGATGACGCGGCTGGCCGGGGCGATGCGCGGTTCGCCGGCACCGGCCGCGCGGTGGGTCACCGGGCCGGGTCCGGCGCCCGTACCGTCGTACGGGACACACGCGCGGCCCTGAGCCGGCGGGGCGTCACGGTTCCACCAGTCCCGCCTCGTACGCCACGATCGCCGCCTGCACGCGGTTGCGCACGCCCAGCCGGTCCAGGACCGCGCTGACGTACGCCTTCACCGTGCCCTCGACGAGATGCAGCCGGGCGGCGATCTCCGGGTTGGACAGGCCGGCGCCGACCAGGCCGAGCACCTCGCGTTCGCGGGGGCTCAAGGCGGACACACGGGCGCGTGCCTGTGCCTCGCGGGTGAGCCGGCCGCCGCCGAGACCCTCGTCGATGACGTACCGGGCCACCTTCGGCGACAGGAACGCGGCGCCCGCGGCCACCGCCCGTACGCCGGCGATCAGTTCGTACGGGTCTCCGGACTTCAGCAGGAACCCGGTGGCGCCGCCGCCGAGGGCGCGGGTGACATAGGCGCCCTCGGAGAAGGTGGTGAGCATCGCGACGGCCGTGCCGGGCACGGTCCGGACGATCTCCTCCGCCGCCGTGAGACCGTCCAGCCGCGGCATACGGATGTCGAGCAGGGCCACGTCCGGGCGGTGGGCGCGGGCCAGCTCGACCGCCTCGCGGCCGTCGCCCGCCTCGGCGACGACCTCCGTCTCCCCACCACTGCCCAGGATGGCGCGCACCCCGGCCCGCACCATCGCCTCGTCGTCGGCCAGCAGCACGCGGATCACTGTAAGAACTCCTCGTATTCTTCCCGGCCTTCGCCGGACCGGCCGGCGCGCGGGACGACGTCCTTGGCGACGAGCCGCCCGGCGTCGAAACACAGTCTGAAGTGGTCGACGGAGACGAACAGCTCACCGCTCGCCCGGTAGTAACGGCAGTCGGCACCCTCCGGTGCCGGTGTCGCCGCCCGCTCGGCGGGCGGGTCGTTCACGTCCCGGTCGGGCAGGACGCGCTCGACGTCGGCGGCCGGGGCGCCCAGTCGCAGTTTCGCGTAGGCGGTGGGTGCGAGCACCGAGTGCTTCTCCACGTACGCGTACCAGCCGAAGGCGGCACCGACGAGGACGACGCCCACGCCGGCCGCGGTGCCGAGGCCGGCGGCCACGCGGCGTCGGGCGTGGGTGAACGGGGCGGGGGCGGGGCGGGTGGGCCTGGTCGCGGTCTGCTGTGCGGGGACGTACGCCCTGACGCGGAAGCCCTCCCCCTGCGGGCCCGCCTCGAACTCCCCGCCGACGGCGGTCACAGCGGTCCGCAGCCCGAGCAGGCCCGTGCCGCCTCCGGAGGGCCGGGAACTGTGCTGGGTGGACGGGCCGTTGGTGACGGTGACGGACGTCCCCTCGGCCCGCCCGGTCACCGCCACGGCCACGGAGGCGCCGGGGGCGTGCCGTGTCGCGTTGGTCAGTGCCTCGCGGGTCACGCGGTACAGCAGGCGTTCGGTGAGGCCGCCGGGCGCCGGGGACGTGTGTTCCCAGCAGACCTGGAGGCCGGACTCGGCGGTGCGGGCGACGAGTTGCTCCAGGGTCTCGCCCGCGGGGGTCAGCGGCACCGGCTCGTCGTCCTCGCGCAGGACGCCGATGATGCGGTGCAGCCGGTCCGTGGCGTCCGCGGCCGCCCCGCGCAGTTCGGCCGCCGCCGCCCGGTGTTCGCCGGCGAGGCCCGGGGCGACCTGGAGTGCGCCCGCGCGCAGGGCGATGAGGCTCAGCTCGTGGCCGAGGGAGTCGTGCATGTCCTGGGCGATCCGCGAGCGTTCGCGCAGCCGGGCGCGTTCCTCGGTGAGGCGCTGCTCGTCCTCCAGCCGGGCCGCCCGCAGCCAGCCCTCCGCGGCCAGCTCGCGGCTCTGCCGCCAGTAGCGCCCGCCGAGCCAGGGGAAGACGCAGCCGAAGAGCAGTGTGCCCGTCATGACCAGCCACTCGGGGGCCGGGTCGACCCCGGCGAGCACGATCCGCGCGGTGCCCGCGCCACCGACGGCGGCGAAGCACAGCACCGCGGGGCGGGCCCGGGCCGCTCGCAGCCCGAGGAGCAGCGCGGACACGCCGAGGGCCGGGCCGTAGGAGACGGTGAACAGGGCCGGGGAGGCGACCAGGCTCAGGGCGGCCGCCAGTGCGAAAGCGGCGAGCGGCAGCCGTCGCGACAGGCCGGCGGCCGCGGCCAGCACCGCCACACCGGCGGCCTCCTGCCAGGCCGTGCGCGGCTCGTTCAGCCCGATCCGGTCCGCCGTGAGCGCGGGCAGGGCGAGGGCGGCCCAGAGGAGTGCGCCACGGGCGAGCCGCGCCGAACGAGGACGTTCCATTCGGCCGACGCTATCGGCGGACGGCGGGGCGGCACTGCTGCCGATCGTCAGGTACCTCTCCCTGTCGGGTGGCGGTGTGCCCGATTCGCGGCTCCCGCGTGGCAGGATCGAATGGCCATGACTGCTCCCACGAACACCCCGCGCACCAGCCCCGGCCCCTCCGACACCGCGTCCGGCCCGCCGCCGGGCGGGGACCTGCACTTCCCGGTCATCGACTGGTTCGACGACAACGCCCGCGACCTGCCGTGGCGGCGCCCCGAGGCCGGGGCGTGGGGCGTGATGGTCAGTGAGTTCATGCTCCAGCAGACGCCGGTGAGCCGCGTCCTGCCCGTCTACGAGCAGTGGCTGGCCCGCTGGCCCCGCCCCGCCGACCTGGCCAAGGAGGCGCCCGGCGAGGCCGTCCGCGCCTGGGGCCGGCTCGGCTACCCGCGCCGCGCGCTGCGGCTGCACGGCGCCGCCGTCGCCATAACGGAACGGCACGGCGGTGACGTACCGGCCGACCACGCCCAGCTGCTGGCGCTGCCCGGCATCGGCGAGTACACGGCCGCCGCGGTCGCCTCCTTCGCCTACGGGCAGCGGCACCCGGTGCTGGACACCAATGTGCGCCGGGTCTTCGCCCGCGCGGTCACCGGCGTGCGGTACCCGCCCAACGCCACCACCGCCGCCGAGCGCAAACTGGCCCGCGCGCTCCTCCCCGAGGATGAGGCGACCGCCGCCCGCTGGGCCGCCGCCTCCATGGAACTGGGCGCTCTCGTGTGCACGGCGAAGAGCGAGTCGTGCCACCGCTGCCCGATCGCCGCGCAGTGCGCGTGGCGGCTGGCGGGCAAGCCGGAGCACGACGGGCCGCCGCGCCGCGGCCAGACCTACGCGGGCACCGACCGGCAGGTGCGCGGGCGGCTGCTGGCCGTGCTGCGGGAGGCCCACGCCCCGGTTCCGCAGGCGGCGCTCGACCGTGTGTGGCACGAGCCGGTGCAGCGGGCCCGCGCCCTGGACGGCCTGGTCGCCGACGGCTTGGTGGAGCCGCTGGCGGGCGGGATGTACCGGCTGCCGCTGACCTGACGTACAGGCAGGTCACAGCCACGGGTCTTTCGTGACGGCGACCCGAGGTGGACAAATCACCCCATAGCCTCCTCAACACCCCCATCGCTGTACCCCGTTCCGGCTTCCGTTACACAACCGACGGACAGCCGAGTGCTAGCCGAAGGCTGCTTCGGACAGCGCCGTGACAACGCCTCCGTACCTTCAGTTGCGTTCCCGGAAGACACGGGACGACCAAGGAACACAGGCAGTGCACGGGCGGCGGGGAGCCGGCCCGAACGGGGAAACGGGAGGCGGTTCACCATGGCGCAGGGCGAGGTGCTCGAGTTCGAGGAGTACGTCCGCACCCGGCAGGACGCACTGCTGCGCAGTGCTCGCCGCCTGGTCCCGGACCCGACGGACGCACAGGACCTGCTGCAGACGGCGCTGGTACGGACCTACGGCCGCTGGGAGACCATCGAGGACAAGCGGCTGGCGGACGCCTACCTGCGCCGGGTCATGATCAACACGCGGACCGAGTGGTGGCGGGCCCGCAAGCTGGAGGAGGTCCCCACCGAGCAGCTCCCGGACGCCTCGGTCGACGACGCCACCGAGCAGCACGCGGACCGCGCCCTGCTGATGGACATCCTGAAGGTGCTCGCCCCGAAGCAGCGCAGTGTCGTGGTGCTGCGACACTGGGAGCAGATGTCCACGGAGGAGACGGCCGCCGCCCTCGGTATGTCGGCCGGAACGGTCAAGAGCACGCTGCACCGGGCGCTCGCCCGGCTCCGCGAGGAGCTGGAGAGCCGCGATCTGGACGCACGCGCGCTGGAGCGTGAGGAGCGGGAGCGGTGCGCGGCCTGACCGGCGAGGGGTCCCCACGGACCCGGGGCAGCATCCAGGCGGTGAGCACGGCATCGGTCGTGGTCACCGCCCTCGCCCTTTTCGTGTCCGGGTGCGGCACCGGCGGCACCGGCGCCCGTGACGAGGGCCCGGCGCACGCCGACGCGGTGGCGGGCGCCACCGCGGCCACCCCCTCGGCCTCCCCCTCCAAGACGCCCGACACCGTGAACGCGGTCCGGCTCGTCAAGGACGACCCCGAGGTCTCCCCCGAGGTGAAGCGCGAGCTGAAGCCGTGCGTGGCCGACGAGTATCCCGTCGACGTGTCCTACGGCAAGCTGACCGGCGGGACGGCCGACGATGTCGTCGTCAATGTGCTGACCTGCGGTGACGCGGTGGGCGTGGGCAGCTATGTGTATCGCGAGCGGGACGGCTCGTACGAGAATGTGTTCAAGGCCGAGGAACCCCCGGTCTACGCGGAGATCGACCGCGGCGACCTGGTGGTGACCAAGCAGGTGTACGACAAGGGCGACCCGGTGTCGAGCCCCTCCGGGGAGAACGTGATCACGTACAGATGGGCTTCCGGCCGGTTCAGCGAGAAGTACCGCACGCACAACGACTACGGCAAGGTCGTCGGCGACAGCCCGTCGCCGGTGCCCGCGAGCTGACGCGGGCGCGGTGTGCGTGAACCGATCGGGCCGCTCGGAACGATCTCTGGGTGAACGCGATGCACGGACCGTGCGTCCCCTGAGAGGACGGACCGTGCGTCCTGTGAGAAGTACGCACCCCCACGACCCACACGAGGACTGAGAGCACCGGGATGGCAGACCAGACCCACGTTCTGTTCGTCGAGGACGACGACGTCATCCGCGAGGCCACACAGCTCGCCCTGGAACGGGACGGCTTCGTGGTCACCGCGATGCCCGACGGCCTGTCGGGCCTGGAGGCGTTCCGGACGGACCGCCCCGACATCGCGCTGCTGGACGTCATGGTTCCCGGTCTCGACGGGGTCAGCCTGTGCCGCCGCATCCGGGACGAGTCGACCGTGCCGGTCATCATGCTGTCGGCGCGGGCCGACTCCATCGATGTGGTGCTCGGCCTGGAGGCGGGCGCCGACGACTATGTGACCAAGCCGTTCGACGGGGCCGTGCTGGTCGCCCGGATCCGCGCGGTGCTGCGCCGCTTCGGGCACGCGGGCGGCGGCAGGGCCGAGGAGCCGGACGCCCCGGCGAGCGGCGGGATGCTGGCCTTCGGGGACCTGGAGGTCGACACCGAGGGCATGGAGGTCCGCCGGGCCGGGCAGCCGGTGGCGCTGACACCGACCGAGATGCGGCTGCTGCTGGAGTTCTCCTCGGCGCCGGGCACGGTGCTCTCCCGCGACAAGCTGCTGGAGCGGGTGTGGGACTACGGCTGGGGCGGGGACACCCGGGTCGTCGACGTGCATGTGCAGCGGCTGCGACAGAAGATCGGCCAGGACCGTATCGAGACGGTCCGTGGTTTCGGCTACAAGTTGAAGGCCTGAGCAGGGGTTATGAGGGGGCATTTCCGGCGCCTGGTCGCCTCGGGCGTGGAACACGCGGGGATCCGTACGGGCCTCAGATGGAAGCTGAGCGCAGCCATCGCGCTGGTCGGCGCGCTGGTGGCGATCGCGCTGAGCCTGGTCGTGCACAACGCCGCGCGGGTCTCGATGCTGGACAACGCGCGCGATCTCGCCGACGAGCGCATCATGATCGCCCAGCGCAACTTCGAGCTGTCCGGGCGGATGAACTTCCCCAACACCAAGATCGACGACCCGGATCTGCCGGCGGCCCTGCGGGACCGGGTCGAGGCGGGCCAGCGGGCGACCTATGTGGCGGACCGGCCGGGTGGCTCGCCGGACATATGGGCCGCCGTGCCGCTGAAGAACGGGCATGTGATGTCCCTGCACTCGGGCTTCACGGACCGCAGCTCGGACATCCTCCAGGACCTCGACCAGGCCCTGCTCATCGGGTCCATCGCGGTCGTCCTCGGCGGCAGCGCGCTCGGTGTGCTCATCGGCGGGCATCTGTCGCGGCGGCTGCGCAAGGCGTCCGTCGCGGCCCACCAGCTCGCGGGCGGCGAGACGGACGTACGGGTGCGAGACGCCATGGGCGGGGTCGTCCGGGACGAGACCGACGACCTGGCGAGCGCGGTGGACGCCATGGCGGACACCCTGCGGCAGCGCATAGAGGCGGAGCGCCGGGTCACCGCCGACATCGCGCACGAGCTGCGCACTCCGGTGACCGGGCTGCTGACCGCGGCCGAGCTGCTGCCGCCGGGCCGCCCGACCGAGCTGGTGCTGGACCGGGCGAAGGCCATGCGCACGCTCGTGGAGGACGTGCTGGAGGTGGCCCGGCTGGACGGGGCCTCGGAGCGGGCGGAGCTGCAGGACATCATGCTGGGCGAGTTCGTCGCCCGGCGGGTGACGGCCAAGGACCCGGCCATCGAGGTGCGTGTCGTGCACGAGTCGGAGGTCACGACCGACCCGCGCCGTCTGGAGCGGGTCCTGTTCAATCTCCTGGCCAACGCGGCCCGGCACGGCAAGCCGCCCATCGAGGTCACCGTCGAGGGCCGGGTCATCCGGGTCCGCGACCACGGCCCGGGCTTCCCCGAGGACCTGCTCGCCGAGGGGCCGAGCCGCTTCCGCACCGGCAGCAAGGACCGGGCCGGTCACGGCCACGGCCTGGGCCTGACCATCGCGGCCGGACAGGCCCGGGTGCTGGGCGCCCGGCTGACCTTCCGCAACGTCCGCACGCCCGGGACGCCGGAGCACCTGCCGGCCGAGGGTGCCGTGGCCGTGTTGTGGCTGCCGGAGCACGCGCCGACGAACACGGGGAGCTATCCGATGCTGCCGGGGTCGTAGTCGTAGGGCCGGTTCTCGCGGACCGGCTTTTCGCGGATCAGCAGGACCAGTCCTGGTCCATGTCCGGGCGCCGAGCGGAAGCCGAAGCCAGCCCAGAGCATGGCTTGACATGCTCCTCGCCCTGAAGGGCGAGGATTCTGGCCTTCTCGGCCGGATCCCTGTGCCGCTAGGCGACACGTGGTTCGGTCGAGAATCCGTGGCTTCCTGTTTCTTCACGCTGTGCCGGGATCGCTCCCGGTCTTACCGGCGCTCCGCAGGCCGATACCGCCAGTCCGGCGGCCGTCTTCACATTGATCGCGGCATTGGTGTCCCGGTCATGGACGGTGCCGCACGCGGCACAGGTCCACTCCCTCACATTCAGGGGTTTGGGCCCGTCCTTGACGCCGCAGGTCGAGCAGGTCTGGGAGGTCGGCTCGAACCGGCCGATCTTCACCAGGGTCCGGCCGTACCGGGCCGCTTTGTACTCCAGCATGCCGAGGAACGAGGACCACCCGGCGTCGTGCACGGACTTGGCCAGCCTGGTGCGGGCCAGTCCCGCCACCGACAGGTCCTCCACGGCGATCCCTTGGTTCTCGGAGATCAGCTTCGTGGAGAGCTGGTGGTGGAACTCACGGCGGGCGTCGGTGACCTTGGCGTGGGCGCGGGCGACCCTGAGACGGGCTTTTTCGCGGTTCTTCGAGCCTTTCTGTTTGCGGGACAGCTCTCGCTGGGCCTTCTTCAGCTTCTTTTCCGCGCGGCGCAGGAACCGAGGGGAGTCGATCTTCGTGCCGTCGGACAGGACCGCGAAGTGCGTCAGGCCGAGATCGATGCCGATCGTCTGGCCGGTTTCGGGCATCCGGGTCGCGTCGACGGCCGGGTCGGTGTCGATGACGAAGGAGGCGAAATACCGCCCCGCCGCATCCTTGATCACGGTGACCGAGGTGGGGGCAGTGGGCAGCGTGCGGGACCACTTCACCTTCACCGCACCGATCTTCGGCAGGCTCAGCCGGCCGCTGGCGGTGATGTTCCAGCGGGCGTTGGCGGTGAACCGGATCGACTGCCGGGCGTCTTTCCGAGACTTGAAGCGGGGCGGGCCAATTCTGGGGCCCTTGCGGGTGCCCGTGAGGGAGGCGAAGAAGTTGCGGTACGCGCTCTCGGCGTCCCGCAGGGACTGCTGCAGCACCACCGCGGACACCTCACCCAGCCAGGACCGCTCCACGCTCCGCTTGGCCTCGGTGATCAATCGCCTGGACAGCTCCCCGGCCGTCGGGAACGGCCGCCCGGCCTCACGGGCGTCCTCACGGGCGCGGACCGCGTCGTTGAACACAACACGGGCGCACCCGAACGCCCTCGCCAACGCCCTCTGCTGGCCAGTGTCCGGGTACAGGCGATAGCTGTACCTGAGCTGCATGACGATCACATTAGGGACGTCGCACAGGTGTCACCAGAGAGAACATACGGACGAATCATCACCCTGACTCCCCCACCTCACGCCGCCACCGCAGCGTCCAGCTCAGCCGGAACGACGCCGCGACGCCCCGCGCCGCGACGATCGGATTTGCTTCACCCCCGACCTGAAGGCCGGAGCCCTGCGAATGAATCCAGGTAGCAGCCGGGGATGAGGGCGGCTCCCCTGCCGACATGCTTGGTGCGGTACTCGCTGGGGGTGAGGCCGGTCCAGGTCTTGAAGCGGGCCGAGAACGTGCCGACGCTGCTGAAGCCGACCAGGTGGCAGATCTCTGTGACCGACAGGTTCGCCGTGCGCAGCAGGTCCTCGGCGCGTTCTATGCGGCGGTGGGTGAGGTACTGGCCGGGGGTCTCGCCGTAGGCCTCCTTGAAGGCGCGGATGAAGTGATACCGCGAGTACCCGGCGTGCGCGGCGACGGTGTCCAGGTCCAGCCCGGGGTCGGCCCAGTCCCGGTCCATGGCGTCCTTGGCGAGCCGCAGCTGCCGCGTCTTGTCCATGACGTCGATGGTGGCACGGGGGTCTGACAGCGGCACCGGCCTCGCTCCCCGGCAAGGCGAAGGCCCCGGGCGGGTGTGTGTCCCGTCCGGGGCCTTCGTCAGCAGCTGGTGCGGGTCGGAAGGGGCCGGAGAGCGGTCAGACCGCCTCGACGACCGGCGTCTGTGCGGCCGGGCCGTCGGCCTTGTCGTCGTCCGAGGTCTTCGGTCCCGCTCCCTTCAGCGGGACCTCCTTCACGAACAGCGCCGCGGCGAGCGCGACCACCGCCACCACGGCTCCGAGCAGGAACGCCGAGTGGATGCCGGCGGAGACCGCGTGCTGGTAGGCCTCGCGGGCCAGCGCCGGGAGCTTTTCCAGGCCCTTCGCGTCGAGCTGAGCCGACTGCTCGGTCACCTTGGAGCCCAGCGCGCCGGCCCGCTCGCTCATGACGTCCTGGACGCGGTTGTTGAACAGCGCGCCCATGATCGCGACGCCGAAGGAGGAGCCGAGGGTGCGGAAGAGCGTGGTGGACGAGGACGCGACGCCCATGTCCTTCATCTCGACGCTGTTCTGCGCGACCAGCATGGTGATCTGCATCAGACAGCCCATGCCGAGCCCGACCACGGCCATGAAGACGCCGGAGGTGAGGCGGGAGGTGCCCGTGTCCATCGTGGAGAGCAGATAGAGCCCGACGATCATCAGGGCGCTGCCGAGGACCGGGAAGACCTTGTACTTGCCGGTGTTCGTGGTGACGCGCCCCGCGACCATCGAGGTGACGAGCATCGCGCCGAGCATCGGCAGGAGCAGCAGCCCGGAGTTCGTCGCGGAAGCGCCCTGCACGGACTGCTGGTAGAGCGGCAGGAAGAGCGTGGCCCCGAACATCACGAAGCCGGTGATGAAGCCGATGACCGACATCAGCGTGAAGTTGCGGCTGCGGAAGATGTGCAGCGGCACGACCGGCTCGGCGGCCTTCGTCTGCCAGAACACGAACCCCACGAGCGACGCGACCCCGATGCCGATCAGCTCCATGATCCGCGCGGAGCTCCAGGCGTACTCCGTGCCGCCCCAGGTGGTGACGAGCACGATCGCGGTGATGCCGACGGTCAGCAGCGCGGCGCCCAGGTAGTCGATCCGCGCCTCGGACCGCTTCTTCGGCAGGTGCAGGACGACACTGACGGCGGCCAGCGCGACGACGCCGAGCGGCAGGTTGATGTAGAAGGCCCAGCGCCAGCCCCAGTTGTCGGTGATGGTGCCGCCGACCAGCGGGCCGCCGATCATCGCCAGCGCCATGACGCCGGCCATCATGCCCTGGTACTTGCCGCGCTCCCGGGGCGGGATCAGGTCCCCGATGATCGCCATGACGCCGACCATCAGACCGCCGGCGCCGAGGCCCTGGACGGCACGGAAGCCGATCAGCTCGCCCATGTTCTGGGCCATGCCGCTGAGCGCCGAGCCGATCAGGAAGATGACGATGGACGTCATGAACGTGCCCTTGCGGCCGTACATGTCGCCGAGCTTGCCCCACAGCGGGGTGGAGGCCGCGGTCGCGAGCGTGTAGGCGGTGACGACCCAGGAGAGGTGTTCGAGCCCGCCCAGCTCACCGACGATCGTCGGCATCGCCGTACCGATGATCATGTTGTCGAGCATCGCGAGCATCATCGCGATCATCAGCGCGAGCAGCACGACCCGTACGCTCTTCGGCTGTTTCCCCCCGCTGCCGGCGTCGACCGCCGGTGTGTCCGTCGTGTCCGCCATCGCTTCCCACTCCCCCAGCTACCGCTACTTGAGCTACCGCTACTTACTTGCCGACCGGCTAGTGACTACACTCGGAAGTTAGCCCCGTAACTAGCCGGGCGTCAAGTAAGTTTTATGGAAAGCGGGCGGCGTAGGAGGATGGGCGGCACCATGGACGGCACCAGGCAGCGGCGCCGCGGGAACACCCGCCAGCGCATCCAGGACGTGGCCCTCGGACTCTTCGCGGAGCAGGGCTACGAGAAGACGTCCCTGCGCGAGATCGCCGAGCGCCTGGACGTCACCAAGGCGGCGCTCTACTACCACTTCAAGACGAAGGAAGAGATCCTCGTCAGCATCTTCGAGGACCTCACCCAGCCGATCGAGGACCTGATCGAGTGGGGCGGGCGGCAGCCGCGGGGCCTCGCGACCAAGCAGGAGATCATCCGCCGCTACGCGGACACGCTCGCCCAGGCGGCGCCGCTGTTCCGCTTCATGCACGAGAACCAGGCGACGGTCCGGGAACTGCAGATCGGCGACTCCTTCAAGGCCCGCATCCACAGGCTGCGCGACATCATCGTCGACCCGGACGCGGACCTGGTCGACCAGGTCCGCTGCGCCAGCGCGCTCTTCACGCTGCACGCCGGGATGTTCCTGCTCCAGGACCTCGAAGGCGACCCCGAGGAGAAGGACAAGGCCGTCCTCGAGGTCGCCACCGAACTGGTGACCCGGGCCCACCGGGGAGCCGAGGGCCCCTAGGGGCCCTTATCGGGTCAGGAGGGTCGTCAGACCTTCACGCCCTTGGCGCGCAGGAACTTCACCGGGTCGACGGCCGACCCGTAGTTCGCGGTCGTACGGATCTCGAAGTGCAGGTGCGGACCGCTCGAGTTACCGGTGCTGCCGGACTTGGCGATCTCCTGGCCGGTCTTGACTATCTGGCCGACGTTCACGGTGACCTTCGACAGGTGGGCGTACTGGGAGTACGTGCCGTTGCCGTGCTTGATCACGACGGCGTTGCCGTAGGCGGGGCCGTCACCGGCGCCGTTGCCGCCGGCCTTGACCACGGTGCCGCCGTGCGCGGCGACGACCTGGGTGCCGCTCGGGACGGCGAAGTCCTGGCCACTGTGGGTGGACTGCCACATGCCGCCGTTCTGGGCGAAGCTCGCGGAGAGCTTGTACTTCTTCACCGGGTCGACCCAGGACGGCTTGGCCTTCTTGGCGGCGGCCTTCTTGGCAGCGGCCTTCTTCTCGGCCGCCTTCTTCGCGGCGGCGGCCTTGGCGGCCTTCTCGGCCTTCACGGCCTCGGCCTTGGCGTGCTTGGCCTGGGCGGCGGCCTGCGCCTGGACGGCACTGGCGGCGCCGGACGCGGACGTGGTGTCGGCGGCGGACGCGACCCCGGCTCCCAGTGCGACCGAGACGCCAAGGCCGGCGGCCAGCACGGTCGCACGGGTGCGGAGCTGGGACGTACGGGAAGAACGGGACGTGACGCGCTGGGACATCGAAACCTCGTGTGGAAGGGGACGGAGAAAACCACCCGGCGCACAGACGCTCGCCGAATGGCCATCCCTTGGTAACCCGAAGTCCGACAAACCCCAAAAAGCGTGATCTACGACTGAAGTTAGTAATTTGGTTCAGTGTTCTACGTCTCTTGACACAGCAGTCATACGGGACGAATCAGCGCACTGCACGCACTTTCCCCCACCCTGCGGGGCAAGGATCCCTTTCCTCCTGGTCCGTTAGCCACTATTCCACCTAGTAACGGACATATCGCCTGTGCGCCATGTCACCGGTGGCCCTCTTCGGTCATTCCGAAAATGTGGCGCACGCCTCTAGGCACCTACCGTCCGGTAACCCTACGGTTCCCCTCGCGCCACCCTCGCGCACGAACATGCACACGACATGTTGCAGCGTCATTGACGTGAGAGGACCCCCACGACATGCAGACCCGACGACCCTGGTTGCGCCGCGCATCGGTGACCGCCGTATCGGCGGCAGCCCTGGTGGCGATGGCCGCACCGGCCGACGCCACGACCCCCACCCGTGCCTCCACGGCCGCCACCGCCACCACCACCGCCGCCGCGGCGGACGTCGACTACAACACCTGGCAGAAGGACTGCCAGGCGGTGATGGCCCAGGCACTGCCCTATCTGAAGCAGCGGATCGCGGCCACGAAGCCGGGCGAGAAGCAGGCGATCGTCTTCGACATCGACAACACCACGCTGGAGACCGACTTCGGCTTCAGCTTCCCGCAGCCGGCCAACAAGCCGGTCCTGGAGGCCGCCAGATACGCGCAGGAGCACGGCGTCGCCCTGTTCTTCGTGACCGCCCGCCCGGACATCATCTACTCGGTCACCGAGTACAACCTGAAGCAGGCCGGCTACCAGGTCTCCGGCCTCTACGTCCGGAACTTCATCGACCTCTTCAAGAACGTCGCCGAGTACAAGACGGCCCAGCGCGTGAACGTCGAGAAGAAGGGCTACACGATCATCGCGAACATCGGCAACAGCGCCACCGATCTCTCGGGCGGCCATGCCGAGAAGACGTACAAGCTGCCGGATTACGACGGGCAGCTGTCGTAGGGCACGGCGCGTGCCCCGCCGCGGGCATGCGAAAAGGGCCGGTGCCTTTCAGCACCGGCCCTTTTCGTTCAGTCGTGACGCTTACGCGTCCTTGCTCAGATTCGGTCCGGTTCCACCGGCCGCCTGCTCGATCGGCGGGACGTCCGGCAGGGCCGCCTTCTCCTCGCCACGGAAGGTGAAGGTCTTGGAGTCGCCCTCGCCCTCCGTGTCGACGACCACGATGTGACCGGGGCGCAGCTCGCCGAAGAGGATCTTCTCCGACAGCGAGTCCTCGATCTCGCGCTGGATGGTGCGACGCAGCGGACGCGCACCCAGCACCGGGTCGTAGCCCTTCTGGGACAGCAGCTCCTTGGCGGACTGGGAGAGCTCGATGCCCATGTCCCGGTCCTTCAGGCGCTCGTCCACCTTGCCGATCATCAGGTCGACGATCTTGAGGATGTCGTCCTGGCTGAGCTGCGGGAAGACGACCACGTCGTCGACGCGGTTGAGGAACTCGGGCCGGAAGTGCTGCTTGAGCTCGTCCTGGACCTTGTTCTTCATGCGCTCGTAGTTGGACTTGGTGTCACCCGAGGCCGCGAAGCCCAGGTTGAAGCCCTTGGAGATGTCCCGGGTGCCGAGGTTGGTCGTCATGATGATGACCGTGTTCTTGAAGTCCACGACCCGGCCCTGGGAGTCGGTCAGGCGACCGTCCTCCAGGATCTGCAGCAGCGAGTTGAAGATGTCCGGGTGGGCCTTCTCGACCTCGTCGAAGAGGACGACGGAGAACGGCTTGCGGCGGACCTTCTCGGTCAGCTGGCCGCCCTCTTCGTAGCCCACGTAGCCGGGGGGCGAACCGAAGAGCCGCGACACCGTGTGCTTCTCGCTGAACTCCGACATGTCGAGGGAGATCAGCGCGTCCTCGTCGCCGAAGAGGAACTCGGCGAGCGCCTTGGACAGCTCGGTCTTACCGACACCGGACGGGCCGGCGAAGATGAACGAGCCACCGGGACGCTTCGGGTCCTTCAGACCGGCACGCGTACGGCGGATCGCCTTCGACAGCGCCTTGACGGCGTCGACCTGGCCGATGACCCGCTTGTGGAGCTCGTCCTCCATGCGCAGCAGACGCGAGGACTCCTCCTCGGTCAGCTTGAAGACCGGGATGCCGGTGGCGGTCGCGAGGACCTCGGCGATCAGCTCGCCGTCGACCTCGGCGACGACGTCCATGTCGCCGGCCTTCCACTCCTTCTCCCGCTTGGCCTTGGCGGCCAGGAGCTGCTTCTCCTTGTCGCGGAGGGAGGCGGCCTTCTCGAAGTCCTGCGAGTCGATCGCGGACTCCTTGTCCCGGCGGACACCGGCGATCTTCTCGTCGAACTCGCGCAGGTCCGGCGGCGCGGTCATCCGGCGGATGCGCATCCGGGAACCGGCCTCGTCGATCAGGTCGATCGCCTTGTCCGGCAGGAAGCGGTCCGAGATGTACCGGTCGGCCAGCGTGGCGGCCTGGACCAGCGCCTCGTCGGTGATGGAGACGCGGTGGTGGGCCTCGTACCGGTCACGGAGACCCTTGAGGATCTCGATCGTGTGCGGCAGGGACGGCTCCGCGACCTGGATGGGCTGGAAGCGGCGCTCGAGGGCCGCGTCCTTCTCCAGGTGCTTGCGGTACTCGTCCAGCGTGGTGGCGCCGATGGTCTGCAGCTCACCGCGGGCCAGCATCGGCTTCAGGATGGAAGCCGCGTCGATGGCGCCCTCGGCGGCACCCGCACCGACCAGCGTGTGGAGCTCGTCGATGAACAGGATGATGTCGCCGCGGGTGCGGATCTCCTTGAGCACCTTCTTCAGGCGCTCCTCGAAGTCACCGCGGTAGCGGGAGCCGGCGACCAGTGCGCCGAGGTCCAGGGTGTAGAGGTGCTTGTCCTTGAGGGTCTCGGGCACCTCGCCCTTGACGATGGCCTGAGCGAGGCCCTCGACGACGGCGGTCTTGCCGACGCCGGGCTCACCGATCAGGACCGGGTTGTTCTTCGTACGGCGGGACAGCACCTGCATGACCCGCTCGATCTCCTTCTCGCGCCCGATGACCGGGTCGAGCTTGGACTCACGAGCGGCCTGGGTGAGGTTCCGGCCGAACTGGTCGAGGACCAGGGACGTCGAGGGGGTGCCCTCGGCAGGCCCGCCGGCGGCGGCGGTCTCCTTGCCCTGGTAACCGGAGAGCAGCTGGATGACCTGCTGCCGCACCCGGTTGAGATCTGCGCCCAGCTTGACGAGGACCTGGGCGGCGACGCCCTCGCCCTCGCGGATCAGGCCGAGCAGGATGTGCTCCGTGCCGATGTAGTTGTGGCCCAGCTGAAGGGCCTCGCGGAGCGACAGCTCCAGGACCTTCTTGGCACGGGGGGTGAAGGGGATGTGGCCGGACGGGGCCTGCTGGCCCTGGCCGATGATCTCCTCCACCTGCTGGCGGACCGCCTCGAGCGAAATCCCGAGGCTCTCAAGGGCCTTGGCGGCGACACCTTCACCCTCGTGGATCAGGCCCAGGAGGATGTGCTCAGTGCCGATGTAGTTGTGGTTGAGCATCCGGGCTTCTTCCTGAGCCAGGACGACAACCCGCCGCGCGCGGTCGGTGAACCTCTCGAACATCGTTAATCGCTCCTCAGAGCGGTCAGGCAGTGGGGGGAACTTCCCCTCCCTGTCCTTCCGCAGCTTAGTCCCGCAAGCGGGGACCGCTCATTCCAACTGCCGACACCGTCGATGGCCTCCTGACCCCGAACGCCGACATCTGCTCCAACCCGATGGTGCGAGACGATGTTCCCGCAGGCCAGGCACTTACCCCCATCGCCAGTACGCCGATGGCGAACGTGAGACGGCCTTTCCTGCGTGTCGCCCCCTCCCACTAGGGATGTCTTACCCGTAGAGCCCGGATGTCCATGCCGGGTGCCCCGGTTCCCTCCGCTACGGGCGAACAACCTTGCGCCTCCCGGCAGCCCCCACACGCCCCCGTTTCGTCACTCTGTGCGGTCACGGCGGGACCCAGCGTAACTCGCACGTCCTTCCGGCGGTTGCACTTGGCATGTTCGGCGCCCCGCACCCCGTGACCGCGTCCGCGTCCGCGTCCCCGCTCGTCCCGCTCCCCCGCCGGCCGCTCGACGAGAGCTGTCAGGTCCGGCGGTGGTACGAGAGGGAGCTGGGCTGGCCGACGGTGCCCGGGGATCCTGTGCGGCTGGCGGTGGGCGCTCGCTTCGACGTCCTGGACGTGCCGGCCGAGGCGGGACACGCGGCCCTGTGGCGCCTGGGGCCGGGCTCTCCCGTGGCCGTACGGGGCGACCGCATGCTGCTGCTGGTGGCGGCGGGCAGCGCGGAGGAGTTGCCCGGGCTGCTGGAGTGGCTGGAGTGGGGGTCGCTGGCGCTCGACCTGGTCGCGATCGGCGCGGGCGGGTCCGTGGAGGCGCCGGTGCCGGCCGGGGTGCGCGGGGCAGGCGGAGCCAACGGGGTGCGCGGGGCGGGCGGAGCCGACGGGGTGCGCGGGGCGGGCGGAGCCGACGGGGTGCGCGGGGCAGGCAGGGTGTACGGGGCGGGTGGGGTGCCGCCGTGTGTGACGGATGCCTCGTCGCGCTGCGGGGTGGGCGGGCCGTCGCTGCCCGGCCAGCGGGCCTCGCCGGTGCCTCCTGGGGCGGCTGTGGCGCCGGCTCCCGACAGGGCTGTGCCGTCGCGTCCCGGGGCCGGGTCGTTCACCGGCCGGACGCTTCCCCCGGGGCCGGTCGGTTCCCAGGGGGCCGCCGTGTGGCTGCGGCCCCCCGAGCCGGGATGCGAGGTCGAGGCCTCGCTGCCGACGCTGTCGGCATTGGGGGGTGGTGGGGGCGCCCCCGATCTCGTACGGCTGGTGGACACGGTGGCCACGCACTGCCACCGGGTCCGGCTGCGGCGCGCGTGCGCCCAGCCGGCCTTGCGTGCGCAAGGTCAGTAGTGCCGCTGTTCAGCCGTTGGCCTTCTCGTAGGCCTCGCGGATGGTCGCGGGGACACGGCCGCGGTCGTTGACCTCGTAGCCGTTCTCCTTCGCCCAGGCGCGGATGGCCGCGGTGTCCTGGCTGCCGCTCGAAGCCGCGCGCGCCTTTCCGCGCCCGCCCGAAGCACGGCCTCCGGTACGACGACCGCCCTTCACGTAAGCCTCGAGAAGGCCACGGAGCTTGTCCGCATTGGCGGTGGTGAGATCGATCTCGTACGTCTTGCCGTCCAGCGCAAACGTCACGGTCTCGTCCGCCTCGCCACCGTCGAGGTCGTCGACAAGAAGGACCTGAACCTTCTGTGCCACCGGATTTCCTTTCATCGATATCTTCAGGGCCGGGGAGTGTGCCGGCGTCCGCCGTATCGCCGTCCCCTGTTATATGCAGTACTGCAGTACGTCGGAAAGCAAACCGCTTTTGCCGGAAAAACACAAACCCTCGGCAGAGACCGGGAGGCCTGGCTCCGTCCGGAAACGTGCGCGTTTCGGACATAGGGCACCGGGGCAGGTGTCGATCCCCAATCGCCGACGATCACAGATGCAGAAGCATCCGGCTGTTGCCCAAGGTGTTCGGTTTCACTCGTTCGAGACCGAGGAACTCCGCGACACCCTCGTCATAGGAACGCAGCAGCTCCGCGTAGACATCCGTGTCGACCGGCGTCTCGCCGATCTCCACGAAGCCGTGCTTGACGAAGAAGTCGACTTCGAAGGTCAGACAGAAAACGCGGCGAACGCCGAGCCAGCGGGCGGTGTGCAGCAACTTCTCCAGCAACTGGTGTCCGACGCCCGCGCCCTTCAGGCCGCGCTTCACCGCGAGAGTGCGGACTTCCGCGAGGTCTTCCCACATCACGTGCAGGGCGCCGCAGCCGACGACCTCCGCGTTGTCGTCCCGTTCCGCGACCCAGAACTCCTGGATGTCCTCGTAAAGCGTCACCGTTGCTTTGTCGAGCAGGATGCCGCCGCGGACGTAGGCGTCAAGGAGACTGCGCACCGCCGGGACATCGCTGGTGCGGGCCCGCCGGACGGTGATGGCTTTTGCGGTGGCTTCGGGGCTCTTCGCGGACATGGGCGGACGCTATCGCCCGCCGCGGTCCTGAGCGGAGGCGGGGTTCTCGGGAGTGCCTTCTCTCGGTTCTGCCGGTTGAGGCCGTTCTGCGGGTTGTGGCGGTTCTGCGCGTAGAGCCGGTTCAGCAGGTTGAGGCGGTTCAGTGGGGTGAGCCGGTTCGGTCGAATCAGACGCTTCGGTCGGTTCCAGGGTTTCCGGGACCTGGACGATGCGTACGGCATCGCGGAGAGCATGTCGCTGTTCCTCGCTCATCATGCCGAAGAAGGCGACGAGAGCGGCTGCGGGGTTGTCGCTCTGTGACCAGGCGTCGTTCATCAGGGCGGCGGCGTAGGCGGCGCGGGTGGAGACCGCCTCATATCGATAGGCGCGGCCTTCCGCCTCGCGGCGCACCCAGCCCTTCTGATGGAGATTGTCCAAAACGGTCATCACCGTGGTGTAGGCGATGGACCGCTCCTTCTGAAGATCTTCCAGGACTTCTCGAACGGTCACCGGGCGGTTCCACTTCCACACCCGCGACATGACCGCGTCTTCGAGTTCTCCCAATGGGCGAGGCACAGCTCAGAACAATAGTGGGAGATCTCGGTAATGGCGTGGCGGACGTGCGCTTCAGCGGCGAACAGGAACAAAAAGGGCGTACGACTCGAAGGTGCGGGCCTCGTGGCGGGCGGGCCTCGCCGAGTCGTACGCCGGGTGGGGTGAAGGTGCGGTCAGGCCTTCGGGGTGCTCACGGAGGACTGCTGGGCGCCCTCCACGCGCGCGAGGGCGGCGTCCACGGCCGCGTCCTCCTTGGCCTTGTTGGCGCCACCCTGTGTCTTCACGATCACCCGGATCACGCCGATGAAGAAGACGGCCATGACGACCGGGGGCAGAAGCGCGGAGACATAGTCCATGGATCCAGGGTAGCCACGTCAGCCCGCGGCGAGCTGCTGGGGGTTCGCGGGGGGCGGCGGGGTGGGCTTGCGGCGCGGGAAGACCTCGCCCGGGGTGGGGATCGGGCGACGGCTGGGCTTCGGGGTGCCCGGGGTGGGAGGTGAGGTCGGGGCCGGGGTGGGCTTGGGGGCGGGTTTCGGGGCCGGTGGCTTGCGTGCGGGCTTCTTCGCGGGGTCCTTTCCGGGGGTGTCCTTGGCGGAGTCCGCGGAGTCTCCGGGGGTGGAGAGGGCCGCGGAGAGGCCTCCGGGGAGGGCCAGGAGGCGGGTGCGGGCGGCGGGGACGGTGGGGGTGGGCGTGGCGGGGGTGACTCGGACGACCGGGCGGGGGGTCTGGGAGTGCCGCTGCGCGTGGGTGCGTACGCGCTGCTCGGCGAGCAGGCGGCAGCGGTCCAGGAGGGCGGCGGCGGTGGGGTTGCCGCGCAGGGCGCGGAGGGCCGTGAGGTCGTGCGGGTGGGGGCGGTATCCGGCGCCAAGGGCCTCGTCCAGGAGGGTGAGATAGCCGGCGGCGGTGCCGGGCAGGGCGGCGCGGTACCGGCCGAGATCGGCCACGAGGAAGGCGCGCAGCCTGACCCCCTCCCGCGTCGCCTCGTCGAGCGACTCTGCTAGGCGGAGGCAGTCCTGGACGTCGTCGGACGAGGCGGAGGTGGGGTGGAGGGCGAGGGCGAGAGCGCGGCGGAGCACACGCAGCTCCTCCACGCCGAACGCCATGCCGCCGCGGGATCCGTATGGCGTGGGCATGCTTGCGACGATACGCGCTAATCAGACAAATTACGCATAGGGGGTGGGTGTGTCTCGCCTTGCGGTGGGTGGGGGGCGTGGTCCCTCCCCCTAGCTGCGGGCATGCGTGCCGCTGGGGCGGCACGGGTGGGCGCGGCGGCACCTCGCTCCGCCGAGTTGCGCACCCACCCGGGCCCCAGCACCAGCGCCTGCTCACATACGCGACACGTTCCGCTCGTACACCAGTCGCAGGCCGATCAGGGTCAGCCATGGCTCGTGCTCGTCTATGACCGACGACTCGCCCAGGACCATCGGTGCGAGGCCGCCCGTCGCGATCACGGTGACGTCCTCCGGGTCCTCCGACAGCTCGCGGGCCATACGGTTGACGACGCCGTCGACCTGGCCGGCGAAGCCGTAGATGACGCCCGACTGCATCGCCTCGACCGTGTTCTTGCCGATGACGCTGCGGGGCCGGGCCACCTCGATCTTGCGGAGCTGGGCGCCGCGGACGCCGAGGGCCTCCACGGAGATCTCGATGCCGGGCGAGATGACCCCGCCGACGTACTCGCCGCGCGCGCTGATCGCGTCGAACGTCGTCGCCGTGCCGAAGTCGACGACGATGGCGGGACCGCCGTAGAGCTCGACCGCCGCCACCGCGTTGATGATGCGGTCGGCGCCGACCTCCTTGGGGTTGTCCATGAGGATCGGGACGCCGGTCTTGACGCCCGGTTCGACGAGGATGGCGGGCACGTCGCCGTAGTAGCGGCGGGTCACCTCGCGGAGCTCGTGCAGGACCGAGGGGACGGTCGCGCAGATGGCGATGCCGTCGATGCCGTCGCCCAGGTCGTCGCCGAGGAGCGGGTGCATGCCCATCAGGCCCTGGAGGAGGACGGCCAGTTCGTCGGCGGTGCGGCGCGCGTCCGTGGAGATGCGCCAGTGTTCGACGATGTCCTCGCCGTCGAACAGGCCGAGGACGGTGTGGGTGTTTCCTACGTCGATCGTCAGCAGCATGGCCCGTATCCGCCCTACTCCGCCGGGCGCAGGTCGAGGCCGATGTCCAGGATCGGCGAGGAGTGGGTGAGCGCTCCGACGGCCAGGTAGTCGACGCCGGTGTCCGCGTACGCCTTGGCGTTGTCGAGGGTCAGGCGGCCCGAGGCCTCCAGGGCGGCGCGGCCCTGGACAATGGCCACCGCCTCCTCGCATTCGCCCGGCGTGAAGTTGTCCAGGAGGATCAGGTCGGCGCCGGCGTCCAGGACCTCGCGGAGCTGGTGCAGGGTGTCGACCTCGACCTCGATGGGGAGGTCGGGGAAGCGGTCGCGGACCGCCTGGAAGGCCTGGGCGACGCCGCCCGCGGCGACCACGTGGTTGTCCTTGACCAGGGCCGCGTCCGAGAGGGACATACGGTGGTTGACGCCGCCGCCGCAGCGGACCGCGTACTTCTCGAGGCTGCGCAGTCCGGGGGTCGTCTTGCGGGTGTCGCGGACCTTGGCCTTGGTGCCGGCGAGGGTGTCCGCCCACGCGCGCGTGGCCGTGGCGATGCCCGACAGGCGGCACAGGATGTTCAGCGCGCTGCGTTCGGCCGTGAGGAGGTCGCGGGTGCGGGTGGTGACCGAGAGGAGCTTCTGGCCCGCCTCGACCTTGTCGCCGTCCTCCGCGTGGCGCTCGATCTCGAGTTCCTCCTCGCAGACGACCGAGATGACCGCTTCGGCGATGCGCAGGCCGGCCACGGTGCCCGCCTCGCGTGCGGTGAAGTCGGCGGTGGCCACGGCGTCCTCGGGGATCGTCGCGACCGTCGTCACGTCCACGCCGTTGGCCAGGTCCTCCTGGAGGGCCACGTTGGCGATGTCCTCGACCTCGACCGGGTCGAGGCCGGCGTCGGCCAGGAGCTGGGCGAGTGCGGGGTCCAGGCCGCACTCCAGGTACGCCTGCTCGTCCGCGCCGCAGGCACAGCCGTCGCCGCAGCCTCCGGACGAGGCGAGGGGAAGGTCGGGGGTGGTCACGTCGGTCACTGCTCCTGGGGGGCCTGGGTGGGGAGGGTCGTGGGGAAGTGTGTGGTGTCCGTGGTGTGCACGGCCAGCGAGCGGTCCGGGTTCAGGCGTACGACGATGTGGCGCCGCCAGCCGGTGTCGTCGCGCTCGGGGCGGTCCTCGCGCCAGTGGCAGCCCCGGGTCTCCTCGCGGAGCCGGGCCGCGGCGACCAGGACCCGGGCCACGCACAGGAGGTTGGTGGCCTCCCAGGTGTCGACGCCGGGCTCGGCGGTCTTGCCGTTCTCGGCGAGGGCGTCGCGGGCGTCGGTGTGCAGCCGCTGGAGCTGGTCGGCGGCCTTGGCCAGGGAACCGGCCGAGCGGAGCACGCCCGCGCCGTCGGACATGATCCGCTGGATCGTGAAGCGGGCCTCTGCGGTCTGCAGGGGATGCTCGGGGATCTCCGGGTGCGGGAGGGGTTTCGGCACGCGCGCGTGCAGGACGTTCGCCTCGATGTCGGCCGCGATGCGCTCGGCGTAGACCAGGCCTTCGAGGAGGGAGTTGGAGGCCAGGCGGTTGGCACCGTGCACGCCGGTGCAGGCGACCTCGCCGCACGCGTACAGCCCGGGGACGGTCGTACGGCCCCGGGAGTCGGTGCGGACGCCGCCGGAGGCGTAGTGGGCGGCCGGGGCGACCGGGATGGGGCCGGTGACCGGGTCGATGCCGTGGGCGCGGCAGGCGGCGAGGATCGTCGGGAAGCGGTGTTCCCACATCTCGGCGCCGAAGTGCCGGGCGTCGAGGAACATGTGCTCGGCGTCCTGCTCCTGCATGCGGCGCATGATGCCCTTGGCCACGATGTCCCGGGGGGCGAGTTCGGCGAGTTCGTGCCGGCCGAGCATGAAGCGCGTGCCGTCGGCGTCGACCAGGTGGGCGCCCTCGCCGCGGACCGCCTCGGAGACCAGGGGCTGCTGGCCCTCCGCGTCCGGGCCGAGGAAGAGGACCGTCGGGTGGAACTGGACGAACTCGAGGTCGCTGACCTCGGCGCCCGCGCGGAGCGCCAGGGCCACGCCGTCGCCCGTGGAGACGGAGGGGTTGGTGGTCGCCGAGAAGACCTGGCCCATGCCGCCGGTCGCCAGGACCACGGCGGGTGCGTGGACCGCGCCCACGCCGTCGTGCTGGCCCTCCCCCATGACGTGCAGGGTGACGCCCGCGGTGTGGCCCTCTGCGTCCGTGAGGAGGTCCAGGACGAGCGCGTTCTCGACCGTGCGCACGCCACGCGCGCGTACCGCGTCGACCAGGGCGCGGGAGATCTCGGCGCCGGTGGCGTCACCGCCCGCGTGGGCGATACGGCGGCGGTGGTGGCCGCCCTCGCGGGTGAGTTCGAGGCCGCCCTCGGACGACTCGTCGAACCGGGCGCCGGTCTCGATGAGACGGCGTACGGCGTCGGGGCCCTCGGTGACGAGGATGCGGACCGCTTCCTCGTCGCACAGTCCCGCGCCCGCGACCAGGGTGTCGTCGAGGTGCTGTTCGGGGGTGTCGCCCTCGCCGAGGGCCGCGGCGATACCGCCCTGGGCCCAGCGGGTGGAGCCGTCGTCGAGTCGGGCCTTGGTGACGACGACGGTCCGCAGGCCCGCGGCCTGGCAGCGCAGGGCCGCGGTCAGGCCGGCTACGCCGGAGCCGACGACGACCACGTCCGCGTCGATGGACCAGCCGGGCGCCGGCGCGTGCAGTCGTATGCCTGTGCTGGTCACGAGGCGGCTCCGAAGGTTCCGAAGGTGAGGGGGAGATTGTCGATCAGCCGGGTCGCCCCGACCCGGGCGGCCACGGCGAGGACCGCCTCGCCGGTGAAGTCGCGCTCGATCTCGGTGAAGTCGGCCGGGTCGACCAGCGCGAGGTAGTCCAGGGCGAGCGGCGGGTCGAGGCGGGCGGCCTCGTCGAGGACCTGGCGGGCGGCCGCGCGGACGGCCGCCGGGCCGCCCGGGACGGCCGTCGCCACGGCGTGCGCGTCGGCCGCCGCGCGGGACTCGCCGATGGCGCTGAGCGCCTCGGCACGCGCGCGTGTGGCGGGCACTTCACGGGCCCGGGCCCGCAGTGCCTCCTGCGCGGCATGCCGGTCCTGCCCTGCGAACAGGGCGCTGGACAGCGCGAGGGCGGTGCGCCGCTCGGCGGGCGAGAGGTAGCGGTTGCGGCTGGACAGGGCCAGGCCGTCGTCCTCGCGGACGGTGGGGACGCCGACGATCTCCACACCGAAGTTCAGATCCCGCACCATGCGGCGGATCAGGGCGAGCTGCTGGGCGTCCTTCTGGCCGTACAGGGCGACGTCGGGACGGGTCAGGTGCAGCAGCTTGGCGACGACCGTGAGCATGCCGTCGAAGTGGCCCGGGCGGGCGGAACCCTCCAGGCGCTCGCCCATGGGGCCCGCGGTGATGCGGACCTGGGGCTCGCCACCGGGGTACACCTCGTCCACGGCGGGGGCGAACACGACGTCCGCGCCGGACTCCTCGGCGAGCTTGAGGTCGGCGTCCAGGGTGCGCGGATAGCGGTCGAGGTCCTCGCCCTGGCCGAACTGCAGCGGGTTGACGAAGACGGTGACGACGACCTCGCCGTCCCGGCCCGCGATGCTTCGCGCGGCGCGGATCAGTGTGGCGTGGCCCTCGTGCAGAGCGCCCATGGTCATCACCACGGCGCGACGGCCCGCACGCACGCGTGCGTGCAGCTCGCCGGCGGTGCTCAGCAGGGTGGTGGTCATCGGGCGTCCCCTTCGGTGCCGTCGGTGCCGTCCGTCCCGTCGGCGAGTACCCCGAGGAGGTCCTCGGCGAGCTCCGGCTTCAGCAGGCCGTGGGCCAGGGCCCGGTCGGCGGTCGCGCGGGCCATCGCCAGATAGCCGGCGACGGTCCCCGGGGCGTGCCGCCGCAGCTCGGTGACGTGGGCCGCGACCGTGCCCGCGTCGCCGCGCGCGACCGGGCCGGTGAGGGCAGCGTCGCCGGAGCGCAGGGCGTTGTCCAGGGCCGCGCCGAGCAGCGGGCCGAGCATCCGGTCGGGGGCGGCGACCCCGGCCGCGCGCAGCAGCTCCAGGGACTGGGCGACCAGGGTGACCAGGTGGTTGGCGCCCAGGGCGAGTGCCGCGTGGTAGAGCGGCCGGTTCTCCTCGGCGATCCACTCGGGCTCGCCGCCCATCTCGATGACGAGGGCCTCGGCGGCCAGCCGCAGTTCCTCGGGCGCGGTGACGCCGAAGGAGCAGCCGGCCAGCCGCTGGACGTCCACGGGCGTGCCGGTGAAGGTCATCGCGGGGTGCAGGGCCAGCGGCAGGGCGCCCGCGCGCAGGGCGGGGTCGAGCACCTGGGCGCCGTAGCGCCCGGAGGTGTGGACGAGCAGCTGCCCCGGCCGTACGGACCCCGTGTCGGCGAGTCCGGCGACCAGCTCGGGCAGGGCGTCGTCCGGAACGGTCAGCAGGACCAGGTCGGACCGCTGGAGGACCTCGGCGGGCGGCAGCACGGGCACGTCGGGCAGCAGTTGCGCGGCACGGCGCCGGGAGGTCTCGGAGACCGCGGAGACGGCGACCGGGCGGTGCCCGGCGAGCTCCAGGGCGGCGGCCAGTGCGGGTCCCACGCGGCCGGCGCCGACGACGCCGACGGTGAGGCGCGCGGGGCGGTCCTTGGGGTCTGGCTGTGGGCTTGTGTTCACTCGACGGCGGCCTTCCCGTTCCAGTCCGCTCCGGGTACCGGACGATTTCTCGTCATGTTAACGCGATCGGTTCGAGGGGTGTTCGGTCGTCCACAGGGTGTGCGGAAAGCCATCCACAGGGTGTGGGGGAAACCGTCCACCGGGCGTGCGGGAAACCGTCCACCGGGCGTGCGGGAAATGCGGGTGCCCGCCCGTACGCGCGCGAGGCAGGATCCGGGGCATGACTGAGACGACGGAACAGCAGGACGAGGAGCAGCTGACGGGGCTCCGTGAGCGGCGGCTGGCCGCCCATCGCGGCGCACGGCGGGTGCTCGCGCGCTTCGCCTTCCACAAGACGCTCCGGGAGCGTCTGGCGGAGCTGGCCGGGGTGGGGGACCTGTACGACCTGGACGAGCTGTCCGACGCGTACGGCGACGGGGTCGTCGGGGCGCTGGAGGCGAAGGTCGCCGGGCTGCTCGGCACCGAGGCCGCCGCGTTCTTCCCGACGGGCACGATGGCCCAGCAGGTGGCCCTGCGCTGCTGGGCGGGCCGCACCGGCAACCCGACCGTCGCCCTGCACGCGCTCGGCCATCCCGAGGTGCACGAGCGGAACGCGTTCAGCGAGGTCGGCGGTCTGCGCCCGGTGCGTGTGACGGACGAGCCGCGGCTGCCCACCGCCGCCGAGGTGCGCGACTTCGAGGAGCCCTTCGGGGCGCTGATGCTGGAACTCCCCCTCAGGGAGGCCGGTTTCGTGCTGCCCTCCTGGGAGGAGCTCACGGAGGTGGTGGAGGCCGCTCGGGAGCGGGACGCCGTGGTGCACTTCGACGGGGCCCGGCTGTGGGAGTCCACGGTCCACCTCGGCCGGTCCGTGGAGGAGATCGCGGGCCTGGCGGACAGCGTCTACGTGTCGTTCTACAAGGCCCTGGAGGCGGTCGGAGGTGCGGCGCTCGCCGGTCCGAAGGAGTTGGTGGAGGAGGCGAAGACCTGGCGGCACCGGTACGGCGGGGAGGTCTTCCAGCAGTTCCCCACGGCTCTGTCGGCGCTGGCCGGACTGGAGCGGGAGCTGCCCCGGCTGCCGGAGTACGTCGCCCACGCGCGCGTGGTGGCGGCCGCCCTGCGCGAGGGGTTCGCGGCGGCCGGGCTGCCGTGGGCCCGCGTCTACCCGGAGGTGCCGCACACCCACGACTTCCAGGTCTGGCTGCCGTACGAGGCGGACGTGGTCGGGGAGGCGGCGGTCAGGACGGCCGAGGAGACGGGTGTCTTCCTGTTCGCCGCCGCCTGGGGCCGGGGCGGTCCGGGGCTGGCCCGCACGGAGGTGAGCGTGCGGGCCCCCGGGCTGGAGTGGACCGCCGAGGACGTGAAGACGGCGGTCACGGAGTTCGTCGCCCGGTTGCCCGGGGAGGGCGGCAGGTAGCCGGAATCGGGCAGCAGGCCGCCGGCCTCGCGCGGTGGCGGTCGGTCGGCGGCGTGCGGCCGGAGTGGTCAGCCGGTGAAGCGGCGGCGGGGGTGCAGCCACCGGCCCAGGGCGTACCGGATCCGCTGTCGGCCGCCGGCCGGGCGCCCGGCCAGGACCGCACGGAATCGGCGCTCGTCGCGCCACTCTCGGACGACCCGCCGGTCGTGGGTGCCCGGTGCGGGTGGGGTGGGCTCGCCGAGCTGCTGGGCGCGGTAGAGGTCGAGGAGGTGCTGCTGCGTGATGCTCATCGTGGATCGCCTCGGCTGGTCGGGTGATGGAGGTCCGAAGGCTCCGCGGCTGCCCCGGTGCTCCCACCCTGCGCCCGCGCCGGAGGCGAAGTCGCGTCGATTGACGACGCCCGTCAATCGACGGGGGCGTTGTCAGTGGCGGCGTGCACCATAAGGGCATGAGCGTGCACATCGACATCGCGGGGCTGCGGCCGGAGGGGATCGCCGTCGTGCCCTCACCCCTGGCCGAGCTCGGAATGGCGCTGCACGCGCTGTCCGAGCCGGGCCACCACCCGGGCCTCCAGGGCTGGGTGACGGGCGTGACCGCGCGGCTCGACCCGCATCTGGCCGACCGGATGTGCGAGGCCGACTTCCTGTGGCGGTCGACGTTCTCGGACCTGTTCATGCCCTTCGCCGGTGTCCCGGGCCGGAGCACACTCCCGGGCGGCACGCTCGCCGAGGAGCTGGACCTGCTCGACAAGCTGTCGGACGAGCAGTTCGTGGACGCGGCACTGGAGTTCACCTGTGCCCTCGGGTACGGCTCGTGCGGGCCCACCGCGCTGTCCGACCCCGAGGTGCGCCGCCGCGCCCTGGACCTGGCCGCCGCGCGCGGGCCCCAGCAAATGCGGTTCAGCCGGCGGTTGCTGGACGACCCGCCCTCGATCCGGGCCTGGCTGCGGCAGTTCCTCCAGGACTGCGACGAGGCGTTCTTCGCGGAGGCCTGGTCCCGGTTGCGCCATCAGCTCGCGGCGGACGCGCGGCTCAAGACGGACCTGTTCCGGCGCAAGGGCATGGCCGAGGCGCTGGCCGCGGTGTCCCCGGCGATCACACTCGACGAGGCCGCCGCCCGGATCACGGTCGACAAGCTGGGCGGCGACGACGGTACGTCCACCGGCGACGGCGGCCTGCTGCTCGTCCCGACGAGCCTGGGCTGGCCGCATCTGATGGTCCTGCACCGGTACGGCTGGCAGCCGGTGCTGCACTACCCGGTCGGCTCCCCCGAGCTCGCCGCCCCGCCGAACCTCGAACAGCTCGCCCTGCGCATGACCGCGCTGTCCCACCCCGTGCGGATGCGCATGTGCCGCAATCTGGCCCGCAGCGCGTACACCACGGGCGAGCTGGCGCAGGTGCACGGCATGACGGCCCCGGAGATATCCCGGCACCTGGCCGTGCTGAAGAAGGCGGGCCTGCTCACCACCCGCCGCCGCGGCCGCTACGTCCTGCACCAGCTGGACGTGACGGTGGTGGCCCGGCTCGGCAGCGAGTTCCTGGAGGGGATCCTCAGATAGGAGGCAAGCCTCGGACAGGGGGGAGCCTCGGACAGGAGGGGATCCTCGGACAGGAAGCAAGCCTCGGACAGTCAGACAGGAGGGGAACCTCAGACAGGAGGGGATCCTCAGCCGGCCGACGGGAGCCGGCCGGGAGCCGGACGGTCGCCGCCCTGCTCAGCCGTGCCCGCCGGCCCGTACCAGCCCGGTCTCGTAGGCCAGCACCACGACCTGCACCCGGTCCCTGAGGCCCAGCTTGGTCAGGATGCGGCCCACGTGCGTCTTCACGGTCGCCTCGGACAGCACGAGCCGGGCCGCGATCTCGCCGTTGGACAGGCCCTGCGCGACCAGCACCATGACCTCACGCTCGCGGCCCGTGAGCCGCTCCAGCTGCTCGTGCTGGGGCTGCTTCGCGGTGCCCGGCAGCATCGGTGCGAAGCGGTCCAGGAGCCGTCGGGTGGTGGAGGGCGCGACGACCGCGTCGCCGCTGTGCACGGCGCGGATCGCGGCGAGCAGCTCACCGGGCGGCACGTCCTTGAGCATGAAGCCGGAGGCGCCCGCCTTCAGCCCGGAGAAGGCGTACTCGTCGAGGTCGAAGGTGGTCAGGATGAGCACCTTCGGCGGGTCGGTGTCGGCGCAGATCCGGCGGGTCGTCTCCACGCCGTCCAGCTTCGGCATACGGACGTCCATCAGCACCACGTCGACCTCGGTCGAGCGCAGCACCTGGAGGGCCTCGACCCCGTCACCCGCCTCCGCCACGACCTCCATGTCCGGCTGGGCGGCGAGCACCATCCGGAACCCGGTGCGCAGCAGCACCTGGTCGTCGACGAGCATCACGCGGATCGTCATCGGGGCCTCTTCCAAGTCTCTTCTACAGTGGGAGCGTTACAGGTGTCAGCGCGGGGTGTGTGACCGCGTCAGGCGGGTTTGAGCGGCAGCAGCGCACTGATGCGGAATCCTCCGCCCGGGCGCGGTCCGGCGTCCAGGGTGCCGCCGACCATGCCGATCCGCTCGCGCATGCCGATGAGGCCGTGGCCCTGGCCGTCGAAACCGCCCTCCTCGTACAGCTCGTGCGGGGCGCCCTTGCCGTCGTCCTCGACGAGCAGGCCGAGGCCGTCGTCGAAGTACACCAGTCGCACGCTCGCGCCCGCCTTGGGCCCGCCGTGCTTACGGGTGTTGGTGAGCGCCTCCTGCACGATGCGGTACGCCGTGAGCTCGACGCCGCTGGGCAGCGGCCGGGGCGTGCCCTCGACCTTGAAGTCGACGGGCAGTCCGGAGGCGCGGCACTGCTCGACGAGGTCCTCGATCTGCTGGACGTCGGGCTGCGGCACGTACTCGCCGGCCTCCTGGTGCTCCCCGGTGCGCAGCACGCCGAGCAGGCGGCGCATCTCGGCGAGTGCCTGGCGGCCGGTGGAGGAGATGGTCTCCAGGGCCTTCTTGGCCTGGTCGGGAGCCGCGTCGAGGACGTAGGCGGCGCCGTCGGCCTGGACCACCATCACCGAGACGTTGTGCGCGACGACGTCGTGCAACTCGCGTGCGATCCGGGCGCGTTCGGCGGCGACGGCGACCTTGGACTGCGCCTCGCGCTCCTTCTCCAGGCGGGCGGCCCGCTCCTCCAGCTGTGCGAAGTAGGCGCGGCGGGTGCGGATGGAGTCGCCCAGCACCCAGGCGAGGGCGAAGGGCACGGCCATGAAGACCGTCAGAGCGATGTTGCCCGCGACGTTCGTCTGATCGCTGGGCCAGCGCAGCTGGGACACGGGGGCCGCGCACAGGCCCGCGCCCAGCGCGAAACGGGAGGCCCAGCGCGCGCCCTCCGCCGCGACGGTGTAGACGATCACCAGCAGGGCGAAGTCGGCCGGACCCCGCTCCACATCGGTGATCAGCTGGGCCACGCCGACCGCGGTCGCGAGCAGCAGCATCTTCTCCGGCAGGCGGCGGCGCAGCGCGACCACCAGGCACAGCAGCAGCGTGAGCGGAACGGCGACGGCCGGTGAGCCGTAGCCGTTCGCCGCTCCGCCGACCACGGAGATCCCGAGGAGGACCACGGCCCAGGAGCCGTCGACCCACATCGGGTGCCTGCGGAGGAAGTCATAGAGGCGCTGCACGTAACCCAGCGTAGGGAAGCGCGATAGGTGCAGGGGTCAACCGGAGGACCGATCCGTACCGGGCGCACGTACTCCGCAAGGTGGAGTTGCGTTCGTTGTGTGCGCCTAGCCTGGCCCCGTGACACCAGGGACGAGAGGCGAGGGGACCGAGGGTTCCGAGTGGCGTGGGTGGCGGGCCGCGGTGGAGGAGGCGCTGTACGGGCCGGCCGGCTTCTACCGGCGGGATGAGGGACCGGCCGGGCACTTCCGTACGTCCGTGCACGCGTCGTCGCTGTTCGCGGGGGCCGTGGCGCGGTTGCTGTGCCGGGTCGACGAGGCGCTGGGGCGGCCCGCGGTGCTGGACTTCGTCGACATGGCGGCCGGGCGGGGCGAGCTGGCCGGCGGGGTGCTCGCCGCGCTCCCGGCCGAGGTGGCGGCCCGCACCCGCGCGTACGCCGTGGAGATCGCCGGGCGGCCCACGGGACTCGATCACCGGATCGAGTGGCTGGCCGCGCCCCCGGAAAGGACGACGGGGCTGCTGTTCGCCAACGAGTGGCTGGACAACGTGCCGGTGGAGGTCGCGGAGGTGGACTCCGCGGGTACGGCCCGGCTGGTGCTGGTCCGGGAGGACGGGAGCGAGCGGCTCGGGGAGCCGGTCGGAGGGGATCAGGCGCGGTGGCTGGAGCGGTGGTGGCCGCTGGCCGGCGAGGCGGGGCTGCGGGCCGAGATCGGCCCGACCAGGGACGAGGCCTGGGCTTCGGCGGTCGCCACGCTCGACCGGGGGCTCGCCGTCGCCGTGGACTACGCGCACACGGCGGATGCGCGGCCGCCCTTCGGGACGCTCACCGGGTTCCGGGAGGGCCGCGAGACCACACCCGTACCGGACGGCTCCTGCGACATCACCGCCCATGTCGCGCTCGACGCGTGCGCGCTGCCCGGCGGGCGGCTCCTCCCCCAGCGTGAGGCGCTGCACGCCCTGGGCGTGACCGGCGCACGCCCCCCGCTCACGCTCGCGTCCACCGACCCGGGCGCCTACGTACGCGCCCTCGCGAGCGCCGGGGAGGCCGCCGAGCTCACGGCGGCGGGAGGTCTTGGCGACTTCGGGTGGCTGGTGCAGCCGGTGGACATCCCCGACGTGCTCTGCGGCTGAGGGCCTGCTGGGCCTGCTGGGTGCTGGGCCTGCTGGGTGCTGGGCCTGCTGGCCGGGAGCTACTTGTCGATGTCCCCGACCACGAAGAACATCGACCCCAGGATCGCCACCATGTCCGCGACCAGCGTCCCCGGCAGCAGCTCCGTCAGCGCCTGGATGTTGTTGTACGACGCCGAGCGCAGCTTCAGCCGGTACGGGGTCTTCTCGCCCTTGCTGACCAGGTAGTAGCCGTTGATGCCGAGGGGGTTCTCGGTCCAGGCGTAGGTGTGGCCCTCGGGCGCCTTCAGCACCTTGGGGAGCCGCTGGTTGACCGGCCCGGGCGGCAGCTCGGCGAGCCGGTCGAGGCAGGCGTCGGCCAGGTCGAGCGCGTTGTGCGTCTGTTCCAGGAGGCACTCGAAGCGGGCCAGGCAGTCGCCCTCCTGCCGGGTCACCACCTTCAGGACGTCGCCCAGCTCGCCGTAGGCCAGGTACGGCTCGTCCCGGCGCAGGTCGAAGTCGACGCCGGAGCCGCGCCCGATCGGCCCGCTGACCCCGTACGCGTGCACGGCCTCGGGCGTGAGCCTGCCGACGCCCCGGGTGCGGCCCCGGAAGATCTCGTTGCCGAGCACCAGGTCGTCGAACCGGTCCATCCGCGAGCGCACGTCCGCGACGGCGGAACGCGCGCGCGTGGTCCACCCGGCCGGGAGGTCCTCCTTGAGGCCGCCGACGCGGTTGAACATGTAGTGCATCCGCCCGCCGGAGACCTCCTCCATGACGTGCTGGAGCTCCTCGCGCTCCCGGAAGGCGTAGAAGATCGGGGTGATCCCGCCGAGTTCCAGCGGGTACGAGCCGAGGAACATCAGGTGGTTGAGCACCCGGTTCAGCTCGGCGAGCAGGGTGCGCAGCCACACCGCGCGCTCGGGGACCTCCATGCCGAGCATCCGCTCCACGGCGAGGACGACGCCCAGCTCGTTGGAGAAGGCAGACAGCCAGTCGTGGCGGTTGGCCAGCATGATGATCTGGCGGTAGTCGCGCGCCTCGAACAGCTTCTCCGCGCCGCGGTGCATATAGCCGATCACCGGCTCCGCGTGCTGGATGCGCTCGCCGTCCAGGACCAGCTTCAGCCGCAGCACGCCGTGCGTGGAGGGATGCTGGGGTCCGATGTTGAGCACCATGTCGGTGCTCTCCGCGGCGCCGCCGATTCCGACCATGGTCTCCGTCGTAGGAGTCATGGACACAGTCTCTCCTACGTACGCTGGCCTCATGGATACGGGGAGTCCGCACGGGACGGGGCCGACGGCGGCGGCCGAGGGCACGGCTGGGGTGGTCGAGGGCACGGCGGGGGCGGCGGTCGAGGGCGGGCCGGTGTGGATCGCGCTGCCGCCCGGGCTGCTGAAGATGCGGCGGTTGCTGCTGGTGGTGTGGCTGGGGCTGATCGCCCTGGCCGCCGGGCTGCTGCCGGGCCTGCTGGCCGGGCCCGCCTGGGCCGGTTTCGCGGTGCTGCCGCTGGCGCTGATGGCCTGGGGCTGGGTGATGATCGACCGCAACTGGCGTTCCTGGCGGTACGCCGAGCGCGCCGACGACCTGCTGATCAGCCGGGGCGTGCTGTGGCGCGAGGAGACGGTCGTGCCGTACGGGCGGATGCAGCTGGTCGAGGTCACCTCCGGGCCCGTCGAGCGGCACTTCGGCCTGGCCAGCGTGCAACTGCACACGGCCGCCGCGGCCACCGACGCGACGATTCCCGGCCTGGACCCGGCCGAGGCGGAACGGCTGCGCGACCGGCTCACCGAGCTCGGCGAGGCCCGATCGGCGGGGCTGTGACGAAACCCGAGAGCGCCAGGACCGGCGAGGCCGCCGGGGCCGACATGACCACCGGGACCGCCGGGGCCTCCGAGGCCCACAAGACCGCCGGGGGTGACAGGGCCGACGAGACCGCCAAACCCCCCGAGACCACCAAACCCCCCGAGACCACCGAGCCCGCCGAGCCCGCCAAGCCCGCCGGCGCCCTGGCCGAGCGGCGGCTGCATCCCGTCACACCGTTGCGGCGGGCCTGGGCGCCGGTCGCCGTGCTCATCGGCTGGGCCGTGCACGACCCCGACGGGGCGCAGCGCCATCTGACCCGGCTGACCACGACCACGCTGCTGATCGGCCTCGCCGTGATCGTCCCGGCCGCCGCCCTCTACGGCTTCTGCTCCTGGTGGTTCACGCACTTCGCGGTGACCGACACCGAACTGCGCATCCGCACCGGCCTGGTGTTCCGGCGCACCGCGCACATCCGGCTGGAGCGGATCCAGGCCGTCGACGTCACCCAGCCGCTGCTGGCCCGGGTCGCGGGTGTCGCCAAGCTGAAGCTCGACGTCATAGGGACCGACAAGAAGGACGAACTGGCCTTCCTGGGCGCGGACGAGGCGCGGAGACTGCGGGCCGAACTGCTCGCCCGGGCGGCCGGTTTCGCGCCCGAGACCGCGCACGAGGTCGGTGAGGCGCCGTCCCGGCAGCTGCTGCGGGTACCGCCCGGCGTCCTCGCCCTGTCGCTGGTGCTGACGGGCGCGACCTGGGGGTCGCTGGCCGCGGCCCTCGTCGTTCCGCCGGTGCTGTGGCTGCTCACCCACAGCCTGTGGACGGTCCTCGCGGTCGCCCTGCCGCTGCTGGGCGCGGCCGGCGCGAGCAGCGTGGGGCGGTTCGTCGCCGAGTACGACTGGACGGTGGGCGAGTCGCCCGACGGGCTGCGCATCGACCACGGCCTGCTGGACCGGGCCCACGAGACGGTGCCGCCGGGGCGGGTGCAGACCGTGCGGATCGTGGAGCCGCTGCTGTGGCGGCGGCGCGGCTGGGTGCGCGTGGAACTCGATGTGGCGGGCTCGTCCAACTCCGTGCTGGTGCCGGTCGCCCCGCGCGAGCTCGCGGAGACCGTCGTCGCGCTGGTGCTGCCCGGGGTGACCGTGCCGGAGCGCGCGGCCCTCTCGCCGTCACCGCGCCGCGCCCGCTGGTGCGTGCCGCTGTGGTGGCGGGGGTACGGACTCGCCGTCACCGACGCGGTGTTCGCGGCGCACTCCGGGCTGCTGGCGCGGAGTCTGGCGCTGGTGCCGCACGCCAAGGTGCAGAGCGTACGGATGACGCAGGGGCCCTGGGAGCGGGCCCGGGGCGTGGCCGACGTGTGTGTGGACACGGGCGCGAACAAGGTGGTGAGGGCGCGGCTGCGGGACGCGGACGAGGCACGCGAGTTGCTGGCCCGGCAGGCGGAGCGGTCCCGGACCGGGCGCAGGGACGCGCGGCCGGACCGCTGGATGGCGTGAGCGGCCGCCCGGTCCGGCCCCGTCAGGAAACCGCGCTGCGCAGCCCCTGTACGTCGATCTGCTCCGTCTCGTCGTGCGCGGTCAGGTCGATGACCTGGCCGATCCCGCGCGACTCCTCGTCCGCGGGCTTGTATCGGGCCTCCGCCTCGGCCTTGTGCAGGGCGAGGGCCTCCTGGCCGACGACATCCGCCAGGTCCTCGTTCTGCACGGCTTCCAGGGCGGCGCGGGACGTCTCCTGCTTCGTACCGAAGAAGTCGAACCCGCCCTCGGTCCGCGGGCGCCGTGCCGGCGTCTGCGGGGCGACGGCCACGGCGGTCGGCACCGTGTAGTGACCTGAGGCGGGCTGTGGGAGCCGCTCGGCCTCGTCCCTGGTGGAGGTGTCGTCCTGGGCGGACGTGCCGACGGCCGGGCGCTCGTGGGCGTCGACCGCCTCCGAGCGGCCCTGCGCCTCGTCCTCGTGCGACGGCTCCCGCCGGTCCGGCTGTTCGTCCTTCTGTTCCTGCGCGGGCTCGTCCTCGTCGTCCTCCGGGACGCCGTCGCCGTCGCCGTCCGGGCCGCCGTCGGGGTCCGGGGCCGTGTCGCCGTCGAACCGGGCGAGCGCGGCCGCCGCGCGCAGGAACAGCCGGGAGCCCTCCGGCGAGAAGACGGCGGGAACCGCCGGCTCCTCCTCGACGGTGAGGGCCGCGGCCTGAGCGGCAGGTGCCTCGTCCGCCTCCGCCGTGCCCTCCGCCGAGCCCTCCGCCGCAGCGTCCGCCGTCTTCGCCGACCCCGCGGTCAGCGCCCGCACCGGAACCGTCGCCTCGATCTCGAGCACCCGGCGGTCCTCCAGGACGCTCGCGCGCTCGGTCTCGGACGTGGCGTACCGGCGCAGCAGCGCGGCGTGTTCGTTGCGCAGCCCGGCCAGTTCCGTGCGCTTGGCGCGCAGCCGCTGTTCGAGCTTCACGCGCAGCTCACGGGACTCCTCGAGGTCGCCCTCCAGTTCGGCGACGCGCTCCTCGAAGCGCCACTCGTCGCTCGCGCGCCCGCGCGTGAGGTCGGCGACGCGCTTGCCCGCCTGGGCGTCCCAGCGGCGCAGCACGACCGCGCCGACGACCGCCGTGACCGCGGCGGCCGCGGCCAGACCGCGGAGCGCCATCGGCTCCGTGAACACCCAGGGCCCCAGGGCGCAGACGAGGGAGACGCCTGCGATCGCCGACGGGGGGAGCAGCCTGTGCAGGGGCGGGGAATGGCGGTGACGTCCACGTGGCATGGCCAGAAACTTACCGCGCGTAGGCGAATCATGGTGAGCCACCCCGCAAAACAAAGCCATACCGAAGTGTTCACACCGCATCAGAACTCGGCAGGAAGCGGAATCTGCTCTTCAATCAATTCTCAAGATCATTCCTGACGGCCCCCGAACGGCCTTCCAGCCGCCCGCTGATCCACTCCAGCGTCGCCGGAATCTCGCGCCGCCAGGTGTTGAAGTTGTGCCCGCCGCTTTCGAGGACGATCGACGAGATCCGCGTCCGCCCGGTGTTCTTCACCCGCTCGATGAACCGCAGCGTGTCCTTGTAGTTGGACTCGCCCGTCTTGCTGCTGGTGACCAGCAGCGACGTATCCGGAGCGGGCCGGTGCTTCAGGTACCACCACAGGTCCGCGCGATTCCGCAGCCCCTTGTCACCCTGGAAGAGATCACCCGTCGTGGCGTCGATCGGCGCCTTGTAGTACGCCGAGAGACCGGCCCCCGCGGCGTACACATCGGGATGGTGCATGGCGATCTTCAACGCGCAGTAGCCGCCCGTGGAGTTGCCGATGATGCCCAGCCGGCCCGGCTTTCCGGCCACCCGGAACTGCGAACGCAACGCGTCGGGCAGATCCCTGGCGAAGAACGACTCGGTCTGCGGCCCGCCCGGGATGTCCACGCACTCCGTGTCCCGGGGCGGCGCCACCGTCGGCCGCAGCATCACCAGGATCGTCGGCCGCATCCGGCCCGCCCGGGCCAGTTCCAGGGCCGTACGCGGATAGTGGAGCTTCTCCACCAGCGCCGACGCCGTACCCGGGTAGCCGGTCAGCACCACGGCCGCGGGAAACGAACGGGTGCGGTACCGCGGCTGGAAGTACTCCGGCGGCAGATAGACATACGCGGGGGTGGCGATACGGGTCGTCCGGCCCACGATCCCGACCTCCTGGATCCGGCCGCCGACCTGGGGCCGCGCACCGCCCGCCCCCGGCACCCGCCGCGTGGCGACCACCTCCAGCGGGCCCTCGCCCCGCGCGTGGTCGACCACCACGCCCTGGTCCTTCTCCTGCCCGAACAGGTCCGCCCAGCTCGCGTAGAACCCGAAGGCCTGGTTGGCGGCGAGCCCCACCGCGGCGAACAGCGCCAGCTGCGTGGCCAGCAGCAGGCCGACGCGCCCGCCCACCGCCCGCCAGCCGCGCCGGGCCAGCCGTGGCCACAGCCAGACCGTGCCGGCGAACAGCAGCACGGCCGACAGCACCGCCAGCAGCAGCACCTTGTTGCTCGTGAGACCCATGGGTTGGTTACCTGTCCGCGCTCTCCGTCCGGCCCGCCCGCGATCACACTTTCGCGAGGGCTTGTCCCGGACTTTCCTTGGCCTTTGAAACAGCTTTGACGTGGAGAGTGAACCTCTCCTTCCGAGACACCGTCCTAGAGGGCGCAATGTCGCCGGATGCCCGAATCGGTACCGGATCCAAGGTCTCTCGCAGAACTACGGGATGCGATGTCTGTCAGGACAGATGAGGAAATGTCGGTCGAGGTTCCGAGTCGCGGAAGCGACGCGGCGCCCACGGCACCGGTGAACCGGGTGCGCCAACTGCTGCGCGGACCGCGCCCCGAGGCCGTCCCCGTCCTGGTCGGCAGAGCATGCGCCCTCGTGGGCGTCCTGGACATCGCCGCGGGCGTCTTCCCCCGCTTCCGCCACAGCCGTATGCACGCCATCGCCGAGGTACTGCCCGGCGCCCTCGGCCCGTTCGCGGCCGCCCTGTCGCTCAGCACCGGCGTGCTGTTGCTGCTGCTCGCCCACGGCCTCAAGCGCGGCAAGCGCCGGGCCTGGCGGGCCGCCGTCGCCCTGCTGCCCGCCGGTGCCGTCGCGCAGTTCACGTACCGGCACTCATTGATCGGCGTACTGATCTCCCTGGCACTACTGGCACCGCTGCTGCTCCACCGCGACCAGTTCGACGCCCTGCCCGACCCGCGCAGCCGCTGGCGTGCCCTCGCCAACTTCGTGCTCATGAGCGCCGGTTCCCTGATGCTCGGCCTGCTCATCGTCAGCGTCCACTCCGAGCGCATCGTCGGCGACCCGAGCCTGGCCGACCGCATCACCCACGTCATCTACGGCCTGTTCGGCTTCGAGGGCCCCGTCGACTACCAGGGCACCACCTCCTGGACGGTGGCCTTCTCGCTCGGCGCCCTCGGCCTGCTCACCGCCGTCACCACCATCTACCTGGCCTTCCGCCCCGAACACCCCGCCGCACGGCTCACCGAGGATGACGAGACCCGGCTGCGCGCCCTGCTGGAGCGGCACGGCGACCGCGACTCCCTCGGCCACTTCGCGCTCCGCCGCGACAAGGCCGTCGTCTTCTCCCCCAGCGGCAAGGCGGCCGTGACCTACCGCGTGGTCTCCGGCGTGATGCTCGCCAGCGGCGACCCCATCGGCGACGTCGAGGCCTGGCCCGGCGCCATCGAACAGTTCATGGACGAGGCCAAGGCCCACTCCTGGACCCCCGCCGTCATGGGCTGCTCCGAGACCGGCGGCCAGGTGTGGACCCGCGAGACCGGGCTCGACGCCCTCGAACTGGGTGACGAGGCGGTGGTGGACGTCGCGGATTTCTCCCTCGCCGGCCGCGCGATGCGCAACGTGCGCCAGATGGTCAAGCGCATCGAGCGCGCCGGTTACGAAACCCGGGTACGACGTGTCCGTGACCTCGGCGAGGCCGAGCTGGACCGCGTCCGCCGCGCCGCCGACGACTGGCGCGGCACCGACACCGAACGCGGCTTCTCCATGGCCCTGGGCCGCATCGGCGACCCCGCCGACGGCGACTGCCTCATCGCCACCGCCCACAAACAGGACGACCACCCGGGCGAATACGGCGACCTGAAGGCGATCCTGCACTTCGTCCCGTGGGGCACCGACGGCGCCTCCCTGGACCTGATGCGCCGCGACCGCTCCGCCGACCCCGGCATGAACGAACTGCTCATCGTCGCCGCCCTCCAGGCCGCCCCCAAGCTCGGCATCACACGCGTCTCCCTCAACTTCGCCATGTTCCGCGCCGCACTGGCACGCGGCGAGAAGATCGGCGCCGGCCCGGTGCTGCGCGCCTGGCGCGGACTGCTCGTCTTCCTCTCCCGCTGGTTCCAGATCGAGTCCCTGTACAAGTTCAACGCCAAGTTCCGGCCGCGCTGGGAACCCCGCTTCGTCGTCTACCGCGCCTCCGCGGACCTGCCCCGCATCGGATTCGCCGCCATGCAGGCCGAGGGCTTCGTCAACCTCGCCCTCCCCCTGCCGCGCTTCCTGCGCCGCCGCGGCCCGGCCGGCCGCCGCCCCTGCCCCCACGGCACGACGGCGGAACGCAACGTCCGGGCCGCATGACCGAGCCCCGCACGGGGCCGTCACTTGGGCCGCAGCGCCTGACGGCCCCCGCCGGGGCCTACGCTGAACATATGAGCAACCAGAGCGGACGCGGGCGCGTGGCGGGCCTACCGGAATGGGACCGCTGCGCGGTCATGGGAGTCGTGAACGTCACCCCCGACTCCTTCTCCGACGGCGGCCGCTTCTTCGACACCACGACCGCCGTCAAACACGGCCTCGACCTGGTCACCGAGGGTGCGGACCTGGTCGACGTCGGCGGCGAGTCGACCCGCCCGGGCGCCGCCCGGGTGGACGAGGCCGAGGAACTGCGCCGCGTCATCCCCGTCGTCCGCGGCCTGGCCTCCGAGGGCGTCACCGTCTCCGTCGACACCATGCGCGCCTCCGTGGCCGAACGGGCCCTCGCGGCGGGCGCCGTCCTCGTCAACGACGTCAGCGGCGGCCTCGCCGACCCCCGCATGATCCCGGCCGTCGCCGACGCCGGCGCCCCCTTCGTCGTCATGCACTGGCGCGGCTTCCTCCAGGGCGGCAACGTCAAGGGCGAGTACGCCGACGTCGTCAGCGAGGTCGTGGACGAGCTGCGCACCCGCGTGGACGCCGTCCTGGCCGGCGGCATCGCCCCCGACCGCGTCGTCGTCGACCCCGGGCTCGGCTTCTCCAAGGACGCCGAGCACGACCTCGCACTCCTCGCGAGCCTCGACCGGGTCCTGCGCCTCGGCCACCCGCTGCTCGTCGCCGCCTCCCGCAAGCGCTTCCTCGGCCGGGTCCTGGCCGGCCCCGACGGCCCGCCCCCGCCCGCACGCGAGCGCGACGCCGCCACCGCCGCCGTCTCCGCCCTCGCCGCACACGCCGGCGCCTGGGCCGTACGCGTGCACGAGGTACGCGCCACGGCCGACGCGGTACGGGTCGCCCACGCCATCGAAGGGGCGCGTACGACGGGCCCCGGCGCAGAAGGAGCCCGGTGAGCGCCCCGCACACCGACGTCGAACAGGTCGAAGCCGCCAACACCGCCTTCTACGAGGCGCTGGAGCAGGGCGACTTCGAGGAACTGGCGTCGCTCTGGCTGACCCCCTCCGACCTGGGCGTCGACGAGTCCTACCACGACCCGGCCGACACCGGCGTGGTCTCCTGCGTCCACCCCGGCTGGCCCGTGCTCACCGGCCGCGGCGAGGTCCTCCGGTCGTACGCGCTGATCATGGCGAACACCGACTACATCCAGTTCTTCCTCACCGATGTGCACGTCTCGGTCACCGGCGACACCGCCCTGGTCAACTGCACGGAGAACATCCTCAGCGGCGGCCCAGCCCCCGAGGGCGACGAGGAACTCGGCCCGCTCGTCGGCCAGCTCGTGGTCGCCACCAACGTGTTCCGGCGCACGCCCCAGGGGTGGAAGCTCTGGTCGCACCACGCTTCCCCCGTTCTGGCCGAAACCGACGAGGACGAGGGCGAGGAGACCCCCTCCTGAGTGGGTAGGCGCCTCACAAGGGCCGGACGCGGGACGACGACGTGGTTGGAATCACGGACCCCCGGGTATGGGCGGCTACCAACCCATGAGCCACCGGGTTCGCCAGGGGAAACGCTGGATGAATCCTGCCCGGCCCGGCCCGGGCGCCCACCCCCGTGGCCCGGCCCCGTCCGGGCTCGCAGGTAGATTCGACTGAGGCCGGTGTGCCGCCCGCACACGGCACGGACCGGCCGTGACCGACGATTGCAGGAGTGATTCGCGTGGATCGTGTCGCGCTGCGCGGCCTGAAGGCCCGTGGGCACCACGGTGTGTTCCCCGAGGAACGCAGGGAGGGCCAGACGTTCGTCGTGGACCTCGTCCTCGGCCTGGACACCCGGCCGGCCGCGGCCGACGACGACCTGGCGAAGACCGTGCACTACGGCATCGTGGCCGAGGAGGTCGTGGCCGTCGTCGAGGGCGAGCCCGTCAACCTCATCGAGACGCTCGCCGAGCGGATAGCCCAGGTATGTCTGAAGCACGAGGGGGTCAAGGAGATCGAAGTGTGCGTCCACAAGCCGGACGCCCCGATCACCGTCCCCTTCGACGACGTGACCGTCACCATCACCCGGAGCCGAGTATGACTGCACCCTTCATCAAGGGTCCCAGCGACCCGACCGTACAGCCGGTACCCGCCTCCGTCGTCGACAAGGTCGACGCCGCCGACACCACGCTCAGCAACCCCAAATGGGCCGTGATCGCCCTCGGCTCCAACCTCGGCAACCGCCTGGAGACCCTCCAGGGAGCCGTCGACGCCCTCGAGGACACCCCCGGCCTCCGCATCAAGGGCGTCTCCCCGGTCTACGAGACCGAACCCTGGGGCGTTGAGCCCGGCAGCCAGCCCGCCTACTTCAACGCGGTCGTCGTTCTGAAGACCACCCTCCCGCCCTCCTCGCTCCTGGAGCGCGCGCACGCGGTCGAGGAGGCCTTCCACCGCGTCCGGGACGAGCACTGGGGCCCCCGCACCCTGGACGTCGACATCGTGTCGTACGCCGATGTGGTCTCCGACGACCCGCAGCTCACTCTCCCCCACCCCCGCGCCCACGAGCGCGCCTTCGTCCTGGCCCCCTGGCACGACCTCGACCCGGAGGCGCAGCTGCCGGGCCGCGGACCGGTCGCGGGCCTGCTGGACGCCGTCACCCGCACGGGCGTCGAACCCCGCAAGGACCTGGAACTCCGGCTGCCCGAGTAGCCGTTAAGGTCAAGACGGCCGCGGAACGGGGCCACCGCCGGGGAAGCGAAGGGACACCGTGAGAGAGCTGCGCATCAGGTTGCTGGCCGCCGTCTTCGTCGTGGCCGGGGTCCTGTCCTGGGCAGGCGCCCGCCTGTGGAACTCGATCGGCACGCTCCCCAGCGTCCCCCTGGCCGCCCCCATCGTCCTGGCCCTGATCGCCGTGGTCCTCCTGGCCACGGCGCTCTCGCTCCGCGCCCGCCTGAAGGCCCAGCGCGAGCGGCAGCCCGACGCCAAGGGCGTCGACCCCATGATGGCGGCCCGAGCAGTCGTTTTCGGCCATGCCAGCGCCCTGGTCGCCGCCCTCGTCTCCGGCATGTACGGCGGCACCGGCGTCTTCCTGCTGGAGTCCCTCGACATCCCCGCCCGCCGCGACCAGGCCATCTACGCCGGCCTCTCCGTCGTCGCGGGCATCGGCGTCATAGCGGCGGCCATCTTCCTGGAACGCGTCTGCAAACTCCCGGAAGACGACGAACACGACGGCACGGGCGCGGCCCCCACGACGTGACGTCGGGCGTCAGCGCGCCATGATGAGGCTCATCGCCTCGTTCCGCGTCGCCGCGTCCCTGAGCTGCCCCCGCACGGCCGACGTCAGCGTCTTCGCGCCGGGCTTGCGAATGCCGCGCATCGACATGCACATGTGCTCGCACTCCACGACCACGATGACGCCGCGCGGCTCCAGAATCTCCATCAGCGAGTCCGCGATCTGCGTGGTGAGTCGTTCCTGCACCTGCGGGCGCCGGGCATAGACGTCCACGAGCCGGGCCAGCTTGGACAGCCCGGTGATCTTTCCGCTGGTGGCCGGGATGTACCCGACGTGCGCGACGCCACGGAACGGCACCAAATGATGTTCACAGGTGCTGTACACCTCGATGTCCTTCACGAGCACCATTTCGTCGTGCCCGATGTCGAACGTCGTCGTCAGCACATCCTCGGGCTTCTGCCACAGCCCGCTGAATATCTCCTTGTACGCCCGTGCGACCCGCGCCGGGGTCTCCCGAAGTCCCTCACGGTCGGGGTCCTCGCCGACCGCGATCAGGAGTTCCCGAACGGCGTTCTCGGCCCTCTTCTCGTCGAATTCGCCGAGCCGGCCGTCGCCGGCCAGCGTCACGGGGTCGGTCATCTGGGTGCCTCGTTCCTGTGTCCTTCACGGGGCGGCCTGCGGAAATGGCGAAAAGCCGCGCCCCCCAGGCTAAAACCTGGGGGGCGCGGCATCCATTCCGGGCCCGGGGACCGCCGGGAGAGCGGTGATCAGCTCTCGGGGCGGTCCTCCGGGGTCCGCTCGGGCGCCGGGGCGGGCTCCGCCGGGGTGCTCTTCGCGGTGGTGATCGCCGGCGTCGCGCCGTTCGCCCCGTTCGTCAGGGCCAGCTCCTTGGGGGAGAGGACCGGCGGACGGGTGGACGGCGTACGACGGGAGGAACCGGTCCAGGCGGGCCGCGGCGGGCGCTTGACGATCTGTGAGAAGACCTCGGCGATCTCCTCCTTGCCCAGCGTCTCCTTCTCGAGGAGGGCCAGGACCAGGTTGTCCAGCACGTCGCGGTTCTCGACCAGGATCTCCCACGCCTCGTTGTGCGCGGTCTCGATGAGCTTCTTGACCTCTTCGTCGACCAGCGCCGCGACCTCTTCCGAGTAGTCGCGCTGGTGAGACATCTCACGGCCGAGGAACGGCTCGCTGTTGTCGCCACCGAACTTGATCGCGCCGAGACGCTCGGTCATGCCGTACTGCGTGACCATGGCGCGGGCCAGGCCGGTGGCCTTCTCGATGTCGTTGGCGGCACCCGTCGTCGGGTCGTGGAAGACGAGCTCCTCGGCCGCGCGGCCGCCCAGCATGTAGGCGAGCTGGTCGAGCATCTCGTTGCGCGTGGTCGAGTACTTGTCCTCGTCCGGCAGCACCATCGTGTAGCCGAGGGCCCGGCCTCTGGAGAGGATCGTGATCTTGTGGACGGGATCGGAGTTGGGTGAGGCCGCCGCGACCAAGGCGTGACCGCCCTCGTGGTACGCGGTGATCTTCTTCTCCTTGTCCGACATGATCCGGGTCCGCTTCTGCGGGCCCGCGACCACACGGTCGATCGCCTCGTCCAGCATGTGGTTGTCGATCAGCTTCTGGTCGCTGCGGGCCGTCAGCAGGGCGGCCTCGTTCAGCACGTTGGCGAGATCGGCACCCGTCATACCGGGCGTACGGCGGGAGACCGCCGACAGGTCGACGTCGGGCGCGACCGGCTTGCCCTTCTGGTGGACCTTGAGGATCTCCAGACGGCCCTGCATGTCCGGGCGGTCGACCGCGATCTGGCGGTCGAAGCGGCCGGGGCGCAGGAGGGCCGGGTCGAGGATGTCCGGGCGGTTCGTGGCGGCGATCAGGATGACGCCGCCCTTGACGTCGAAGCCGTCCATCTCGACGAGCAGCTGGTTCAGGGTCTGCTCGCGCTCGTCGTGACCGCCGCCGAGGCCGGCGCCGCGGTGGCGGCCGACCGCGTCGATCTCGTCGACGAAGACGATCGCCGGGGCGTTCGCCTTGGCCTGTTCGAACAGGTCACGGACTCGGGAGGCACCGACACCGACGAACATCTCGACGAAGTCGGATCCGGAGATCGAGTAGAACGGCACGCCCGCCTCGCCCGCGACGGCACGCGCGAGCAGGGTCTTGCCGGTTCCGGGCGGGCCGTACAGCAGCACGCCCTTGGGGATCTTGGCGCCGACGGCCTGGAACTTGGCCGGCTCCTGGAGGAACTCCTTGATCTCGTGGAGCTCCTCGACGGCCTCGTCCGAGCCGGCGACGTCCGAGAACGTCGTCTTCGGGGTGTCCTTGGTGATGAGCTTGGCCTTGGACTTCCCGAAGTTCATGACCCGGGAGCCGCCGCCCTGCATCTGGTTCATCAGGAACAGGAAGACGACGACGATGAGGACGAAGGGGAGCAGCGAGAGCAGGATCCCGACGAACGGGTTCTGCTTGGACGGCGAGACCGTGTAGCCGTCCGGGATCTGCTTGTCCTGGAACTTGGCCTGGAGCGTGTTGGCAATCGTCACGCCCTGGTCGCCGATGTAGCTCGCCTGGATCTTCGAGCTGCCCTCGATCTTTACGCCGTCTTTGAGCTCGGCCTTGATGGTCTGCTCGTCGCCGGTGGTCAGCTTGGCCGAATCGACCTTGTTGTCATTGATCGCCTGGACGACCTGGCCGGTGTCCACCGTCTTGTAGCCGCCGGACGAGCCGACGACCTGCATCAACACGACCACGGCGAGGACGGCCAGCACGATCCACATGACCGGCCCACGGAAGTATCGCTTCACGTCCATCCATACGGAGCGGTGCCGCCCCGTCCCTCCTGCCATAGTGAGTTTGATAAAGACTGTTCTTCGGACGGTACCCCAGCATTGTCACCTGAAGCTGCGCGGGACGACTGGCGATCCGTCTACGCATGCTCCAACGGCGGGAAGTCCGCTGGGGTTCCCGATCACCGTCACGGCACCCCGGCCGGGATTCAGCCGCCGTACACGTGGGGCGCGAGCGTACCGACGAACGGGAGGTTGCGGTACTTCTCGGCGTAGTCCAGTCCGTAGCCGACGACGAATTCGTTGGGGATGTCGAATCCGACCCATTCCACGTCGATGGCGACCTTCGCGGCCTCGGGCTTGCGCAGCAGGGTGCACACCTTGAGGGAGGCGGGCTCGCGCGAGCCGAGGTTGGAGAGCAGCCAGGACAGGGTCAGTCCGGAGTCGATGATGTCTTCGACGATGAGGACGTGCTTGCCCTTGATGTCGGTGTCGAGGTCCTTGAGGATCCGCACCACACCGGAGGACTGGGTGCCCGCCCCGTACGAGGATACGGCCATCCAGTCCATGGTGAGGGGGGTGGACAGCGCCCGGGCGAGATCGGCCATGACCATCACCGCGCCCTTGAGGACTCCGACGATCAGCAGGTCCTTGCCCGCGTACTCCGCGTCGATCTTCGCGGCCAGCTCGGCGAGCTTGGCGTCGATCTCTTCTTTGGTGATGAGTACCTGCTGGAGGTCGGCACCCATGTCTTTCGCGTCCACCCGCATCACTTTCGGTCGTCCCACCGGCTGAGCGGCCCCTCCACCGATTGCCCGGAGGGGTCGTTGGTTCAGCCTTGCCGAATCACCAGTCTGCCACCCTGCCGCTGGGCCACGACCTTGCCGGGGAGGTTGATGGCTCCCTGACCGCGCCAGCCGGTGATGAGCCGGTCGACTTCCTCGATGTGGCGGGCGAACAGCGAGCCGGCCGGCGCACCGGCCGCGATGGCTGCCCGGCGCAGGACGCGGCGGCGTACGGCGGGGGGCAGGGCGTAGAGCTTCGCGCACTCCAGCAGCCCGGTGGCGTCGCGGACGGTGGCCTCGGCCCGGCCGGCCCAGGCGTCGAGGGCGTCGGCGTCGTCGCGGGAGAGCTGTGCCGTACGGGCGAGGGCTTCGACGACGCCCTTGCCGAGGGCCTTCTCCAGGGCGGGCAGGCCTTCGTGGCGCAGCCGGGAGCGGGTGTAGGCCGGGTCGGCGTTGTGGGGGTCGTCCCAGACGGGCAGGGACTGGACCATGCAGGCCTTGCGGGCGGTCTGCCGGTCGAGTCCCAGGAAGGGGCGCCGGTAGCGGCCGCCGGCCCCCGAGACCGCGGCCATTCCGGACAGGGAGCGGATGCCGGAGCCGCGGGCGAGGCCCAGCAGGACGGTTTCGGCCTGGTCGTCGCGGGTGTGGCCGAGGAGGACCGCGGTGGCGCCGTGGCGTTCGGCCGCGGTGTCGAGTGCGGCGTAGCGGGCGTCCCGGGCGGCGGCTTCCGGGCCGCCGGTGCGGCCGACGGTCACGGCGACGGAGTCGACCGGGTCGAGGCCGAGTTCGCGCAGGCGCTGGACGACCTCCGCTGCGCGGGCGTCGGAGCCGGGCTGGAGGCCGTGGTCGACGGTCACCCCGCCGGCTCTGATGCCGAGTTTGGAGGACTCGAAGGCGAGTGCGGAGGCGAGGGCCATGGAGTCGGCGCCGCCGGAGCATGCCACGAGCACGAGCGGCGGGGGCGGCGGCTCGTGCGAGGGGGCGTGCGGGAGTGCGGCGGTGGTGCTGTGGTGTTCGGTGAGGAGGTCGTGGAGGACGCGGCGGACCGCCAGGCGTATCGCCGCGACCGCAGGATGGGGACCCATGTCCGGTTCCCTTCATGAAGTTGTCGGGGGGTGAGCCCGAGGTCGGTCACGCAGAGTGTGTAGATGGTGACAGAACCGGGCCGTTCCCCGAGCATTGCACGCCTACCCCTGGCTCACGGTCCCTCGGACGGGTGATTGGAGGGGCGTTCGCCTGCCGTCGGCCGGTTTACTTTCACGACCTTGCCGCGATGTTCACTACTCGGCCCTGCGATGCACCCGCGCGATCCAGTCCGCCGGTTTGGCGATCTCCGTCTTGGTGGGGAGCGTGTTGGGCGAGGTCCACACGCGGTTGAAGCCGTCCATGCCGACCTCGTCGACGACGGCCCGTACGAAGCGTTCGCCGTCGCGGTACTGGCGGAGCTTGGCGTCCAGGCCGAGGAGCTTGCGCAGGGCCATGTCCAGGCGGGAGGCGCCCTTGGCGCGGCGCTGCTGGAACTTCTCGCGGATCTCTCCGACGGTCGGTACGACGTCCGGTCCGACGCCGTCCATCACGAAGTCGGCGTGGCCCTCCAGCAGGGACATGACGGCGGTGAGGCGGCCGAGGATCTCCCGCTGGGCGGGGGTCTGGACGATCTCGACGAGGGAGCGGCCGCCGTCCTCCTCCTCGGCCTCGGGGCGGCCGCCGGCGAGGGTCTGGGCGGCTTCGCGTACGCGTTCGAGGACGGTCATGGGGTCGACGTCGGTCTCGCCCAGGAAGGACTGGATCTCGCCCTCGAGGTGGTCCCGCAGCCAGGGCACGGCGGTGAACTGGGTGCGGTGGGTCTCCTCGTGGAGGCAGACCCAGAGGCGGAAGTCGTGGGGGTCGACGTCGAGTTCGCGCTCCACGTGCACGATGTTCGGGGCGACGAGCAGGAGCCGGCCGCCGCCGTTCTCCGCGGCCGGGAGCCCGGCGGTGGCGGGGGCGAAGGTCTCGTACTGGCCGAGGACGCGGGAGGCCAGGAAGGACAGCAGCATGCCCAGCTCGACGCCGGTGACCTTGCCGCCGACCGCGCTCATCACCGCGCCGCCTGGGGTGTTGCCGCGCCGGTCCTGCATCTTGTCGAGCAGGGGCTTGAGGAGTTCCCGGAAGCCGGCGACGTTCGCGCGGATCCAGCCGGGGCGGTCGACGACGAGGACGGGGGTGTCGTGGCCCTCCTCGGTGCCCAGGCGGGTGAAGCCGCGGACGTGTTCCTCCGAGGCCTTGGCGTGCCGGCGCAGTTCCGCGACGACGGCGCGGGCCTCGTCCCGGCTGACGTCGGGGCCCGGCCGTACGAGCCGGGTCGCGGTCGCGACCGCGAGATTCCAGTCGACCATGCCGGTTGAAGCACCACCGATGCTCGTCATGCGTCAACCGTACGTGAGCGCTGGCCGCTGGGGCAGGGCGGCGCTGGGTGGGTGACGCCGGGGGTGGTTTGCGGGAGCTCGGCGTTCGGGGGGGGTCGGCAGGGGCCGGGGTCTCTTGGCCTGTACTCGGCGTTGTCGGCTGTGCCCACCCGTTCCGCCCCAGCGGAACGACTGCCCACAGCTGGGCCGGGGGGCGGTGCACAGCCAGGCGGGGTGGTTATCGGCAGCCGCATTCCGCCAGGGTCGTCGCTGCTCTGTCCAGGGCCTTCTGGGCCGCCCCGGGGTTGGTCGTGTCGTTGGCCATGAACGCGAACGCGAGGAGGCGGCCGTCCTGGTCGACCAGGGTGCCCGCGAGGGTGTTGACGCCGGTCAGGGTGCCGGTCTTGGCGCGTACGACGCCGGCTGCTCCGTCCGTGTAGCGGCTGGTCAGGGTGCCGGTGAAGCCGGCGACGGGGAGGCCGGTGAGGGCCGGGCGGAGTTCGGGGCGGTCGGGGTCGGCCGCCTTGGCCAGCAGGGCGGTGAGGAGGTCCGCCGTCAGCCGGTCGGCGCGGTTCAGGCCGCTGCCGTCCTTGAAGGCGGCGCCCTTCAGGGGGAGGCCGAGCTTGCGCAGCTGGGCGCTGACCGCCCGGTCGGCTCCGGCGAAGTCGGCACGGTCGCCGGTGGCGAGGGCCGTCTGGCGGGCGAGGGCCTCGGCGATGTCGTTGTCGCTGTTGGTCAGCATGCGTTCGACGAGGGCGGAGAGCGGGGGCGAGGAGACCGTGGCGAGGGTCTTGGCCCGGGTGGTGGCCTTGGACGGGCCGGGGGCGGTGGTCTTGATGCCGTGGGACTTCAGGAGGTCCCCGAACCGGCGGGCCGCGTCCTCGGCCGGTTCGGGGACACGGGCGACCGGGCCTCTCGTCGAGTCGTCGGTGCGGCCTTCGTCGACCATCAGGGGGCTGACGAGCGCGAGGTTGGGGTTGACCCCGATCGGGTGTTTCTCGTCGCCCGCGTAGAGGGTCGTGTCGTAGGAGAGCGTCACCTCGCGGACGCCCCGTTCGGCGAGTGCTCCGGCCGTGTCGGCGGCCAGGTCGCGCAGGCCGGCCGCCCCGTCGGCGTCCTCGTGGGCCGTGAGTGTGGGGTCGCCGCCGCCGACGAGGACGACTTCCTCCGTGTCGGGTTCCAGCGCGGCGCGGGTGGTGATGCGGTGGTCCGCGCCCATGGCGGACAGCGCGGCGACGGCCGTGGCGATCTTCGTCGTGGAGGCCGGGGTGAGCGCGGCGTCCGAGCCCGTGCCGTACAGGCGCCTGCCGCTCGTGACGTCCACGACGGCCGCGGCGGGCCGGGGGCCGAGTGCCGGGTCCTTCAGCAGGGGCGTGAGGGCGTTCGCGAGGGCCTTGCCGTCGGGGGCGGACTTCACCTTGCTGACGCCACCGAGGCCGGTCAGCACCGGGGCGGCGCTGGGGGCGGGCCGGGGCCGGCCGGGAGCGCCGGAGGTGCCGCCGTGATCTGTGCCACCCGGGCGGTTCAGGGCGGCGGCCCGGTCCCGCTCGGCCGTACGCTGACCCGAGGAGTCCCAGGGACCGGCGGCGGTCACCACACCGGCGGCCAGTGCGAGACCGGCGGTGGCGGCACCCGCGGTGTACTGCCAGGTCTTCGGCCGTGTGAGCCGCGCGACCTGCGGTTTCCCGGCCCGTGCAAGCCGCGCGACCCGTGGTTTCGCGGCCGCGGCGGCCCGGGTCAGGCGCGGTCGTACGGCACCCGCGATCCGCACCATGTGCGGTCTCGCGGACCGCCACGGCCTCAGCTCTGGCACGAACACCAGCCCCTTTCGCGATCACACACCTGCGTGAGGGACACTTAACCACCAGAACTATGTGTTGATCATGGAGGAGCCACCGGTGGAGTTCGACGTCACGATCGAGATTCCGAAGGGTTCGCGCAACAAGTACGAGGTGGACCACGAGACCGGTCGTATCCGCCTGGACCGGCGACTCTTCACCTCGACCGCCTACCCGACCGACTACGGCTTCGTCGAGAACACCCTCGGCGAGGACGGCGACCCGCTGGACGCGCTGGTCATCCTGGACGAGCCGACCTTCCCGGGCTGTCTCATCAAGTGCCGTGCGATCGGCATGTTCCGTATGACGGACGAGGCGGGTGGCGACGACAAGCTGCTGTGCGTTCCGGCGACGGACCCGCGTGTGGAGCACCTGCGGGACATCCACCACGTGTCGGAGTTCGACCGCCTGGAGATCCAGCACTTCTTCGAGGTCTACAAGGACCTGGAGCCCGGCAAGTCGGTCGAGGGCGCCGACTGGGTGGGCCGTACGGACGCCGAGGTCGAGATCGAGCGGTCCTACAAGCGTTTCAAGGAGTCGGGCGGGCACTGACCCCTCCCCGACACCCCCGGGCCGCACGCCTGCGCGTGCGGCCCGTTCGTCCGTTTGTGCGCATACTGAAGCTGTGGGGGGTACGAGGCTGACGTGTCGTACAGGGAGCGCCAGGCAGTGACGGACGCGGAGGACCGCAAGCCGAAGTCGGACGAGGCCAGGAACGCGTTTCTGCCTTCGTCCGGATACACCGTCGACGGGGAGATGTCGACGACGTCGGAGTTCGCGATCCCGGAGGGGCTCGCCCTCCAGCGGGCGACCGGCGCGGAGGCCGAGACGACGTCCGAGTTCGCCGTGCCGGAGGGGCTGGACGTCCCGCAGGGGCCGTCGGTGGACGAGGAGGGGTCGGCGTTCACGCCGCCCAGCACCTACAGCGCGAAGCACGCCCTGTCCGCGTTCACCCCGCCGAGCGGCATCCCCGTGGTCAGCCTGACCAAGGACGTGCCCTGGCAGGACCGGATGCGCACCATGCTGCGCATGCCGGTGGCGGAGCGGCCGGCGCCGGAGACGGTCCAGCGCCACGCCGACGAGACAGGGCCCGCGGTGCCGCGTGTGCTCGACCTGACGCTGCGTATCGGCGAGTTGCTGCTGGCGGGCGGTGAGGGCGCCGAGGACGTGGAGGCGGCCATGTTCGCCGTCTGCCGGTCGTACGGTCTCGACCGCTGCGAACCGAACGTCACCTTCACGCTGCTGGCGATCTCCTACCAGCCGTCGCTCGTCGACGACCCGGTCACGGCGTCGCGGACCGTGCGCCGCAGAGGCACCGACTACACGCGGCTGGCGGCCGTCTACCAGCTGGTGGACGACCTCAGCGACGACGAGACGGCGGTCTCCCTGGAGGAGGCCTACCGGCGGCTGGCGGAGATCCGCCGTAACCGGCACCCCTACCCCGGCTGGGCGCTGACCGGTGCGAGCGGGCTGCTGGCCGGTGCGGCCTCCGTGCTCGTCGGCGGCGACCTGCTCGTCTTCGTCGCGGCCGCGCTCGGCGCGATGCTCGGTGACCGGCTGGCGTGGCTGTGCGCGGGGCGCGGGCTGCCGGAGTTCTACCAGTTCACGGTGGCCGCGATGCCGCCGGCCGCGATCGGGGTCGCGCTCACCCTCGTCCATGCGAACGTCAACGCCTCCGCGGTCATCACCGGTGGGCTGTTCGCGCTGCTGCCCGGGCGGGCTCTGGTGGCGGGTGTGCAGGACGGGCTGACCGGCTTCTACATCACCGCGTCCGCGCGTCTGCTGGAGGTTCTGTACTTCTTCGTCGGCATCGTCGCGGGTGTGCTGCTGGTGCTGTACTTCGGCGTGCAGCTGGGGGCGCGGCTGAATCCCGACGCGGCGCTCGGGGTCTCCGACGAGCCGGTGCTGCTGATCGGGGCGTCGATGCTGTTGTCGCTGGCGTTCGCCGTGCTGCTTCAGCAGGAACGATCCACCGTGGTGTGGGTGACGCTGAACGGCGGTGTCGCGTGGACCGTGTACGGCGCGATGCACCTTGCCGGGGAGATCTCACCGGTGGCGTCGACGGCTGCCGCTGCCGGGCTGGTGGGGTTGTTCGGGCAGCTGCTGTCGCGGTATCAGTTCGCTTCGGCTCTGCCGTACACGACTGCGGCGATCGGGCCGTTGCTGCCGGGTTCCGCGACGTACTTCGGACTGCTGGCGATCGCGCAGAACGAGATCGACGAGGGGCTGGTGTCGCTGTCCAAGGCGGTGGCGCTGGCCATGGCGATCGCGATCGGGGTGAATCTGGGGTCCGAGATATCGCGGATGTTCCTGCGGATCGGGTCCGCGGAGAAGCGGCGGGCCGCCAAGCGGACGCGAGGGTTCTAGCGCCGAGTGCCTATGGGGTCGGGGCTTCGTGTCCGTTGGCGGCTGCAGGTGATTCGTGGCTTGTCGCGCAGTTCCCCGCGCCCCTGAAACCTCAGTAGCCGTTGTTGTAAGGCTGCTGGCCCCCGCCCTGCTGGGAGCCGTACTGCTGCTGGCCGTAGCCCGGGGCCTGGGGGTACTGGTTGTAGTACTGCTGGTCGTTGTAGCCGTTCTGGTTGCCGTAGGGCTGCTGCTGGTGCGGGGGCTGGTCGTCCGGGGTGATGCGGCGGAGCTGGGTCGTGGCGTCGTCCATGGCGGGGAGCTGGGACTGGGGGGCCGGGGCCGCGGCCGCCGCCTTCTTCTTCTTCGAGCGGTCGCGCAGGTACTCGATGATGATCGGGACGACGGAGAGCAGGACGATCAGGATGAGGATCGACTCGACGTTCTTCTTGATGAAGCCGATCTGGCCGAGCCAGTAGCCCGCGAGGGTGACGCCGGTGCCCCAGGCGATGCCGCCGATGATGTTGTACGTGAGGAACGTGCGGTACTTCATACGGCCGGCGCCGGCCACGATGGGGGCGAAGGTGCGCACGATCGGGACGAAGCGGGCCAGGACGATCGCCTTGGGGCCGTACTTCTCCATGAACTCGTGGGCCTTGTCCAGGTTCTCCTGCTTGAAGAGCTTGGAGTTGGGACGGCTGAAGAGCTTCGGGCCCAGGAACTTGCCGATCATGTAGCCCACTTGGTCACCGACGACGGCGGCGATCACGATCAGCGTGCAGACCAGCCACAGCGGCTGGGTGATGTAGGTGCCCTCGGCCACGAAGAGGCCGGCCGTGAACAGCAGGGAGTCGCCGGGCAGGAACGCGAAGAGCCCGGACTCCGCGAAGACGATGAGCAGGATGCCGGGCAGGCTGAACGTGGAGATCAGGTAGTCCGGGCTGAGCCACTCGGGGCCGAGCGCAAGCGTGGTCACGGGGATGTGGCTCCTGCTGCTGGGGGGATACGGGCTGGGGCTGACTGCCTCAAAGTATCAACGCGGCCGTCATGGCCCAGGTTCCATGGGCGTACTCAGGATGCACTGTGGGCCGTCCCGGTCAAAGCTGTGAACCATGGGCATCGACGAATACGGCGGCGGACAGGGCCCCCAGCCCGACGTCCTCGTCGTCACCACGAACGACGTACCCGGCTACCGCGTGCAGGAGGTGCTCGGCGAGGTCTTCGGCCTGACCGTGCGCTCCCGGCACCTGGGGAGCCAGATCGGCGCCGGGCTGAAGTCGATGGTCGGCGGCGAGCTCAAGGGGCTCACCAAGACCCTGGTGGAGACCCGCAACCAGGCGATGGCGAGGCTCATCGAGCAGGCACGCGCGCGTGGTGCCAACGCCGTGCTCGCGTTCCGCTTCGATGTGACGGAGGCGGCCGACGTGGGCACCGAGGTGTGCGCGTACGGGACCGCGGTGGTCCTGACCCGGGAGTGACCCGTACGGGGTCCCGTGCCAGGGATCAGGAGGTGTGGCGGGCGGCGTTCGCCAGGATCGCGTCGCGCAGGTACACCGCGAGGCCCGGGCGGACGGCGTCGTACGTCGCGGTGAACCGCGGGTCGGCGACGTACATCTCGCCCAGGCAGGTGTGCATCTCGTACGAGCAGTCGTAGTACGTCCCGGCGATGAAGCGGCGGTGCTCCTCCGCCGTGTCCATGGCCGCCCCGGAGTCGGCCGGCGTGCCGTCGGCCATCAGGCCGGCCATGCGCCGGTGGATCGTGTCGAACCGCTCGGTGGCGCGCTTCCAGTCCTCCTTGGTGTACGAGGCCGTGCGCCGCTGTGACTGCCGGTAGGCGTCGGTGCCGCCCCAGCGCTCGCGTACCTCGTCCTCGTGCTGGTCCGGGTCGAAGTCCCCGAAGACCTCGAACTTCTCCTCGGGGGTGAGGTTGATGCCCATCGTGCGTGCCTCCATGGCGTGCTCCACGGCCGCCGCCATCTTGCTCAGCTTCTCGATCCGGGCGGTCAGCAGTTCGTGCTGCCTGCGCAGGTGTGCGCGCGGGTCCGCTTCCGGGTCGTCGAGCAGGGCGGCGACCTCGTCGAGGGGGAAGCCGAGCTCGCGGTAGAACAGGATCTGCTGCAGCCGGTCGAGGTCGGCGTCGCCGTAACGCCGGTGGCCCGCGTGGCTGCGTTCGCTCGGGACGAGCAGGCCGATGTCGTCGTAGTGGTGCAGTGTGCGCACGGTGACGCCGGCGAAGCCCGCGACCTGTCCCACGGAGTAGCTCACTTCCGCTCCCTTCTTCTTCCGTGTCTTGTCCCGTGTCTTCGTTCGTTCCTTCGTGCTTCACGGTCGGGCCTCACGCCACGTGAGGTGCAAGCGTGTTTCCTGATTGTCCCGATTGATCCGTTTATCGTGTGCCCGTGATCCAGGACTCCGCGGGGCAGGCGCCCTCCGTCACCCCCGCGACCCCCGCCCGCGCCCTGCTGCCGTCGATCCTGCCCGCCCTGGCCGTGGGGGTGATCTCCAGCCTGCTGCTGGTGGGGGTGGAGATCGCCGCCGAGCAGCTCGAGGACGTGTTGTGGCAGACCCTGCCGGACGCGCTGGGGATCGGCCGGTACTCCGTGGCCTGGATGTTCGTGGTGCTCGTCGCGACCGGCATCGCCGTCGGTCTGGTGGTGTGGAAGGTGCCGGGACACGCGGGCCCCGATCCGGCCACCCTCGGCCTGGACGCCCCGGTCCTGCCGCCCGTCGTGCTGCCGGGGCTGCTGCTGGCGACCGCGCTGATGCTGGCCGGCGGGCCGAGCCTCGGCCCGGAGAACCCGATCATCGCCGTGAACGTCGGCGTGGCGGTCTGGCTGGGCGGCCGGTTCATCCCGCGGGCGCCTGGCCGCGTCTGGCCGGCGCTGGCGGAGGCGGCGACGCTCGGCGCGCTGTTCGGCACGCCCGTGGCGGCGGCCCTCGTCATCTCCGAGGTGCTGACCCGGCAGGAGACGCGCGGCCTGCTGTGGGACAACCTCTTCGCGCCGCTGATCGCCGCCGCGGCCGGTGCCCAGACCGCCGTGCTCATCGACCACCCGAGCTTCGACCTGGACCTGCCCTCCTTCGGCCAGCCGGACTGGTCGGACCTGCTGGCGGCGGTCGTGGTGGCCTGCGTCGGCGCGCTGCTCGGCATGTGCGCCGTGCGCGCGCTCCCCTACGTCCACGGGGCCTTCCGCCGGCTGCGGCACCCGATGCTGATGCTCCCGGCGGGCGGGGTGGTGCTGGGCGGTCTCGCGGCCCTGGGCGGCCATCTGACGCTGTTCAAGGGGCTCGACGAGATCGCCGAGCTGGCGCACGACCCGGACGGCTGGTCGGCCGGGGAGTTCGCCCTCATGACGGTGGTGAAACTGGCCGCGCTGCTCGTCGCCGCGTCCTGCGGGTTCCGCGGCGGACGGATCTTCCCGGCCGTGTTCGTCGGCACCGCCCTCGGTCTGTGCGCGCACGCCCTCGTGTCCGGCGTGCACCCGTCGGTCGGTGTGTCCGCCGGGGTGCTCGGGGTGCTGCTCGCCATCACCCGGCAGGGCTGGATCAGCCTCTTCGTCGCCGCGGTGCTGGTCCTCTCGCCGGGGATCCTCACCCTGCTCTGCGTCGCCTCGCTGCCGGCCTGGCTGCTGGTGACGGGACGTCCGCAGATGCAGCTGCGGGAGGACGGGTCACCGCTGCGATGACACCCCTTTCCCCTGCTCGTCCCCGTGCCCACCCCCTGGAGGCTCCCTTGCCGCTCAACGAAGGCCCCCGTCAGTCCGGCGAACGCCGCCTGTGCGTCAACCCCTTCTACGGTCCCGCCAACCCGCTCGGCGACATGGCCGAGGCCCCGCCCACGCACCGGCTCCCCGACCAGCCCGTCGCACCGGCCACCGCTCACCAGCTCGTGCGCGACGAGCTGATGCTCGACGGCAACGCCCGGCTGAACCTCGCCACCTTCGTCACCACCTGGATGGAGCCCGAGGCCGGGCTGCTGATGGCGGAGTGCCGGGACAAGAACATGATCGACAAGGACGAGTACCCGCGCACGGCCGAGCTGGAGCGGCGGTGCGTGGCGATGCTCGCCGACCTGTGGCACGCGCCCGACCCGGCGGCGGCCGTGGGCTGTTCGACGACCGGGTCGAGCGAGGCGTGCATGCTCGCCGGGATGGCGCTGAAGCGGCGCTGGACGCGGCGCAACGCCGACCGGTACCCGGGAGTCCGGCCCAATCTGGTGATGGGCGTGAACGTGCAGGTCTGCTGGGAGAAGTTCTGCAACTTCTGGGAGGTGGAGGCCCGGCTGGTGCCCATGGAGGGCGAGCGGTTCCACCTGGACCCGCAGGCCGCCGCCGAGCTGTGCGACGAGAACACCATCGGGGTCGTGGGGATCCTGGGCTCGACCTTCGACGGGTCCTACGAGCCGGTCGCCGAGCTGTGCGCGGCGCTGGACGCGGTGCAGGAGCGGACCGGGCTCGACATCCCCGTGCACGTCGACGGGGCGTCGGGTGCCATGGTCGCGCCGTTCCTCGACGAGGACCTGGTGTGGGACTTCCGGCTGCCGAGGGTGGCGTCGATCAACACCTCGGGGCACAAGTACGGGCTGGTCTACCCGGGGGTCGGCTGGGCGCTGTGGCGGGACGCCGACGCGCTGCCGGAGGAGCTGGTGTTCCGGGTGAACTACCTGGGCGGTGACATGCCGACCTTCGCGCTGAACTTCTCCCGGCCGGGCGCGCAGGTCGTGGCGCAGTACTACACGTTCCTGCGGCTGGGCCGGGACGGCTACCGGGCCGTGCAGCAGGCCGCGCGGGACGTGGCCACGGACATGGCCGGGCGGATCGAGGCGCTCGGCGACTTCCGGCTGCTGACCCGGGGCGACCAGCTGCCGGTGTTCGCGTTCACGACCGCGCCGGACGTGACGGCGTACGACGTGTTCGACGTCTCCCGGCGGCTGCGCGAGAGCGGCTGGCTGGTGCCCGCGTACACCTTCCCGCCGCACCGGGAGGATCTGTCCGTGCTGCGCGTGGTGTGCCGCAACGGCTTCTCCGCCGACCTCGCCGAGCTGCTCACCCAGGACCTGGAACGGCTCCTGCCGGAACTGCGCCGGCAGCCGGGCCCGCTGACCCGGGACAAGCAGGCGGCCACCGGGTTCCACCACTAGGGCCTGTCCGGCAGCACTCCTACGAACGGGGCGCCCTCACCCGCGAAGGTGTAGGCGCCGGCGCGGATGCGTTCGATGAGGTCGCGGGTCCACTGGGCGCCCGTGTCGGCCGAGTGCACCCAGAAGTTCATGATCTCGCCGATGTGGCCGAGCTGCCGCGGGCCGCCCTCGGGCAGGTAGTCCTCGACGACGGTCGCGCGCCACTCCTCGATGGACCGCACCCGCTGCTCGAGGAGGCCCAGGGCCTCCTCGCGGCCGAGGTCCACCATGAAGCCGAGCGCGGTGGTGAGCACGTCCGGCTTCTGGTCGTAGGCGGTGAGCGCCTGCCGGAGCAGCTTGAAGTACTCCGCGGTGCCCTGCTCGGTGATCTCGTACTCCGTGCGCGGCGGGCCCCCGGCCGTGGACGGGGCGATCTCGTGCGCCCGCAGCAGCCCCTGCTTCGCCAGCTGCTTCAGGGCGTGGTAGATCGAGCCGGGCTTGGCGTTGGACCACTCGTGGGCGCCCCAGTACTCCAGGTCGCCCCGTACCTGGTAGCCGTGGGCCCGCCCGTGCTGGCGGACCGCGCCGAGCACGAGCAGGCGGATCGTTGACATACCGACCAGGTTATGACCGGGCCTCCGCCTGCTGTTCCGCGGCCACCAGCCCGAAGGCCGTCGCGCCGTCCAGTGACTCGCGGATGATGTCGGCGTGGCCGGCGTGCCGGGCCGTCTCGCGGATCAGGTGGAGGCACAGCCAGCGCATCGACAGCCACTCGTCCTTCGGGTTCCAGGACGTCTTCGGCAGCTCGAAGGTGTCGTCGAGGCTGGGCACCGAGCGGATGAAGGCCTCCGTCTCGGCCGCCACCTTCTCGTAGTACGCGAGCTGCGACTCCACGTCCTCGTCGCCGACCAGCACGAAGCACTCGTGCCAGTTCGACTCGTCGCGGTGCACCGCCGGCGGCTCGCCCTTGGCCCGGGCGATCCAGCCCTGCTCGACCTCGGCGACATGCTTGAGCAGGCCGGCCAGGGACAGCTCGCTGGCGCTGGGGCGGGACGAGGCCTGCTCCTCCGTCAGGCCGAGCAGGGCCCGCCGGATGCCGCCGCGCTGCTCGGCGATGAAGGACAGGAGCGCTCCGCGCTCGTCGCCGGGTGCCTCGGGTCCCACGTGCTTCACCATGGACGGCCGCCTCTCGTCGGTTGGCCTGCTGTCTGACGCCTGTTGCCTGACGCCTTCTTCCTGACAAGGACGAAACTACGGACCCTTGCGGTCAGGTTCTGTCCGCAAGGGTCCGCGGCGACTGCCTGGTTCTGTCTAGTTCTCCAGGTACAGGCTCAGGTGCTGTCCGGTGTGCGAGTGCGTCGCCTTCGCCAGTTCGGCGGGAGTGCCCGTGAAGACGATCTCGCCGCCGGTGTTGCCGCCCTCGGGCCCGAGGTCGATGACCCAGTCGGCCTGGGAGATCACGGCCAGGTCGTGCTCGATGACGACGACGGTGTTGCCCCGGTCGACGATCCGGTTCAGCAGCCCGTTCAGGTTGTCGATGTCGGACAGGTGCAGGCCGGTGGTCGGCTCGTCGAGGATGTAGACCGTGCCCGAGCCGGAGAGCCGGTCGGCGAGCTTGAGCCGCTGGCGTTCGCCGCCGGACAGCGTGGCCAGCGACTGGCCGAGGCCGAGGTAGCCGATGCCGGTCTCGATCAGCGCCTTGGTCTTGGCGCGCAGCGGGCCTGAGAGGAAGAACTCCCCCGCCTCCTCGGCGGACATGGCCAGGACGTCCGCGATGTTCTTGCCGCGCACCAGGTGCTGGAGCACCGACTCCTTGAAGCGGCGCCCCTCGCAGACCTCGCAGTGCGTGGTGACCGGGTCCATGTAGGCGACCTCGGTGATGAGCAGGCCGCGGCCCTCGCACTCCTCGCACGCGCCCTTGGAGTTGAAGCTGAAGAGCGAGGCGTCCTCGCCGCTGGCCTTGGCGAAGAGCTTGCGGATCGGGTCCATCAGCTTGAGGTAGCTCGCCGGGGTGGACCGCGAGGAGCGCGGGATGGGCGACTGGTCGACGAAGACGGACCCCGGGTACTGGTCCCGGAAGGCGTGGGCGATCAGGGAGCTCTTGCCGGCGCCGGCCACCCCGGTGACGGCGGTCAGGACACCGCAGGGGATCTCGGTGGAGACGTTCTTCAGGTTGTTGGCCGTGGCGTTACGGATCGGCAGGGTCCGGCCCCACGGGCGGGGGTTCTCCTTGATCCCGCCGGTGCGCCGCAGCCCCTGCCCGGTCAGCGTGTCGCTGGTGCGCAGTTCGTCGTAGGCGCCTTCGAAGACGATCGTGCCGCCGTGCACGCCGGCCCGCGGCCCGATCTCGACGACGTGGTCGGCGACGGCCATGACGTCGGGGTCGTGCTCCACGACGAGGACCGTGTTGCCCTTGTCGCGCAGCGCGCGCAGCAGGTCGTTGAGCCGGCTGACGTCGCGCGGGTGCAGGCCGACGCTGGGCTCGTCGAAGATGTAGGTCAGGCCGGTAAGTTCGCTGCCGAGGTGGTTGACGAGCTTGAGCCGCTGGCCCTCGCCACCGGAGAGCGAGGTGGTGGACCGGTCGAGGGTGAGATAGCCGAGGCCGATGGCCTGGATCTGCTCCAGCGTCTCGATGATGGTGGTGACGAGCGGGGTGTCGAGCCGCTCCCTGAGCGTGGCGACGACGCCGATGAGGTCGCTGACCTGCATCTGGGCCCAGTCGGAGATGTTGTGGCCGTCGATGCGGGTGGCGAGCGCCTTCTGGTTGAGCCGGGCGCCCTCGCAGGTGGGGCAGACGCCGTCGGTGAAGAACTCGGCGGCCTTGTCGCGGGCGGCCTTGCTCATGCCGCCGGTGTCCCGCTTGAGGTGGCGGCGGACGAAGCTGTCCACCAGGCCCTCGTAACGCAGCGCCAGCACATTGCCGTTGGGGTAGGTCACCTCGACCGTGCCGGTGCTGCCGTGCAGCAGGGTGTGCGTCTCCTCGTCGGTGTAGTCCGCGAGTTTCTTCTCGGCGTCCAGGTGCTCGTAGTTGGCGTAGAACTGCCAGTTCGCGCTGCCGACGGTGTAGCCGGGCAGGAGGATGGCGCCCTCGGCGATGGACTTGCCGGGGTCGGTCATCAGCTCGGGGCTGGGGCGGCGGGCACGGCCGAGGCCCTCGCACTCGGGGCACATGCCCTTGGGGTCGTTGAAGGAGTACAGCCAGGTCTGGCCGAGTCCGTCGTTGCCGTGGTTGGCGAAGAGCACGCGCATCACGGTGTAGACGTCGGTGACGGTGCCGACGGTGGAGCGGGCGTTGCCGCCGAGGGGGCGCTGGTCGACGACGACCGGGGTGGTCAGCCGGGTGACGGCGTCCACGTGCGGGCGTTCGAACTTGGGCAGGTCGTGCCGGATGTTCCAGGGGAAGGTGGCGTTGAGCTGCCGCTGGGCCTCCACGGCGACGGTGTCGAAGACCAGGGAGGACTTTCCGGAGCCGGAGACGCCGACGAAGACCGAGATCCGGTTCTTGGGGATGACGAGGGAGACGTCCTTCAGGTTGTTCTCTCGGGCACCTACGACCTGGATGCCCTCGTCGGTTGCGGTAACCGGCGTCTGGTTCACAAATCGTCCTTTCCGCGTGGGGCTACTGCGTCTGCGTCTGCGCGCGGACGGCGCGCAGGAGTTCGGGGTCCTGTGGGTCGACCGTGGGGCCGAAGCGGCCCACGGGTTCGCCGGTGGGTGAGACGAGGAACTTCTCGAAGTTCCAGCGCACGTCGCCGGTGTGGCCCTCCGCGTCGGCGCAGAGGGTCAGGGCGGCGTAGAGGGGGTGGCGGTCCGTTCCGTTGACGGCTGTCTTCTCGGTGAGCGGGAACGAGATCTGCTGGAGGGAGCAGAAGCCGGCGATCTCCTCGGGGGTGCCCGGCTCCTGTTCGCCGAACTGGTTGCAGGGCACTCCGATGACGCTGAGCCCGTCCTCGTGGTGACGGCGGGCGAGCGTGTCGAGTCCGGCGTACTGGCCGGCCAGGGCGCACTGGGACGCCACGTTGACGATGAGCAGGGTCCGGCCGCGGTGGCGGGCCAGCAGGTCGGGCTTGCCGTTGAGTTCCGCGATGGCGATGTCGAAGACGGTCATGCCGTGCACGCTAGGTTCGCCCGCTCCAGTGATGGTCGACGTCCCGTCGAGGTGGCGGCGTACCAGCCGAGGGGGTGTGAGCCGGCCCGGGGGATTGGCCGGCTCACACCCCCGGCTCAGGTGTCCTTACCGGCTCAGGGACCGGTACTTGCGGACGGCCAGCGGGAAGAAGACCGCGAAGATCGCGAGCGGCCAGACGAAGGACATGAGCATCGCGTGTTCGGCGATCCACGAGGTGCCGCCGACCCCGGGGTTGCCGAACAGCTCACGGGTGGAATGGGCGGTCGAGGACAGTGGGTTCCACTCGGCGATGGTCGCCAGCCAGCCCGGCATCATCTCCGGGGAGGCGAAGGTGTTGGCGACGATGCCCAGCGGGAACAGCAGGGTGTAGACGGCGGAGGCCGCCTCCGGGGTCTTGATGATCAGGCCGAGGTAGATGCCGACCCAGAGCAGGGCGAAGCGCAGCAGGAGCAGGAGCGCGAAGGCGCCGAGCGCCTGCATGAACCCGTCGCTCCAGCTCCACCCGGCGATGACTCCGCAGCCCATGAGGATCATCAGGACGACGGTGCTGTAGAGCATGTTGACGATGCTCTGCCCGATGACGACCGAGGCGGCGGACATGGGCATGGAGCGGAACCGGTCGGTGACGCCCTTGGAGGCGTCGGCGGTGACGCCGGCCATGGTCTCGCCGATGCCGAAGGCCATCGACATGACGAACATGCCGGGCATCAGGAACTCCATGTAGTCCCCGCCGCCCTCGACCTGCATCCCGCTGCCGAAGATGCCGCCGAAGAGCAGCACCATGAGGATCGGGAAGGCGAGGCCGGCGAGGATCTGGGTGGGGTTGCGGGCCCAGTGGGACAGTCCGCGGAGCGTGAGCGTCCAGGAGTCCGCGAGGACCCAGCCCAGTTTGGCCAGCGGGTTCCTGGGCAGTTCGGGCGCGATGATCGCGGTCATGACTGGGCGACCTCCTTGAGGCTCTGCTCGGCGGACGTGGCCGACCTGTTGCCGGTCAGGTTCAGGAACACCTCGTCGAGTGTGGGCCTGCGCAGGGCGATGTCCTCGGCCTCGATGCCGGCGTCGTCGAGTTCGCGGGCGACCGAGGTGAGGGCGGCGACCCGGTTGGCGACGACGACGCTGACGCGCCGGTTGTCGGCGTCGGTCTCGGGCTCGGACCGCAGCAGCGCGCCGATCATGCGGCCGGCCCGTTCGAGGTCGCCGGCCCGGCGGAGCACGACGTCGATCCGGTCTCCGCCGATCTTGTTCTTGAGCTGGTCCGGGGTGCCGGACTCGACGACCCTGCCGTTGTCGATCAGGGCGATCTTGTCGGCCAGCTGGTCGGCCTCCTCGAGGTACTGGGTGGTCAGCATGACCGTGCGGCCCTCGTTGACCAGGCCGCGGACGGACTCCCAGACGTCGTTGCGGCCCCGCGGGTCGAGCCCGGTGGTGGGCTCGTCGAGGAACAGCACGGAGGGGGCCAGGATGAGACTGGCGGCGAGGTCGAGCCGCCGTCGCATACCGCCGGAGTACTGCTTGGCCGGCTTCCCGGCGGCCTCGGTCAGGCCGAAGCGCTCCAGCAGTTCGTCCGCTCGGCTCTGCGCTGTGCGCTTGCCGATGTGGTATAAGCGCCCGAACATCACGAGGTTCTGACGGCCGCTCAGGTCCTCGTCCACCGCGGCGTGCTGCCCGAGGAGTCCGATGCTGTAGCGGACCTGCGCCGACTGGGTGGCGACGTCGTAGCCGGCGACCCGCGCCATGCCCTCGTCGTACTTCAGCAGGGTGGAGAGGATGCGGACCGCGGTGGTCTTTCCGGCGCCGTTCGGGCCGAGAAGGCCGTATACGACGCCTCGGGGTACCTCCAGGTCGAGTCCCGCGAGGGCCTCCTTGTCGCCGTACTTCTTCTTCAGAGCTTCGGTCTGGATCGCCAAATCGGCGCCGCCCATGCCCGCCCCTTCTTTCGGGTGCTCAAATTTGGGTACCCAGCGAGCATAGGGGAGGGCGACCCGGATATTCAAGTTTTAGTACCCCTTGCCGTGCCTCTCGTCGGCGCCCTCCTCCCGGGCGTCCCAGTGGTCACGGTGGGCGGCGTACCACTCGACCGTCTCGCGCAGTCCGTCCTCCAGCGACCAGCGCGGCTCGTAGCCGAGTTCGCGGCGGATCTTGGAGTCGTCCACCGCGTACCGGAAGTCGTGCCCCTTGCGGTCCGCGACCCGCTGGACCAGGTCCCAGTCGCGCCCGCAGAGCGCGAGGAGACGGGCGGTCATCTCCTTGTTGGTCAGATGGGTGCCGCCGCCGATGTTGTAGATCTCCCCCGGCCGGCCCGCGTCCAGCACCAGCCGCACCGCCCGGCAGTGGTCGTCGACGTGCAGCCACTCCCGGAGGTTGGAGCCGTCCCCGTAGAGCGGGACCGGCTGCCCGTCGAGGAGCCGGGTGACGAACAGCGGGACCAGTTTCTCGGGGTGCTGGCCGGGGCCGTAGTTGTTGGCGCACCGGGTGATGCGCACGTCGAGGCCGTGGGTGCGCCAGTACGACCGGGCGATCAGATCGGCCGACGCCTTGGACGCCGCGTACGGGGAATTGGGCAGCAGCGGCTCCTCCTCCGTCCAGCGTCCCTCGGCGATGGAGCCGTACGTCTCGTCCGTGGAGACCTGGACGAAGACGCCCGTCCCGTGCCGCAGCGAGGCTTCGAGCAGGGCCTGGGTGCCGAGCACGTTCGTACGGACGAAGGCCTCGGCGCCCGCCACCGAACGGTCCACATGCGACTCCGCGGCGAAGTGCACCACCGCCTCGTGGCCCGGGAAGACCTTCTCCAGCAGCGCGGTGTCGCAGATGTCGCCCTGCACGAAGGTCAGCCGCGGATGGCGGGCGGGGAGGTTGTTCAGCGTCCCCGCGTAGGTGAGCTTGTCCACGACGGTCACCCGGTCGTCCTCGTGCCCCGGGTAGCCGCCGCTCAGCAGTGTTCTGACGAAGTGCGAGCCGATGAAGCCGGCCGCACCGGTCACCAGGATGTTCACGCTTCTCCCGCCCTCACCCGATGACGGGCTGTCAGCTTCTCCAGCGTCGGCACCACTTCGTTGGGGCTCGGCGCCGACAGCATGGCCAGCCGCAGCCGCCGCGCCCCTTCCGTGAACGCCGGGTCGTCGAGCACCCGGACGAGCTTGTCGCGCAGGATGTCGACGGTCAGGCCCTCGGAGTGCAGATGCAGCCCCGCGCCGAGCTCCTCCACCCGCTGGGCCCGGTAGATCGCGTCCCACATCCAGCCGAGCGCCACCTGCGGCACCCCGTAGGCGGCGGCGGTCGCCCAGGTGCCCGCGCCGCCGTGGTGCACGATCGCCGAGCAGCTCGGCAGCAGCGCCAGCAGCGCCACGTGGTCGACCACCCGCGTGTTGTCGGGCACCCGCGACACCTGGGCGAGTTCCTTCTCGCCGAGGGTCGCCACCACCTCGACGTCCAGGTCGGCCAGCGAGGCGAAGACGTCGTTGACGTCGACCGCGTTGGGGAACTCCGTGTCCCGGATGGTGAGCCCGAGGGTGAGACAGACCCGGCGGCGTTCCGGCGGGCGGCGCAGCCAGTCCGGTACGACGGCCGGGCCCGGCCCGTTGTACGGCACGTAGCGCGTGGGAACCGTCGGCAGTCCCAGCTCCATCCGCACCCCGGGGGGCATCTGGTCGACCGACCACTGCCCCGTGACCACGTCGGGGTCGAAGGCGGCCCCGTGCCGGTCCAGGGTGTACGCCAGCCACTCCTCCAGCGGGTCGTCGCGCAGTTCCGCGGGCAGTTCCGCCTGACGCCGGCGCAGCGTCAGATGGGTGTTGGCGAAGAGGTCGGGGAAGGCCAGCAGCCGGGCGTGGGCGGCCCCGGTCGCCTTGGCGGCGATGGCCCCGGCGAAGGTGAAGGGCTCCCAGAGCACCAGGTCCGGCTGCCAGAACCGGGCGTAGTCGACGAGCGCGTCGATCATCGAGTCGTTGTTGATCTGGGCGTAGAAGGTCGCCGTCAGCATCGCGTTCGACGCCCGCAGGAAGTCGAGGCTCAGCCGCTCGGGACGGTTCTCCAGGTAGTCGCGGTCCAGGTGGTGCATGAGCATCCCGGGACCGACGGTGGGGATGACGGCGTCCATCCGGTGGTTCTCGCCCACCGGTACGGCCGTCAGACCGGCCCGGGTGATGCTCTCGACCGCGGCGGGCTGGCCGGCCACCCGGACCTCGTGCCCGGCGGTCCGCAGCGCCCAGGCGAGCGGGACGACGCCGTTGAGATGGGCGTCCTGTGCGAAGGCTGTCAGCAGTACACGCATCGCGGTGCTCCTCCCCTGGTGTGGGCCGGTCCGGTCACGCGGCGTCCGGTCGTGCGACGTCCGGTCATGCGACGGGGAAGCGCAGGACGCCGTGCAGCGCCGCCGAGCGCATGCGGCGCAGCACCTCGGCGTTGGTGCGCAGGGCGGGCCGGAGCGCGGCCAGGGCACGGATCGCGGCCTCGGTCTGGACGCGGACCAGCGCGTCGGTGACCGGGGCGGCGGGACCGCCGAGGAGGGTGAGCGACCGGTCGCCGTCACCGCGGCCGGGCGTGAAGGCGTCCGGGTCGGCGAAGGCCTCCGGGTCCCGGTTGGCCGCGTCGACGAGGACCACCACGCGCCGGCCCTCCTCGATCGTCTTGCCGTCGAACTCGACCTGCTCGCGGGCGATACGGCTCTCGAACCGCAGCGGCGGAGCCAGCCGCAGGGCCTCCCGGACCGCGGCCGGGGCCGCCGCCGGGTCCTGCCCGATCCGCTGCCACTCCTCCGGGTGGGCCAGCAGCACCTCGACGGCGTTGCACACGGCGGTCGCGGTGACCTCGACGCCCACCACGACGGCCAGCGCGCCGATCGCGACCGCGTCCTCGGGCGACAGCCCGGCGAGGCCGGTGGCACGGCCGGCCTCCACCAGGCCGGTCAGTTCGGCGGACAGGCCCGACACGGCCGTGAGCAGCGCCCGGGCGGTCGCGAGCTGCTGCGGGCAGCTCCCTGCGTCCAGGGCGGTGGCGAGACCCGCGTGCAGTTCGGGCAGGCGCTCACGGGTCTCGTCGGGCAGGCCGAGTACGTCGGCCACCACCCGCAGGGCGGCGGGGACGGCGAAGTCCCGGTACAGGTCGAACCGTTCGCCCGCCGCGGCGAGCGTCTCGCGGTAGGCCGCCTCGATCTCCGGTGCCCGCGCCGCGAGCGCCTCGGCCGACAGCAGCGGCGCGGAGACCTCGGCGAGCGTGGCGTACGCGGCCGGGTCGAGGTTGAGGCGGGCGTCGTCGAGCGGGACGACATGGCACAGCAGGGGGTTGTCCCAGACGTCGACGCCCGGGTGGGACTGCGGCCCCTCCTCGGCGTGGCGCGGGGAGAACCGCGGGTCGCCGAGGACACGTGCGCCGAGTTCGCGGCTCGCGGTGACCCACGCGCCGACGCTGCTCTCGTGCAGGCCCTGTTCGCGGGCGCGTGCCCCGTGGTCGAGCGGGTCGTCGTCACCGGCGCGCAGGATCATGGCGAAGGGATCGCCCTGGGCGCCGAAGATGAACTGCACGCCTCGGATGGTCAGCAGATGCCGGCCCAGCTCGCTGTCGGTCTGATCGGTCGTCAGCATGACACCGTCCTCGAGAGAAGAAGGGTGAAGAGGAGAGAGGGAAGAAGCAGGGGCGAAGCGCCACCGGCGACGCTAGGCCGCGTGCCTACAAGGGCACTCGACGCGCGCTACACGGCCAGGGCCTCCGCGGCGGCGCGTACGGCGGTCACGTCCTGGTCGGATGTGCCCGGCCGGGCGGGCAGGAGGGGAACGACGGCGGAGCGGCCGGAGCGCACGGCGGGGTGGCGGCGGGCCAGCTGGGACAGTCCCTGGCCCGGACCGGCCTCGACGAGCACCAGGTCCCCTTCCGCGAGGAGCGCGTCGAGGGCGGGCCAGAAGAGCACCGGCGCGACGGGGTGACGGGACCAGAAGGCCGGGTCCTTCGTCTCGGCGGGTGTCAGGAAGCGGGCCGTGTACCCGGACATGACCGGGATGCGGGGCTCGCCGACGGGGAGTTCGGCGATCCGCCCGCCGGCTCCGCGCATGGCCGGGGCCAGGGACGGGCTGTGGAACGCCGTGGAGGCCGGCACGCGCTGGAGCACGAACCCGGCGTCGGTGAGTGCCGCCGTGACGCCGCGCAGCGGGGCGTCGAGGCCGGCGAGGACCGTCTGGCGCAGGGCGTTGACGGCGCCGACGACCACGCCGTCGGTGAGGAAGGGCGCCACCTCGTCCTGGCCGGCCGCGACGGCGACCATCCCGCCGGGCGGCGCCTGTGCCAGCCGTCCGACGCGGTCGTGGACGAGGGCGGCGGCGTCCCGCAGCGTGAAGACGCCGGAGAGGACCGCGGCGGCCACCTCGCCGATGCTGTGCCCGAGCAGGGCGACGGGCCGTACGCCCCAGTCGAGGACGAGCCGCCCGAGGGCGTAGTCCACCGCGAACAGCAGCGGCTGGGAGCGTGTGACGTGGTCCGTCACCGCGGTGTCGGCCGTCCCCAGCCAGTCCTCGCGCAGACCGGTGCTGTGGCCGCCGAGGTCCGTCAGGGCGGTCAGGGCCTCGTCCATCGCCTCGGCGAAGACGGGCTCGGCGTCCAGGAGTCCGGCGGCCATGCGCGGATGCTGCGAGCCCTGGCCGGGCAGCAGCAGGGCGACCGGGCGGGCGGTGCCGTTCATCGGTCCCTCCAGGGAGGCGTGTTCAGGATCTCGACGACGGCGCAGGACCAGCTGAAGCCGGCGCCGACACCGAAGAGCAGGCACGTGTCACCGGGCCCGAGCGCCCCACCGCTGACCAGGTGGTCGAGTCCGGCGAAGGGGTCCCCGGCGCCCAGGTGCCCGATCGTCCGGCTCCAGGACCAGGTGCTGCGCTCGGGATCGATGCCGAACTTGGCGAAGTAGGCGACATGCAGCCTGCGATGGCCGAGGTGCGGCAGCACGAACCGGTCGATGTCCGCGAGGCCGAGCCCGGCGTCGGCGAGCGCCTGCTTGACGACGGACTCCTGCGCGGCGGCGACCCGGGCGACGGTCGGGGCGACACCGTGGCGGGCCAGGAAGTCCCGCTTGTGCGCCTCCAGATCGACGACCTCGCGGTGGCTGAACGGGGCCGGTCCGAACGGGTCGTCGCCGCGGTGCATGCCCTCCAGGTCGGGCGCGGAGACGGTCGCGACGCTGCGGACCCGGGCGAAGCCGGAGTGCCGCGAGACCACGAGGGCGGTGCCGCCGTCGCCGTAGACGGTTCCGGGGTCGCTGCGCCACCGGTCGAACCCGGGTGGGCAGAAGCGGTCGCCGGTGGTCACCAGGGCCGCGACCCGGGCCGGGTCGGCGGTCAGATAGGCCCAGGCCAGGTCGAGGGCCGCCATGCCGCCGTTGGAGACCTGCCGGACCTCCAGCGCGGGGCACTGGTTGCCGACGGCTTCCCGCTGGACGTAGGAGGCGGGGGCCCACAGGTCGAAGCCCTGGTAGTAGAAGCTGGCGTGCAGCACCAGGTCGATGTCGCCCGGTTCGGCGGCGGCCCGCTCCAGCGCGGTCCGGGCGGCCCGGGCCGCCATCTCGGGAGCGGGCTCCCCCGCGGAGACCGTCACCGACTCCATCCGGGTGGAACGGGCCACGGCGGCGTCGCACCGCCCGTCCGCGACCGCGTCCACGACCCGCTCGACGGGCGGCAGCCAGGTCCCGGTCGCCCGGATGTACAGCTCGCCGCCGTTCACGCCGCCACCTTCCGCCCGGACCCCGTGAGCGCTTCGGCGGGTGCGGGGGACCGTACGACCATGGCGCTGTTGAAGCCGTGGTGGCCGCGGGCCAGGACCAGGGCCGCGGTGCCGGTGACCGGGCGGGGGTGGCCGACGACGAGGTCGAGGCCGTAGGCGTCGGGGACCTGGGTGACGTTGACCGTGGGCGGGGCGAGGCCGTCGCGCAGGGTCAGCAGGGCGGTCACCACGTCGAGCGGACCGGCGCCGGAGTAGAGGCGGCCCGTGGCCGTCTTGGGGACGGTGACCGGGACTCCGCCCGCGCCGAAGACCGCGGTCAGCGCCTCGGCCTCGGCCGCGTCGAGTTCGGGCACGCCCGCGCCGTCGGCGAAGACGACGGCGATCTCCTCCGGGTCGGCTCCGGCGTCGGCGAGCGCCTGCTCGATTGCCCGCCGCAGCGTCGGGGGCCGCCCCGACCCGGGGCGCGGGTCGAAGGTGGCACCAAATCCGGCGATCTCACCGTAGGGGTGACGCCCCCGGGCACGGGCCCCCTCGGCGCTCTCCAGGGTGAGCAGCGCGCCGCCCTCGCCGGGCAGATGACCGGAGGCCCGGTCGTCGAAGGGCAGGTAGGCGTCGGCGGTGAGCCGTCCGCCGGCCAGTTGCGCGGCCATGCCGTACGGGCACAGGGAGCAGTCCATGCCGCCGGAGATCATCAGCTGCGCACCGGCGCGGATCTGGCGTCCGGCGTGGGCGAGGGCGTCCAGGCCCCCGGCCTGCTCGCCGACGAAGACGCCGGTCGGCCCGTTCATGCCGTGCCGGATGGAGATCTGGCCGGTGTTGACGGCGTAGAACCAGGCGAAGGACATATAGGCGCTGACCTTCTTGGGGGACTCGCCCCACAGGTGCTGCAGTTCGCGCTGGCCGAAGCCGAAGCCGCCCGAGGCGCCGGCCGTGACGACGCCTCGCGCCAGCGACGGCACCGAGTCGAGGTCGATCCCGGCGTCGGCGACGGCCCAGTCGGCGGCAGCCAGGGCGAACTGGGTCATACGGTCGGTCTGCGGGATCAGCCGGCTGGGCAGATGCTCGCCCGCCTCGAACCCGGTCACCTCGCCCGCCCGCCGCGTCGGATAGCGACTGGGGTCGAACGCCTGGACGCGCCGGATGCCGTCCTCGCCGCGCAGCGTCGCCGCCCAGTAGGCGTCGAGTCCGACGCCGGTGGGGGCGACCACCCCGATGCCCGTGACCACGACGGGGGTCATGCGGCCCGCCCCTCGGGCCGGCGCAGCACCATGGCGCTCTGGAAGCCGCCGAAGCCGCTGCCCACGGTGAGCGCGGCCGACAGGTCGCGCTCCCTGGCGTGCAGGGGGACGTAGTCCAGGTCGAGTTCGGGGTCGGGGTCGGTCAGGTTCGCGGTGGGCGGGATGACGCCGTGTTCGAGGGCCAGCGCGGTGGCGGCGACCTCGATGGAGCCGATGGCACCCAGCGAGTGCCCGATCATCGACTTGATGGAGCTGACCGGGACCCGGTGGGCCGCGGCCCCGAGGCTGCGCTTGAGGGCGGCGGTCTCGTGCACGTCGTTCTGCTTGGTGGCGGTGCCGTGGGCGTTGACGTAGCCGAGCGCGTCGGGGGCGAGGCGGGCCTCGTCGAGGGCGGCGTCGACGGCGGCGGCCAGCTCGCGTCCGTCGGTGCGCAGCCCGGTCATGTGGTACCCGTTGCCGCGGGAGGCGTAGCCGGCGATCTCGGCGTAGACGTGGGCTCCCCGGGCGCGGGCCGCGGTGAGTTCCTCGAGGACCAGGACGGCGGCGCCCTCGCCGAGGACGAAGCCGTTGCGGGTGCGGTCGAAGGGGCGCAGCGCGGTCGCCGGGTCGTCGTTGCGGGGCGAGGTGGCCCGGATGGCGTCGAAGCAGGCCACGGTGATCGGGGAGATGGGGGCGTCGGTGGCCCCGGCGATCATCACGTCGGCCAGGCCCTCGCGGATGAGGGCCACCGCGTGCCCGACCGAGTCGAGTCCGGAGGTGCAGCCGGCCGAGACGACGGTGCAGGGGCCCTCGGCGCCGGCCTCCCAGGCGAGCTCGGCGGCCATGGAGCTGGGCACGAAGTGGTCGTACAGATGGGCGCTCGCGGCGGTGTGGTCGACCAGCCACTCCTGTCCGCCGCCGCTGAGGGCCAGATACTCCTCCTCGAGTTTCTGGGTGCAGCCGACCGCGCTGCCGAGGCTGACGCCGGTGCGGTGGGCGGTCTCCGGGTTGGGCTCCAGACCGCTGTCGGTGACGGCCTCGCGCAGGGCGACCAGGGCGAACTGGGCCGCCCTGTCGAGCCGTTCGGCGTCCTCGGCGCTCAGCCCCTGCTCCGCGGCGTCGAAGTCGCACTCGGCGGCGATCCGGGAGCGGAAGGGGGCGGGGTCGAAGAGGCTGATGGTCCGGGTGGCGGTGCGGCCGCCTGTGATGGTCTGCCAGAACTGCTTGGTGCCGATGCCGCCGGGGGCCACCACGCCGATGCCGGTGATCGCGACCCGCCGGGTCGGCACGCCTCCCCCTCCGCGCTGAGCGACCCGCCCGGTCATCGTGCCTCCCCGGTCGCGCTGTGCCGCTCCAGGTAGAGGTTGGAGCTGCTGGTGCTGATCGCCCGCAGTGCCTCGGCGTGCGGCCGGAAGTCGGCCTGGCCGACGGCGGCACGGAAGGCGGAGACATCGGACCAGCGGGCGATGTTGACGTAGCTGTGCGGCTTCTCCAGATGGCGTACGAGGGTGTAGCCGAGGAATCCGGGCTGGCGCTCCATGAAGCGTGCCGTGCGGGCGAAGACGTCCTCGAACTCCTCCGGGGAGGTGCGAAGCGTGAAGCTGTTCACGAAGGTGGCCGGGCCGCCGGTGGCGGGGCCGGGCTGATCGGCTGACATGGGATCGGTGCTCCTCATCGTCCGGGCGTCCGGCGACGCGTACGCCGAGGTCAGACTGAAACCCTCCGGCGCGTGCCTCGCGGCGCCCTAGAAGACGGCTGGATCCCGACCCCGGTCAGGGGCCCCCGCGCCCCAGCCGCACCGGGATGCCTACGTCCCGCCGCCAGGCGTGGCCGAGTCCGGCGACGGCGGCGATGACGCTCCAGCCGGCCAGCTCACCGCCCTGGTAGTGGACGATGTCGGAACCGCTGCGCCGGGGCAGGGCCCGGCCCGCGACGATCTCGGCGAGCGGGAGCGGCGCCTGCCGGGTGCCCGCGGAGCGGCCGACGGGGGCAGCGATGCTGACGTGCCGGACAGCGGGGTCCGGGGCGACGGACGCGGCATCGGGCGACGGGGCGGCCGGGCCGGAGCCGGGCGGCCCGGCGTCCGGGCCGGAGCCGGGCGGCTGCGCGCCCTGGCCGGAGCGGGAAGACCCGACGTCCGGACCGCCACCAGAGGACCAGACGCCGGGGCGGATGCCGGAAGGCCAAGCTCTCAGGGCGGTGTCGGCATCGGTGTCGAAGGCTCGGGCGCCGGTCACCGGGTTACGGGGGTCGCCCGGGACGGTGGGCGCGACCGTCGCGGTCTGGTCGATCAGGAGCGCTCCGGCCGCGAGCCACGCGGCCCGGACGGGCGGGTGGCCGCTGGTGGTGGCGACGACGTCGGCGCGGGCTGCGGTGGTGCGGACGTCCTCGGACACGCGCACCCGCAGGCCGGTGCGCAGGGCGGCGGCGGTGGCGAAGTCCCGGGCCCGGTCGGGCTCCCGGCCGACGACGTGCACCTCGGAGAGCGAGGGCAGTGCGTGGTGCAGGACGAGCAGGCAGGACCAGGCCGCCTCCCCGGTGCCGAAGAGGCCGAGCGTGGCGGGGGCCGGCGGGGCGAGATACCGCGCGGCGAGTCCGGCGGGTATGGCGCCGCGCCAGCCGTCGAGGGCGCCGGCGTCCACGAGGCCGAGAAGGGACCCGTCATCGGCGAGCAGCAGTTCCACGCACGCGGCGGAGAGGTCCGCGCGGGGTTCGAGACGGACGGCGAAGCAGCGGCCGAAGGGGCCGGAAGCGTGCGGTCCGACGGTCAGCCGGCAGCGCGCGGCGGGGAGCAGGACCAGGGTCTCGGGGCCCGGCGCCGGATCGTGGCCGAGGAGCAGTCGCTGCACGTCGGAGAACCGCTCCTCCATGAAGGCCTCGTCGTCGAAGGCGTCGTCCACGTCTTCCGAGGTCAGCATGATCGGCACGGCGATCGTCCTCTCGGGACCGGCAGCTTGGATATACAAACTTGAGTATCACGGGACGCGTGCCGTCCTCCACCGGATCCCGATCAACGGCCGGAAGGGCTCCCCGTCAGGCGCCCTTCTCCTCCCCCGCCATGACGTAGGCGCCCGCCTCCAGGCGCTCGATCAGCGCCTCGGTCCATGCGGCCTGACTGGCGGCGCCGTGCTCCCACAGGCCGAGGAGCTCACGGATGTGGGCACGCTGCGGCCGTTCGCCGGCCGTCTCGTCGACCTTGGCGATCAGCTCCGACTGTTCGGCCGAGAGCGACGCGATGCGCTCGCGCAGCAGACCGATCGCCTCCTTGCGGCTGAGCGCGGGCAGCAGCACGAGCGCCGCGCCCAGCATGTCCGCCCGGTTGTTCCCCTGCCGCAGCGCGTCACGCAGCAGCCTGAAGAACTCCTCGTCGCCCGGCGGCGCGATCTCGTAGTCGACCCGGCCCGGCCAGTCCGGGATGTCGGTCGACTTCAGCAGCCCGTCCTTGGCCAGCTGCCGCAGCGCGTGGTAGATCGAGCCGAACTTGATGTGCGCCCATTCGTCGGCACCCCAGGACAGCAGCTCGGAACGGACCAGATAGCCGTGCGCCCGGCCGTGCATGCGCACGACGCCCAGGACGAGCAATCTCGTGGCAGACATGGTCTCCCTGCTGAATCTCCCTCACGGCACGGACCGGCAACCGGTGCTCCGCCCTCAGGGGGTCCTTTCACTGAGGCCGGGCCCCGCCGGCTGATCCCACGGTAGTACATGACCTGCTGTTCTCCGCGAGCGCGGGAGGGACGGACCGCGCGATAGGCCCCGGATCGAGTGCCGCTGCAACGACTCTCGACTCCCGCACGAGGTCACGGTCCGAGGGTGGAGGCCCATCGCAAAGGGTCGTTCGCCGGAACAGGGGTTGGGATGCGGGTACTCTTCACCACCTTCGCCGCCAAGTCGCACATGCATGCCCAGGTGACACTCGCCTGGGCCCTGAAGGCAGCGGGCCACGACGTCAGGATCGCCAGTCATCCCGATCTCGCCGACGAGATCACCAAGACGGGGCTGACCGCCGTCGGTGTCGGGGAGGAACTGCATCTCGACGAGCAGATGCAGGAGACCCAGGAGAACATCGGCCAGGACGTCGACCAGCTGGAGAGCCAGGCGCAGGTCGGTCTCGACATGAGCGAGACCCGGCCGGAGCGGCTCACGCCGGACTACACACTCGGTGTGTTCACGGCCATGACCTCGGTCGTCTTCCAGAACTGCTGCTCGGACCAGATGGTCGACGAGCTGGTGGAGCACTGCCGCTCCTGGAAGCCGGACCTGGTCCTGTGGGACACCATGACCTTCGCCGGCGCGATCGCCGCCATGGCCACCGGGACGGCGCACGGCCGGCTGCTGTTCGGGCTCGACCTGGCGGGCCTGATGCGCGAGACCTTCCTCGGGCAGCTGGCCGCGCGCCCGCCGGAGCTGCGGGACGACCCGCTGCGCGAGTGGCTCACCTGGAGCCTGGAGCGGCACGGCGCCTCCTTCGAGGAGGCCGCGGTGACGGGCGACTTCACCGTCTGCCCGCTGCCGGCGTCCATGCGGCTCCCGGTGGACCTGCACTACGTGCCGATGCGGTACGTGCCGTACAACGGCCAGTCCACGGTGCCGCAGTGGCTCCAGGAGCCGCCGAAGAAGGGCCGCCGGGTGTGCATCACCCTCGGTGTGGCGCACCGCGAGGTGCTCGGCGCCGACCGGGCCTCCATCGGGGACCTGCTGGAGGCCGTCGCGGGGCTCGACGACGTCGAGGTCGTCGCCACGCTCAACGAGAAGCAGCTCACGGACTTCGACACCCTGCCGGACAACGTCCGGGCCGTGGACTTCGTCCCGCTCGACGCGCTGCTGCCCACCTGCGACGCGGTGATCCACCACGGCGGGTCCGGCAGCTTCGGCACCGCGATGATCCACGCCGTGCCCCAGCTCATCGTCGTCGACGGGGTCTGGGACACCATCAACAAGTCCCGCTACCTGGAAGAGCGCCAGGCCGGGCTCTACGTGCCGGGCAAGCTCAGCGCGAAGGGGCTGCGCGAGCTGCTCGTCCGCCTGCTCGAGGAGCCGGTCTTCAAGCGCAACGCCGAGGCCCTGCGGCGTGAGGCGCTCGCCGCGCCCGCCCCCGCGCAGGTCGTCCCCACGCTGGAGCGCCTGGCCGTCGAGCACCGCCGCCGGTGACCGGCACGCCGCACCCGCACACGCCCGGGCCGCCGGCCCTGCCGTACCCGACTATCTCCCGGACGGTGAACCAAGCGATGCAGATCCGTAAGCTCAAGGTCGAGGGGGCGTACGAGTTCACCCCCCGTCAGTTCCGCGACCACCGCGGGCTGTTCGTCTCGCCCTTCCAGCTCGACGCGTTCCAGCAGGCCCTGGGGCGGCCGCACTTCCCGGTGGCGCAGACCAACCACAGCCTCTCCCGGCGCGGCACGATCCGCGGCATCCACTTCACCGTCACGCCGCCCGGCACCGCGAAGTACGTGTACTGCGCGCGCGGCCGGGCCCTGGACGTCGTGGTCGACCTGCGGGTCGGCTCGCCCACGTTCCGGCAGTGGGACGCGGTCGAGATGGACCAGGTCCACTTCCGCGCCTCGTACTTCCCGGTCGGCGTCGGCCACGCCTTCGTCGCGCTCGAGGACGACACCGTCATGTCGTATCTGCTGACGGGCCCGTACGTGGCCGAGAACGAGCTGGCCGTCGACGTCTTCGACAAGGACCTGGGCGTGCGGCTCCCCTCCGGCCTGGACACGGTGCAGTCGGAGCGGGACGCCGCCGCGCTGTCCTTCGCCTCGGCCCGGGCCCAGGGCCTGCTGCCCGACTACGCCGAGTCCCAGGCGGTCGAGGAGGCCCTGTGGCAGCCCTCCGGCATCGGCGCGACGCGCTGAGCCCGGCGATGTCCACCACCACACAGGGCGGGCCGTCCGCCGGGACCGTGGCCGTGCTGGGTGCCACCGGCTGCGTCGGCCGCAGCCTCTGCGACGAACTGCTGCGGACCGGGCACCAGGTGCTCGCGGTGGCCCGGCACCCGGCCCCGCACACCCGTGCGGACGCCTTCGTCCCCCTCGATGTCGCCGCCGCCGCGCCGGAGGAGATCGCGGCGCTCCTCGACCGGCACGGCGTCACCGCCGTCGTCAACGCCACCGGCGGCTGGGGCACCACCGTCGAGGAGATGCGCAGCGCCCACATCGACCTGGTGGAACGCCTGGTCGAGGGGTGCGCCGCGACCTCCCGGCGGCTGCGGATCGTCCAGATGGGGTCGATCCACGAGTACGGCCCCGTGCCCGACGGGGTCCGCATCGACGAACAGCGCGAGCCCGGCCCGCTGACCCCGTACGGGCTGACCAAGCGCACCGGCTCCGAGCATCTGCTCGACCGGACCCGGGCGGGCCTGGTGGACGGGGTGGTGCTGCGCGCGGTCAACGTCTGCGGACCGCACACCCCGACGGCCAGCTTCCTCGGTGCCGTCGTGGCCCGGCTGCGCGCCCTCGGCCCCGGCGAGGTGATCGGCCTCGACGTCGCCGACGCCCGGCGGGACTTCGTCGACGTACGGGACCTGGCCCGGGCGGCCGTCGCCGCGGTGCACGCGCCCGTCACCGGCCTGGTCGTGAACATCGGGCGCGGCGAGGCGGTGCCGATGCGCGACCTGGTCGACGCCCTGTTCGACGCGGCCGGCGTGGACGCCGCGTCGGTGAAGCTCAACTCCGCCGAGGTCGCCAGCAAGGGCGGCGGCTGGACCTGCGCGGACATCCGGTTCGCCGCCCAGGTGCTCGGCTGGCGGCCCACGATCGAACTCGGCGACTCCGTCCGGGCGATGTGGGAAGCGGCAGCGGGCACCACCTCCCTGGAGGTCTCATGAGCGACACCCCTGCCCCCTCGTCCGCGGCGACGCGAGATCCCGTCGAGCGGCGGATCGACGATTCGGCCCGGCTGCGGACCGGCCCTCTCGGCGATCTCTCCGACTTCACGGACTGGTTCGCCGACTACGGCCGGCGGGCCTACACCCATGTCGACCGGGTCCCCCTGGAGGCCCTGGAGGGCTGGGAGACCGACCCGGGCACCGGCGATCTGCGCCACCACACGGGCCGGTTCTTCACCGTGCACGGGCTGGAGGTCAGCAACCCGGGCGCTCCGGTGGCGCGGTGGACCCAGCCGATCATCAACCAGCCCGAGATCGGCATCCTCGGCATTCTCACCGCCCCGATCGACGGGGTCCTGCACTGCCTGATGCAGGCGAAGGTCGAGCCGGGCAACGCCGAGGGGCTCCAGCTCTCCCCGACCGTCCAGGCGACCCGGAGCAACTACACCCGGGTCCACCAGGGGCGCGCGGTGCCGTATCTGGAGCACTTCATGGACATCCACAGCCGTCCCGGAGTGCTCGCCGACGTTCGGCAGTCCGAGCAGGGGTCCTGGTTCTACCGCAAGCGCAACCGCAACGTGGTCGTCGAGCTGCCCGAGCCGGTGGAGGCCATCGACGGCTACCGCTGGATGACGCTCGGCCAGATCCATGAGCTGCTGGGGCGCCGGGACACGGTCAACATGGATGCCCGGACCGTGCTGTCGTGCCTGCCGTTCACCGGGCCGGGCGTCGACGAGCCGGACGGGGACGACTTCCGCTCGGCACTGCTGCGCTCGGGCGATCCCGGGGCGGTGACTGTGCACAGCGCGTCGGAGGTCCTCGGCTGGATCACCGACCGGCGCACCAGCAGCGACATCGCGGTCCGCCGGGTCGCGCTCGGCGAACTGCGCGACTGGAGCCGCACCGGCGACCGCATCCGGCACGACGCGGGTGCCTTCTTCGACGTCATCGGGGTGCGGGTCGACGCCGGCGGCCGTGAGGTCCACCGGTGGAGCCAGCCGATGATCGAACCGGTGGGGCAGGGCGTCATCGCCTTCCTCGTCCGGCGGTTCGAGGGGGTGCTGCACGTCCTCGTGCACGCGCGCGTGGAGCCGGGCTTCGCGGACGTGGTGGAGCTGGGTCCCACCGTGCAGTGCGTCGCGGAGAGCCATGCGCAGCTGCTCGGCCAGGCCGCGCCGCCCTTCCTCGACGAGGTGCTGGGGGCTCCCGAGGAGCGCGTCCGGTTCGACACGGTGCTCTCCGAGGAGGGCGGCCGCTTCTTCCACGCGCTCAACCGCTACCTGATCGTGGAGACCGACCAGGACGTGTCCCGCGACCATCCCGACCACCGCTGGATGACGCTGCACCAGCTGTCGGACCTGCTGCGGCACAGCCACTACGTCAACGTCCAGGCCCGCAGCCTGATCGCCTGCCTGCACAGCCTGTACCACGCGGGCTGACGGCGAGGGCTTTGAAACGCCGTGTCCCGGTGAGGCGGACTGCCTCACCGGGACACGGCGTTTCGTACGGGGGCACGGCGTCACAGGCCGGCGATCACCTCGCGCAGCGCCTCGATCACCTTCTCCTGGACGTGCCGCGGCAGCGAGGGGTACATCGGCAGCGAGAAGATGTCCTTCGCCAGCCGCTCGGTCACCGGCAGATCGCCCTCGTGGTAGCCGAGGTGCGCGAAGCCGGACATCGTGTGCACCGGCCAGGGGTAGCTGATGTTCAGCTCGATGTCGTACGCCTTGAGCCGCTCGATGATCCGGTCCCGCTCCGGGTGGCGGACCACGTGGACGTAGTGGACGTGATCATTGCCCACCGCGTTCTCGGGAAGGACGAGGCCGGTGTCCCCCAGCCCCTCCGCATAGCGTCGCGCCACCCGCCGCCGCCCCTCGACGTAGGTGTCGAGGCGCCGTAGCTTGCGGCGGAGGATCTCGGCCTGGACCTCGTCGAGGCGGCTGTTGTGCCCGGGAGTCTGGACAACGTAGTACCGGTCCTCCATGCCGTAGTAGCGCAGCCGGCGCAGCTCCGCGTCCGTGCCGGCGTCGTGGGTGACGACAGCGCCGCCGTCGCCGTACGCCCCGAGGACCTTCGTCGGGTAGAAGGAGAAGGCCGCGGCGTCGCCCATGGTCCCGGCGAGCCGGCCGTGGTGGCGGGCGCCGTGGGCCTGGGCGCAGTCCTCCAGGACCTTCAGGCCGTGGCGCTGGGCGAAGGCGGTCACCGCGGCCATGTCGACGCACTGCCCGTACAGGTGCACCGGCACGATCGCCGTGGTCCGCTCGGTGCGCGCCTCCTCCAGCAGGTCGGTGCGCATGAGGTAGTCCTCCTCGCGCACGTCGACGAAGACCGGCCGGGCTCCCACGGCGTCGATGGCCAGGACCGTGGGGGCCGCCGTGTTGGACACCGTGATGACGTCGTCGCCCGGCTTCACGCCGAGCGCCTGGAGGCCGAGGACGATGGCGTTGGTGCCGTTGTCGACGCCGACGCAGTGCGGCTGCCCGTGGTAGGCGGCGAACTCCTGCTCGAAGCCGGAGACGCTTTGCCCGAGGACGAGCTGACCGGACTGGAACACCGTGTCGACGGCGTCGAGGAGTTCCTCGCGCTCCTCGGCGTACTCCCGCAGATAGTCCCAGACATAGGTGGTCATCGCCCGGACACCTCCCGCTCCTTGACTCCGGTGAAGAGGCCGCGGCCGGTCGGCGGGCCCGGCTGGTACGTGACGGAGCAGCCGGCGTCCTTGAACGCCTGCTCGTACTCCTCACGCGTGAAGAGGGTCAGTACGTCGATCTCGGTGAAGGTCCGGATGCCCGACGGCTCGCCGACGAGGAACCGGACCTCCATCCGGGTCGCGCGGCCCTGGAGGGTGGAGTGGGAGATCCGGGCGACGGTCCGCTCGCCCTCGCGGGCCAGGTCCCCGGCGACGAACCCCTCCTTGAACTGCTCGGGGAACCACCAGGGTTCGATGACCAGCGCGCCTCCGGGTTCGAGGTGACGGGCCATCGAGGCCACGGCCGAGCGCATCTCCTCGACGCTGCCCAGATAGCCGATGGCGCAGAACATGCAGGTGACGACGGAGTAGCGGCGGCCGAGGTCGAAGTCGCGCATGTCGCCCTCGTGGATGGTCAGGCCGGGCCACCGCTCCAGCGCCAGATCACGCATCGGCGCCGCGATCTCCAGGCCCTCCGCCGTGGCGAAGAGCTTGCTGAAGGGGCCGAGATGGGCGGCGGTGCCACAGGCCACGTCGAGCAGCGTGTCGGCGCCCGGGGCGTGCCGGCGTGCCACGGCCGCGATGTCCTCGGCCTCCGCCGCCCAGTCCTTGCCCCGGCTGCGGTACACCGTCTCGTAGACCTCGGCGAGGTCGGTGCTGTACATGGATACTCCTCGGGTCAGGGACTGGTCAGGGGGTCCTGGTCGTCGACGAGGGCGACCGCGCGCGCCCAGCCGGCCCCGGCGCCTGCGACCTTCACCGGGAAGCAGGCCACCTGGAAGCCGTACGGCGCGGGCAGCTCCTCCAGGCCCGCGAGCCGCTCGATCTGGCAGTACTCCCGGTGGCGTCCGGCGACATGGGCCGGCCAGAGCACGGCGGGGTCCCCGGTGCGCCGGTACTCGGCGATGATCGTGGTGAACGGCGCGTCCAGGCTGAACGCGTCGGTGCCGACCACCCGGATGCCCGCGTCGAGCAGGAAGGCGATGGCGCTCGCGTCGAGACCGACGAAGTCGGTGAAGTACCGGCTGGTGCCGGACCACGCGGAGGCCCCGGTGTTGAGGAGCACGATGTCGGACGGGGCGAGCGTGCAGCCGATCCGGTCGAGTTCCTTGCGCAGGTCCGCCGCGTCGACCACGCCGGCCTCGCGGCCCCGGACGTCCAGGACGACTCCGGGGGCGAGGAACCACTCCAGCGGCATCGCGTCGATGTGCCGGGGCACGCCGGTGCCGTACGTCGTCCGGGAGCCGTAGTGCGAGGGCGCGTCGACGTGCGTGCCGGTGTGGGTGGTCAGACTCAGCCGGTCCAGCGAGAGGAACTCGCCGTCGGGCAGGTCGTCGGGGTCGAACTCGATGTCGAAGTGGCGCCGCATCTCGTCGCGCATGTGCAGCGCGCCCTCGCGTGGGGACATCACCTCGTGGACCACGGGGTCCGGTTCGAACGAGCCGGCGTCCACCGGCGAGGACAGGTCAATGATGCGCACGGTCACCTCCTGGACGACCCGGCCAGCCTGGCCGCAGCCGCTCGGAAGGCATTGGAAGACCGCTCGACGACCGCGCGGCGCTCTCGAGCGGGATTCGACAGACGTGCGACAGGGGTGCGTCAGGGTCGGAGGACCGTCGTAGGGAGGCCGTTCATGAACAGCACGGACATCGAGCAGTTCTACGCCCGCCACATGCAGCTGCTCGACGGGGGCGAGGCGGAGGCGTGGGCCGGCACCTTCACAGCCGACGCCACCTTCCAGGCCCCTTCGATGACGGAGCCCGTCCGGGGCCGGGACGGCATCGCCGCCGGTGCGCGGGCGGCGGTCGAGGGGCGGGCCGCGGCCGGGGAGACGCACCGCCACTGGGTGACCATGACGACCGCCCGGAGCACCGGCGAAGGGACCGAGACCGTCTCGTACGTGCAGATCCTCGCGACCCCGCGGGGCGGCGCACCGCGCCTGGAGCTGTCCTGTGTGATGCGCGACCGGCTGGTCCGGCGGGACGGTGAACTGCTCGTGGCCGAGCGGCACATCACCCGGGACGACCGGCCGGCGCTCTGACCTCGACCCGGCTTCGAGCCCTCGCCCGTAGCGTCCCGGCATGACTCCTAGGACTGTGATCATCACTGGTGGAGGCACCGGAATCGGCCGTGCGACGGCCCGCCGCTTCGCCTCGCGGGGCGACCGTGTCCTGGTCGTGGGCCGCACCGCCGCCGCCCTCGACGAGACGGCCGAGGGCCATGAAGGCATCCGCACCCTGGTCGCGGACATCACCGAGCCGGGGGCCGGCGAAACGGTGGTGGAGGCCGCGCTGCGGGCGTTCGGGCGGGTGGACGTGCTGGTCAACAACGCCGGGACGGGCTCGTTCGCGCCACTCGCCAAACTCGACCGGGCCGCGACCGAGCAGCAGGTCGCCGTCAACCTGATCGCCCCGGCCTTCGTGGCACAGGCCGCCCTGGACGCCCTGGAGGCGACCGGCGGCACCATCGTCAACGTCAGCTCGGCCGGCTCGCTGGGCATCCAGGGGTTCCCCGACAACTCGGTCTACTGGGGTACGAAGGCGGCGCTGAACCACTTCACCCGCACCTGGGCCGTCGAGCTGGCGCCGCGCGGTATCCGCGTGGTGTCGGTCGCCCCGGGCGTGACCGACACCGGCATCGGCGAGCGCGTCGGCATGTCCGCCGAGCAGTACCAGGGGTTCCTGGGACAGCTCGCCGAACGGATCCCGCTCGGGCGCGTCGCCAGTCCCGAGGACGTGGCCTGGTGGATCACCACGCTGGCCGACCCCGAGGGCCGCTACATGACGGGCGCGGTCGTCCCGGTCGACGGCGGCCTCTCCCTCACCTGACCCCGACCGCCCGGGCCCCCGGGCCCCCGGGCCGCGCAACGCCTTCGGGCCGCACCGTTCGCCGGTGCGGCCCGAAGGTGTGTGACGGTCGGCGCGGGCGCTCAGACGCCGTCGTGCTCGACCTTGCGGTGACGCACCAGCCAGCCGTCGCCGTGCGGCACCAGTTCGTCCTCGCACACCGCGCTCAGGTGCAGCCGGGCCGGTCCCCCGGGCGGGGTGGCCAGGACCTGGGCGTAGCAGCGGGTGCTCAGGGAGCCGTCGGGCCCGGGCACGACGGTGAGCATGGAGAACACGTGCCGTCGCTGCTCCGGTGTGTCCGCCGTCCGCTCCAGGTTGCGGCGTACGGCGGCGGCTACGGCGTCCCGGCCGCGCAGGGGCTCGGGGACGATGTTCTGCGCGAAGACGCCGTCCTCGGTGAACGTCCGCGCCCACTCCTCGGCCCGCCGCTCGTCGAGGAGCCGCATCTGCCGGGCGTAGAACTGCTGCACGGCGACATAGGTATCGGCGGGGACCGGCCCGGTGCCGCGCAGCCGCTCGGCGTGGTCGGCCGCGCACCGCAGTGTGGTGAGGCTGTTGCGGCCGAGGGCGTCCCGGATCATGGTGCGGGCGGCGGCCACGTCCGCCGTCGGACCGAGGACGGTGGTCACGGCGTCCGGCGCGATCCGCACGGTGTGCCGGGAGGTGACGGTGCAGCCCTTGTCGTCCTCCTCGAAGATCCACTCACCGGTGTGGGCCGCCATCAGCGCGGGTGTCTGGATCTGCTTGTAGACGATCCGCTCGGCCGGGAAGCAGACGCGCACCGAACGGGTGGTGTGGGTCGCGCCGTCGGCGGTACGCGTGTCCATCTCCAGGAGCTGCTCGTTCGGGGTGTCCTCGGTGAGGACGACCCGGGCGACGTGCGGCAGCCGCTCCGTCCAGCGGTCGGCCGCGCGGATGAACTCGTACGCGTCCTTCGCCGAGCCGTCGACGCGCACACTGTCGTCGAACGTGAAGGTGAGCTCCGGGTCCGCGTCCTCCACACCCCGGCGCAGGGCCTCCAGTTCGGACGCGGTGTTGGTGTCGATGGCCCGGCGGATCCACTCGACGTGCTCGGGGTCGTCGTCGACGGCGGTGAACGCGTGGGTGAACCGCACCCGGGTGCCCTGATCGCCGAGGGGCTCAAGCAGCCACTCGCCGCTCATGCTCTTCACCGGCGTCCGCGACTCCTCCTGCCGGAACGTCACCCGTAACCCGGCCCGGTCCAGTTCACGGCGCGAGGTCCAGCTCTTGACCTCGTCGTTGGCCGTCGCCCAGATCCTCAGCCGCTCCTGCCGGTCGTCGCCCTCCAGGCGCTCGACGTGCACGCTCGGCGGGAAGTGCACGGGCCAGCGGTGGGCCTCGGCGATCAGGTCGAACACGGCCCCGGCCGGGGCCCGCACCTCGATCTCGTGGACGGTGGTGTGCGTGGTCTCGTCCGACATGGCTCTCCTCAGTAGTTTCCCAGCCCGCCGCAGACGTTGATCGCCTGCGCGGTGACGGACGAGGCCGCGTCGGTCAGCAGATAGCCGACCATGCCCGCCACCTCGTCGGGCGTGGTGTAGCGGCCGAGCGGGATCTTGGCCTGGAACCGGTCGAGCACCTCCTCCTCGGTGGTCTCCCAGGCGGCGGCGTAGCCCTGCCGGACCCGTACCGCCATGGGCGTCTCCACATAGCCGGGGCACACCGCGTTGACGGTGATCCCGGACTTGGCCAGTTCCAGCCCGAGGGCCTTGGTGAAGCCGACGACGCCGTGCTTGGAGGCGGAGTAGGGGGCGCCCAGCACCACGCCCTGCTTGCCGCCGGTGGAGGCGATGCTGACGACCCGGCCCCAGCTCCCCTCCCGCATCCGGCCGGTGGTCAGGGCGGCGCGGGTGACGCGGAAGACGCTGTCCAGGTTGGTGGCCATCACGTCGTCCCACAGCTCGTCGGCGATGGCGTGCGTCGGGCCGCCGCCGCTGCGGCCGGCGTTGTTGACGAGCACCTCGACGGGCCCGTAGCGCTCGACCGCGGCGGACATCAGCGCCTCGATCTGCGCCACCTCCCGTACGTCGCATGCGGCGCCGTCCACGTCGTGGCCCTCGGCGCGCAGCTCCTTGACCGTGAGCGCGACCCGGTCGGCGTCCCGGGCGCAGAGGAACACGCGGTGGCCGACGGCGGCCAGGGAGCGGGTGACGGCGAGGCCGATCCCGCTGGTGGCGCCGGTGACGACGGCGACCCGGCTGGTGGGTGTGGCCATGGTGGACATCGTCGGATCAGCCCTTTCGCGTGCAGAACTCGGTGATGGACTCGACGACGTAGTCGAGCATTTCCTTGGTGAGCCCCGGATAGACGCCGATCCAGAAGGTGTCCTCCGTGACGGTGTCGCAGTTGACCAGCTCGTCCACGATCCGGTAGCGCACGTCCTGGTAGGCGGGATGGCGGGTGATGTTCCCGCCGAACAGCCGGCGGGTGCCGATCCTGCGGCCCTCCAGGAAGTCGACGAGGTCCCTGCGGGTGAAGCCCGCGTCGGGCAGCACGGTCAGTGCGAAGCCGAACCAGCTGGGGTCGCTGCCCGGGGTGGCCCGCGGCAGCAGCAGTCCGGGCACGTCGGCCAGGCCGTCGCGCAGCCGCTGCCAGTTGTGCCGGCGGGCCGCGCCGAAGTCGTCGACCTTCTTCAACTGGCTCAGGGCCAGGGCGCCTTGGAGGTCGGTGGCCTTCAGGTTGTAGCCGACGTGGGAGAAGATGTACTTGTGGTCGTAGCCGGCCGGGAGGGTGCCCATCTGGTAGTCGAACCGCTTCAGGCAGGTGTTGTCGGTGCCCGGTTCGCACCAGCAGTCCCGGCCCCAGTCGCGCATCGACTCGACGATCCGGGCCAGTTCCAGACTCGCGGTGAGGACGCAGCCGCCCTCGCCGGCGGTGATGTGGTGGGCGGGGTAGAAGCTCACCGTCGACAGATCGCCGAAGGTGCCGGTGAGCCGGCCCCCGTAAGTGGAGCCGACGGCGTCGCAGTTGTCCTCGACGAAGAACAGGTCGTGCTTGCGGGCCAGTTCCGCGACCTCGGCGACGGGGAACGGGTTGCCCAGGGCGTGCGCGATCATGATGAGCCTGGTGCGCGGGGAGATCGCCGCCTCGATCTGGGCCAGGGAGGCGTTGTAGGTGCCCAGTTCCACGTCCACGAAGACCGGTGTCAGACCGTTCTGGACGAGCGGGTTGATGGTCGTGGGGAACCCGGCGCCGACCGTGATGGCCTCGTCGCCGGGGCGCAGCCGCAGCTCCTTCAGCTTCGGCGAGGTGAGCGCGCTGACCGCCAGCAGGTTGGCCGACGAGCCCGAGTTCACCATGTGGGCCTTGCGCAGCCGGAAGTAGCGCGCGAACTCGCTCTCGAACTTCCGGGTGCGCACCCCGGCGGCGATCCGCATCTCCAGGGCCGCCTCGACGAGCGCGCCCCGGTCCTCCTCGTCGAGGACCGCGCCCGAGGACAGGATCGGAGTGACCCCGGGTTCGAACCCGCGCGGTTCCTGTTCCTTGTGGTATTTGCGCGCCAGTTCCAGCACCAGCGCCTTGGTGTCCGTCACGTCTGGATCCCTCACCCTCGGTCGTGGACTGAGCCGTTCGTGCCGTGCTCGGCGACCAGCCGTTCCAGCACCGGAACGACCTCGTTGGGGCTGGGCACGGCGAGCAGTTCCTCCTGGAGCCGACGGGCGCCCCGCGCGAACGAGGGCTCGCCGACCAGCCGCTGGACCTGCTTGCGCAGGACGTCCGGAAGCAGGTCGGCGCTCGGCACACACAGACCGGCGCCGATGTCCTCAAGACCGCGCCCCATCACCTCGGTGTCCCAGCCGAAGGCCAGGATCAGCTGGGGCACGGCGTGCAGTTCGGCCGTCGCCTTGGTGCCGACACCGCCGTGGTGCACGATCGCGTCGCACGTGGGCAGCAGGTCGTTGAGCGGGACGAAGTCGACCAGGCGTACGTTGTCCGGCAGGTCCCCCGCGGCCTCCCGGGTCGCCTCGTCCACGGTCGCGACGATCTCCGCGTCCAGCTCCGCGAGATGGGCCAGCAGCTCGGCCATGTCGACGCCGACGTCGGAGGCCGAGGAGCCGAGCGTCACACAGACGCGGCTGCGCCCGGGATCGGCCCGCAGCCAGTCCGGCACCACCGCGGGCCCGTTGTACGGCACGTGGCGCACCTGCACGGTCGGCAGCTGGAGGTCGAGCTGCGTGCTGGGCGGCGTGGTGTTGACCGTCCACTGCCCGGTGACCATGTCCTCGTCGAACCCGGCGTCCGAACCCAGCCGCCGCAGCGTGCGCTCCAGCCACTCGGCGGTCGGGTCCTCACGGTGCTCCGGCTCCTGCTCGGCGGCCAGCCGCAGGAACTCCTTGCGGGCCCGCACGCTGATGTCCGGGCCCGAGACCAGCCGGCAGTGCGCCGCGCCCGTCACCCGGGCCGCGATGGCCCCGGCCAGGGTGAAGGTCTCCCAGACGACGAGGTCGGGCTGCCAGGAGCGGGCGAAGTCCACGAGGGCGTCGACCATGGTGTCGTTGTTGAGCGCGCCGTAGAGCGTGGGCACCATGATGTTCTCCAGCGCCAGCAACTGCTCGTAGTCCCAGGGGTGTTCGCCCCGGGCGGCGTAGTCGAAGCCCTGCACATGGGCCGAGGCCTCGTCGTGGAGCTTGCCGAGCAGCCCGAGGTCCTCCAGGGCGCCGAGCGACCACTCCACTGGGACGGCGGTCAGCCCCGTGCCCGTGATGACGTCCGTCAGCTCGGGCTGGCTGGCGATCCGCACCTCGTGGCCGGCGGTGCGCAGCGCCCACGCGAGCGGTACTAGCGGGTAGTAGTGGGTGTGGTGGGCCAGTGAGGTGAACAGAACCCTCATCGCGTCTCCTCCTCGCCGATTCGGGCCGGCAGCCTGACCAGGCGCCGGGTCAGGGGCGCCCGGCGCACGCGCACCGGCTCGCCGTCCGGCCGCGGCAGCGGGTCCCGCGCGGCCAGCGCCACCAGCGCGTGCCCGGCCAGCGCCCGCGCGGCCGGGAGCAGCGTGGCGCAGGCGGCCACGGGAAGGGGGGCCGGAGCGCCGGCGGCAGTAGTGCTCACGGCGGTGACGGTGTCGCCCGCTTCGATGCGGGTGCCGGCCACCTCCGCCGGGGAGAGGGCCACCAAGGGGCACGCCCGCCACGGCGGCCGGTGGTGCAGGACCTCCTCCACCAGCCGGGCCGCGTGCGCGGGGTCCGAGCGCAGCGGCTCCCACTCCCCCGGCCGGCCGAGGACCCTGCGCAGCGCGTCGCCGAGCAGGTCCGCCGCGGCGCGGGCACCGGCCACCGCGAGCACCAGGTCCGCTTCCGCTTGGGCGCGCCCGGCGAAGAGTTCCCGCAGTCCGCGTACGCCCGCCGCCAGGCGCCGCGTCGTGTCCAGCGTCTGCGGGCAGAGCAGCGCGTCCACGGCCGGGGCCGCCGCGGCGAGGTCGGCGGCGAACGCCGCGCGCCGCTCCTCGGGGACGTCCAGGAGCGCGGCGAACCCGGCCGCGGTCAGCGGCTCGGCGAAGTCCGCCACCAGGTCGACCGGGCCCGGGCCGAGCCGGGCCACGGCCTGTCCGGCCAGCTCCCGCAGCGCTCCGGCCCGCTTCCCCACAGCCCTCGTCCCGCCCCGCCGCGCCAGGTCCCGGGCGAGTTCCGTCGTGCGCTGTCGCTCCGGTTCGGGCAGCCAGGCCTCCGCCTGCGGCACCGCGGCGGACACCGCCGGTTCCGCGCCGGCGGACAGCTCCCGCAGCGCCGCGGGGCCGGTGACGACCCAGGTGTCGAGCCGGCTGCGCCACACCGGCCCCCGCTCCGCGATGGAGGTGAGAGTCCCACCCACGCCGTCCTCGCCACTCTCGAATCCCCGTACCAGCCGGGCGTACGGGTCACCCGCCCCCGGTACGAACGGCTCCGCGTTGATCGCGTAGAGCCACTGTGCCGCGTGGACGAGTTGCAGTTCGCGCCCCAGGGCATTCGTCGCCGCCGTCACCCCGCCACCTCCGTCATCCGATTACCTCGGCAAGGTACGGGGCCGAATTAGAAGAACACTCGAACTGCTCGAACTGCCGTTTTCCGTATCCACCGTTCCTCAAGCAGTGCTTGATCTCCCGGCCGTACGGTGGGGAACCCACTGGACTCCCGCAAGGTGATGAGGATCCCTATGCCAGAGCACCGTCAGCAACGGGCGCTCCGCATGGGCGTGATCGGCACGGCGAACATCGCGATACGCCGGATCATGCCCGTGCTCGCCGCGCACGACCACGTCGAGCTCGTCGCGGTGGCCAGCCGGGACAAGGACCGGGCCGAGCGAGTGGGGGCCGCTTTCGGCTGCGGTGGCGTGGGGGATTACGCGGCACTCGTCGAGCGGGACGACCTCGACGCCGTCTATATTCCGCTGCCGCCCGGCATGCATCACGAGTGGGCGCTGCGGGCTTTGCGTTCGGGAAAGCACGTACTGGTCGAGAAACCGATGTCGGACACATACGAGAAAACTCTCGAGCTGATGTCGACCGCTTCGGAACTCGGACTCGTGCTCGCCGAGAACTTCATGTTCCTGCACCATTCCCAGCACGCGGCGGTACGCGCGATGCTCGACGAGTCCGTGGGGGACTTGCGGCTGTTCTCGGGGTCGTTCGCGGTGCCGCCGCTGGCGCCGGACTCGTTCCGGTACCAGCCGGCCCTGGGCGGGGGCGCGTTGCTCGACGTCGGGGTCTATCCCCTGCGGGCCGCCCAGCTGTACCTCACCGGGGAACTCGACGTCCTCGGGGCGTGTCTGCGCGTCGACGAGGCGACCGGGGCCGATGTGGCGGGCAGTGTGCTGCTGAGCGACGACCGGGGCGTGACGGCCCAGCTGGACTTCGGCTTCGAGCACTCCTACCGCTCGACCTACGCGCTGTGGGGCAACCGGGGCCGGGTGAGCGTCCGGCGCGCCTTCACGCCCCCCGAGCAGCTCAAGCCCGTGGTCAGGATCGAGCAGCAGGACGTGACGACGGAGCGCTCGCTGCCCGAGGACAACCAGGTCTTCAACGCGATGGACGCCTTCGTCCGCGCGGCCCTCACGGGCACCGGCCCCTTGGCCGACACGTCGGCGATCCAACGCCAGGCCCTCCTCCTCGACCGAGTCCGCCGAGCGGCGAAGCTCATCGGCGACCCCAAGTCCCGCCCGCACGATGCCCTTGCCCAGGAAGCGGGCTTGAGCTGACGCCCCGCTTTTAGGGGCGCGGGGAACTGCGCGAACAACCCCCACCCGCCCGCAGCCGCCAACAACACCGCGCCCCGCCAGAACCTCCGGCGGGGCGCGAACCAGTTCCTTCTAGCGGGCAAGAACCCGACGCAGAACCCCCTCGAGCGTCTGCCCCGCATCCACCGCCGCCTCATCCGTACGCCAAGCCACGATCCCGTCCGGCCGAACCAGACTCGCCCCGGCCTTGCCGATGCCATACCGCTCGGACACCAGGTTCTCGGCATCGGTCAGCCCCGCCCCGACCCGGTACGCCCTCACCGGCACCCCCAGCTCCACCGAGGCCGCCTCCGCCGCCGCGACCCAGCCCGACCCCAGCTCACCGGCGAGCAGGGTCCAGCCGTCGCCGAACAGATCAACCGTCGAGAGCCGCTCCCCGTGCCGGGACACCACGACGTGCGGCCCACGGAAGCCGGGCCGGCCGCTCGGCGTCAGCGGGTTCTCCACCCGCGCCGGGTCGTCGTCCGTGGCCAGCACCGCCGAGGACCGGTAGCGGAACCCGAGCAGCGTCTCGGGGTACCCCACCGACTTGTCCCACACATCCGCCATGTGCGGTGCCATCCGCTGCGCGTAGATCGCCAGCGCCTCGGCCACGACCAGCTCCGCGGCGACCTTGCGCTCGTCCTCGTACGTACCGAGGAGTCCCGTCCCGGCCTGCCCCTGCAGCACCGCCGCCAGCTTCCAGGCCAGGTCGAACCCGTCCGCGACGGCCGCGTTGCCGCTCATGCCCCCGGTCGGCGGGGTGACCTTCGCAGCATCACCGACCAGGAACACCCGCCCCTCACGCCAGCGTTCGGCGATCCGGGCCGCCATCTCCCAGCCCTGGATGTCGACGAGCTCGGGCTTCACCTCGGGGGCGTCCAGGGCAAGGCCGATGAGCTCGACGCAGCGCTCCGGTGTGAAGTCCTCGGGGCGCTCGCCCTTGTCGGGGTCGTACTCGACGAACAGGGTGTGCCGGTCGGGCCGGTCCGTGGGACCGAACGTGCCCTTGAACTCCGGGTGGTGGAGGTAGTACCAGCCGGTCGTGCCCGGCTCCATGATCCCGGAGAGGTCCGCGTCGAAGATGACCCCGACCATGTGGGTCAGCGTGCCGTGCCCGTACCGCCCGATGCCCAGCGACTCCCGCACCACGCTGCGGTTGCCGTCGGCGCCCACGAGGTACCCGGCGCGCAGGTCGTACTCGCCGTCCGGCCCCACCAGCCGAGCCGTCACACCGGCGCCGTCGGCGGCCTGGCTGAACGACAGCAGCCGGGTGTCGAAGCGGATGGATCCGCCGTGCTTCCTCGCCTGCGCGAGCAGGATCGGCTCCAGCTTGTCCTGGGACAGCATCGCCCAGCCGGCCGGTGTGCACGGCTCGGTGGCGGCCACCATGTCGTCGAAGCTCTCCGAGACGGTCCGCAGGATCTCGCCGCGCACGCTCTGGGCGAGCCGGATGACGAAGTCGCCCTGGGTGCCGCGGATGTCGTCGGCCCGGACCACCTCGTCCGCGACGCCCCCGATGCGCAGCAGCTCCATGGTCCGCGGGTTCTGCCCGGCGGCCCGCGGATAGGGCGAGAGGCCCGCCCTGCGCTCCACGACGAGCACACGGACGCCCTGCCGGGCGAGGAACATCGCCGTCGACAGGCCACCGAGGCCCGCACCCACCACCAGAACATCGACCTCGTGGTCGTTCATGCCATACCTCTCTCGTCGTTTCTTGCGGTTCCCGTCGCTCGGTTCACGCCCGGACGCTCTGTTCACGCCCGGACGCCGACGAACAGGCCGCGGCCCGACGGCGCCTCGGGCAGGTACTCGACCGTGAAGCCGGCCTCCCGGAAGGCCTGTTCGTACTCGGCGCGGCTGAACAGGGAGATGATGTGGGTGTCGACGAAGTGCTGGGCGCCGGCGCCGGGTTCGGCGACCACGAAGTGCACGTCCATGTGCGAGGTGCGGCCCCGGCGGGCGGAGTGCGAGACCCGGGAGACGGTGACACCGTCGACGGTCACGATGTCGGCGGAGACATGGCCGTCGGCGAACGTCTCGTAGAACCACCACGGGTCGACCACGGCCACCCCGCCCGGCTCCAGATGCCGGGCGAACGCGCCCAGCGCCCGGCCGAGTTCGCCCACCGACGTCATGTAGCCGACGGATCCGAACATGCAGGTCACGACGTCAAAGGTGGTACCGAGGCGGAAGTCGCGCATATCGCCCGCGTGCACGCTCACCCCCGGCAGCGCGGCCCGGGCCTCCTCGGCCATCGGCGCGGACAGCTCCAGCCCTTCGACGTGGTCGAAGAGGTCGGCGAAGTGCCGCAGATGCCCTCCGGTGCCGCACGCGACGTCCAGCAGCCGTCCGGCGCCCGGCCTGCTCCGCCGGGCCGCGGCGGCGACCGCCTCGGTCTCGGCGCGGTAGTTTTTGCCCCGCTCCCGGTGCACCAGGTCGTAGACCCGGGCCAGGTCCGCCCCGTACATCGTCTCTCCCGCGCGCTGCTCGTCCGCCACGGTCAGACCGCCGAGCGGGTGTGGGCGAGGATGACCTCGGCGAGCGGCCCGTGCACCGAGGACGGCAGGGCGTGCCCCATGCCCGGGATCTCCGCGAGGCGGGCGGTGGGGATGAGCCCGGCGAGGTGCTTCCCGTGCGGCGCGGGGGCGATCGGGTCGTGCTCGGCCTGGATGACCAGGGTCGGCACGGTGACGTCCCGCAGCTCGGCGGCCCGGGCCGGCGGCGGCAGGGTCAGCGAGTAGTGCGCGTACGGCTCGGCGAGCGCGCCCCCCGCATGGTCGATCGACCGTTCCTCCCACCGCGCGTACTCGGCGTCGTCGAACGGCACGCCCGTGCCGGAGAGGATGCGCCACTTGCTCACGCGCTTGGCCACCTCGGCGGCCCGTCCCTCGGCCGGCTGGTTCATCAGGGCGAGCGCGTCCAGGAACGGCTGCTGGGGCCCGGGCAGGCCGTCCAGCGTGGGTTCGCCGCGCATCACGCGCTCGATGTTGGCGTCGAAGTCGATGTCGAGCCCGCCGCCGAGCATCATGGTCAGGCTGCGAAGCCGGTCGTGGTGGTCGAGCGCGATGACCTGGGTGATGGTCGCCCCCATCGACAGGCCGACGACATGGGCCCGGTCGACGCCCCAGCCGTCGAGGACGGCGACCGCGTCGGCGGCCAGCTCGCCGAAGCCGTAGGGGTGCTCGGCGAAGTCGCGGGTGGTGGAGCGGCCGGTGTCGCGGTGGTCGTAGCGGATGACGTGGAGGCCGCCGTCGGCGAGCCGCCGGGCGAACTCGTCGGGCCAGCCGAGGGCGGAGAGGTTGCCGCCCATGACGAGCAGCAGCGCCGGGTCCGCCGGGTCACCGAAGTCGTCGCTCCACAGCTCGACGTCCCCGCTCGGCACGATGCGTTCGGACATGTGTCTACTCCTGTGCTGAGGGGTTGGCGGCAGCGGTGAACTCGAGGATCGAGAAGTCGAACGGGAGGGTCGTGGAGCCGCTCGTGCGCTCCGAGGCCAGGGCGAGACCGGCCGACGCGGCCAGGGCCACGACCTCGTCCCGGGTGCGCACCCGTCCCCCCATGAACGTCAGCATCCGCAGGTCGAGCAGCGTGCTGAAGAACCGGTCGGCGCCGTCGCCCTCGACATCGGCACGGTCGAGGACCAGGAGCTTCCCGCCCGGTTCCAGCGCCCTGACACACCCGCGCAGGATCGTCAGGGCGTCCTCGTCGGACCAGTTGAGCAGGACGAACGACAGCAAGACGACGTCGGCGGTGACGGGCAGCGGCTTGAAGAAGTCGCCCTCCGCCACCGTGACCCGGTCGGCCAGGGAGGCGTCCGCGAACCTGCGCCGGGCGCGCTCGGCGGGACCCGCCAGTTCGACGAGGGTGCCCCGCAGCTGCGGGGCCCGCAGGGCGATCGCCGCGAGCATGCCGCCGTTGCCGCCGCCCACGTCGAGGACGTGCCGGACCGCCGACCAGTCGTACGCCTCGGCCGGGGCCTCGTAGGCGAGGTCCTCGTCGCAGGACATCAGGGCGTCGAAGGAGTCGGCCAGCGCCACGTCGGCCGAGAGGTCCTCCCAGAAGGGCCGCCCGTACCGCCCGGCGTAGGCGGGGCGGCCGGTGCGGACCACGTCGAGGAGCCCGGTGAAGGCCAGGTCGGCGTGGGAGACGGCCCCGTTCAGGTCCAGCCAGGCCCGCTGCTGGGCCGGGTGGCCGTCGGCGAGGAGCATCCCGAGCCGGGTCGGGCGCAGTGGCTGGTCCGGCTTCTCTCCGCCCTCCAGGACGCCGACGACGGTCAGGTGCCTGACCAGGCGGGAGAGCGCCTGGGCGTGGGTGCCCGTGCGGTCGGCGAGGCCGGCGAGGGTGTCGGCTCCGGCCAGGAGGTGATCGACCAGGCGGAGCGTCGCGGCGACCCTCAGGGCCATCGGGGTCACCAGGTTGCCGAGGTTCTTCAGGAGTACGTCGAGGTCCTGGTCGGTCGGTTCCAGGGGTTCCCCGGGTGCGGAAGAGCTCACCGTGTTCCTTCCCTTGGGCGTCGGTGTGCCGGAACGGAGGCGCTGCTCAGGGGCGCCAGCCCTCCTCGGTGGGCCAGGGCTCGCCGAGCTGGCGGTAGGTGCCGAGATAGTCGGGCCAGTCGCGGTGGTCGCGGATCTTCCCGTCGACGATCCGGATGAGGTGGATCTGTTCGCCGGAGAACTTGCGCCCGGTGGCGGGCATTCCTACGAGTTCGCCCACCTGACGTCCGTACAGGGCGAGTTTCGCCCGCACCCAGCTGCCCTTCTCCTCGTAGCCGATCTCCTCCAGATGCGCGTCCTCGGAGAAAGTGAGCTTCAGCCACTTCACCGCGAGTGCGAACGCCTCGGGGCCGCGCAGTTCCGGCATGTGTTCCAGGGCACCGGGATTGAGGTACTCCTCGTGGATGAACTCGGCGACGTCATCCGTCTTTCCGGTGTTGTAGCTGTTCACCATACGGCGAACAATGTCGATGCGATCGCTCACGGTCGGCACTCCTTGTCGGTCGTCGATGAGTTCATCCTGACTTCCGCGCCTCTTCGCAACAATCCTTTTCCGCACCGGCTCGACCCGTTGACAAGCCGGTTTCGAGCGGCCACCGAGCGCCTTCCGACCCACATTTCAGAGGGACGGGTCAGGGTGGTGAGGTCGCCTTTCGTCACCCGGAGGACCCATGGACAAGACGAAGTACAAATCGACGGTCACCGAGGCGTTCAACAATGCCGCGGCGACTTATGACCAGTTGGGCGTCGAGTTCTTCACCCCGATGGGCCGGCGACTGGTGGAAAGGGCCGATCCGAAGCCCGGGCAGCGTGTTCTCGATGTGGGATGCGGGCGGGGCGCTTCCCTGTTCGTGGCGGCGGAGAAGGTGGGCCCGTCCGGCCATGTGCTCGGTATCGACATCGCACCGGCCATGGTCGAGGAGGCCCGCCGGCAGGCCGGCACGCTCGGCGCCCGGCATGTGGAGGTCCGGGTCATGGACGGCGAGCACCCGGACTTTCCGCCCGCCTCCTTCGACGTGGTGACCGGCAGCTACAGCCTGATCTTCCTGCCCGACGCGCCGGCCGCGCTGCCCCGGTACGCGGCCCTGCTGCGGCCGGGTGGCCGGATCGCCTTCACCAGCCCGGTCTTCACGGAGGACACGTTCCCCTTCCTGCCGCCCGTGTTCACGGAACTGATCCCCGAGCGCCTGCTGCGCAATCTGCCGGCCGACTGGCGGCCGGACGCGCTGAAGCGGCGGTTCAACAGTTGGCTTCAGGACACCGGGGACCTGACCCGGACGATGACCGGCGCCGGTTTCGAGGACGTGGAGATCGCCGACGAGCACATCGATCTGCGCGCGCCGGACGGCGAAACGTGGGTCGACTGGTCCCACACCCAGGGAATGCGCTTGCTCTGGCAGCACCTCCCGGAGTACGAGAACCGGCAGCTGCGCCACCGTCTGACCACCGAACTGGACCGGCTGCGCGGCGAGGGCCCGCTCCATCTGCCCACCCCGGTCCGGTTCGTCAGCGCGTCGATCGCGAGCTGAAAGCGGACCGGACCGGACACGGCCTGAAGCGCCCGCCACGGAGCACGTGGAGCCCGGTCCGGCCCTCGGACAGGGCTCCACGTGGTGTCAGTAGACGCGCACCGCGCCGGAGGACGACATCCGCACGATGTCCCCGGTGGGCCTGCGGAGGTTGCCCTGCGCGTCGATCGACTCCGCGTTGAGGATGGAACGGTGCAGTTCCTGGGCCATCGGACCGGGTTCGAGGCCGAGATGGTTGACCAGGTTGACCCGCAGGCGCTGGAAGAGCTCCAGGGCCTGCGCCCGCCGGCCGTTGAGGTAGAGGGCCCGCATGTACTGGGCGTGCAGGCCCTCGTGGTACGGGTTGTCGGCCGTCAGGGCCGCGAGCTCGGTGAGCACCTCGCGGTACATGCCGAGCCGCAGCTGGGTGTCGACGAGATACTCCAGGACGACCAGCCGGGACTCCTCGAACTGCTGGCGCCGCCCTTCGAGGATCCGGCCGGCGACGACGTCCACGAGCGCGGGTCCGCGCCACAGCTGCAGCGCGCTGGAGAGGGTGGACAGCGCGATGCTGTCGTCCCCCGACGACAGCGCCCTGCGTCCGTCCGACACGAGCTGGTGGAACCGGTGGACGTCCAGATCCCCCTGGGTGGTGCGGAAGAGGTAGCCACCGGACCGGGTCACGAGGATCTCGGAGGCGACCTGACGGGCGGTCATTCCCGTCGCGGACGCCAGCAACTTGCGCAGGTTGAGGATGTAGGTCTGCAGCGTGGTCAGGCAGCTGACCGGAGGATCCTCGTCCCAGAGTTCGCGTATCAGTGACGACACGGGTACCACCTGGTCGGCGTGCACCAGCAATGTGGCCAGAACGCTTCTCATCTTTGGTGCGCTCGGAGTGTGCAGATCGCCTTCGACCTGCACGGAAAGTGGGCCTAAAACACCCAGCTTCACGACGTTCCCCCATAGATCGCAGAAAGCTACTGGTCTACCGAGCAGCAACGCCTCAGGCGCTTCACAAGTTCCCCACAGGGGGAACAGAGTGTCGCCAGAAAGGAAAGCGCTGTCAGCGCCGGAATTTTCGTTGCGCGGGCAACAAACCGGTTGTGCAATCAACGAACGACCCGGGCGCGACGGGCGCCGCCGAACGAATCAAGCCACCTTCAGCAGCGTATTCACGACGGCCAGAAACCCGGCGGGGGTCGTCACCTCGGAAAGATCCTCTTCGGGGATCTCCACGTCGTACTCGCGCGAGACCCGGGCCGCGGTCTCCAGGAGGGCCAGTGAGTCGTACCCGAGGTCTGTGAATTCCATGTCAACTGCGTTTTCCGCGCTGGTTACGGACTCCTCTTCCCCCGCGCACTCACGCAGGATGGCAAAGAGTTTCTCGCTCGTCAGTGCCGCCACGACAGTTCTTCCTCCCCTTGCGGTCGATACCTCTCGGTTCTTCGACGCCGGCCGCGATCAACAACGGCCATGAAGTTCACCCTATGCAAGTTTGGAAGGAACAGACTCGAGAACCGATCGAGCGAACTTGAACAGAAGGCGACCATGGCGCCCTCACCTCGTATCGCGGTCGATATCGGCTGGGCGATTGTTGTCGGTCGCGAGACTTCCGGCCTACTGTCGCAGAGAATGCCCAGACTAAGGAGGAGCCAGTGAAAGGAATTGTGCTGGCAGGCGGCTACGGCAGCCGTTTACACCCGATCACCCTGGCTGTTTCGAAGCAGTTGCTTCCCGTCAACGACAAACCGTTGATCTACTACCCTCTGTCGGCGCTGATGCTGGCCGACGTCCGGGACATCCTCATCATCGCCCTGCCCGGCGACATCCCTCAGCTGCGCCAACTGCTGGGCGACGGCAGCCACCTGGGGATCTCCCTCACCTACGCTGAACAGCCCGTTCCCAACGGACTCGCGCAGGCGTTCATCACCGGGGCCGACCACATCGGCGACGACTCGGTCGCCCTCGTCCTCGGTGACAACATCTTCCACGGAAACGGTTTCTACGATCTCCTGGAAGTGCACTCCCGGGACCTCGACGGCTGTGTCCTCTTCGGATATCCGGTCACCGATCCCGAGCGCTATGGCGTGGGCGAGGTCGACGAATCAGGCCGACTCGTCTCCCTGGAGGAGAAGCCCGAAAAGCCCCGATCGAATCTCGCCATCACCGGGCTCTATCTCTACGACAACGACGTCGTGGAGATCGCTCGCGGAATACGCCCGTCGGCACGCGGCGAACTGGAAATCACCGACGTCAACCGGATCTATCTGGAACAGGGCCGGGCGAAACTCGTCACGTTCGGCCGCGGATTCGCCTGGCTCGACGCCGGCACTCCCCAGTCCCTGCTCCAGGCAGGCCAGTACGTCCAGACCCTGGAGGACCGGCAGGGTGTACGGATCGCCTGCCTGGAGGAAGTCGCCCTGCGCATGGGCTTCATCGACGCCGACGCCTGCCACCGGCTCGGGGCGAAACTGTCCCGGTCGGGGTACGGCGAGTACGTGATGGCGGTGGCGAGCGAACTGAGCGTCTGACCGCGCCGGGGCGACAGCCCCTGGACGCGGCCGGGGCCGGGGGCGATGGCCCCCGGCCTGCTCGTTCCCCGGCTCCTCGTTCCCAGGACTCTCACTCCCCGGCCTGCTCGTTCCCAGGACTCTCACTCCCCGGCTTCCCCCTCCTGGCTTCCCACTCCCGGCTTCTCACTCCCGGCTTCTCACTCCCCGTCGAGCAGGGTCAGCTGCTCGTCGTCGAGGGCGATGTCCGCCGACGCCATGTTGGACCGCAGATGGGACAGGGAGGCCGTGCCCGGGATGGGCATCAGGGCGGGAGAGCGGTGCAGCAGCCAGGCGAGCGCCACCTGCGTCGTCGTCGCACCCGTCTGCGCGGCCACCCGGGCGAGCGCACTGTCCGGGGCCGGCCGGGCCGTACCGGCGAGCGGCTTCCAGGCGATGAAGGCGATGCCCTCCCGCTCGCAGTGGTCCAGCTCCTTCTCGTAGCGCCGGTCGTAGAGGTTGTACTTGTTCTGCACGCTCACGACGCGTGCCACGCCCCGGGCCTGCTCGATCTGCTCCACCGTCACCTCGGAGAGCCCGATGTGGCGGATCTTCCCCTCGTCCTGGAGCTGCTTCAGCGCCCCGACCTGGTCCTCCAGCGGCACCTGGGGATCGACCCGGTGCAGTTGGAAGAGCTCGATGCGCTCGAGCCGCAGCCGGCGCAGGCTCAACTCGGCCTGCTGGCGCAGGTAGTCGGGCCGGCCCAGCACCCGCCACTGGTGAGGGCTGGGCCGGACCTCGCCCGCCTTGGTGGAGACGACCAGGCCCGGTGCGTAGGGGTGGAGCGCCGACGCGAGCAGTTCCTCGTTGGCCCCGAGCCCGTAGACGTCGGCGGTGTCGATGAACGTCGCGCCGAGCTCCACCGCGCACCGTGCGACCTCGGCGGCCTTGTCCGGCCGGGTGGGCGGGCCCCAGTGGTGGGGGCCCGTGAGCCGTAGCGCCCCGAAGCCGAGCCGGCCCACGGTGAGGTCGCCTCCCAGGGTGATCTGTGTACCGAGGGCTCGGCCGGGTCGCACGGTGACGGTTTCCTTTCAGCCGGGAATCAGGGGAGGGATCAGGGAAGCCGGACGGAGAGCGGGTGCTGGAAGACGCCGCGGGGGTCGTACTTCGCCTTGACCTTCTGGAGGCGGCGGTATCCGTCCTTGTAGTAGAGGGTGTGCCAGGGCACGTCCGAGGTGTTCCAGCGCGGATCGGCCAGGTCGGTGTCGGGATAGTTGATGTAGCAGCCGTCGTGCTCGTCGTTCGGCACGGGGACGCCGCCGGTGTCGCGGAACACGTCCCGGTACAGCTCGCGGATCCAGTTCAGGTGCACGTCGTCGAGGCCCGGGTCCATCCAGGTGGCGGAGAACCACGCCTTGAGGATCGAGTCCCGCTGGGGCACCGCGGTGGCACCGGGCGCCACGGTGTTGACCTTCCCCCCGTACGAGTAGAGGTCGACGGCCCCCCACCCCTCGAACGCGGGGTCGGTCAGGTGCTTGTGGACGGTCTTGATGCGCTCGGGCGTCCAGGTGCGCCTGAGGTAGGCACTCTTCGACTTGTGCCGGTCGTAGCCACCGGTGTCGAAGCGTGCCCCGAGGGTGGCCTGGAGCCAGAGGTCCTCGGCGTGCTCGATGGCCGGCTCCAGCCCGGTCCCCGCGTTGACGGCGTCGACGTACCGCTCGATCAGTTCCGCGGCGTCGGCGCGGCCGCCGTCGAAGCGGATGTCCAGGGAGATCGAGCCGATCGCGTGTGTGTTGAGGTGCAGGGTGCTGTAGAGGCTGCCGTACCGGGCGTCGGCGTGGTTCTGCTCGTACCACTTGCCGAAGTTGGTGACGAGCTTGGTGAACTTGGCCAGGTCGAGATCGGCCCACGACCAGGTCACATAGGTGGAGCGGAGCCGGGTGGGCGGCTTGGGCAGCAGGCCCGAGGGGTCGTCGCCCGAGGCCCCGGGCGTACGGAACAGATAGCGGGTGACGATGCCGAAGTTGCCGCCGCCTCCGCCGGTGTGCGCCCACCAGAGATCGTGGTGGGGATCGTCCCGCTCACGGGTGGCGGTGAGGGTGCGGGCCTTGCCGTTGGCGTCCACCACCACGACCTCGACGCCGTACAGATGGTCGACGACGGTGCCGTCGCGACGGGTCAGCGGGCCGTACCCACCGCCGGCGACATGCCCGCCGGCGCCGACCTGGGGGCAGATCCCGGCGGGCAGGGTCACGCCGTAGTCGTAGAACAGCGTGCGGTAGACCTCGCCCAGGGTGGCGGCGGGCTGCACGGCGAACGCCCGGTGCTCCTTGTCGAAGTAGACCGCGCGCATGGGCGAGGTGTCGATGAGCACCCGGACGTCGCGGTGGTCGGCGAAGTTCTCGAAGCAGTGCCCGCCGCTGCGGACCGCGATCCGCTTCCCGGCCGCCACGGCGTCCGTGACGACCTGGTCGATCTGCTTGGGCGTGTGGACCACGTGCACGAGGTCCGGTGACCCGACGAAGCGGGCGTTGAATCCCCTGGCGACCAGTTCGCCGTACCGGGGGTCGGCGGCGGCGACCGTGGTGACCGGCGCCTCCGGCACACACACGTTGGCCCTGGCCCGCGCGGCCTCGGCCGGTGCCGCGGCGGCCCCCGTGGTGGCGACCGCCGCGGCACCCGCCCCTGTGGTTCTCAGAAATCCGCGGCGACTGAATCCGCCCATGACACACACCCAACCCTTCGATGAGAAACGAGTGGGTGGAACGGCGCGATGACGCGTCCCCCCCTCACGGCACGGCCCCCTGCCGTCCGCGCGCGGGACCCGGGATGAACCGGGTCCTCGACCGACGCGCACTCCCCCGAGCATCGCCGTAGCCGCCCCCTCACCGGAGGCGTCGGACTCCCCTCAGTCCTGTGCGGGCTCCTGTGGCTCCAGCACGATGACGGGGATCTTCCGGTCGGTCTTCTTCCGGTAGCTCTTGTACTGCGGAAAAATCACGGTCATCGCCTCCCACAGGCGATCCCGTTCCCCCTCTTCCGCCTCCCTGGCGACCGCCTCGAACGTGTCCGCGGCCACCTGCACTCGCACCCGCGGCTCCGCCAGCAGGTTGAGGTACCAGTGAGGATGACGGTCGGATCCTCCGTTGGACCCGACGACGACGTAGTTGCCCTGATCCTCCCCGTAGATCAGTCCGGTCCGCCGCAGCGCCCCGGAGCTGCGGCCCCGTGTGGTGAGCAGCAGCGTCGGCTTTCCGTACCAGATGTGCCCCTTCGAACCCTCGCTGGCCACGTATCGACGCACATGCGTGGCGACCCAGCCGGTCGGGCTGTCGAGGACCTCGTCCTGTTCGTGCATGCACTCACTCCGTCCGTCGGTGGGCACAACGTATCACCGGATACTCCAATTTGAGTATCACCCAGCACTCGCCCTCAAACCACGTGATTCAAGGGGGAGTTGCGCTGTACGACTGCTTGTGGCAGCCCCGACGGACGCGGTACGAGCATGGTGGGCCGGACCGGCCTCACGCAACGAAATCCGGACATCGGCCAGCCGCCTTCGACCGCTTCTCGAGTGAGTCTCGAGCAGCGGTCCCGTGACGTGCGGAGGTGCTCTAGAAGGGGAACCCGCTGCGCCCGTGCTGCACCGAGATCCACTTGGTCGTGGTGAAGGAGTCCAGCATCGTGTCGCCGTTGAGCCGGCCGATGCCGGAGTGCTTCTCGCCGCCGAAGGGGACGATCGGCTCGTCGTGGACGGTGCCGTCGTTCACATGGAACATGCCCGTGTCGATCTGCTTGGCGAACGCGACGCCCCGCTCGATGTTCCCGGTGTGGACGGCGCCGCTCAGACCGTACGGGGTGTCGTTGACGAGGCGTACGGCCTCCTCCTCGCCGTCGAACGGGACGAGGAACGCGACCGGCCCGAAGACCTCCTGCTTCAGCAGGGCCGAGCCGGCGGGGACGCCGGTCAGCACGGACGGCTCGACGAGGTTGTCCGTCCGCCCGCCGCGCACCAGGGCCGTGGCGCCCTCGGCGAGGGCCTGCTCGACCACGCCGGAGACGGCGTCCGCCTGCGAGGAGTTGATGACCGGGCCGATGACGGTCCCCGGGTCGCGCGGGTCGCCCGTCTTGAGGGTCTTCACCTTGGCGACGAACTTCTCGGTGAACTCGTCCGCGACCGAACGGTCGACCAGGACGCGGTTGGCGGCCATGCAGACCTGGCCCTGGTGGACGTACCGGCTGAAGACCGCCGCGTCGACCGCGTAGTCGATGTCGGCGTCGTCGAGGACCACCAGCGCGCTGTTGCCGCCCAGTTCGAGGACCGAGCGCTTGAACAGCCGGGCGCAGACGGTGGCCACGTGCCGGCCGACCGCGTCGGAGCCGGTGAAGGAGATGACCTTGGGGACCGGGTGCTCGATGAAGGCGTCGCCTATCTCCGCGATGTCGGTGATGACGACGTTCAGCAGACCGCCGGGCAGCCCCGCGTCCTCGAAGATCTTCGCGACCAGGGAGCCGCCGACGATCGGGGTGTTCTGGTGCGGCTTGAGCACCACGGCGTTGCCGAGCGCGAGCGCCGGGGCGACGGACTTCAGCGACAGCAGGAAGGGGAAGTTGAAGGGGCTGATCACGCCCACGACGCCGACCGGCACGCGGTAGACGCGGTTCTCCTTGCCGTCCACCGGCGAGGGGATGATCCGGCCTTCGGGCGCCAGCGCCAGATGGACCGCCTCGCGCAGGAACTCCTTGGCGAGGTGCAGCTCGAAGGCGGCCTTCAGCCGGGTGCCGCCGAGCTCGGCGATGATGGCCTCGGAGATCTCCGCCTCGCGCTCCTCGATCAGGCGCAGGGCCTTCTCGAAGACGGCGCGGCGGGCGTACGGATTGGTCGCCGCCCACTGCTTCTGGGCACGGGCCGCGGCCTGGTACGCCTGATCGACCTCGTCGGCCGTGGCTATGGTGATCGACGCGAGCTTCTCGTCGTCGTACGGGTTGAAGTCGATGATGTCCCAGGAGCCGGTACCCGGGCGCCACTCACCGTCGATGTACTGCTGTGCAAGGTCGGTGAAGTAGGACGACGACATGTGATCCCTCGATCCCTAAGCAGACCTCTGATCGCGTCTTCACGATCTGATCACACGTCATCGTACTTCTGTTTCAGATGAGTTGGAGGAGTCCTTCAGGAGAGTTGGAGGAGCCCTCGCAGAAGGTCCCGGCTCTCCGAGGGGCCCGGGCTGTCGCTCTGCAGTTCCTTGAGCGCCTTCTCGTACTGGGCGACGTCCTCGGCCTTGTCGAGGTACAGCGCGCTGGTGAGCTGCTCCAGGTAGACGACGTCCGAGAGATCGGACTCCGGGAAGCTGAGGATCGTGAACGCGCCACTTTCGCCGGAGTGGCCGCCGAGGCTGAACGGCATGACCTGGAGGCGTACGTTGGGCCGCTCGGAGATCTCGATGAGGTGCTGGAGCTGACCGCGCATCACCTCGCGGTCGCCGTAGGGACGGCGCAGGGCGGCCTCGTCCAGGATGATGTGGAAGTCGGGAGCCCGCTCGTCGACGAGGTACTTCTGCCGCTCCAGACGCAGCGCCACCCGCCGTTCGACGTCGGCCTCGCTCGCGCCCTGCATGCCCCGCCGGACCACCGCGTGCGCGTACGCCTCGGTCTGCAGCAGGCCGTGCACGAACTGCACCTCGTACGCCCGGATCAGCGAGGCGGCGCCCTCCAGGCCGACGTAGGTCGGGAACCAGCTGGGCAGCACGTCCGAGTAGCTGTGCCACCAGCCCGCGACATTGGCCTCCTTGGCCAGGGACAGCAGGGAGGCGCGCTCCTGCTCGTCCGTGATGCCGTACAGCGTGAGCAGGTCCTCGACGTCCCTGGTCTTGAAGCTCACCCGGCCCAGCTCCATCCGGCTGATCTTCGACTCGGAGGCGCGGATCGAGTAGCCCGCCGCCTCGCGCGTGATGCCCCGCGCCTCACGCAGACGCCTGAGTTGTGATCCGAGCAGCATGCGCCGCACCACCGATCCCGGCTCTCCCGCGCTCACGTTCGCCAGCCTCCCCAACGTCTTCAGGGCCCGAAGTCTGCCACTAAAACACTCCGAGCAGTACTCGTCCGGTTACGGAAACGGAATCGCATCGGAGAACGCACGCGCGCGAATGCAAGAAGGAGGCATGCGAACGGCCGGAGAGAGACGCGAAGATGACGGAAAAATTGACCAACAAGCGGTACGGGACGGCTCATTCCGGTCACCTGCACGTGCATCTGCCCTTGCATCTGCTGAACGCATCCGAAACCATGGTCCCGCACCACCGCCGCATCGCACCGACCGCGAATTCTCGGGAGTGCCTCGCATGGGGACGAATGGATCAACCATGCTCGAGCCGTTACGGCAGGGCCTTCCGCCGCTTGATCCAGCGGCCGTGTCCGACGCCGCCTCCTGCGCTCTGCCCGCCCGCTACGAAGCGGTGCGCGACGCGCGCCGGTTCACCCGCGGGACCCTCGACCAGTGGGACATGGGCGACCGCTTCGACGATGTCTGTCTGGTGGTCTCGGAGCTCGTCACCAACGCCCTGCGGCACGGCCTGCCGGGGAACACGGTGTGCGCCGGCGGTCAGGAACCTCCCGTGCGGCTGCATCTGATGCGCTGGACCGAGCGTCTGGTGTGCGCGGTGCGCGACCCCAGTCACGACAGTCCGGTCGCCCGGGAGACCGACGACTTCTCCGCCGAGTCGGGCCGCGGGCTGTTCCTCGTCGACTCCTTCAGCGACAGCTGGGGCTGGCATCCGCTCGCGGGCGCGCTCAGCGGCAAGGTGGTCTGGGCGCTGTTCCGGCTGCCGCGGTCCGGCTCCGAATGAGAAACCGCGGCGCTTCCTGGCGCCGCGTTTCTACGCGCGTCACAGCGCGTGGATTTCCGATTACCCCCGGTTTGTAAGGGGCCTGTCGACTCGTCAGCCGCCCACCAGGTGGTCGAACTCGCCGTCCTTCACACCCAGCAGCATCGCCTCGATCTCCGCGCGGGTGTAGACCAGCGCGGGCCCGTCCGGGAAGCGCGAGTTGCGTACGGCCACCTCCCCGCCCGGGAGCCGGGCGAACTCCACGCACGAGCCCTGCGAGTTGCTGTGCCGACTCTTCTGCCAGGCCACACCGTTCAGCCCGGCGGCCGCCATCCCGTTGTACACGTCGTGGTCCACAGGTCGCTCCCCGGTGGTGCACTGGCTTATGTGGCCATTGATGCAGTGGTCAACTGACCCGGATCATAGCTCTGTTCATGTGCTGATGCATGAGCAGATGCACGTGCACGCGGGGTGGTCCTGCGGTTACAGCTTTGACGACCGCTTTACCGATGCCCTCGTCTGTTGTGACGGCCCTGCCTGCTCGCGCGTTCCCGGGGGCAGACGGGGAAGTCGGCGGGTTCGGCGGAGGTCCGGTGGAGGCGGAGCATCCACTCGGCGGCGGGGACGAGGGGCCCGGCGGGGCCCGCGGCCGAGAAGAGGGAGCTGGCGGCGCGCGGGCCGGGGACCGGGCGGCAGCGGGCCAGGCTCGATGCGGAAGACGACCGACACCTGCGGGGCCAGGGAGAAATGGGCCTCTCGCAGTACCGGGACGTCGTCCTGCGGGCCGGTGTCCGGCTCGCACCATCGGCGGACAGGCGGTCGGCTTCCCGGCCCTGACGGTCCGCCCGGCGTGCACGTGAGGGAGGTCCGGAACGCAGGCATGAGGTCCCCCACGCGTCAAGCGTGGGGAACCTCACCCGGGCCGGGCGCTCAGCGTCCTGCGTACGGCAGCAGCGCCATCTCGCGCGCGTTCTTGATCGCCTTGGCCAGCTGCCGCTGCTGCTGCGACGACACCCGGGTGACCCGGCGGCTGCGGATCTTGCCGCGGTCGGAGATGAACTTCCGCAGCAGGTCGGTGTCCTTGTAGTCGATGTACGTGATCCCGGCCTGGTCCAGCGGATTGGGACGGTTCTTGGCGGGGAGCTTGCGGTCGGGCTTGCGGGGCATCGGGGATCAGACCTCCAGGAGGGTGTCGAAGGCGTGCGGCAGCCGCTGCCAGGCGTCGCGCCCGGCGGCGTACTCGGCGTCGGTCAGCAGGCAGGACTCCAGCAGCCGCTCCAGGCCGTCCCGGTCGAGGCCGGGCGAGGTGAAGACGAGGTGCTGGCCGCGGTCGCCGTGCTCGGGGTGCCAGTCCAGCGCGGCGGCGGCGCGGCGCACCGGCGGGACCATCTCCCAGGCCGCGTCCGGCAGGGAGGCCAGCCAGGGCCCGGCGCTCTCCACGCACAGGGCCCCGCCCGCGGCGTCCCAGTGGTACAGCGTGTCGGGCTTGTCGGCGAGCCAAAAGCGCCCCCGGCTGCGGGCCGCCGCGCAGGTCAGGTCCTCCAGGGCGGCGTACAGCCGCTCGGGGTGGAACGGGCGGCGCCTGCTCCAGACCAGGGTGGAGACGCCGTGCGCGTCGGCCTCGGCGGGCAGCAGGGCGCAGGCCGGGTGCTGGGCGGCCGCAGCGGCCTCCACGTCGAAGCCGGCCAGGGCCGCCTCGGCCAGCGGCGTCAGCGGGCGCCGGCGCGGGGCCGGCACCGTCAGACCGTCCTCGGCCGGCCCGTCCGCCAGGTCGCCCCGGCCGATCGGGACCTGGCGGGCCGTCGGGTGCAGCTGTGCGAGCAGCTCGCGGTCCTCGTCGTCGGCCTCGGGGGACTCTGCGACCGCCAGGACGGGGGCGTACTCCAGCTGGCGCGCGAAGGTGTCGGCCACCGTGCGCTGGTCGGTCGCGGCGGCGGCGAGACCGCCGTCGGCCAGGTCGTCGCCGTTGCCGAGGTACGGCAGGACCAGGGCCGGGTCGACGGCGGTGAGCACACCGGTGACGGTGAGCCCGCCGGCCGTGACGACCTCGGCCATCGCCTTGGGCTCGACGGAGTCCCACAGCTCGACGACGGCCAGCGGCGTCCGCCCGGCGTCGGCGAGCCGCTCCAGCTCGGGGACCAGGTCCTCGCGCAGGGCGCAGCAGGCACAGTCGTTGACGAGCGGCGCCTCGCCCGCGTCGAGGACGCCGGTGGCGTCCCTGACGGTCCGTACGACCGTGCCGGCCGCGGCCGTGGCGAGGTCGTGATGGAGGGCGACGCTGCCGGGCACGTCGGCGAGCAGCCGTGCCACGGCGGCCCTGCGGGCGTCGGCGTGCAGCCCGCCGACGATCACGACGGAGAGACCGGGAAGACCGGGGAGACCGGAGCGACCTGAAGGGGCAGTCACCGGATCAGCCCTTCTTTCCGTACCGGCGCTCGAAGCGCTCGACGCGCCCCGCCGTGTCCAGGACGCGGGCGGTGCCGGTGTAGAAGGGGTGGCTCGCGGCGGAGATCTCGACGTCGACGACCGGGTAGGTGTTGCCGTCCTCCCACTCGATCGTCTTCTCGACTGCCCCGGCCGAGAGGGTCGAGCGGGTGAGGAAGGCGTAGTTCGCGGCACGGTCGCGGAAGACGACCGGGCCGTACTCCGGGTGGAGTCCCTCGCGCATGGTCAGCGCTCCTCTCGGAAGTCGACGTGGCGGCCGGCGACCGGATCGAACTTGCGCAGGATCATGCGGTCCGGGTCGTTGCGGCGGTTCTTGCGGGTCACGTAGGTGTAGCCGGTTCCGGCGGTGGACCGGAGCTTGATGACCGGCCGGAGTTCGTTGCGTGCCATGCCGCTACACTACTGAAAATGAATTCCATTTACATCTCCTGAGTCAGAGAGGTACGTCACCACCATGTCCGCGCACTGCATGCTGACCGGCGCCCAGCCCGGCTTCGGCAACCGCATCTCGCACTCCCACCGGCGCACGTCCCGCCGGTTCGACCCGAACATCCAGTCCAAGCGCTACTGGCTGCCGGGCGAGGGCCGGTACGTCCGCCTCCGGCTGAGCGCCAGGGCGGTCAAGACCGTCGACACGATCGGAGTGGAGGCGGCCGTCGCCCGGATCCGCGCCCGGGGAGTGAAGGTCTGATGGCGAAGAAGAGCAAGATCGCGAAGAACGACAAGCGGCAGGAGGTCGTCGCGCGCTACGCCGCCCGGCGCGCCGAGCTGAAGGAGACCCTCCGGCGACCGTCGTCGACGGAGGCGGAGCGCCTCGCCGCACAGGCGGAGTTGCGCAGGCAGCCGCGTGACGCGAGCGCCACGCGGGTCCGCAACCGTGACCAGGTGGACGGGCGCCCGCGCGGCTACTTCCGGGCGTTCGGGCTGTCGCGGGTGAGTCTGCGGGGGCAGGCGCACGCGGGGTATCTGCCGGGGGTGCGGAAGTCGTCGTGGTGAGACGGGGCGGGGCGCCGGGGGCGCGCCCCGTGGCCCCGCCGTCCCGGTAGAGGGCCGACGGGGTCGTCCCCCGGGTCTCTTGACGGGCCCTGGTAGCTTGCTTCGGTCGTCCGGCACAGGGGCCGGTCGGTTCCGTCCGGGCCGGTCGGCCGGCTACAGCTTGGGGGCTTGCAGTGACTTCGGTGATCTTCTCGCGTCGCACGGGAGCACGTCGGGGGCTGCGGGTCGCGGCCGTGGCCGCGGGCCTGGCGGGCGCGCTCGCGCTGACCGCGTGCAGCAGTGACGGCGACTCCGGGGACGACTCCGCGTCCAGCCCGGCCCCGTCGCCCTCGGCGTCCGCCTCCACCGGCGGCGGCTCGGGCGGCTCCGGCTCCGGCACGGGCCTGGAGGGCAGCTGGCTCGCGACGACCGGCGGCAAGGCCGTGGCCTTGGTGGTCACCGGCAAGCAGGCCGCGCTCTTCGCCACCGGCGGGAGCGTGTGCAGCGGTACCGCCGGCGAGGAGTCCGGGATGCGGATGATCCGCCTGAAGTGCACGGACGGCAGCAAGGACCGGACGACCGGCATGGTCGACTCCGTGAACAAGGCAAGCCTGAAGGTCACCTGGGAGGGCGGCCTCGGCTCGGAGACCTACACCAGGTCCGAGGGCGGCAAGCTGCCGACCGGGCTGCCCACGGCGGGCCTCGGATAGCAGCGAGTTTCGACGACGCCCCCTAGGGCGGCCTGCCGGGTGCGTGATGGTCCGTCCGTCCGAGATGATCCCTCCATCGGAACCGCTCACCGCCATCACGCACCAGAGGTCCCCATGCGCACCCTTCCTCCCCTCGCCCTGGCCGCCGCCCTCGCCGGGACACTCCTGCTGACCGCCTGCGACGACGACGGGGCCGGCACCGATGACGTCAAGAACGCGGACCGGCCGGCCTCTTCGGCCTGTGCGGTCGGCGACATGGGCGTGGAGGTCGGTGCCGGCGCCGCCCCGGCCGCCGGGGACACCGGCACCGTCACCGTGACGCTCACGAACAAGGGCGCGCAGTGCACGCTGAAGGGCTTCCCCGGCGTGGACCTGATCGCCGACGACAGCACGACCTCCGTGTCCCCGGACCAGGCCGTGAAGGCCCAGCCGCTCACGCTCGGCAAGGGCGGCACCACGTCCTTCACCATCACCTACGTCCGGGGCGAGGCGGGCTCCCCGAAGAGCCTCCCCGTACGGAAGGCGTCCTTCACCCTGCCCGGCGCCAAAGCGGACGCGCGCGAGCTGACGTGGTCGTACGGCGAGGTCGCCCGGAGGGACGGCGAAAGCGGCGCGGCACAGGCCTCGGTGAGCGGCTTCGAGTCCTCGGGCGACTGACCGGAGATCAGCGCAGCGGCGGCCGGTGCCCGACCTGGGCGCGGTCCGCCGCCTGCGCGCCCTCCGTCCAGCCCGCCGCGTCGCGCACACCGCGCAGGCGGGTCGTGGTCGTCTCGGGGAACATGTGGTCCAGCCGTCCGGTGACCGCGACGTCGCGGGTGGCGAGGACGGGCAGCAGGTCGTCGGTCACCTGGGCTTCCGCCACTTCCGTCAGACGGGTGCCGATGCGGTGGGCGTAGGCCGCGAGGAAGGACTGCCGGAACGTCTTGGTGCGCTTGCGGCCCCCGGCGCGCTGGGCGGCCTCCGCCTTCGTCATCGCGGTCGTGGCCTGCACGAGGAGCGAGGTGTAGAGGAGTTCGACCACCTCCAGGTCCGTTTCGAAGCCGACGACGGTGGAGAACCGGAGGGGTTCGTTCCACACCGCGCGGCAGTGGTTGGCGGAGGCGACGGCGTCCAGCAGTACCGCCTTGGCCTGCTCGTACGGCGGTTCCACGCCGATCCGGCAGGCTCCGGGAGTGTCGGGCGAGGGGGCCCGCGCCGCGAGCAGCGCCTCGTCGACGCTGTGCCGGGCCATCAGCTCCTGCGCCTTGGCGCTGAGCGCCTCCGCCTCCTCCGGGAAGCCGGTGGCCTCCGCCTTGGCGAGCAGGGCCCGGATGCGGGTGAGCATGCGGGACTCGGTCCTGGCCCCACCGGTCGTCTCCCGGGGAGCCTCGTCGAGGGCCTCGAGGGCGGGCAGCCGCAGCAGCAGGCGGTACAGCTCCAGCACGGCCGTGGCGTGCGAGAAGCGGTCGGTGCGGGGCGGGGCGTCGGCGGGGAGTTCCGCGAGCTGCGCGCTCCAGCGGCTGCCGCGGGCGCGATCTCCGGGTGCCTGCGCCCTGATCAGCGCGGCCACCAGGAGCACGTGGACGTCCTCCAGCTCACTCCGGACGATCCGTACGACGTCGGTCGGCTGCCAGCCGCGCCGCCAGGAGGCCGCCACGAACTCCTCACCGCGCCGGGCGAGTTCGGCATCCGACGCCGGGTCGGAGGCGAGCAGGGACGCGCCGGTGTCGAGGGCCGTCTCGCCGGTCGCGTACAGGGCCGCTTCGAACGCGCGGTCGACGGTGGGGGACGTACTCACGGGCCCGATGGTGCCACGCACCGAGGTGTCAACTCACGGTTGACACCCATGGATGCGCAACCTACGGTTGACACCATGACGACGAACCCCGACATCACGTCATCCGTGCGCCTCGACGACCTGATCGCGGCGATCAAGAAGGTTCACCAGGAACCCCTCGAGCAGCTCCAGGACGCGGTGATCGCCGCCGATCACCTCGGGGAGGTGGCCGACCATCTGATCGGCCACTTCGTGGACCAGGCCCGGCGTTCGGGCGCCTCCTGGACGGACATCGGCAAGAGCATGGGGGTCACCCGGCAGGCCGCGCAGAAGCGCTTCGTGCCGAAGGAGTCGGCCGACCTCGACCCGAACCAGGGCTTCAACCGCTACACGCCCCGCGCCCGCAACACGGTGATGGCCTCGCACAACGCGGCCAAGGCCGCGCACAACGCCGAGGGCCTGCCCGAGCACCTCGTCCTCGGTCTGCTGGCCGAGCCCGAGGCTCTCGCCGCCAAGGCGATCACCGTCCAGGGCGTGACCCTCGACGCGGTGCGCGAGGCGGCCACGGCGGCGCTCCCGCCCGCCGTCGAGGACGCCCCGGAGCTCGTGCCGTACGGCCAGGCCGCCAAGAAGGTCCTGGAGCTCACCTTCCGCGAGGCCCTGCGCCTGGGCCACAACTACATCGGCACCGAGCACATCCTGCTGGCCCTGCTGGAGCACGAGAACGGCGAGGGCGTCCTCAGCGGCCTCGGCATCGGCAAGGAGCGGACCGAGCAGTACGTCGTGACCGTGCTGGAGAAGATCACGCGGGCGCAGCAGGAGACGCCGGACGAGTCCTGACACCGTCGTGGCGGCGGGCTGCGGCGGCGGCTGCCGGCTGCGGCTATCGGCTGCGGCTGCGGCTGCGGCTGCGGCTGCGGCTGCGGCGATCGGAAGGGCGATCGGGGGGCGTTGTCAGACCCCCCTGGCAGACTCGCCGCATGGCCGACCGGTGGGCGCTCGCTCCGGCCGAGGACGGTGGCGTGGACGTCGCCCCCCTCGGTCCGGACGGGCTGCCCGCCGGGCCGGTGCGGCGTGAGACGGATCCCGCCGAGGCCGTGCGGAGCCGCCCCGGTGTCACGCGGTGGGTGTGGCGGTCCACCGCCGAGGTCTACCCGCGCCTGCTCGCCACGGGGGTGCGAGCAGAGCGGTGCTACGACATCGAGGCCGCCGAGACACTCCTCCTCGGCCACGAGGGGCGGTACGGGGAACCACGCTCGGCCGCGGCCGCCCTGGCCCGGCTGCGCGGCGGCCCCGTACCGCCCGATCCGCCCCAGCGGTCCGCCGAACCGGGCTCGCAGTCCTCCCTGTTCGAGCCACAGGGCGTCCCGCTCCCCTTGCCGGACCTCCTCGCGGTCTACGCCGAGCAGCAGCGGCGGCACGAGAGCGCCGAGCACCCTGGCCGCATGCGGCTGCTCACGGCCGCCGAGTCGGCGGGCATGCTGGTGGCCGCGGAGATGAACCGCGCCGGGCTGCCCTGGCGCGCCGACACGCACCGCGCGGTACTGCACGACCTGCTGGGCGAGCGGTACGCGGGCGGCGGCGAGCCACGCCGCCTGGCCGAACTGGCCGACGAGGTGTCCACGGCCTTCGGCCGCCGGGTGCGGCCCGACCTCCCGGCCGACGTGGTCAAGGCCTTCGCCCAGGCCGGGATCAAGGTCTCCTCGACCCGCCGCTGGGAGATCGAGTCGATCGACCACCCGGCCGTGAAGCCCCTGATCGAGTACAAGAAGCTGTACCGCGTCTGGGTCGCCCACGGCTGGTCCTGGCTCCAGGACTGGGTCCGCGAGGGGCGGTTCAGACCCGAGTTCCTGGCGGGCGGGACGGTGACCGGGCGCTGGGTCACCAACGGCGGGGGCGGGCTCCAGATCCCCAAGGTGATCCGGCGGGCCGTGGTCGCCGACCCCGGCTGGCGGCTCGTCGTCGCCGACGCCGACCAGATGGAACCGCGCGTCCTCGCGGCGATCTCCCGCGACCCCGGGCTGATGGAGGTCGCGGGCCGGGAGACCGACCTGTACCAGTCCGTCTCCGACCGCGCCTTCTCCGGCGACCGCGCCCAGGCCAAACTCGCCGTGCTCGGCGCGGTCTACGGCCAGACCTCCGGCGACGGCCTGAAGAACCTCGCCGCGCTCAGACGTCGCTTCCCCAAGGCGGTGGCGTACGTCGACGACGCGGCCCGCGCCGGCGAGGAGGGCCGGCTCGTGCGGACCTGGCTCGGCCGGACCTGCCCGCCCGCGGCGCGGGGGACGGACGACGCGACGGAGGAGGCCGGCATCCCCGTCTCCGACGACGACCACCCCGGCACCGCCGCGCCCTGGGTGCCCGGCTACGCCTCCACCAACGCCCGCGCCCGCGGCCGCTTCGCCCGGAACTTCGTCGTCCAGGGCAGCGCCGCCGACTGGGCCCTGCTCCTGCTCGCCGCACTGCGCAGGACCTGTGCGGACCTCGCCGCCGAGCTGGTCTTCTTCCAGCACGACGAGGTGATCGTGCACTGCCCCGAGGAGGAGACGGAGGCGGTCGTGACGGCGATCCACGAGGCAGCGGCCCTGGCCGGCCGACTGACCTTCGGACAGACCCCGGTGCGGTTTCCGTTCACCACGGCGGTGGTGGAGTGCTACGCGGACGCCAAGTGAGGGGCCGGCACCGGCCGGTTGAGCAGTCGGTCGAGGTCAGTGGTGGTTCGCGGAGTTCCGCGGGACACGGACCAGCCCGAGCCTGGTCCGGAGGTGTCAGATGACGGGCGGCCTCCCCAGCCGCGTGAGCCGCCACACCGTACGCCAGCGCATGGGCCGCCGCTCGCCCGCCGGCTCCCGTACGCCTTCCAGGAATCCGCCGAACCACGCACGCAACCCGGCGACGGAACGGTTCCGGGCGAGCGTGAGCAGCACCCACACGCCCAGATGGACGGGGACGAGCGCGACCGGCAGCCGGCGCCGGACCAGCCAGACCCGGTTGCGGGCGTTGACGCGGTAGTAGATGGCGTGCCGGGCGGGCGAGGTCTTCGGGTGCTGGAGCAGCAGTTCGGGCGCGTAGAGGATGTGCCAGCCGGCGTCGGCCGCGCGCCAGGCCAGGTCGGTCTCCTCGTGGGCGAAGAAGAACTCGGCGGGCCAGTCGCCGACCTCGTCGAGCATCGCCATCCGCAGCGCGTGCCCGCCACCGAGGAACCCGGTGACATAGCCGCCCCGCATGGGGTCCGAGCCGCCGATCCGGGGCACGTGCCGCTGCTGCGTCTCGCCGAGTTCGTCGGCGATGCGGAACCCTACGATGCCGAGCCGTTCGTCGGCGGCGTACAACTCGCGCACGCGGCGCAGCACATCGGCGTCCACGAGCAGCCCGTCGTCGTCCAGATCGACGACGACGTCGACATCACCGAACTCCCGCAGCCGCGCGAGGGCGGCGTTCCGCCCACCGGGGCACCCGAGGTTCTCGTCGAGTTCGACGGCGGTGACCTCACCGGGCAGCGACAGCCGCCGGGCGAACTCGGGCAGCGGGCAGCCGTTGCCGACGATCACGATCCGCTCGGGCGCCACGTCCTGCTTGGCCACGGACCGGAGCAGCGCGTCGACCTCCTCGGGCCGATTGCCCATCGTCACCACGGCGACGGCGGTCCTGGGCGCCCCCATGTCCTCACCTCATCACGGTCGGCAACTGACGGGTTGTTGACGGGCGATGCTAGCCGTTCACGATAAGAGCCCTTTAAGTACGCCTGCCGGACGGCGGTTCGCCTACCTCGTCCGGCCCAGGCGGCACCCGACCGGATCGGGCACAGGATGTCGGGTGCGGCGCCGCAGGCGCTGCCTAGCGTGAAGGCACGAAAACGGAAGGAAGACCGGGCGTGCTGGAACAGCTCAACCAGGCCATGGCGCACATCGAGCGCCGCCTCGACAGCTCCGTCGACGTGGCGGACCTGGCGCGCGCGGCGCACACCTCGGAGTACCACCTGCGCCGTATGTTCTCCGCGCTGGCAGGCATGCCCCTGTCGGAGTACATCCGGCGCCGGCGGCTGACGGTCGCGGGCGCGGAGGTGCTCGCGGGCGGCGAGACACTGCTGGAGATCGCGGTGCGCTACGGCTACGGCTCCGGCGAGGCGTTCGCCCGGGCGTTCCGCGCGATGCACGGCGTGGGACCGGGCGAGGCCCGGCGCACCGGTGCCGCGCTCGTCTCCCAGCCCCGGCTGACCTTCCGCCTCACCGTCGAAGGGAGCAGCAGCATGCACTACCGCGTGGCAGACCGAGAGGCCTTCACCGTCACCGGTTTCAAGGCCCGTGTCCCCCTGATCCACTCTGGCCCGAACCAGGCGATCATCGACTTCGTCCGCGGCCTCGACAAGCAGGCCCTGGAGCACCTGAAGGAGCTGTCCGACCAGGAGCCGCACGGCGTCGTCGCGGTCTGCGACGACCTGGACCCCAGCCGTGCGGAGGGCACGGAACTCGACTACTACCACGGCGTGATCACCACGGCACCGGCGCCCGAGGGCACCACCGCCCTGACCGTCCCGTCCGGCACCTGGGCGGTCTTCACCACCTCGGGCCCGGCCCCCGAGGCCATCCAGAACCTCTGGCGGGACGTCTTCACCGAGTGGTTCCCGTCCAACCCGTACCGCAGCCGTCCCGGTCCGGAGATCCTCCGCACCGACCTGACGGCGGACGGGACGCGGGCGGACGCCGAACTGTGGCTCCCGGTGGAACGGGAGACCGGCCGCTGACCGGGGCGGGGGTCGCGGGCCGGGGCTGAGCCGGCCCGGGGGCTAAGCCGGCCCGGGGGCTAAGCCAGCCCGGGACTCAGCCGGCCCGGGGGCTAAGCCAGCCCGGGACTCAGCCGGCCCGGGGGCTGAGCCGGCCCCGGGCCGAGTCGACCCGGTATCAGGACCCCTGCGTGCCGAACACTTCGTCGGAACCGGCGATGGGCAGCCCGGCCAGCAGCGCGCGCCTGCTGGCCCTGACGTGCTCACGCATCACCTGCTCGGCGCTGTCGCCGTCCTTCTCCACGATCAGTTCCAGGACGACGTGGTGCTCACGGTCCGACTGGAGGACCCGGCCCGGCCGGCTCAGCGACGTGTGCACCAGCCGGGAGTAGGCGAGCTGATTCATCAGCATCCGGTAGTGCGCTTCCAGCTTGCTGTTGTCCGCACCGGCTATGAGCAGGTCGTGGAACTCCTGGACCAGCTCCGCGTACCGCTCCCGGTCGTCCCGCTCCGTCGCCTCGTCGGCCTCGCGCAGGTTCCGCTCCAGCAGGTCGATCTCCGTGACGCGGCCGCGCCGGGCGAGGAGACGGGCCGCCGCGCCCTCGAGGAGTTCCTTCATCTCGAAGAGTTCCGTGATCTCCCGGCGGGAGGGGGTGGTGACGAACGTCCCGACGCGGGGCCTGATCTCGACAAGACCCTCGGTCTGGAGCTGCTTGAGGGCTTCACGCACCGGCGTACGGCTGACGCCGAACTCCTCCGCGAGGGCGAACTCCGAGAGCGGGGAGCCGGGTTCGATCTCTCCCTTGATGATCCGCCGACGCATGTCGGCGATCACCCGGGACTGCATCGACCCGGTCTTCGGCGCACTCTTCCCGCGATTCACCGAGCTCTCCTCCGTCTCCCGGGCCGCCGGCCGGTCATCCCAGTGGCGCGAGCGCGCCGCCGTCGAAGAACTTACCCGCGCTGTAGACCATCGGAGGGTTCTCGGCGACCACGGCGTGCACCACACGGCAGATGAACACCGTGTGGGTGCTGGCCTGCAGCCGCTCGCGGATCTCGACCTCCATCTGCGCACTGCTGCGGGCGATCAGCGGGCTGCCGAACGGACCCGGCTCCCACTCCACCTCGCTGAACTTGTCGTCGGCCTTGCTCGCGAACGTGGCGACGACGTCGAGCTGGTCCGTGGACAGGATGTTGATCGCGAGGTGGCCGGCCCGGAACAGGCAGTCGTGGGTGGACGAGGTGCGCTGGACGCACACCATCACGGTGGCGGGGTCGAGCGAGATGCTGGAGAACGCGTTGACGGCCAGCCCCCGGGGGGTCTCACCGTCCATCGCGGTCACGACCGTGACTCCGGTGACGAACTGCCGGTTCACCTGCTTCATCACGTCGAGGCCGGGCTTCGAGGCGAGCGGTGTCATAAAACTGCTCCTGGTCATCGTGATCGTCAGTCCTGTCCCACCCGGATGACACCGAGCGCCGAGAGCAAGGCCCGGGGATCCCAGGTCACGTGCTCCTCGGCGATCCGGTCCCCGTCGAAGCGGGCGAAGGTGGCGCCGCTGACGTCGACGTGCCGCCCGGTGGGAGGGACACCGAGGAACGAGTTCACATGGGTTCCGCTGCTGTGCCAGCGGATCGCGGCCCTGTCGCCCTCGACCACGACCTCGTCGATGGTCGTGACCAGGTCAGGGAAGGCCGCCCGGGTCGAGACGATCGACGCCTTGAAGGCGCCCAGGTCCTGCGGGTGGGGATCGCTGCTGTGGCGCAGGTACCCCGGGCTCAGCAGCGTGTCGAGGGCGTCGACGTCGCCCTGGCCCCAGGCCGCGGCCCAGGCCTTCGCGATGAGTCCGCGACGGGCGTCAGAGTGTGACACCGGTCTTCTCCTTTCGGTCTGTGCTCAGTTCCTTCCAGAAGGACACCGCCAGTCCGGCGATGATCACGAGGAACGGCAGGGACGTCACGATGACGGTGTTCTGCAGGGCGTTCAGTCCGCCCGCGAGCATGAGGACGACGGCGGTGACGCCGGTGAGGACACCCCACAGGACGAGCACCGGACGCCGCGGGGTGAGCGATCCGTCCGAGGTCATCATCGACAGCACGTAGGTGTTGGCGTCCGCGCCGGAGACGAAGAACATCACGACCAGGATGATCGCGATCGCCGAGGTGACACCGGCCAGCGGGAAGTGGTCGAGGGTCGCGAAGAACGCGCTGTTGATGTCGGCCGCGGTCTGCTTGGCGATGTCACCGCCTTCGAACATGTCGACGTGGATCGCCGTGCCGCCGAAGACCGTGAACCAGGTGAAGAACACCAGGCTGGGGACGACCAGTACGCCCGTGATGAAGCCGCGGATGGTGCGGCCCCGCGAGATGCGGGCCAGGAAGACGCCGACGAAGGCGCCCCAGGAGACCCACCAGGCCATCATGAAGTAGGTCCACCACTGCATCCATTCGAGCCCGCCGAACGCGGTGCCCTGGAGGCTCATCCGGAAGAAGTCGGTGGCCCACTGGCCCACGGACTCGATGTACAGGTTCGCGATGAACACGGCCGGGCCGACGACCAGCATGAAGACGAACAGGGCGATCGCGAGCAGCGTGCTGCCCTGGCTCAGGAACTTGATGCCCTTGCTGACGCCGGTCACCGCCGAGAGCGTGAAGACCGCGGTGACGGCGGCGATGATGAGCACCTGGCTCACGTTGCTGACCGGCATCCCCCACAGCCTGCCGAGTCCGTTGTTGACCTGCAGGGCTCCGAGGCCCAGGGAGGTCGTGGTGCCGAACAGCGTCGCGAACACGGCGAGCACGTCGATGGTCTTGCCGATCGGCCCGTTCACCCGGTCGCCGAGCAGGGGAACGAAGAGCTGGCTCACCAGGGTGCGCCGGCCCTTGCGGTGGGTCGAGTACGCGATGGCCAGACCGAATACGGCGAAGATCGCCCAGGCCTGCAGGCCCCAGTCGAAGTAGGAGTACTGCAGGGCGCGCACCGCCGCCGCCGGCGTGTTCGGCTCGGCGAGACCGTGGGGCGGTGTCGCCAGGTGGGAGATCGGTTCGGCGACGCCGTACGAGACCAGTCCGATGCCCATGACGGCGCTGAGAATCATGGCGAACCAGGTGAGCGTCGAGAACTCGGGGCGGTCGCTGTCCTTGCCCAGCCGGACGTCGCCGACGGGGCTGAAGGCCAGGAACACCAGGAAGACGAGGATGGCGAGCGTGACCACCAGATAGGACCAGCCGAACGTGGCCGTCACCCAGTTCAGCGAGGTGTCGGTGACCTTGTTCAGGTTGTCCGTGAAGAGCACCGCCCAGGCCACGAAGATCGCGGAGATACCGATCGAGGTCCAGAAAACGGAACCGAGTCGGCCGCCTCCGTCGAGCCCTGTTCCGGTGCCGTCCGCGGCACTTTCCCCACTGCTCTCCGATGGCGTCCCGGGCGTCGTTTCCTCGCCCGTTCCAAGGTGACTGGACATGGAACTCCTTGGGTCCGGGGCCCGATGGCCGCCTGGTCTGGCATACAAGCAGCAGTAAGGCACGCCACAGATGGAGCGTCAAGGGTTCGGGACGCGGAATCCTGCCCCGACTTCTGCAATCACTAATAACCGCAGTTCAATGGCCTCGAAGATCCTCCTGACGGAACTCGGTGGGATGACATACGAGCCTCTCAGCTCAACCCCTTGACCGGCCCAAGAGGCGCCACCTATCGTCCTGTGCCATGCAAGAGCGCATGGATCACCTCGACGAGCGCATCGGTCTCCGCAAGCTCGTGGTCTACCGCGACGTAGTCCTGACCGAGGCGGGCGAGGCACCCGCGCAGCCGGCACGGCGGGCCAGCGTCGCCGCGGTCATACGGAATCCGTGGGTGGGCACCGGCCCCGCGGCCGATCTGTCCGGGGAGCAGGCCCGCGTCGGCCCGGTCCTCGCCAGGCTGCTGACCGACCGGCTCATCGCCGCCCTGGGCGGAATGGACGAGATCGAGGCGTTCGGCAAGGCCGCCGTCGTCGGCTCGGCGGGCGAGATCGAGCACGCCGGGGCCCTCATCCACACCCCGTACTTCGGCAACCTGGTGCGGGAGTTCCTCCAGGGCGAGTCGGTCATCTGCTTCGCCGACACGCGGGCCGACGCGGGCGAGGCGCTGGTCGTCCCGCTCTGGCACAAGACCCGGGCCTCGACGCGCAGCCACTATCAGACCGTCAGCGCCCGCGTCTCCGACGCCCCGCGCACGGACGAGATCGTCGTCATCGCGGCCGCGTCGACGGGACCGCGACCGCACCCCCGGATCGGGGACCGCCTGTCCGACCCCGTCGTCACCACCAAAACCCTGGAGGTTGTTCCCTCATGAGCGTCCGCAAGATCGTGACCGTCGTCGAGGAGATCCGCACCGAGGGCGGCCGCGCGCTCGACCGGCCCGCCCGGATCGCCGTCGTCGCGGCGGTCATCGAGAACCCGTGGGCCGGCCAGGGCTTCGTCGAGGACCTCAATCCAGGCATCGACGCGAACGCCTCCGACCTCGGCGCGCTGCTGGCCCCGGCCGTGCTCGACGCGCTGGAGGCCCCCGCCGAGGCGTACGGCAAGGCCGCCATCGTCGGTCTGGACGGCGAGATCGAGCACGGCTCGGCGCTGATCCACACGCTGAAGTTCGGCGACCACTTCCGCAAGGCCGCGAACGCCACCACGCTGCTGCCCGCGGTAGAGAAGCGCGGGCCCGCCGGTGTGGTCTTCGACATCCCGCTGAAGCACATCACCGACGCCACGATCCGCTCGCACCACCAGACCGTCGAGGTCAGGCTCAGCGACGCCCCGCACCCGAACGAGATCGTCATCGCGCTCGCCGCGGCGGCCCAGGGGCGCCCCCAGCAGCGCCTCGCGCCGCTCTCGACCGAGCAGTAGGCAAGGCCTTCATGAGCAAGCACACCGTGGTGCTGCTGCACGGCGTCGGGCTCGACCACACCATGTGGGAGCCCACCGCCGCGCTGCTGGCCGACCGCTTCACCGTGATCGCCCCCGATCTGCCGGGCCACGGCGCCCGTCCGCCGGTGGGCGACGGGGTGACCCTCGCTGAGCTGGCCGCCGGAGTGGCGGACGAGATCCCGGCGGGCTCGCACCTGGTCGGATTCTCGCTGGGCGCACTGGTCGCCCAGCACCTGGCGCTGCACCGTCCGGAGCTGGTGGCCACACTGACCTCGGTCAGTTCGGTGTGCGACCGTACGGCCGGGGAGCGGGCAGCCGTCCTGGACCGGCTGCGCACCGCGGAAGCCGACTTCACGGCCAGCGCCGCCGCGTCCCTGAAGCGGTGGTACGCCGGCGCCGACGTCAGCCCCGACCGGGTGGCCCGCACCGAGGCCACCCTGCTCTCCAACGACGTCGGGTCCTTCCTGAGCTGCTACCGCGTGTTCGCCACGGCGGACGCCGAGCTCGCACCGGACCTGCCCGCCATCGGCGTACGCGCACTGGCGGTGACCGGCGAGAACGACCCCGGGTCCACCCCCGAGATGACCCGCCGGCTCGCGGCGGCACTTCCCGACTGCCGCACGGTGGTCATCCCTCAGGCGCGTCACATGCTGCCCGTCGAGCGCCCCGAGGCGTTCGCCGACTGCCTCACGACCTTCATCGGAGAGTGCGCACATGTCTGACCTCACCACGTTGCGGCACTTCATCGGCGGGGCCCGGGTCGAGCCCGCGTCGGGCGAGTACTTCGAGAGCGCCAACCCGGCCACCCGCGAGGCCCTCTACCGGGCCGCGCGCGGCGACGCCGCCGACATCGACAAGGCCGTGGCCGCCGCGCGCAAAGCGTTCGAGGACCCGCGCTGGCGCGACCTCAGCCAGACCCGGCGCGGACATCTGCTGCGGCGCCTGGGCGACCTGATCGCCGAGAACGCCGAGGACCTGGCCCGCATGGAGACCCAGGACAACGGCAAACTGCTGCGCGAGATGCGCGGCCAGCTGGCGACGCTGCCCGAGTACTACCACTACTACGCCGGTCTGGCCGACAAGATCCACGGCGACTTCATCCCCACCTCCGACCGGCAGGTCCTCAACTACACGGCCCGCGAGCCCCTGGGCGTGGTCGGAGCGATCACGCCCTGGAACTCCCCGCTGACGCTGACCAGCAGCAAACTGGCGCCCGCGCTCTGCGCCGGCAACACGGTCGTGATCAAGCCGTCGGAGCACACCTCGGCGACGGTGCTCAGACTCGCCGAGCTGGCCCTCGAAGCGGGCTTCCCGCCGGGCGCGGTGAACGTCGTCACCGGGTTCGGCGCCGAGGCGGGGCAGGCCCTGGTCGACCACCGCGACCTCGCGAAGATCTCCTTCACCGGCAGCACCGCCACCGGGTCGCGCATCGCCGCCGCCACGGCCGGCCGCTTCATCGGCTCCACGCTCGAACTGGGCGGCAAGTCACCCAACATCGTCTTCGAGGACGCGAACGTCCCGAACGCGGCGATGGGCGTCGTCGCCGGCATCTTCGCCGCCGCCGGGCAGACCTGCATCGCCGGCAGCCGCGTGTTCGCCCACCGCTCCGTCTACGACGAGCTTCTCGAACGGGTCTCGGAGCGCGCCAGGACCATCGTCATCGGCGACCCGCTGGACGAGAAGACCGAACTCGGCCCGCTGGCCTTCGAGGACCAGCGCGACAAGGTCGCCGGGTACGTCGACCTCGGCCGTGACGAAGGAGCCCGGGTCCTGACCGGCGGCCGGGCCACGGACGGCGGCATGGGCGGGTACTTCTACGAGCCGACGGTCCTGGTCGACGTCGACAACGACATGCGCGTCGTACGGGAGGAGATCTTCGGCCCCGTCCTGGCGGTCATGCCGTTCGACACCGAGGAGGAGGTCGTCCGCCTGGCGAACGACACGGACTACGGTCTGGCCGCCGGCGTGTGGACGACCAACCTCGCCCGGGCGCACCGGATGGCCGGGCGCCTGGACGCCGGAACCGTGTGGGTCAACACCTACCGGGCCATGTCCCCGATGTCACCGCGCCAGGGCTTCAAGACGAGCGGCGTCGGAGTGGAGCACGGCACCGAGACGATCAAGGAATACACGCGGCTCAAGAGCGTCTGGATCAACACCAGCGAGGAGCCCGTGGCCGACCCGTTCACGATGCGGAGCTGACATGCCACAGGTCGCCGTCACCCTCGCCGAGGGCCGCACCCCCGCGCAGATCCGGGAGCTGATCCACGAGGTCCACGCCGCGGTCCTGCGCACCGTGAACACCCGGCCCGAGTACATCCGCGTCGTCGTCCACGAGGTCCCCCGGACGCACTGGGCCACCGGTGACGTCACCCTCACCGAGGCGGACGACGCCACAGCACAAGCGGAGGAGCAGTCATGAGGTTTTCGTTGTTCGTGCACATGGAGCGCCGGGACGAGGAGGTCAGCCACCGGCAGCTCTTCGAGGACCTCTCCGAGCTGGCCCTGATGGCCGAGGCCGGCGGGTTCGGCACCGTGTGGATCGGCGAGCACCACGCGATGGAGTACACGATCTCCCCCAGCCCGATGCCGCTGCTCGCCCACCTGGCCGCCAGGACCTCGACCATCCGGCTGGGCGCCGGGACCGTCATCGCCCCGTTCTGGCACCCGATCCGGGTCGCCGGTGAATGCGCGCTGCTCGACGTCATCAGCAACGGCCGGATGGAGGTCGGACTCGCCCGGGGCGCCTACCAGTTCGAGTTCGACCGGCTGGCGGACGGCCTCCCGGCCGCCGAAGGCGGCAAGCACCTGCGCGAACTCGTCCCGGCGGTCCGGGCGTTGTGGCAGGGCGACTACGCCCACGACGGCGAGATCTGGCAGTTCCCGACGTCGACCAGTGTGCCCAAGCCGGTGCAGCGGCCCACCCCGCCCATGTGGATCGCCGCGCGCGACCCCGCGTCCCACGACTTCGCGGTGGCGCAGGGCTGCAACGTGATGGTCACCCCGTTGATGAAGGGCGACGAGGAGGTCGAGGCCCTCAAGCAGAAGTTCGACACCGCGGTGGCCGCCCATCCGGAGGTGCCGCGCCCCGAGCTGATGGTGCTGCGGCACACGCACGTCCACTCCCCCGACGAGCCCGACGGCTGGCGCCCGGCCGCGGAGTCGATCAACCGCTTCTACCGGACCTTCGACGCCTGGTTCGGCAACAAGACCACCCCGGTGAACGGCTTCCTGCCGCCCAGCCCGGAGTCGAAGTTCGAAGACCGCCCGGAGTTCCAGCCGGAGTCCCTGCACCGGACGGCGATGATCGGCACCCCGTCCGAGATCATCGAACGCCTCCGCGCCTACGAGGAACTCGGCGTCGACGAGTACAGCTTCTGGATCGACACGGGCCTGCCCCACGAGGACAAGCGCAAGTCCCTGGAACTCTTCATCAAGGAGGTCATCCCGGCGTTCCAGTGAGCCGACGCCCGAAGCACAAAAAGAAACCGCAGGTCAGCAATCTGACCTGCGGTTCTCTTCGGAGCCGCCTTCGGGATTCGAACCCGAGACCTACGCATTACGAGTGCGTTGCTCTGGCCATCTGAGCTAAGGCGGCGCGCTGTCCGCACTATGGTGCGATCAGCAACGACGGTAAGTCTACACAGTTTCGAAGGGTGCTCCGTACCGGCCCCGGAGGCGGGCCCTCCAGGGCCTGGGCCAGGGATTATGAGCAGCGCTTTCCGTCCTGGGGCGGGGTGCCGCGGAGGAGGTAGGCGTTGATCGTGCGGTCGATGCAGGCGCTGCCGCGGCCGTAGGCCGTGTGGCCGTCGCCCTCGTAGGTGAGGAGGCGGGCCGAGGAGAGCTGACCGGCCAGGGCCTGCGCCCAACGGTACGGGGTCGCCGGGTCGCGGGTGGTGCCGACCACCACGATGGGGGCCGCGCCCTTCGCCTCGATGCGGCGTGGCTCGCCCGTGGCGTGCACCGGCCAGTACGCACAGTTCAGCGAGGCCCAGGCGAGGCCCTCGCCGAAGACGGGGGACGCCTTCCTGAAGTCCGGCAGCGCCCCGCGCACCTGGTCGGGGGTGTCGAAGGCGGGCGGCAGGTCCAGGCAGTTCACCGCCGCGTTGGCGAACATCAGGTTGCTGTAGGCGCCGTCGGCGTCCCGCTCGTAGTAGCCGTCGGACAGGACGAGGAGCCCGGCGCCGTCGTCCTCCTTCATCGCGGAGGTCAGTGCCTCGCGCAGCTGCGGCCAGGCACCCTCGTCGTACATGGCCGCGATCACACCGGTCGTGGCGAGCGACTCGGTGAGGCGGCGGCCGTCGGGGTCACCGGTGGGGACGGGCTGCTCGTCCAGTTCCGCGAAGAACGCCTTCAGGTTCCTGCCCACCCGCTCGGGCGAGGTGCCCGCGCCGCCCAGCGGGCAGTCGGGCTGCCGTACGCAGTCCCGCGCGAACGACCGGAACGCCGTCTCGAAGCCCGCCGTCTGTTCCAGGTTCAGCCGCCGCGCGGGCAGCGACGGGTCCATCGCGCCGTCCAGCACCAGCCGGCCCGCCCGGTCCGGGAAGAGCCCGGCGTACGTCGCGCCGAGAAACGTCCCGTAGGAGGCGCCGACGTAGTTCAGCTTCTTGTCGCCGAGCGCCGCCCGCACGAGGTCCATGTCCCGGGCCGCCTCCACGGTGGACACATGGCGCAGCAGCCTGGGCGCGTCCGCGCCGCAGCCCTCGGCGAACGTCCGGTACGCCGCGACCAGCCCGTCGCCCTCCTTCGCGTCGTCGGGTGTGATGTCCGTCTGCGTGTACGTGTCCATGTCCGGCCCGTCCAGACACTCGACGGGCTCGCTGCGGGCCACGCCGCGCGGATCGACCGCCACCATGTCGTAGCGGGCCCGGACCTCGGCCGGATAGCCGATGCCGGCGTACGACTCCATGTAGCCGATCGCCGAGCCGCCCGGCCCGCCGGGGTTCACGAGCAGCGAGCCCAGCCGCTCGCCCGTGGCCCTCTTGCGGGCGACGGCGAGCCGGACGTCACCGGCGGACGGCCTGGCGTAGTCGAGCGGCGCCTTGATGGTGGCGCACTGGAAGCCGGGGACACCGCAGCCGCGCCAGGCCGGCTTCTGCGCGTAGTACGACGCGAGCGCCGGAGGGACGGACTTCGGCAGCGCGGCCAGCGCCGCCGGCTCCGCCGCCGCCGAGGCCGCGGGCGTCGTCGGGCTCCCCGAGGAGCAGGCGGAGACCAGCAGCGCGGCCGTGGCGAGGAGGCCGACCGCGGTCCTGACTCCGCCACGGGCCCTGCGGTGGGCTCCGCCGGAGCCCGCGCGACGGGAGGCGGGGGCGGAGGCGGAGCGGGGGGTGCGCCTTGTGTACATCCAGCGAGCGTAACTCTGCGCGATGGAATGAGTGCCGTGCGTGCGTGTCGTGCCTCGTACGAGTTACAACGTCAACCCCAGGTCCCCCGCGTCTCCCGGCCCCACCGACGTCAGCCCTCTCTGAGCGCCATCGTCATCGCCTCCACCGCGAGCAGCGGCGCCACGTTGCGGTCGAGCGCGTCACGGCAGCCGGCGATCGCCTCGATGCGGCGGAGCGTGGACTCCGGGGAGCTGCCGCGGGCCAGGCGCTCCAAGGCGTCCTCGGCGTCCGCGTTGGCGATGGCCACCCGGGAGCCGAGCTGGAGGGCGAGGACGTCGCGGTAGAACGCCGTGAGGTCGGTCAGGGCGAGGTCGAGGCTGTCGCGCTGCGTGCGCGTTCTGCGGCGCTTCTGCTTGTCCTCCAGGTCCTTGATCACGCCGGCCGTGCCGCGCGGCATCCGGCCGCCCTGGGCCGCGCCGAGAGCGGCCTTCAGCTCCTCGGTCTCCTTGGCGTCCATCTCCTCGGCGAGCTGCTTGGCGTCCTCGGCGGCCGCGTCGACCAGCTCCTGGGCGGCCTTGAGGGCGCCGCCGACCTCCTCCACGCGCAGCGGCATCCTCAGCACGGCGGCACGGCGTTCGCGCGCGGCCGGGTCGGTGGCCAGCCGGCGGGCCCGGTCGACATGGCCCTGCGTCGCGCGGGCCGCCGCCGCGGCGGCGGCCGGCTCGATGCCCTCGCGCCGTACGAGCATGTCGGCGACGGCGTCGACCGACGGCGTGCTCAGATTCAGATGGCGGCAGCGGGAGCGGATGGTCGGCAGGACGTCCTCGATGGAGGGGGCGCACAGCAGCCAGACCGTGCGGGGGGCGGGCTCCTCCACGGCCTTGAGGACGGCGTTGGCCGACTTCTCGTTCAGCCGCTCGGCGTCCTCGACGAGGATGATCTGCCAGCGGCCGTTCGCCGGTGAGGTGAACGACTTGCGCACGGTGTCGCGCATGTCGTCGGCGAGGATCTGTGCGCCGACCGCGGCCACGGTGGTGACGTCGGCGTGCGTGCCCACCAGTGCCGTGTGGCATCCGTCGCAGAAGCCGCAGCCCGGGGAGCCGCCGAGGGCCCGGTCGGGGCTGACGCACTGCAGCGCCGCCGCGAAGGCCCGCGCCGTCTGGTTCCGCCCGGCTCCGGGCGGGCCCGTGAACAGCCACGCGTGGGTCATCTTCGACGCCTCGGGCGGAGGGGTGTCGGCCGCGGCGGCGGTGACCAGTGCGTCGGCGTCCCTGGCGGCAGCGTCCAGCTGCGAGCTCACCCTCTCCTGCCCCACGAGGTCGTCCCACACGGTCATGGGTCACGCCGCCCTTCCGTCACATCCGCGTCCGCGGACCGTACTGCCCTGCGAGATCCATTGTGGGGGCGACCACTGACAACCGGCCCCGGCCCTCTGAGGGCCGGGGCCGGTGATCTTCCGAAATCGCCTGCCGGGCAGGGGCTCAGCGGCCCCGGCCCCTCCCCCGGCGCCCCCGGCCCTCGTCCGGCTCGTCCTCGTGCGGTCCGAGCAACTCGTCCGCCAGTGAGGGCAGGTCGTCCAGCGGCGTCTCCTCGGCCCAGTCGGACCGGCGGCGGCGCGGCTCGCCCTCGGCGTCGACCTGGGGCAGCTCGCGCGTCCGGTCCTCGGTCCCGTCGGGGCGGGCGGCCGGGGAGTCCTTCCGGAAGTATCCGGGCGGGACCCGGTCCGCCGGTTCGTCCCCGCGCACGGGCGGCAGTACGGCCGTCTCCTCGGCGTCCCCCGGCCGGACCGGAGGCAGCACGGCCGTCTCGTCCGCCGCACCGGAGGGCACCTGGGGCAGCACCTCGGTCTCGTCCCAGTCCCGGGGCGAAACCGGCGGCAGCACCTCCGTCTCCGCACCCGCCGTCGGCGGCACCTGCGGCTTCGGCAGCTCGGCCGTCACCTCGGCGTCGGCTCCCCCGGAGGCCCGGCCGCGGCCGGAGGCCTTGCCGCCGGGCCGCTCACCGGACTTGTTGCCGGCGTCGTCGCCCGCCTTGTCGTCCCGCACCCGGCGCAGCACGGTCGTCTCGTCCACGGAACCTGAGCCGGAACCGGAGCGGGTTCCGGAGCCGGATCCGGAACCTGAGCCGCCCGGGGCGTTCTCCGGTGTCACCACGGGCGTCGGGACGGTCGCCGCGTCCTGACCCTCCGTCGTCCGGGAAGCACCCCGCGAAGCGGAACCCTGGCCAGAACCCTGGGTGCTGCTCTTCGGTCCCGCCTCCGCCGCCGCGGCCGCCGCCTCCGCCAGGCGTCGCGCCTCCTCGGCCCGCAGCAGCGCGGCCTCGGCCTTGCGCTGCTTCTCCAGGCGGAGCGCCTCGGCCTCGGCACGCAGCCGGGCCTCTTCCTCGGCCTGCTTGCGGCGCCGGTCCTCCTCGGCCTTGCGGCGGGCCTCCTCCTCGGCCCGGGCCTTCTCCTCCGCGAGGAGCCGCGCCCGCTCCTCCTCGGCCTTCTTCTGCGCTTCCTCGGCCCGTCGCCGGGCCTCCTCGGCCTGCCGTTCGGCCTCGCGCCGCTGCGCCTCCTCGAGCTCGCGCCGCTTGCGCTCCTCCTCCTCGGCGCGCAGCCGGGCCAGCTGCTCCTGGCGCTCGCGCTCCAGGCGCTCCTCCTCGGCCTTGCGGGCAGCCTCTTCCTCGGCCTTGCGGCGGGCCTCCTCCTCGGCCTTCTTCCGCGCCTCCTCCTGGGCCTTGATCTCGGCCTCGGACAGCGGCAGCACCTGGTCGAGCCGGTGCCGGATGACGGTCGTTACGGCCTCGGGCTCCTGGCCGGCGTCCACCACCAGGTACCGCCCGGCGTCGGCCGCGGCCAGGGTCAGGAAGCCGGACCGCACGCGCGCGTGGAACTCGGCGGGCTCCGACTCCAGCCGGTCGGGTGCCTCGGTGAACCGCTCGCGCGCGGTCTCCGGGGCGACGTCCAGCAGGACGGTCAGATGCGGCACGAGCCCGTTCGTGGCCCAGCGGTTGATCCGGGCGATCTCGGTCGGCGACAGATCGCGGCCCGCGCCCTGGTAGGCCACGGACGAGTCGATGTACCGGTCGGAGATGACGACCGCGCCGCGCTCCAGGGCGGGCCGTACGACGGTGTCGATGTGCTCGGCCCGGTCGGCCGCGTACAGCAGCGCCTCCGCGCGGTGCGAGAGTCCCTCGCTGGACACGTCCAGCAGGATCGACCGCAGCCGCTTGCCCACCGGCGTCGCCCCCGGCTCGCGCGTCAGTACGACCTCGTGGCCCTTGCCGCGGATCCACTCGGCGAGCGCCTCGGCCTGCGTGGACTTGCCGGCCCCGTCGCCACCCTCCAGGGCGATGAAGAAGCCGGTGCTCGCGGCCGCCTGATCCGGGTCGTCGCCGCGGAGCAGCGCGTCGCGCAGGTCCTGGCGCAGCGGCACTCCGGAGCGGTCGTCGACCTTGGCCAGCACCAGCGCGGCGACGGGCAGCAGCAGGGCGCCGGCGAGCATCAGCGTGAAGGCCGCGCCGCCGTGCGCGAAGACGAGCTTGCCGCTCTCCAGCCGGTGCGGCCCGATCGCCGCAGCCACCAGCGGGGCGATCACCGCGCCGAGCGCCACGCAGACCCGGACGACCGCGTGCAGGTGCTCGGTCGTGCGCGACCGCCGGTACTCCTCGGTCTCCTGGTCGAGCAGCGTGTGCCCGATGTTCGCGGCGATGCCCGCGCCGATACCGGCCAGGGCGAGGATCAGCAGCACGGTGGTGACGTCCGGGACCAGCCCGGCGACCAGCAGCGCGACACCGGTGAAGGCGATCACCAGCGCGAGCAGCCGGCGGCGCGACAGGGCGGGCAGCAGGGCGGGCGCCGTACGGATGCCGACGACGACACCGCCGGTGAGCACGCCGACGAACAGGCCGTAGAGCACCGGGCCGCCGCCCAGGTCCTTGGCGTGCAGCACGGCCACGGCGACGGCGGCGGACACCGCGGCGGCGACGGCCGCGCAGGCGAGCACCAGCAGGGGCATCGCGCCGGTGCGGCCCTTGTCGGCCCCGGTCGCGGTCTTCGGACGGCGCAGCCCCTCGAGCGGCGAACGCGCGCGCGGGGTGCGCGTGGCGGGAAGTTCGAGGAAGGTCAGGACGGAGAGGGAGGCGGCGAACAGCCCGGCCGCCACGTACGAGGCGAGGGCCGCCTGGTGCTGGCCGAACCAGTCGATGCCGACGCCCAGCAGGTTGTTGAAGAGGGCCGCGACGACGAGCACGACGGCCGCGAGCGGGATCGCGACGAATCCTGTGCGCAGCGAGAGCCGGCGCAGGGCGTCCAGGTGGTCGGGCAGCGGTCGGACCGTCGCGCCTTCCGGCGGCGGTGCGGGCAGCAGCGCGGGGGCCGCGCTCTCGCGGCACACGGTCCAGAAGCGCTCGGCGACTCCGGTCACGAAGGCCGTGACGAGGAGCATGGCCAGCGCGTCCTCGGGCATCCAGTCGATCCACAGCGGCGCCACGATGAGGAGCGCGGCGCGCAGCCCGTCCGCGCCGACCATGGTCCAGCGGCGGTCGAGCGGGCCGTCCTGGGAGGTGAGCGCCGTGAGCGGACCGAGAAGCACGGCGCCGAAGAGGAGCGTCGCGAGGACGCGCACCCCGAAAACGGTCGCCACTGCGAACGCCACGCCTCGGTAGCCGCCCCCGAACGCGCCCTCGGCGACAGCCGCCTGGAGCGTGAGCAGGACCAGCACGAGAAGGGCCAGGGTGTCGGCCACGCCGCCCACGAGCTGTGCGCTCCACAACCGCTTCAACTGCGGACGGCGCAGCAGGGCGCGGACGGCGCGCTCGCGGGAGTCCGCGACCAGGGCATCGTCGGGGGCCGGCGGAGAGGCCGTGGGGTGCTCGGCTCGCGTCATGCATTCAGCCTATCGGGAGCCACCGACACCCTGGAGGGCCCGTCCTGGCATGCGCACGCCCCGACACCGAAGTGTTGCCGGGGCGTTCGCTTTCCGAACCCTGGGCGAAGACCCGGACCTTGGCGTCCCGGGTCCCGAACGGGTTCTGAAGGGACCTCAGTCCTCCGCGGGCTTCGAGGCGGTCGCCGTCTTGGCAGCCGTCTTGGCTGTCGTCTTCTTCGCCGTGGTGGTCTTCTTGGCCGTCGTCTTCTTCGCGGTGGTGGTCTTCTTCGCCGCGGTCTTCTTGGCTGCCGTCTTCTTCGCCGGGGCCTTCTTGGCCGCCTTCTTGGCGGTCTTCTTCGCCGGCCCCTTCGCGCGCTTCTCGGCGAGCAGCTCGAAGCCGCGCTCCGGGGTGATGTCCTCGACGCTGTCGCCGGAGCGCAGGGTCGCGTTGGTCTCCCCGTCGGTGACGTACGGCCCGAAGCGGCCGTCCTTGACGACGACCGGCTTCTCGCTCACCGGGTCGGGGCCCAGCTCCTTCAGCGGCGGCTTGGCGGCCGCCCGGCCCCGCTGCTTCGGCTGGGCGTAGATCGCCAGCGCCTCTTCCAGCGTGATCGTGAAGAGCTGCTCCTCCGCCTGGAGCGAGCGCGAGTCCGTGCCCTTCTTCAGGTACGGGCCGTACCGGCCGTTCTGCGCGGTGATCTCCTGGCCCTCGGCGTCGGCGCCGACGACACGCGGCAGCGACATCAGCTTCAGGGCGTCGTCGAGCGTCACCGTGTCCAGGGACATCGTCTTGAAGAGGGAGGCCGTACGCGGCTTGACCGCGTTCTTGCCCGTCTTCGGGGTGCCCTCGGGGAGGATCTCCGTCACATACGGGCCGTAACGGCCGTCCTTGGCGACGATCGTGCGGCCGGTGGCCGGGTCGGGGCCCAGCTCGTAGTCGCCGCTCGGCTTGGCGAGCAGTTCCTCGGCGAGGTCGACGGAGAGCTCGTCCGGCGCCATGTCGTCCGGGATGTCGGCGCGCTGGTGCTGCTCGGTGTCCTTCTCGCCGCGCTCGATGTACGGCCCGTAGCGGCCGACCCGCAGCACGATGTCGTTGCCCACGGGGAACGACGAGACCTCGCGCGCGTCGATCGCGCCCAGGTCGGTCACCAGTTCCTTGAGGCCGCCGAGGTGGTCCCCGTCGCCGTTGCCGGCGTCGGCGGCACCGCCCTCGACGCCCGCGGCGGAGCCGCTGTCGGACGCCGTCTCACCGAAGTAGAACCGCTTCAGCCACGGCACGGCACGCGCCTCACCGCGGGCGATGCGGTCGAGGTCGTCCTCCATGCTTGCCGTGAAGCTGTAGTCGACGAGCCGCCCGAAGTGCTTCTCCAGGAGGTTGACCACGGCGAAGGACAGGAAGGACGGCACCAGGGCCGTGCCCTTCTTGAACACATAGCCGCGGTCGAGGATCGTGCCGATGATCGACGCGTACGTCGACGGACGGCCGATCTCGCGCTCTTCCAGCTCCTTGACCAGGGAGGCCTCGGTGTAGCGGGCCGGGGGCTTGGTGGCGTGCCCGTCGACCGTGATCTCCTCGGCGCTGAGCGCGTCACCCTCGTTGACCTGGGGCAGCCGGCGCTCGCGGTCGTCGAGCTCGGCGTTCGGGTCGTCGGCGCCTTCGACGTAGGCCTTCAGGAAGCCGTGGAAGGTGATCGTCTTGCCGGACGCGCTGAACTCGACGTCCCGGCCGTCGGCCGCCGTGCCACCGATCTTCACGGTGACGCTGTTGCCGGTCGCGTCCTTCATCTGGGAGGCGACGGTCCGCTTCCAGATCAGCTCGTAGAGCTTGAACTGGTCGCCGGTCAGTCCGGTCTCGGCGGGAGTGCGGAAACGATCACCCGAGGGGCGGATCGCCTCGTGGGCCTCCTGCGCGTTCTTGACCTTCCCGGCGTACGTCCTCGGCTGCGGCGGCAGGTAGTCGGCGCCGTACAGCTGCGTGACCTGGGCGCGGGCGGCGGCGACCGCCGTGTCGCTCAGGGTCGTGGAGTCCGTACGCATGTACGTGATGTAGCCGTTCTCGTACAGCTTCTGGGCGACCTGCATGGTCGCCTTCGCGCCGAAGCCGAGCTTGCGGCTGGCCTCCTGCTGCATCGTCGTCGTACGGAACGGGGCGTACGGCGAGCGGCGGTAGGGCTTGGACTCGACGGACCGGACGGCGAACCGCGTCTGTTCCAGGGCGGCGGCCAGGGCGCGGGCGTTCGCCTCGTCGAGGTGAAGGGTGTTCGCGCTCTTCAGCTGTCCCAGGGAGTCGAAGTCGCGGCCCTGCGCGACCCGCCTGCCGTCGACGGACTGCAGACGCGCGACCAGCGACGACGGGTCCGACGAGTCTCCGGCCCGGCCGGTCGCGAAGGTGCCCGTCAGGTCCCAGTACTCAGCGGAGCGGAAGGCGATGCGCTCGCGTTCCCGCTCGACGACGAGTCGCGTGGCGACCGACTGGACACGGCCCGCGGACAGCCGCGGCATGACCTTCTTCCACAGGACCGGCGAGACCTCGTAGCCGTAGAGGCGGTCGAGGATGCGGCGGGTCTCCTGGGCGTCGACGAGCTTCTGGTTGAGCTGGCGCGGGTTGGCCACGGCGGCCTGGATCGCGGCCTTGGTGATCTCGTGGAAGACCATCCGCTTGACCGGGACCTTGGGCTTCAGCACCTCCTGGAGGTGCCAGGCGATGGCCTCGCCCTCGCGGTCCTCATCGGTGGCGAGGAAGAGTTCGTCGGACTCCTTCAGCAGGTCCTTGAGCTTCTTGACCTGGGCCTTCTTGTCGGCGTTGACCACATAGATCGGCTGGAAGTCGTGTTCGACGTCCACACCGAGGCGGCGGACCTCGCCCGTGTACTTCTCGGGCACCTCGGCGGCGCCGTTGGGAAGGTCGCGGATGTGCCCGACGCTCGCCTCGACGATGTATCCGGGGCCGAGATAGCCCTTGATCGTCTTCGCCTTGGCAGGCGACTCGACGATGACGAGTCGGCGGCCGCCCTCTGCGGTCTCGCTGGTCGGGGACAACTTCGCTCTTCTCTCCGGTCGACGCTGGGCCTCCCCGGAGTCGCTTGCCCGGGGCTGGGTCGTGGTGACGCTGCGGAGTGTGACGGTACAGCCCGCCCCCGTGTCAAACGGGAAAAGCCCGCAACGGCCACTCGAACGGTAACCCGACTACCACCGTTCCTGCCGCCCGGAGTGCCCGGCGCAGGCCCGGCCCTATGCGGAGCGCGACCTCTCGATTACCGGCGGGTGCGACGCCGACCCCGGCTTCAGAGGCGGGTGAAGCACCATGTTCCGACCGCCAGGGCGAGCACCGCCACGACGCTCGCGAGGGTCGCCGATGCGACGGGCCTCACACCCTCGGCGACGGGCCGGTGCTGGCGCACGCGCGTCACGGTCCACGCCAGCAGTCCCCCTCCGAACAGGGAGAACACCGCTCCCGCGAAGATCGCCGGTTCGCTCTCCATGGCCCCCGTGCCCCTTTTCCCCAGTCCGCGACTCTCCAGCCCCGGGAGGCTGACACGCGTGGGCGGCGGGCAGGCGAACCGTAGGTGAACGCCGGGGCGACGCGGCGGTGGATCCGGGAGGACCGACCCCCTCGGGACCCCTTCGCGACGAGGTGTCCAAATCGACTCGAAATTTATTGGCGGATCTCTGCTCCGGGCCCCTCAGCTTCTCCGGACCCCTCAGCTTCTCCGGGCCCCGCCGCGCGCCGCCCCGCCGGGTTCCCTCAGCGGACCGGCTCCAGGAACCCCTGCTCCACGAGCAGCCGGATCTGCGCCGGTGTGCGGTCGCGCAGCAGCACCGGGTCCTCGCCGATCAGCTGGGCGATGGCGTCGAGGATGCGGCCGGCGCTCATCGTGCCGTCGCAGACGCCCGCGAAGCCCGCGCCGACCGTGTCCACCCGGGTCGCCCGGCGCATGCCGCGGTTCTGGCGCAGCACGACGTGCTCGGGGTCCTCGGCTCCGGGCAGCCCGACCTGTTCCTGCACGACCTCGGCGGCGAGCCGGAAGTGCCCTTCGAGCAGAGCGGCGTCGTCATGGCCGCGGAGGTGGTCGAGCCGGTCGAAGTGGGCCTTGATGGTCTCCCCGAGCGGCTGCTCGACCGGATGCGGCCATTCCTCCACCGTGAGGGAGGGCACGGCGGCGCCCGTCCTGCGCAGGGTGATCCAGCCGAAGCCGACGGCCTTCACCTTGCGCGCCTCGAACTCGTCGAGCCATGCGTCGTACCGCGCCTGGTACTGCGCCACGTCGCCCTCGTGGTCGCCCGCGTCCCGCAGCCACAGCTCGGCGTACTGGTTGACGTCCTGCACCTCGCGCTGCACGATCCACGCGTCGCAGCCCCGGGGCACCCATGACCGGAGCCGGTCCTGCCAGTCCTCCCCTTCCACGTGCTGCCAGTTGGCGAGGAACTGCGCGAAACCGCCCTCGTTCAGCCGCTCCCCCGCCTCCTGAACGAGCGTGCGGCACAGATCGTCCCCGCCCATGCCGCCGTCGCGGTAGGTGAGCCGGGCACCGGGAGAGATCACGAACGGCGGGTTCGAGACGATCAGGTCGTAGGTCTCGTCGTCCCGGACCGGGGTGAAGAGGGAACCCTCGCGCAGCTCGGCCGCCGGGGCGCCGGACAGGGCCAGCGTGAGACCGGTGATGTGCAGCGCGCGCGGGTTGAGGTCGGTGGCCGTCACGCGGGTGGCGTGCCGGGCCGCGTGCAGCGCCTGGATACCGGAACCGGTGCCGAGGTCGAGCGCGGCACCGACCGGCGTACGGACGGTGATGCCGGCGAGGGTCATGGAGGCGCCGCCGACACCCAGGACGACCCCGTCGTCGCGGCTGCCGATCCCGCCTGCGCCGCCGACCGCGCAGCCCAGGTCCGACACGATGTACCAGTCCTCGCCGCCGGGCCCGCCGTACGGCCGCACGTCCACCGTGGCGGTGAGCTCGTCGCCCGCGCGCTTGAGCCAGCCGCTCTCCAGGCAGGCGTCGACGGGCAGGGCGTCCGCCACGCGCGCGTGCGGCACGGGCTGCTGGAGCAGGAACAGCCGGACGAGCATCTCCAGCGGCGTGTCCCCGCGGGTCGCCCGGAGCGCGGGCACGGTCTCGCTCCGGGCCAGCGCCGCGTACGCGGGGGCGCCGAGCAGTTCGAGCAGTCCGTCGGCGGTGAAGGAGGCCCCGAGCAGGGCGTCCCGGAGCCGGGCGGCGACCTCGGGACGGTCGGGGGCGGGCAGCGGGGACAGGGGTGACTGGCTGGCGTTACTCACGCCCCCCATTGTGGCCGCAGACACCGGCGGCGCACGTGCCCGTGCCGGGTATCGCACAGGCCCGCGCGACTCGGCTCAGCCGTCACTTCCGGCTGAGCCGTCACTCCCAGCCCAGCCGTCACTTCCGCTGAGCCGTCACTCCCAGCCCAGCCGTCACTTCCGCTGAGCCGTCACTCCCAGCCCAGCCGTCACTTCCGGCTGAGCCGCCACTCCCGGCTCATCCGTCGGGGGCCCCTCACCAACGGCCGGGTCAGGTCGCCGACGCCGGCCCCGTCGCCGCCTTGCAGCTCGACTGCCGGGCCATCGCCTGGCCGACCTCGCCCTCCTCCAGGTTGCTGAGCGCGTCGTTCCCGCTCTTGCTCAGCTTGTCCAGCTCGGTGGCGATCTCCTTGAGACCGTCGGCGAACTTGCCCTGGTCCTTCGTGTCGAGCTCGTCGACCTGCTTCTTCAGCGAGGCGTACGACGCGGAGATCGTGTTGAGCTCCTTGACCGCGTCCTTCTGCTTCGTCTCGCCGTTCTCGACGTCCGGCGCGCCGGCCTTGTTCACCGCGGTCCCGATCGCCTTGTAGGCGTCGGACATGTCCTGGAAGGCCTTCGCGTCGGTCTTCTGGACGTCCTCCGGCGTGCTGTTGTCCGAGGTCTCCTTCTGGATCGAGGCATTGGCCGACTCGATCTTCTTGGCCTGCGGCTGTACGGCGTCGCAGACGTCCTTGGCCCAGGAGTCCAGCTTCTCGTTGTCGTCGCCGCCGCAGCCCGACAGCGCCAGTACCAGTACCGCACCGCCGGACAGTGCGGCCGCGAGCTTCTTGTTCACCGGTTTGGTCCCTTCCATGGCTCTCGGCCCCGGAACATACACGCCAGAGGCACGGCAACCGCACGTCGAGCACCCATTAAGACCCTTTTGTTATCTTTTGAACCGAGCGAGACAAGGCTCACGACGTGATCGTGCGGACACACAGAGCGGGCGGACGACGCGCCAACGCGCGCCGTCCGCCCGCACCTTGAGCTGGGGCTCTACGGACCTCCCTACGAAACCACCGCCGGATCCGGAGACTTGGGTTCCGGTTCGGCGTTGTCCTCGTCACCTACGGCGATGCCGCGCCGCTTTGACACATAGACCGCCCCGGCGATCACGACGAACGCGAGCGCCGCGATCAGGATCCGCATGCCGATGCTCTTGTCCGGGCCGTAGGAGAACTTGATCACCGCGGGCGCGATGAGCAGCGACACCAGGTTCATGACCTTGAGCAGCGGGTTGATCGCGGGACCTGCGGTGTCCTTGAACGGGTCGCCGACGGTGTCGCCGATCACAGTCGCCGCGTGGGCCTCGCTGCCCTTGCCTCCGTGATAACCGTCCTCGACGAGCTTCTTGGCGTTGTCCCAGGCGCCGCCGGAGTTGGCCAGGAACACCGCCATCAGCGTGCCCGCGCCGATCGCGCCCGCCAGGAACGCGCCGAGCGGACCGACGCCGAGCGTGAACCCGATGAAGATCGGCGCCAGCACGGCCAGCAGACCGGGGGTGGCGAGCTCGCGCAGCGCGTCCTTGGTGCAGATGTCGACGACCTTGCCGTACTCCGGCTGCTCGCTGTAGTCCATGATCCCGGGCTTCTCGCGGAACTGCCGCCGCACCTCGAAGACCACGGAACCCGCCGACCGCGACACGGCGTTGACCGCCAGCCCCGAGAAGAGGAAGACGACCGCCGCACCCGCGACGAGACCCACGAGGTTGTTGGGCTGCGAGATGTCCATCATCAGGCTCATCGGGGCACCTTCGCCGCCGAGCCTCTCGCCCACGTCGCGCGCTCCGGTGATGATCGCGTCGCGGTAGGACCCGAACAGTGCCGCCGCCGCGAGCACGGCCGTGGCGATCGCGATGCCCTTGGTGATCGCCTTGGTGGTGTTCCCGACCGCGTCCAGGTTGGTGAGCACCTGCGCGCCCGCGCCCTCGACGTCGCCGGACATCTCCGCGATGCCCTGCGCGTTGTCGGAGACCGGCCCGAAGGTGTCCATCGCGACGATCACGCCGACCGTGGTGAGCAGGCCGGTGCCGGCCAGCGCCACCGCGAACAGCGCCAGCATGATCGACGTACCGCCGAGCAGAAACGCCCCGTACACGCCGAGGCCGATCAACAGGGCGGTGTAGACGGCGGACTCGAGACCGACGGAGATACCGGCGAGGACGACGGTGGCCGGACCCGTGAGCGAGGTCTTGCCGATGTCCCTGACGGGCCTTCGGGTGGTCTCGGTGAAGTAGCCGGTCAGTTGCTGGATCAGGGCGGCGAGCACGATGCCGATGGCCACCGCGACGAGCGCGAGGACCCGCGGATCGCCGTCCTTGCCCAGGATGGCGGCATCGGTGACGCCGTCGAGCTCCGAGTACTTCCCCGGCAGGTAGACGAAGACGGCCACCGCCACCAGCACGAGCGAGATCACCGCGGAGATGAAGAACCCGCGGTTGATGGCGCTCATGCCGCTGCGGTCGGCGCGCCGGGGTGCCACCGCGAAGATGCCGATCATCGCGGTGATCACACCGATCGCCGGCACCAGCAGCGGGAAGCCCAGCCCGGCGTCGCCGAAGGCCGCCGAGCCCAGGATCAGCGCGGCGACCAGGGTGACGGCGTACGACTCGAAAAGGTCGGCCGCCATGCCCGCGCAGTCGCCGACGTTGTCGCCCACGTTGTCGGCGATGGTCGCGGCATTGCGCGGGTCGTCCTCCGGAATGCCCTGTTCGACCTTGCCGACCAAGTCGGCGCCGACGTCGGCGGCCTTGGTGAAGATGCCGCCGCCGACACGCATGAACATCGCGATCAGCGCGGCCCCGAGGCCGAAGCCCTCGAGCACCTTCGGCGCGTCGGCCGCGTACACCAGCACCACGCACGAGGCGCCCAGCAGGCCGAGGCCCACCGTGAACATGCCGACCACGCCGCCCGTGCGAAATGCGATCTTCATCGCTTTGTGCGAGACGGCGGTCAGATCCTTTTCCGGCTCGCCTGCCGCCGGGGTGGCTTCACGCGCCGCCGCGGCGACACGCACATTGCTGCGTACGGCGAGCCACATGCCGATATAGCCGGTGGCCGCCGAGAACGCCGCTCCGATCAGGAAGAACACCGAACGTCCGGCACGCTGATTCCAGTCGTCCGCGGGCAGCAGCATGAGCAGGAAGAACACGACCACGGCGAATACGCCGAGCGTGCGAAGCTGCCGTGCCAGATAGGCGTTCGCGCCCTCCTGGACCGCCGCCGCGATCTTCTTCATGCTGTCGGTGCCCTCGCCGGCCGCGAGTACCTGGCGCACCAGGACCCCCGCGACCGCTAGTGCCGCCAGCGCGACGACCGCGATGACCACGATGAGGACGCGGTTGCCATCGGTCAGTACGGCGGCTGCGAGGTCTGTGGGTTGGCCCGACTGTCGTGAGATGAAAAGCCCCGCCATTCGTCCTCCTTGACGCTTGGGCTGAGCTCAAGATGTGGACGGGATTGTAGGTACCGGAACCTGATCAAAACAGAGCGCGATAAACGGAATTAGCCTTCCGAGGTAATGCCCTGAAAGCATTCCGAGGTGCCCGTGGAGCACGCGAATGATCGTGAACGAATTCACGCGATGAACGGCACAGGAACTACTGTAAAGGCGAGCACTGACAGCCGCACATGACGAAGGGCCCCACGGGTGGGGCCCTTCGTCTGGAACGGTGTGCGCCGTGGCCGGTTCAGACCAGAATCGTCGGCGGCGGCGTGGTCGGCCACGTCATCTTGATCAATCCGCCGTGCTCTCCCGCGCTGACCTCGACATCGTCGACGAGTCCGCTGATGACCGCTAGGCCCATCTCGTCCTCGTCGGCTTCCCCGTCGGGGTCGCCGGGGCCGGGCGCGTGCTCACCCGGGACCGCGTGCGGGGCCTCGTCGCCGACCTCGATGGAGAACTGCTTCTCCTCCTCGATCAGCAGCACCTTCACCGGTGCCGAGATCCCGACGGTCTGGTGCAGCCCGACGGCACGGGTGCACGCCTCGCCGACGGCGAGCCTGACCTCGTCGAGGACGGCCTCGTCCACTCCGGCCCTGCGCGCCACCGCTGCCGCCACCAGCCGGGCGGTCCTGACGTGCTCGGGCAGCGCGCTGAAGCGGAGCTCAACGGTGGCCATGCATCCCCCTCGCAACTACGGGCGTGCTGTCGAGAGGCTCCGGGCCGCCGAAAGCCCGGGCCCCCTCGGTCTTCACTTCTGCCGAACTTCGGCCGGCCCGGGCGCGAGGCCCGGGTCCGGTGTCAGTCGGTGGCCGCAACCGCTTCCTCGACCGAGGTGTGAATCGGGAACACCTTGGTGAGGCCGGTGATACGGAAGATCTTCAGAATGCGCTCCTGGTTGCAGACCAGGCGCAGGGAGCCCTCATGGGCTCGCACGCGCTTCAGGCCGCCGACCAGTACGCCGAGCCCGGTGGAGTCGAGGAAGTCCACGCCCTCCATGTCGACGACAAGGTGGAAACTGCCGTCGTTCACCAGCTCGACCAACTGCTCGCGCAGCTTGGGCGCGGTATATACGTCGATTTCGCCACCGACCCTGACGATCGTGCGATCGCCCATGGTTTCGGTCGACAGGGACAGGTCCACGGATCCTCCAGCACCTTGCTATCGAGCGGTCGCCCTTGGGGCACTCGGCTTCAGCCCTTGGACGCTTCGCCAGCCGCGATGGCATTCAATCACTTACCGGCAGGCGTGCACGACGCCTTGGCTCCATTGTCCGTCACGCCAGTGACACACTCGGTGCCGATGGCCAAGAATCACCGATCCGATCGAACCCCGACGGACCCCGCCTCCCGGCCCGCGCCGGGCGTGGTCCTGGACCGGCTCGCATCCGGTCCGAGCAGGGCTTCGCGCGTTACTCATACGGAGCACTTGCCCCCGCGCGAGGGTCGGCATGCCGTCTGGCCGGACCGGATCCGCGCGGAGGTCCTCGCCGCCGTGCGAGCCGCGGGCATCGAACACCCCTGGGCCCATCAAGCGCGGGCGGCCGAGCACGCGCTGGACGGCGACTCGGTCGTCGTCGCCACGGGCACGGCCTCCGGCAAGTCCCTGGCGTACCTCGTGCCGGTCCTGTCCACCCTTCTGGAGGGCGCCGAGGCCCCGAACGGCCGCGGCGCGACCGCCCTCTACCTGGCTCCCACCAAGGCTCTTGCGGCGGACCAGTGCCGTTCGGTGAAGGAACTTTCACATCCACTGGGCCATTCGGTGCGCGCGGCGGTCTACGACGGCGACACTCCGTTCGAGGAACGCGAGTGGATCCGCCAGTACGGCAACTACGTCCTGACCAACCCGGACATGCTGCACCGCGGCATACTGCCGTCCCACCCCCGCTGGTCCTCCTTCCTGAAATCGCTGAAGTACGTCGTCATCGACGAGTGCCACACCTACCGCGGGGTGTTCGGCTCGCACGTCGCCCAGGTGCTGCGCCGACTGCGCCGGCTCTGCGCCCGCTACGGGGCCTCACCGGTGTTCCTGCTGGCCTCCGCCACCGCCGCCGAGCCCTCGGTCGCGGCCCGCCGCCTCACCGGCCTGCCGGTGCTGGAGGTCGCCGACGACGCCTCCCCACGCGGCGAACTGGTGTTCGCCCTGTGGGAACCGCCGCTGACCGAGCTGCACGGCGAGAAGGGCGCCCCCGTCCGCCGCACAGCCACCGCCGAGGCCGCCGACCTGCTGACCGACCTCACCGTGCAGGGCGTGCGCTCGGTCGCCTTCGTACGCTCCCGGCGCGGCGCCGAGCTGATCTCGGTCATCTCCCAGGAGCGTCTGGCCGAGGTCGACCGGTCACTGGCCCGGCGTGTCGCGGCGTACCGGGGCGGCTATCTCCCGGAAGAACGCCGCGCACTCGAACACGCCCTCCATTCGGGTGAACTCCTGGGCCTCGCCGCGACGAACGCCCTCGAACTCGGCATCGACATCTCCGGCCTGGACGCGGTCGTCATCGCCGGCTACCCGGGCACCCGCGCCTCCCTGTGGCAACAGGCGGGCCGGGCCGGACGGTCCGGACAGGGGGCGCTGGCTGTCCTGGTGGCCCGCGACGACCCGCTGGACACCTTCCTGGTCCACCACCCGGAGGCCCTGTTCGACCAGCCCGTCGAGTCCACGGTCCTCGACCCGGACAACCCCTATGTGCTGGCCCCGCACCTGTGCGCGGCCGCGGCGGAGCTGCCCCTGACGGACGAGGACCTCGACCTGTTCGGCCCGGCCAGCGAGGGCCTTCTGCCGCAGCTGGAGGCCGCGAAGCTGCTGCGCCGCCGCACCAAGGCCTGGCACTGGACCCGCCGCGAGCGCGCCGCCGACCTGACCGACATCCGCGGTGAGGGCGGACGCCCGGTCCAGGTCGTCGAGACCGGCACGGGCCGGCTGCTCGGCACGGTCGACGCCGGCGCCGCGCACTCGACGGTGCACGAAGGCGCGGTCCACCTCCACCAGGGCCGCACCTACCTGGTGCGCTCCCTGGACCTGGAGGACTCCGTCGCCCTCGTCGAGGAGGCCGCCCCGCCGTACTCCACGGTCGCCCGCGACACGACGTCGATCTCCGTCCTGGAGACGGACACCGAGATCCCCTGGGGCGACGGCCGCCTCTGCTTCGGCTCCGTCGAGGTCACCAACCAGGTCGTCTCCTTCCTCCGCAGACGGCTCATCACCGGTGAAGTGCTGGGCGAGACGAAACTCGACCTCCCTCCTCGTACGCTGCGCACCCGGGCCGTGTGGTGGACCGTCACCGAGGACCAGCTGGACCGGGCCCGGATCAACCCGGAGATCCTCGGGGGCTCCCTGCACGCCGCCGAGCACGCCTCGATCGGCCTGCTGCCCCTCTTCGCGACCTGCGACCGCTGGGACATCGGCGGCGTGTCGATCCCGCTCCATCCCGACACGCTGCTGCCCACGGTCTTCGTCTACGACGGCCACCCCGGCGGCGCGGGCTTCGCGGAGCGCGCCTTCCACACCGCCCGCACCTGGCTGACCGCCACCCGCCAGGCCATCGCCTCCTGCGAGTGCGACGCCGGCTGCCCGTCCTGCATCCAGTCCCCCAAGTGCGGCAACGGCAACGACCCGCTGCACAAGAGGGGGGCGGTGCGGCTGCTCACGGTGCTGCTGGAGGGTGCCCCCGAGGAGAAGGAGGAGCCGGAGGAGCCGGAGACGGAGGAGCCGGAGACGGGGGAGAGCGTGGCGGCCGAGCAGCCGGCCGGAGGTCCGGAGGAGCCAGTGGAGGACCGGCGCGCGTCCTCCCCGCCGCCGACGGATGCTCCAGGGGAGCCGTCGGGGGCCCCGCCCGCGCCCTGACCTCCGCCGTGAACGGCCCGCGTCCCGACGCCGCCGTCACATCCGAGATCTCGCCGACGACCTCGCACCGCACGAGCCGTACGCCCTGTGCCCGGGCCACCCGGTCGGCCCGGGCACAGGCCGCCGTACCGCCCTCGGCCCAGTGGTCCGCCGCCGCGAGCGCCGCGAGATCCGCACCGCCTGCCGCACGGTGCCGGATCGCTACGGCCTGCCCCAGCGCGAGGACGACGCCGAACACCACGCACAGGACGGCGATCGCCCCGACGCTCCAGACGGTGGCGGAGCCCTGGTCCGAGACGTCACGCGCCATGCCCGGGCGTCTCATGTGCCCACCGCCTCCTCCACCGACGCCACGGCCTCCTCGCGCACGGCGAAGGACAGCCCGCGCAGCACCGGCGGTTCGGCCACGACGATCACCCGGACGTGTTCCGCTTCCCGGCTGACGGTCACCTCGGCGCCGGGCGGTGCCGCCTCGCGGGTCAGCCGCACGACCGCGTCGGGCGGGTCCTGGCGGGCCGCGGCGCGAGCGCCCGTCCGTGCCGCGTCCACGCACTGGATCTGCGCGGCCACGGCCAGCAGACCGCACACCAGCGCCATCGCGAACATGACCAGTACGGGCAGCACCACGGCCGACTCCGCCGTGACGAACCCCCGGTCCGAGCCCCGTTCACATCCGCGCATCGAGGGCTTCCGTCACGATGCTCTGCAGCTCCGCGCTGACCGCGCCGCCGGTGACGACCTTGTAGAGCACTACCGCGAACGCCACCGCCGCGACGATTCCCATCGCGTACTCGGACGTGACCATCCCCGCGTCCCTCCGAGCCGTACGCATTCCGCACACCAAGGCACGCAGCCGTGCCCGTACCACCTGATCCATCTCAACCTCCGTGAAAAAGTCCGCACTTCTGTTGGTATCGCCGACTTCTGTCGATGCCGCCGGCCTCTGCCAGTGCCGCCGACTTCTGTCGGTGTCGCCGGCCTCTCTCGGGCCCGTATCCCGCGTCATCCACCACCCCCTCCCAGCACGCCGCCCGCGAGCCCGATCACCACGGGCAGTACGCCGACCGCGATGAACGCGGGCAGGAAGCACAGCCCCACCGGTGCGCTGACCATGACGCCCGCCCGGCGGGCCCTGGCCGTCGCGGCGCGGCCCCAGTCGGCTCGGGCCTCGGCGGCGAGCCGTGCGACGGGTGCGGCGGCGGGCAGTCCGGACACACCGGCCCGTTCAAGCAACCGGGCCAGGCCCTCAGCGCCGGGGACGGCGGCCAACCTCCGCCAGGCGGCGCCCGGTTCACCGCCCAGCCGGACCTCCGCCGCGCCTCGCGCCAGGGCGTCCCCCACGGGGCCACCCAGGGCCTCGCCCACCGCCTGCGCCGCGATCACCGGGCCGGCACCGGCCGCGATGCAGGCCGCCAGCAGGTCGGCCGCGAGGGGCAGTTGTCGCGTGGCCTCGGCGAGGTCAGGCGCCCGCGGGCCCGTACCCACCGCCTCCTGCCGGAGCCGCCACCGCCACATCCCGACCGCACCGGCCAGTCCCACGGCGGCACCGGCGAGGCCGCCGACCAGCACCCATCCGGCACACGCCACACCCACGGGAGGCAGCCAGATCCGCGCGGCCCGGCGCAATGCGAGGCGCGGGGCCGGAGCGGTCGCCTCCCGGGGCGACAGCCCGGCAAGCCGCCGCCGTATCCTCCGGCGGCGCCGGGACTCCGTCAGCCGGCGCACCGACCACCCGAGGGCCGTCAGAATCCCCAGCGCCACCCCCAGCCTGTGGACAACTTCCCCGCTCATGCCGCCTCCTCCGCGCCCCGCACGATCCGCAGCACCCACCACAGCCCCAGGCCCTCCAGCACACCGCCGATGACCAGACAGCCCAGGCCCGCCGCGGTGTGCAGCAGGACACGGAGGGGCTCGGCGCCGAGGGCGGTGCCGATGAGAAGCCCCAGGGCCGGCAGGCAGGCGAGCATCACCGCCGTGGCCCTGGCGCCTGCCAACTGGGCGCGAAGATCGGAGCGTTGGTCCCGTTCGACGCGCAGGGCTGCGGTGAGCCGGTCGAGTCCGGCGGCGAGCCCCGCGCCCTGGTCCACGGCCACCCGCCAGCACGCCGCGAGCCCTCGCAGCCCCTCGCCCCCCGGTTGCCGGGCCGCCGCCTCGAGCGCACCCGGCACATCACCGCCGAAGCGCGCCGCCGCCAGTACCGTCGCCCGCGCGTCCACCAGCCCTCCGCAGTCCCGCGCGGCCCGCAACAGCGCCTCACCCGGCTGGCGTCCGGCCCGCACCTCCCCGGCGAGCGCCCCGCACAACGCGATCACCGCTTCCGCCCGCCGCTCCCGGTCCCGGCCCGCCCGGCCGGCCTGCCGGACCCGCCTCAGCAAGGGCATCCCGGCCGCTCCCAGGACAACCGGCAGCACCGACGCCCCGAGCACCGCAAGCACCAGCCCGGCCACCGGTGACCACCACTCGGCCCGCAACCGCCCACGGACCCGCCGCAGCCCACCGCTCATCCGCCGCCACCCGGGCGGCCCACTCCCGACGGCTCCGCCGCCCGCGAGCAGCAGTCGCGCCCGCCGCGCCGCCGAGTCCCGCTCCCCCGACAACCAGACCGCCGCCCCCATGCACGCCACGGCCGCTTCCATCGACATCTCGGCCACCCCCGCCATCACTCGCCCCCTCCAGTCCGTGCCATCACTCGGCCCCCTCGGCCCCTGCCATCGCTCAGCCCTCCCAGCCCCGCCGTCGCTCGGCCGCCTGAGCCCTCGTCACCACTCACCCACCGCCGCCACCAGCGCACGGCCTGCCTCACCCGGCCCCCTTCCGCTGCCTTCGCTGCCCCCGCTGCCCCCGCTTCCCTCGCCGTCCTCGCTTCCCTCGCCGTCCTCGCTGTCCTGGCCACCCCCGCCGTGCTCGCCACGAAGCAGCCCCCGCAGCCGCTCCCACCCGCGTTCGCGCACGAAGGCCTCCGCTCCCCACCGCAGCGCCGACACCGTCCGCACCAGCCCCGACGGATCGCGCTCCAGCACATGCACCTCGGCGATCCGCCGCCGCCCGGCCCGGTCGCGTACGAGGTGCAGCACCACGGAGAGGGCGGCCGCCACCTGGCTGTGCAGCGCGGCCCGGTCCAGCCCGGCGGCCGTGCCGAGCGCCTCCAGCCGGGCCGGCACATCGGCGGCGGCATTGGCGTGCACGGTTCCGCAGCCGCCCTCGTGGCCGGTGTTCAACGCGGCCAGCAGATGCACCACTTCGGGCCCGCGCACCTCGCCCACGACCAGCCGGTCGGGCCGCATCCGCAGTGCCTGGCGCACCAGGTCCTCGAGGGTGACGAGGCCCGCACCCTCCTGGTTGGCGGGTCTGGTCTCCAGCCGCACCACGTGCGGATGATCCGGCCGCAGTTCCGCCGAGTCCTCGGCGAGGACGATCCGTTCGTCCGGCCCCACCAGTCCCAGCAGGGCACTCAGCAGTGTGGTCTTGCCCGAGCCCGTACCCCCGCTGACCAGGAAGGACAGCCGTGCGTCGAGCAGTGCGCGCAGCACGCGGTCGCCGCCCGGCGGCACCGTGCCCGCCGCGACCAGCTCGCCAAGGGTGAAGGCACGCGGCCGTACGACCCGCAGCGACAGACAGGCGCAGCCCACGGCGACCGGTGGCAGCACCGCGTGCAACCGGGTCCCGTCGGGCAGCCGGGCGTCGGCCCAGGGCCGGGCGTCGTCCAGGCGGCGCCCGGCCACGGCGGCGAGGCGCTGGGCGAGTCGTCGTACGGCCGCCGCGTCCGCGAAACGCACCGACGTCAACTCCAGTCCGCCGCCCCGGTCCACCCAGACCCGGTCGGGGGCCGACACCAGCACGTCCGTCACCGACGGGTCGGCGAGCAGCGGCTCCAGCGGGCCGCTGCCGACCAGTTCGGACCGCAACTGTGCGGCGGCGCCGAGGACTTCGGCGTCTCCGAGCACCCGCCCCTGTTCCCGCAGGGCCTGGGCCACGCGCGCGGGGGTCGGCTCGGCCCCGCTCTCGGCCAGCCACCGCCGCACCCCGTCGAGCAGCCCGGCGCCCTCGGGTCCGGGCACCGCTTCGGTCATCGCGCTCATGGGGCACCGGCCTCGACGAGCGCCCGCTCCCAGAACCCCTTGCAGAACCGGGCGAGCGGTCCGCGCGGGGCGCCACCCGGTGGTGCCGTGCCCTCGTCCGGGCGCAGCAGCCCGGGCTCGACCGGCACCTCGCCGACCAGGGGCAGTCCGAGCAGCCGGGCCACCTCCCGGTCGTCGAGCCCCGGGGGGTACGGCCCGCGGACCGCCACCCGCAGATCGCGCAGGACCATCCCGACGGCGGACGCCACACGCCCGGCCGCCGCGACGGCCCGCAGCTCGGCGGGCACCACCAGTACGCCGACGTCCAGTTGGGTGAGCACCTCGGCGACCCCGTCGTCGATGCGGCGTGGCAGGTCGACCACGACCGTGCCGCCCCGGCGACGGGCCGCGGCGAGCACCGCGCGCACCGCCTGGGGCGGGACGGCGATCCGGTCGCCGCGGTCCCAGCTGAGCACCCTCAGCGAGTGCAGCTCGGGCAGCGACTCCTCCAGGGCACCGCCGCCGACCCGTCCGCGGGAGGAGGCGAACGCGGGCCAGCGCAGCCCTTCGGCCGTCTCACCGCCGAGGAGTACGTCGAGTCCGCCGCCCAGCGGATCGGCGTCCACGAGGAGCGTACGCAGCCCCTCCCGCGCCGAGGTGACGGCCAGCGCGCACGCGAGCGTGGACGCTCCGGCCCCGCCCCGGCCTCCGATGACGCCCACGGTGAGGGCGGGCCGCCCGACGCCCTCGACCACGTCGGCGATGCGGTCGACGAGCCACTGCTCGCCGTCGGGCAGCATCAGGACGTGCTCGGCGCCGATCTCGACGGCCCGCCGCCACACCCCCGAGTCGTCCTGGTCCCGGCCGACGAGCACAACGCCCCTTCTGTGCACGGCACCGCGCACGCGCCGCGCGGCGTCGTCACCCACGAGGACGAGAGGCGCGGCCTCCCAGCCGCCTCTGCGCTCCGGCACCCCGTGGTGCACCTCAGGGGTGGCGCCCGCCGCCGCGCACAGGCGCAGCAGGTCGTCGAGGAGGTCGCTGTCCTCGGTGACGATCAGTGGTCCGCCCTGCCGCCCTCCGGCGGCCGGTGTCGGATCGTGTGTGACTGCTCCGGCCACGGTCATCCCCCTTCACTGCTTGCCTCGCGCGGCCCTGCGGCCCCGCGATTCCCGAACGTGGGAAGAACCGACGAGGCGGCCTCCCTATGAACGGCCGACAGAAACCGGCCAAACGCACCCGGCAATCGGAACCGGCCATGAACTCGCCGCGAGCGGGGCGCGCAGGAATCACGGTGCAGCGATCTCGGAAATCGTGTGGATCTTGGTGGATAACTGTGGAAGCGTCGACAGTTGTGAATATCGCCGTCACCCATACCGGTGAGCTCCACAGGCCCTGTGTACGACTTCCACAGAGCAGTCCGACAGCTACACAAAGTGACAGATCATGGGCATGACAAGACTCTCGCCAGCACCACATCGGAGCGGCGATCCGGCCGCGCGAAGAAGGAGAAAACCCACCCGGACATGCGACGACCCCCGCCGGGGGGGAGAGCGGGGGTCGTCCCCACGGCCGACTCGGGGGGGGGAGGAGTCGGGCCGGGTTAGCACGGTCGCGAACGATCCGTGACTTCCATGGTGTACCCGAGAGCCTTCTCAGGCAAACCCACACGCCCCACCTTACGCCGAATGGGCTGCCCCTATGCTCAGGGGCGTGGAAAACCACTCGTTGCCCCGCACAGCGGCCTTCTTTGACCTGGACAAGACGGTCATTGCGAAGTCGAGCACGCTCACGTTCAGCAAGTCGTTCTACCAAGGCGGTCTCATCAACCGCAGGGCTGTCTTGCGTACCGCATATGCCCAGTTCGTCTTCCTGGCCGGCGGCGCCGACCACGACCAGATGGAGCGTATGCGCGCCTACCTGTCCGCGCTCTGCCGCGGCTGGAACGTGCAGCAGGTGAAGGAGATCGTCGCCGAGACGCTGCACGATCTGATCGACCCGATCATCTACGACGAGGCCGCCTCGCTCATCGAGGAACACCACACCGCGGGCCGTGACGTCGTGATCGTGTCCACGTCGGGCGCGGAGGTGGTCGAGCCGATCGGTGAACTGCTCGGCGCGGACCGCGTGGTGGCGACCCGCATGGTCGTGGGCGACGACGGCTGCTTCACCGGCGAGGTGGAGTACTACGCGTACGGCCCGACCAAGGCCGAGGCCATCAAGGAACTCGCCGCGTCCGAGGGCTACGACCTCAGCCGCTGCTACGCCTACAGCGACTCGGCGACAGACGTCCCGATGCTGGAGTCCGTGGGCAACCCCCACGCCGTGAACCCGGACCGCGCGCTGCGCCGCGAGGCCCTCGCTCGCGGGTGGCCGATTCTGGACTTCCACCGCCCGGTCCGGCTCAAGCAGCGCATTCCCGCGTTCTCCGTACCGCCGCGGCCGGCGCTCGTCGCGGTCGCCGCGATAGGCGCCGCGGCGGCCACCGCCGGCCTCGTCTGGTACGCGAACCGGCGCCGGACGACGGTCGCCTGACCCGAAACGACCCGAAGTCCTATTTGAACCCAAAAGTAAAGAAGTGCAGCCTGCACTTCCGCTTACTGCGGGGCAGGAGTACAAAGGACTCAACGGCCCGCGAGACCAAGGACATCCGAGAGGATCACCTTAAATACGCATTTGGCCCCACGGACCGCGCATGAACACCGGGCACCCACGCGACGTCGACCCGTCGAATACGGGCCAGCCGCACCAGGTGACGGGCAAAGTTCCCGACCTGATGGGCATATACCGAGGACGCTTGGTAACCCGATGCTCATGCCAGCGGCGGTACGAGTTTCTCGTACCGCCGCATCTCTTTGCGGGCCTTCCGGCTCAGTGTCACGCCGCTCCGCGCTGGAGCGCCTCGCACACCGCCGTCGACTCGCGTGCCCCCAGTTCGACCGCCCTGCCGCAGTGGGCGATCCAGGCGGCCACGCCCTCCGGCGTACCGGAGACGTACCCGTCGAGGGCTTCCAGGTAGGCGCCGCGGCCCAGCTCGGCGTGCCCGACCTCGGCCGGGCAGACCGACTTCGGGTCCAGGCCGCTGCCGACCAGGACGATGCGCTCGGCCGTGCGCGCGACCAGGCCGTTGTGGGACGTGAAGGGGCGCAGCGCGAGGAGTTCGCCGTGTACGACGGCGGCCGTCACCAGCGCCGGTGCCGTGCCGCCCGCGATGATCAACCCGGCCAGTCCCTCCAGCCGGCCGTGGGCTTCGGCCGCGCTCGGCAGCGGCAGCGCGACGAGCGGCTCGTCGACCGGCTCGCCCTCCTGCCGGGGCCGTCCCACCTGGTCGGCCTGGCCGGCGGCCGCGACCAGGTGCAGCCGGGCCAGCACCCTCAGGGGTGACTGCCGCCAGATCGACAGCAACTGCCCCGCCTCCGCGGTGAGCCGCAGCGCGGCACCCACGGTGTGCGCCTCGTCGTCACCGCTGAAGTCCGTACGCCGGCGCACCTCCTCCAGGGCCCAGTCAGCGCCGGACAGCGCCGCCGAGCCACGGGCGCCGCGCAGGGCCGCCTCGGAGGTGACCGCGTTGCTGCGCCGCCGCATGATCCGGTGCCCGTAGACCCGGTCCACGGCCTTGCGCACGGACTCCACGGACTCGGCCACACCGGGCAGCGCCCCCAGGGTCGCGAGGGGGTCGGCGGTCGCACCTGCTGTACTCATGAGTACGACCCTACGCATCCCGGGAGCCCTCCCCACTGCGGAGTGGCCTTCTTCACTGCGCTACGGCTTCGCCGCCGGAGCCCCGGGCACGCCCCTCGGGGCCGGGGCGGGGCCGCCGGCGAGGAAGGACGCCCAGCCCTGCTTCGGCTTCTCGCCGACCTTCAGGGAGCGCAGCTTCTCCAGCGTCGCCGGGTCCTGGGCGTCCAGCCAGTCCACGAGCCGGCGGAACGAGACACAGCGCACCTCCTTCTTGGTGCACACCGCCTCGATGACCTCCTCGACGGCCCGCATATAGGTGCCGCCGTTCCAGGACTCGAAGTGATTGCCGATGATCAGGGGCGCGCGGTTGCCGTCGTACGCCCGGTAGAAGCCCTTGAGCAGGCCGTCGCGCATCTGGTCGCCCCAGAAGTCGAACTTCTCGGGGTCGCCCTGGGTGGTCGTGCCCGACTGGTTGACCATGAAGTTGTAGTCCATGGTGAGCTGCTCGTAGGAGTGCCCGGGGAAGGGCACCAGCTGCATGGAGACGTCCCACAGGCCCTGCTTCCGCTTGGGCCAGACCTGGTCGTTGACGCCGCTGGTGTCGTAGCGGAAGCCCAGCTCTCGGGCCGCCTTCATGAAGTTCCGCTGTCCTTCCAGGCAGGGGGTGCGGGCGCCGATGAGCTCCTTGTCGTAGTCGAAGGGCAACGGGGACGCGTTCCGCAGGCCCGTGTTGGTCTTCCAGGTCCTCACGAACTGCTTGGCCTGGGCGATCTCGTCCTTCCAGTCCTCCACCGACCACTCGCCGACCCCGCCGCCGCTGCCGCAGAAGTGGCCGTTGAAGTGCGTGCCGATCTCGTTGCCCTCCAGCCACGCCAGGCGCAGTTGCTTCGCGGTGGCGGCGATGCCCCGGCGGTCGTTGAAGCCGATGTCGGAGCGGCCCGGTGAGTGCTGCGGCGGCCGGTAGAGGTCGCGTTTCTCGTCCGGCAGCATGTACACGCCGCTCAGGAAGTACGTCATCGTCGCGTCGTTGGCCTTGGCGACCTCGCGGAAGTGGGAGAACAGCTTCTGGCTGTCCTCGCCCGCGCCGTCCCAGGAGAAGACGACGAACTGCGGGGGCCTCTGGCCGGGCCGCAGCCGCTCGGGCCTCGGCAGGTGGGGCTGGGCGCCGGTGTAGGCGGTGGAGCCGTCTCCGATCAGCCGGACCGAGCTCTTCGGCGCCTGGGCCGGCTTCGCCGTCTGCGGGTCGGGGGCTGCTTCGTGCCGGGCAGTGCCGGTCGAGCAACCGGCGAGCGATGCGGCGCAGACCGCGGCGATCACGGAGCCCGCGGCGATCCTGTGGGTGGCGGCCATGTGTCGCCCACCTTCTTCCTTCTCTCGGGTGCCGACAGCGCCGCCAAATTCGCACGGGACCGAGAAGGAATTAGTACGACAAGCCGATCAAATGGCCACTTCACTCGTCGAGGTGATTTATTCGCCCATTTGCCCGTAAAGTCTATGCCCGCCCTTTACTCTGCATTACGATCCGTTTACCGAGCGTTGATTCATCCCGCCGATTTACGCCGTGACCTACGGCCGCGACCGAACCCCGCCCCGAGCGGGCGCCCCAGTTACGCGACCGCGCAGCCCCGGAGGAGACGGGAAACAATGTCTGCCTGCGTCCCCACACGCGCCGCCGACCCCAACCGGACCGAGCGCACCCACCCGCCCCACAGCCCGCCGCCGACCGGCCCCCGCCGCTTCCGGATCGCGGGTGCCGACGTGTCGGCCTCGATCGCGGTCTTCCTGATCGCCCTGCCCCTGTCTCTGGGCATCGCCCTCGCCACCGGCGCCCCCCTGCAAGCCGGCCTCGTCGCCGCCGCCGTGGGCGGGCTCGTCGCCGGACGGCTCGGCGGCTCCCCGCTCCAGGTGAGCGGACCGGCCGCCGGACTCACGGTCGTCACCGCCGACCTCATCCTGCGCTACGGCTGGCGGACGACCTGCGCCATCACCGTCCTCGCCGGCCTCGCCCAACTCGGGCTGGGCTGCCTGCGCGTGGCCCGCGGCGCCCTCGCCGTCAGCCCCGCCATCGTGCACGGCATGCTCGCCGGAATCGGCGTCACCATCGCCGTCGCCCAGCTGCACATCGTGCTCGGCGGCACACCGCAGAGCTCCGTCCCCGACAACCTGGCCGCGCTGCCCGCCCAGTTGGCGGACATGGGCCCCGCGGCCGTGTCGGTGAGCGCGCTGACCCTCGCGCTGCTGCTGCTCTGGCCGAGACTGCCCGGCCGGGCCGGGCGCCTGCTGCGCAAGATCCCGGCCGCGCTCGTCGCCGTGGCCGGAGCCACCGTGGTCGCCGCCCTCGCCGGGCTGCGCCTGCCCAAGGTCGACCTGCCGTCCTGGAGCAACCACGCCCTGGCCGGACTGCCCGAGGGCCCCGTGCTCGGCCTCGTCGCCGCCGTGCTCACCACCACGCTGGTGTGCAGCGTGCAGTCCCTGCTCGGCGCGGTCGCCGTGGACAAGCTGGTCGCCGGACGTCCCGGTCTGTCGCCCCGGGTCGGGCGCTCCAACCTCGACCGCGAACTGCTCGGGCAAGGCGCCGCGAACATCGTCTCCGGATCGCTCGGCGGGCTGCCCATCGCCGGTGTGGCCGTGCGCAGTTCGGCGAATGTGCACGCGGGTGCGGTGAGCCGGAACTCCACGATGCTGCACGGCGTTCTCGTAGTGATCGCCGCCCTGCTGATGGTCCCGCTCCTGGAGCTCATCCCGCTCGCCTCGCTCGCCGCCCTGGTGATGGCCGTCGGCATCCAGATGGTGTCCCTGAACCACATCCGCACGGTGACGCGCCACCGGGAAGTGTGGGTCTACGCCGTCACCACCCTGGGCGTCGTGTCCCTCGGCGTCCTGGAAGGCGTGGCGCTGGGTGTCGCCATGGCCGTCGGCGTCGCCCTGCACCGCCTCACCCGCACCCGCATCACGCACGACGAGACGGAAGGAGTGCATCACGTACACGTCAGAGGACAGCTGACGTTCCTCGCGGTGCCACGGCTCAGCCGGGCCCTGCATCTCGTACCCCACGGTGCCGACACCGTCGTCGAGCTGGACGGTTCGTTCATGGACCACGCGGCGTACGAGACGTTGCAGGACTGGCAGAAGACGCACACCGCGCAGGGCGGCAGCGTGGAGATCGCCGGCCGGCATCCCGGCACCCGTGTCTCCGAGCCCCAGCCCCTCACCGACTGCCGTTGCCGGCCCTGGACACCCTGGCGCAACCACCAGTGCGACCACCCCGGGTCCGCGCCCCGCTCCGAGCACGCCCCGGACGGGACGGACCGCCCCGAGCCCGACCCGACGGGCCCCGGCAGCGCCAGTGGTCACGAACTGGCGCGTGGCATCAGCGCGTTCCAGCGCAACACCGCACCCCTGGTGCGCAGTGAACTGGCCCGGCTGGCGCGCGAGGGACAGCGCCCTTCGCAGCTCTTCCTGACCTGCGCCGACTCACGACTGGTCACCTCGATGATCACCTCCAGCGGTCCGGGCGACCTGTTCGTCGTGCGCAACGTGGGCAACCTCGTACCGCTGCCCGGCGAGGAGAGCGGCGACGACTCGGTGGCCGCCGCGATCGAGTACGCGGTGGACGTGCTGAAGGTGCGGTCCATCACGGTGTGCGGGCACTCCGGGTGCGGAGCGATGCAGGCGCTGCTCAGCTCCGAACCCGGCGGCACCCGGACCCCGCTAGAGCGATGGCTGCGGCACGGGCTGCCCAGCCTGGAGCGCGTGGCCGGCGACAGCCCGCCGTGGGGCAGGCTGGCCGGACGGGCGCCCGAGGGCGTGGTGGAGCAGCTCTGCCTGACCAACGTGGTCCAGCAGTTGGAGCATCTGCGTGCCCACGACTCGGTCGCCCGCGCCCTGAAGGAGGGTGAGCTGGAGCTGCACGGCATGTACTTCCACGTCGGCGAGGCCCAGGCCTATCTGCTCACCGAGCGGGACGGGGACCGGGTGTTCGAGCACGTACGGGAGGCCGGTCTGCCGGCGTGAGCGCGGGGCTCGCCCCAGGGCAGCCGGCCGAGGCGACCGTCCGCACCCGGCGGCCGCGGCCGCTGTTCACCCGGCGGCCCCATCCGGGGGCAGGCCGGGCGAAGGAGAGCGGCGACCCCCGTACGCCGCCCGCCGGCGGCCTCAGCCCTGAGACTCCGGTTCACACGGCGCGATCTTGCCCTTGATCGCGTAGAACAACTCGGTGCTGAGCCCGGGCTTGCCGTCCTTGCGGCTGGTGTTCTCCATGCCCAGGGAGTCGCCCGGGTGCAGGGTGACCTGCCAGTCGCGGTGGTAGGCCGGGTCGGTCGGACCGCCGACGGGGACGGTGCCGTCCTCGGGCGGCCCACCGATGAACCCCCGTCCCACGCTGCCCGTCAGCATCTCGCCGCGCGGTTGAGCGCAGTGCTGGCCGAAGGAGAGATTGTCGATGGTCACGTGAATGCCCTCGGCCCGCAGGCGTTCGGCCAGTTGGCGCTGGGATTTCTGGCCTATCGCGATCTTCGTGAGGGTGAGGGTGACGCTGCCGTCGCCGTGCCGCTCCACCGCGTACGCCGGGGACTCGCCCGGTGAGCCCGGCACAAGCGCCAGCACCAGCCCGGTCACGGCGCAGGCGCCCGCGGTCAGGGCGATCCGCCGCCCCGTGAGCACCCCCCCGAACGGGGAGCGTCGCGCGGTGACCTTCTCGGCGGGACCGGTGGCCACCGCCTGCGCGGAACCGGTGGCCCCGCGCAGCTCGATCTCGCGCCGCAGCTCGGCCAGCAGCCGGTCCTCGAACGTGGTCCTCGTGATCATGCCTCTCCTCCGGTTTCTCCGGCTCCGCCGGTGACGTACGACAGGGATGCGCCGGGCGGCGTCTCCGGCACCGGATCCGCCTCCGCCCGCAGGGACTTGCGGGCCCGGTGCAGCCGCACGCGGGCCGTGACCTGGCGGATGCCGAGCGCGGCGGCGGCCTCGGTCACCGTGAGCTGGTCCACGGCGACGAGTTCGACGACGGCCCGTTCGCCGTCCGGCAGTCGCGCCAGCGCGGCCAGCGCCCGGCGCCCCGGACTCTCGGCGTCGAGCTTGTCCTCGAGCCGCGCGATGTCGTCGGGCTCCAGGAGCCGCCGCCCCGAGATACGGCGGTCGCGCGCCGTCTCACGAGCGACCCGGCGGCGCTCGGAGGAGACGATGTTGCGTGCGATGCCGTACAGCCAGGCCCGCTCGTCGCCCCGGCCGGGGCGGTACGTGTGGGCGGAGTCGAGCGCCGCGAGGAAGACCTCGGCGGTCAGGTCCGCCACTGTGTGGACGTCGGCGACACGCCGGGCCACAAAAGACATCACGGCGTCCACATGGCGCCGGTAGAACTCTTCGAAGAGCTGAGGGTCGTGGGCCGCCGCCGCGGGTCCGCCCCGTATGCCGTCCACTCGGCTGTCCTCTCTCTCGGTGCGCCTTCACTGGTAGTTGGGCCGGACTGTGAGAGGCGTTACAGAGGATGAACCCTGCCTGGTCGGCGTCCGTGGGTACGGATGACCCCGGTCACCGAATCCGACCGCTCAAGAGGTCTAAACCAATCGGCGGTCGGCCCTTGTCATCGCACCCCCGGGTCTGATGAGCTGTGGCCTGGGACACAACGGACACCCTGGGAAAGGCAGATGCCGTGAGCAACGAAAGCCTGGCCAACCTGCTCAAGGAAGAGCGCAGGTTCGCACCCCCCGCCGACCTGGCCGCAGGCGCCAACGTCACCGCGGAGGCGTATGAGCAGGCCAAGGCTGACAGGCTCGGCTTCTGGGCCGAGCAGGCCCGTCGGCTGACCTGGGCCAAGGAGCCCACCGAGACCCTCGACTGGTCGAACCCGCCGTTCGCCAAGTGGTTCAAGGACGGCGAGCTCAACGTCGCCTACAACTGCGTCGACCGGCATGTGGAGGCCGGGCTCGGCGACCGGGTCGCCATCCACTTCGAGGGCGAGCCCGGCGACAGCCGCGCGATCACCTACGCCGAGCTCAAGGACGAGGTCTCTAAGGCGGCCAACGCCCTGCTGGAGCTGGGAGTTCAGGCCGGCGACCGGGTCGCCGTCTACATGCCGATGATCCCCGAGACCGCGATCGCGATGCTGGCCTGCGCCCGGATCGGCGCGGCCCACTCGGTCGTCTTCGGCGGCTTCTCCTCGGACGCGCTCGCCACCCGTATCCAGGACGCCGACGCGCGCGTGGTCATCACCTCCGACGGCGGCTACCGGCGCGGCAAGCCGTCCGCGCTCAAGCCGGCCGTGGACGAGGCGGTCGAGAAGGCGGGCATCGTCGAGCATGTGCTGGTCGTGCGCCGCACGGGCCAGGAGGTCGCCTTCTCCAAGGGCCGCGACGTGTGGTGGCACGACGTCGTGGAGCGGCAGAGCGCCGAGCACGCCCCGCAGGCGTTCGGCGCCGAGCACCCGCTGTTCATCCTGTACACCTCGGGCACCACGGGTAAGCCGAAGGGCATCCTGCACACCTCCGGCGGCTACCTCACCCAGACCGCCTACACCCACCACGCAGTCTTCGACCTCAAGCCGGAGTCGGACGTGTACTGGTGCACCGCCGACGTCGGCTGGGTCACGGGGCACTCGTACATCGTCTACGGCCCGCTCGCCAACGGTGCGACGCAGGTCATGTACGAGGGCACGCCCGACACCCCGCACCAGGGCCGCTTCTGGGAGATCGTGCAGAAGTACGGCGTGACGATCCTCTACACCGCGCCGACCGCGATCCGTACGTTCATGAAGTGGGGCGACGACATCCCCGCCAAGTTCGACCTGTCCAGCCTGCGGGTGCTGGGCTCGGTGGGCGAGCCGATCAACCCCGAGGCATGGATCTGGTACCGCAAGAACATCGGCGGCGACCGCACCCCGATCGTCGACACCTGGTGGCAGACCGAGACCGGCTCGATGATGATCACCCCGCTGCCGGGCGTGACCGCGACCAAGCCCGGCTCCGCGCAGACGCCGCTGCCCGGCATCTCCGCGACGGTCGTCGACGACGAGGCGCGGGAGGTGCCCGACGGCGGTGGCGGCTACCTGGTGCTCACCGAGCCGTGGCCGTCGATGCTGCGCACCATCTGGGGCGACGACCAGCGGTTCATCGACACGTACTGGTCGCGCTTCGAGGGCAAGTACTTCGCCGGTGACGGTGCCAAGAAGGACGACGACGGTGACATCTGGCTGCTCGGCCGGGTCGACGACGTCATGCTCGTCTCGGGGCACAACATCTCCACCACCGAGGTCGAGTCCGCGCTCGTCTCCCACCCGTCGGTCGCCGAGGCCGCCGTGGTCGGTGCGGCGGACGAGACGACCGGGCAGGCGATCGTCGCCTTCGTGATCCTGCGCGGTACGGCCGCCGAGTCCGAGGACCTGGTCGCCGAGCTGCGCAACCACGTCGGCAACACCCTCGGCCCGATCGCCAAGCCCAAGCGGGTCCTGCCGGTGGCCGAGCTGCCCAAGACCCGCTCCGGCAAGATCATGCGCCGTCTGCTGCGGGACGTCGCGGAGAACCGCCAGCTCGGTGACGTCACCACGCTGACCGACTCCACGGTCATGGACCTCATCCAGTCCAAGCTGCCGGCCGCACCCAGCGAGGACTGATCAAGGCCCACGCATAGCCGATCAGGCGAAGGGCACCCGGCGGACAGCTCGCCGGGTGCCCTTTCGCCGTCCACGGTGAAGATCGACAGGTGCGCACGGCCATACGGTTAGCTAAACTAAGCAAAACAACTGCCTCATGGTGCGCCGGGAAGTCTGGTCGGCATGCGTTCAGCCCTGCCCACCGACCGGAGGTTCTCCCCGTGACCGCGCCCCGCTCCACCACCCCTCGCAAGGTCCTCGGACGACTGTCGCTGCCCGAGCGGACCTACGTGGCGGACGCGCTGCGCACCGAGACCGTCGGCGGTGTGCTGCTGCTCGCCGCCGCGGTCACCGCACTGCTCTGGGCGAACATCCCCGCGCTGCACGACAGCTACGAGAACGTCGCCCACTTCCACGTGGGCCCCGCCGCACTCGGCCTGGACCTGTCGATCGCGCACTGGGCCGCCGACGGACTGCTGGCGATCTTCTTCTTCGTCGCCGGGATCGAACTCAAGCGCGAGCTCGTCGCGGGCGACCTGCGCGACCCCAGGGCCGCCGCGCTCCCGGTCGTGGCCGCCCTGTGCGGCATGGCCGTACCGGCGCTCGTCTACACCGTCACCAACGTCACCGGCGGCGGCTCCCTGGCCGGTTGGGCCGTGCCCACCGCCACCGACATCGCCTTCGCGCTCGCCGTGCTCGCGGTCATCGGCACCTCCCTGCCGAGCGCCCTGCGGGCCTTCCTGCTCACACTCGCCGTCGTCGACGACCTCTTCGCGATCCTGATCATCGCCGTCTTCTTCACCGCCGACCTGAACTTCGCCGCGCTCGGCGGCGCCGTCGTGGGACTGGGCGTCTTCTGGCTGCTGCTGCGCAAGGGCGTACGCGGCTGGTACGTGTACGTACCGCTCGCGCTCGTGATCTGGGCGCTGATGTACAACAGCGGCGTCCACGCCACCGTCGCCGGCGTGGCCATGGGCCTGATGCTGCGCTGCCACCGCAAGGAGGGCGAGCCGCACTCCCCCGGCGAGCACATCGAGCATCTCGTACGGCCACTGTCGGCAGGGCTGGCCGTACCGCTGTTCGCGCTCTTCAGCGCCGGTGTCGCCATCTCCGGCGGTGCGCTCGCCGATGTGTTCGATCAGCCGGAGACCCTCGGCGTCGTCCTCGGACTCGTCGTCGGCAAGACACTGGGCATCTTCGGCGGGACCTGGCTGACGGCCCGTTTCACCAGGGCCTCACTCAGCGACGATCTCGCCTGGGGGGACGTGTTCGCGGTGGCGAGCCTCGCCGGCATCGGCTTCACGGTCTCGCTGCTCATCGGCGAACTCGCCTTCGCCGGCGACGAGACGATGACGAACGAGGTCAAGGCCGCCGTCCTGCTGGGCTCGCTCATCGCCGCGATGCTGGCGACCGTCCTGCTGAAGATACGGAACGCCAAGTACCGCCGTCTGTGGGAGGAAGAGGAGCGCGACGACGACCTCGACGGCATCCCCGACATCTACGAGGAGCACGACCCGGCGTACCACCTGCGCCTGGCCGCCCGCTACGAGGCCAAGGCCGCGGAACACCGCCGGATCGCCCAGGAGAAGGCAGCCGCGCGCCACGAGCTTGCCGAAGTACCGGGCGGGGCAGGCGAGGACCACGACGGTCCGGCATGATCTGACGAGACGGTACAAAAGACGGAGAGGGAGACATCGCGATGAGCGCACCCGACGGCAGCCCGGTCGGCGCCGAACGCAGCATCGGCCAGCTGTTCGCCTCGGCGACGGCGGAAATGTCGGCGCTGGTGCACGACGAGATCGCGCTGGCGAAGGCGCAGCTCAGGCAGGACGTCAAGCGCGGCGCGACCAGCGGCGGCGCCTTCTCCGCGGCCGGCGCGGTGCTGATCTTCTCCCTGCCGATGCTGAACTTCGCGCTGGCGTACGGCATCCGCACCTGGAGCGACTGGAACCTCGCGATCTGCTTCCTGCTGTCCTTCGCGGCGAACGTGCTGGTCGCGGTCGTGCTGGCGCTGATCGGCGTGGTCTTCGCGAAGAAGGCCAAGAAGAGCAAGGGCCCGCAGAAGGTCGCCGCCTCGATGAAGGAGACCGCGGGCGTCCTGCAGAAGGCCAAGCCGCACCCGCGTCCGGAGCTCCCGCAGGACCGGGTGCCCGAGGCCATCGAGGCTGTGGCACGCTCGTCGTCATGACGGACCCCGCCACACCTTCGGCACAACCGGCCTCGGCCGTTCTTCTCGACGTCCCCGGCGGGAGGAAGGTGAGCCACCGGGACGTCGCCGCCAACGGCGCCCGCTTCCACATCGCCGAGCTGGGCGACGGGCCGCTGGTGCTGCTGCTGCACGGCTTCCCGCAGTTCTGGTGGACCTGGCGGCACCAGCTGGTGGCGCTCGCCGACGCGGGCTTCCGGGCCGTCGCCATGGACCTGCGGGGCGTCGGGGGCAGCGACCGTACGCCGCGCGGTTACGACCCCGCCAACCTCGCGCTCGACGTCACCGGCGTCATCCGCTCGCTCGGCGAGCCGGACGCCGCGCTGGTCGGCCACGACCTGGGCGGATACCTCGCGTGGACGGCCGCCGCGATGCGCCCCAAGCTGGTGCGGCGGCTGGCGGTCGCGTCCATGCCGCATCCGCGGCGCTGGCGCTCGGCCATGCTGCGGGACGTCAAGCAGACGCGCGCCGGTTCACACATCTGGGGGTTCCAGCGGCCCTGGATCCCGGAGCGGCAGCTCACCGCCGACGACGGGGCGCTCGTGGCGGAGCTGATCCAGGACTGGTCCGGGCCGCGCCCGCCGGAGGACGAGGCCCTGGAGACGTACCGCCGCGCCATGTGCATCCCCTCGGCCGCGCACTGCGCCGTCGAGCCGTACCGCTGGATGGTGCGCTCCCTGGCCCGCCCGGACGGCATCCAGTTCAACCGCCGCATGAAGCGGCCCGTGCGCGTGCCGACCCTCCATCTGCACGGCTCGCTCGACCCCGTGATGCGCACGCGCAGCGCGGCCGGATCCGGCGAGTACGTCGAAGCCCCCTACCGCTGGCGCCTGTTCGACGGTCTCGGCCACTTCCCGCACGAGGAGGACCCGGTCGCGTTCTCCTCGGAGCTCATCAACTGGCTCAAGGATCCCGAACCCGATCGGTGACCGGACGACCCCGCCCGGTATCCGCACGTGAACGCTTGTCCGACGAACGGCCAATTGCCTGGCGCATAGGCCAATTGGGCGCGCCGGGAGCGGTTATCGACCATGAGGCGGGGGCACACGTCGGGGTATGGGCTGGACGCACGACTACAGTGACGCAAGCCGCAATCGCCGCTCGGCGGGCGGTGCGAACCCCCACCATCGAAGCGGCGCACCGCAGATGGTGACCGCGGATCCCCGGGTCGGGATCCCGCGCATCCTCCGTCGCCGGGCCCGCTGGGTCTCCGTACGTCTGCGCCACACCCGCGACTGAGGCGTCACCCGCGCGGGTGACAGCCCCGGCCACCCCGCCGCAGGGCACTCCCAGACCCGCCGCAGGGCCGCTCCTAGAGCGCGCAGCTGTCGCTGTCCACCTGCTGGTTGGCGGTGCGCCCCTTGGTGATGTCCTCCTGGATCTCGTCCACGGTCAGCGCGTACCCCGTCAGGGAGTCGTCGAGGGACTTGGCGAAGACCACGCCGTAGACCTTGCCGTCGGGGGTGAGCAGCGGGCCGCCGGAGTTGCCCTGGCGGACGGTCGCGTAGAGGGAGTAGACGTCGCGGCGGACCGTGTCCCGGTGGTAGATGTCCGGGCCGTTGGCCGTGATGCGGCCACGCACGCGCGCGGCACGCACGTCGTACGCCCCGTTCTCCGGGAAGCCGGCGACGATCGCGCCGTCCCCGCTGGTCGCGTCCTGGGTGGTGAAGCGCAGCGCGGGCGCCTTCAGGTCGGGCACGTCGAGTACGGCGATGTCGCGCCGCCAGTCGTAGAGGACGACCGTGGCGTCGTACTTCTTGCCCTCGCCGCCTATCTGCACGGTCGGCTCGTCGACGCCGCCCACCACGTGCGCGTTGGTCATCACACGGCGGCCGGAGAAGACGAAGCCGGTGCCCTCCAGGACCTTGCCGCAGCTCGGGGCCGTGCCCATGACCTTGACGATGGAGCGCTGGGCGCGGCTCGCCACGGGGCTGTTGGCCAGGGCCGGGTCCGGCGGCTGGACGTCGGTGATGGGCTCGTTCGAGAACGGGCTGAATACCTGCGGGAAGCCGTTCTGCGCGAGGACGGAGGAGAAGTGGGCGAACCAGGTGGCGGCCTGGTCCGGCAGCGCCTGCGAGACGCCCAGCAGCACCTTGGAGTTGCGGACCTCCTTGCCGAGCGTCGGCAGCGTGGTGCCCGCGAGGGCCGAGCCGATCAGCCAGGCGACCAGGAGCATCGCCACGACGTTGACCAGGGCGCCGCCGGTGGCGTCCAGGGCCCGGGCCGGGGACCAGGTGATGTGCCTGCGCAGCTTGTTGCCGAGGTGGGTGGTGAGGGCCTGGCCGACGGATGCGCAGACGATGACGACGACGACCGCGACGACGGCGGCGGTCGTGTTCACCTCCGCGTTGTCCGAGAGCGCGTCCCAGATGACGGGCAGTACGTAGACCGCGACGAGACCGCCGCCCAGGAAGCCGATCACCGACAGGATGCCGACGACGAATCCCTGGCGGTATCCGACGACCGCGAACCACACGGCGGCGACCAGCAACAAGATGTCCAGCACGTTCACGGAGGCCACCCTGTCATGCGCGCCAGTCGAGCGGGACCTGCTTCTCGCGGTCCCAGGGCCGCTCCCAGCCCGCGAAGTGCAGCAGCCGGTCGATGATTCCGGCCGTGAAACCCCACACAAGGGCTGATTCGACCAGAAATGCCGGACCTCGGTGGCCGCTGGGGTGGACGGTGGTGGCGCGGTTGGCGGGATCCGTGAGATCCGCCACGGGGACGGTGAAGACCCTGGCGGTCTCGTTCGGATCGACGACCCCGACCGGGCTCGGTACGCGCCACCAGCCCAGTACCGGGGTGACGACGAAGCCGCTGACCGGGATGTAGAGGGCGGGCAGGACGCCGAAGAGCTGGACGCCGGAGGGGTCGAGGCCGGTCTCCTCCTCCGCCTCGCGCAGGGCGGCCCGCAGCGGGCCGTCGCCACGCGGATCGCCGTCCTGCGGGTCGAGGGCGCCGCCGGGGAACGAGGGCTGGCCGGCGTGCGAGCGCAGGGAGCTCGCACGCTCCATGAGCAGCAGTTCGGGACCGCGCGCCCCCTCCCCGAACAGGATCAGCACGGCGGACTGGCGCCCGGCGCCGTCCTCCGGCGGCAGGAAGCGGCTGAGCTGCCGCGGCCGGACCGTCTCCACGGCGTGCACCACCGGGTCCAGCCAGGCGGGCAGGCCCTCCTTGCTCAGCGTCACAGGCCCGCCCGTCACAGGCCCGCCCTGTGTGTCGCTCGCACGCGTCATCGCCACCCCCGTCGTCCTGCCGCTTCCAACGCACGGCGGGTCCGAGATCGTTCCGCGAACGGCCGCGATCCCCCGTTCGGGCAGCGCGATCCCCCGATCAGGCAGCTCGATCCCCCGGTCAGGCGGCTCAGTCCCCGGATCGGGCAGGTCATCCGGCCCCCAGCGGCGGCGCCGGCTTGCCGCCCGCGTCCAGATACGCCTGCGGGGGCCGCAGCCGCTGACCGGGGAAGCCGCCCTTCTCGTACTTGAGCAGCTTCTTCGCCTTCTCGGGGTCGGTCTCGCCCTCGCCGAACGCCGGGCAGAGCGGGGCGATCGGGCAGGCACCGCAGGCGGGCTTGCGGGCATGGCAGATACGGCGGCCGTGCCAGATCACGTGGTGCGAGAGGTCCGTCCAGTCGCTCTTCGGGAAGAGCGCGCCGATGGCGGCCTCGATCTTGTCCGGGTCGGTCTCGCCGGTCCACTGCCAGCGGCGCACCAGACGCTGGAAGTGCGTGTCCACGGTGATGCCCGGCCGCCCGAAGGCGTTGCCGAGCACGACGAACGCGGTCTTGCGGCCTACGCCCGGCAGCTTGACCAGGTCCTCCAGCCGGCCCGGGACCTCACCGCCGAAGTCCTCCACCAGGGCCTTGGACAGCCCTATGACCGACTTGGTCTTGGCCCGGAAGAAGCCGCACGGGCGGAGGATCTCCTCCACCTCCTCCGGGTTGGCGGCGGCCAGGTCCTCGGGGGTGGGGTACTTGGCGAAGAGGGCGGGGGTCGTCTGGTTGACGCGCAGATCGGTGGTCTGGGCGGACAGGACCGTGGCGACGACCAGTTGGAAGGGGTTGTCGAAGTCCAGCTCGGGGTGGGCGTAGGGGAAGACCTCGGCGAGCTCGCGGTTGATACGGCGGGCCCGGCGGACCAGAGCGGTGCGCGACTCGTCACCCGGCGGATGGACGACGGCCTTTGCGGGGGCGGTGCCCTTGACGCGGGCGCTGGCCTTCTTGGGCGCGACGGTGACCTTCTTGGCGGCGGGCGCCTTCTTCACGGCAGGCGCCTTCTTGGCGGATGCCTTCTTGGCCGGTGCCTTCTTGGCAGCCGCCTTCGTCCCAGCGGCCTTCGTCCCAGCGACCTTCGTCGCAGCGGCCTTCGTCCCAGCGACCTTCGTCGCAGCGGCCTTCTTCGCAGTAACCGACTTGTTCTCTTTCGCCGTTTTCCTACCGCCATCGGGGCCCTGTTCGCCCACAGCGGAATCGCGACGTACAACCACCCGCGCAGCCCCCTCGGCCTGTGCTCTCACCGGCGATTTGGACACCCGGCCAGCCTAAGGCGTGGCACCGACATCCGCCCCGGGCCCCGAAGATCGGCGTCCAATTGGACCCCTGCCGCGTACCCCGGGACACCTGTGCGGCATCCTTGTGACAGATCACACTGTTTGGACCGTCCGGCAAAATGGGCACCTCGGTGCCTTGATACAAGGGGGATCCAGGTCCCCTGAGCAGGTCGACAAGGAGAGAACTCGTGGACGACGTTCTGCGGCGCAACCCGCTCTTCGCGGCGCTCGATGACGAGCAGGCCTCGGAGCTCCGCGCCTCCATGAGTGAGGTGACCCTCGCGCGCGGCGACTCGCTGTTCCACGAGGGGGACCCCGGCGACCGCCTGTATGTGGTCACGGAGGGCAAGGTCAAGCTCCACCGCACGTCCCCGGACGGCCGCGAGAACATGCTGGCCGTGGTCGGCCCCGGCGAGCTCATCGGCGAGCTGTCGCTCTTCGACCCGGGCCCGCGTACCGCGACAGCCTCCGCGCTGACCGAGGTCAAGCTGCTCGGTCTCGGCCACGGCGACCTCCAGCCCTGGCTGAACGCCCGCCCCGAGGTGGCCACGGCGCTGCTGCGCGCTGTCGCCCGCCGGCTGCGCAAGACCAACGACGCGATGTCCGACCTCGTCTTCTCGGACGTCCCGGGCCGGGTCGCCCGCGCCCTGCTGGACCTCTCGCGCCGGTTCGGCGTGCAGTCCGAGGAGGGCATCCACGTCGTCCACGACCTCACGCAGGAGGAGCTGGCCCAGTTGGTCGGCGCGTCCCGCGAGACGGTCAACAAGGCACTGGCGGACTTCGCCCAGCGCGGCTGGCTCCGCCTGGAGGCCCGCGCTGTGATCCTGCTGGACGTGGAGCGCCTCGCCAAGCGCTCGCGCTGACGCGCACCCGCGCGTGCCGTACGTCATCGGGCCCTGACTCCTCGCGAGACAGGGCCCGACGTCGTACACCCGAGACAGGGCCCGACGTCGTACACGCGAGACAGGGCCCGACGTCGTACACGCGAGACAGGGCCCGACGTCGTACAAGGGACACGTCAGCCGTGCCCCGGGGGCCCGGTCAGATGAGCCCGTGCTCCTCCAGGTAGTCCAACTGCGCCCGCACCGACAGTTCCGCCGCCGGCCACAGCGAGCGGTCCACGTCCGCGTAGACGTGGGCGACGACCTCGGCGGGGGTGCGGTAGCCGTCCTCGACGGCCGTCTCCACCTGCGCGAGGCGCTTGGCCCGGTGGGCGAGGTAGTACTCGACGACGCCCTGGGCGTCCTCCAGGACCGGCCCGTGGCCCGGCAGCACCGTGTGGACGCCGTCGTCGACGGAGAGGGACCTGAGCCGCCGCAGGGAGTCCAGGTAGTCGCCGAGGCGGCCGTCGGGGTGGGCCACGACCGTCGTACCGCGGCCGAGGATCGTGTCGCCGGTCAGGACCGCCCGGTCCGCCGGGAGGTGGAAGGAGAGGGAGTCGGCGGTGTGGCCGGGGGTCGGTACGACCTTCAGTTCGAGGCCGCCGACGGTGATCACGTCCCCGGCGGCCAGGCCCTCTTCGCCCAGTCGGAGGGCCGGATCGAGCGCACGCACGCGCGTGCCGGTCAGTTCGGCGAACCGCCCGGCGCCCTCGGCGTGGTCGGGGTGGCCATGGGTCAGCAGCGTCAGGGCGACGCGCTTGCCGGCCTGCTCGGCGGTGGCGACGACATGGCGCAGGTGCCCGTCGTCCAGCGGGCCCGGGTCGACCACCACGGCCAGGTCCGAGTCGGGCTCGGAGAGGATCCAGGTGTTCGTGCCGTCCAGGGTCATCGCCGACGGGTTGGGGGCCAGGACGTTGACGGCCCGGGCGGTGGCGGGTCCCGTGAGGACACCGCCCCGGGGCTGGCCGGGAAGGGCTGCTGCGTCCGTCATGCGGTGGCTCCACCGGTGGTCGGGATGTGCTTGGTGAACTCGTCGTGACCCGGCCAGGAGAGCACGATCTCGCCGTCCACGAGACGGGCCGTGGCCAGCACGGGCGTGAGGTCACGCCCCGGGGCGGCCGCGAGCGCCCGGGCGGCCGTGTCGTACGGCGTCAGCTGGCGCAGGGTCGCGATGGTCGGCGGCATCATCAGCAGCTCGCCCTTGTCGTAGCCGGCCGCGGCCTCGCCCGGGGCGATCCACACCGTGCGGTCCGCCTCGGTGGAGGCGTTGCGGGTGCGCTGTCCCTCGGGAAGGGCCGCCACGAAGAACCAGGTGTCGTAGCGGCGGGCCTCGAACTCCGGGGTGATCCAGCGGGTCCAGGCGCCGAGCAGGTCGGAGCGCAGGACCAGGCCGCGGCGGTCCAGGAACTCCGCGAAGGACAGGTCCCGGGCGACCAGGGCGGCGCGGTCCGCCTCCCAGTCGGCCCCGGTGGTGTCGCCGACGACCGAGTCGGGCGCCGGTCCGGCGAGCAGGACGCCCGCCTCCTCGTACGTCTCCCGCACGGCCGCGCAGACGATCGCCTGTGCCTCCGTCTCGTCGACGCCGAGCCGGTCCGCCCACCACGCGCGCGTGGGGCCCGCCCAGCGGACCTGGTGGTCGTCGTCCCGGGGGTCGACGCCGCCGCCCGGATACGCGTACGCGCCTCCGGCGAAGGCCATGGAGGCGCGTCTGCGCAGCATATGGACGGCCGGGCCGGTGCCCGTGTCCTTCAGGAGCATGACGGTGGCCGCGCGCTTCGGGGTGACCGGCGTGAGCGTGCCGGCCGCCAGCGCGCGGATGCGGTCCGGCCACTCCGGGGGGTACCACTGACCGTTCGCCATGGGCGCGAGGCTATCCCGTGACGGGCGGATGTTCGAGTGGCCCCCGGGGCCGATGCCGCACCCGGGCCTGCGGAAAGGGCCCGCGGAAAGGGCCTGTGGAAGAGGCCCGCGGCCCGCGCGAGCGCCGAAGGGCGCTACGCGAGTTCCACCTGGATCTCGACCTCCACCGGGGCGTCCAGCGGCAGCACCGCCACGCCCACCGCGCTGCGCGCGTGCACGCCCTTGTCACCGAGGACCGCGCCGAGCAGCTCGCTCGCGCCGTTCAGCACCGCGGGCTGGCCCGTGAAGTCCGAGGCCGAGGCCACGAAGCCGACGACCTTCACCACACGCGCGATGCGGTCCAGGTCACCGGCGACGGACTTGACGGCGGCCAGGGCGTTCAGCGCGCAGGTGCGCGCCAGCTCCTTGGCCTCCTCCGGGGTGACCTCCGCGCCGACCTTGCCGGTGACCGGAAGCTTGCCGTCCACCATCGGGAGCTGCCCGGCGGTGTAGACGTACGGGCCGGTCTGCACGGCCGGCTGGTACGCGGCCAGCGGCGGGACGACGTCGGGCAGGGTCAGACCGAGCTCGGCCAGCTTCGCCTCGACGGCACCCATTACTGCTTCTCCCGCTTCAGGTAGGCCACGAGCTGCTCGGGGTTGTTCGGGCCGGGCACGACCTGGACGAGCTCCCAGCCGTCCTCGCCCCAGGTGTCCAGAATCTGCTTCGTGGCGTGGACGAGCAGCGGCACGGTTGAGTATTCCCACTTGGTCATGCGGCCGACTCTAGCCCCTGGCGGACAGGGGCAGGCGGCCGACCACGGCGGCGGTTGTCCACAGCCTCCGGAGTAGCCCGGGCGCCGACTGGTTAGGCTCGAATACGTGAGCAGGCTCCAGGTCGTCAGCGGCAAGGGCGGTACCGGCAAGACCACGGTGGCCGCAGCCCTAGCGCTGGCCTTGGCCACGGAGGGGAAGCGGACGCTTCTCGTCGAGGTCGAAGGCCGCCAGGGCATCGCGCAGCTCTTCGAAACGGAAGCGCTGCCTTATGAGGAGCGGAAGATCGCCGTCGCTCCTGGGGGCGGGGAGGTGTACGCGCTGGCCATCGACCCCGAACTGGCCCTTCTGGACTACCTCCAGATGTTCTACAAGCTGGGCAGCGCCGGACGGGCCCTGAAGAAGCTCGGCGCGATCGACTTCGCCACCACCATCGCGCCCGGTCTGAGGGACGTGCTCCTCACCGGCAAGGCGTGCGAGGCGGTACGGCGCAAGGAGCGCAGCGGGCGGTTCACCTACGACTACGTCGTCATGGACGCGCCGCCCACCGGGCGCATCACGCGCTTCCTCAACGTCAACGACGAGGTCGCCGGCCTCGCCAAGATCGGCCCGATACACAATCAGGCACAGGCCGTGATGCGGGTGCTGAAGTCGCCGGAGACGGCCGTGCACCTGGTGACGCTGCTGGAGGAGATGCCCGTCCAGGAGACCGTGGACGGCATCGCCGAGCTGCGGTCGGCGCGGCTGCCGGTGGGGCGGATCATCGTGAACATGGTGCGCCCGGAGGTGTTGGACGAGACCGATCTGGAACTCGTCCGGACGGCCACGCGTTCCACTGTCGCGCGGTCGCTGTCGTCCGCCGGGCTCGGCGGCGCGCGGCGCGGCGGGCACGCCGAGCGGCTGGTGGACCCGCTGCTCACCCAGGCCGAGGAGTACGGCGAGCGGTACGCGCTGGAGCACGAGCAGCGCGCGGTGCTGGCCGAGCTCGGCCTGCCGCTGCACGAACTGCCGCTGTTCGCCGAGGGCATGGACCTGGCTGGGCTGTACGCGCTGGCCCGCGAGCTGCGCGGGCAGGGCGTGTCATGAGCGGGGCCGCCGCCGGACGGGGCATGTTCATGAAGGCCGTCGTGGAACAAGGCGTCATGGAGCTGGTCATGAGTCGGAAGCAGGGGATGTCATGAGTCGTCCGGACCCAGACCGCACACACGACCCGGCCCGCCCCCGCATGTCCCCCGCCCGACTGCTCGACGTCGATCCGCTGCTGGCGGACCCGAAGACCCGGATCGTGGTGTGCTGCGGCTCGGGCGGGGTCGGCAAGACCACGACCGCGGCGGCCCTGGGCCTGCGCGCGGCCGAGCGGGGCCGCAAGGTGGTCGTCCTCACCATCGACCCGGCCCGCCGGCTCGCCCAGTCCATGGGCATCGACTCCCTCGACAACACCCCGCGCCGGGTCAAGGGCATCGACGACTCCGCGGGCGGCGAGCTGCACGCGATGATGCTCGACATGAAGCGCACCTTCGACGAGATCGTCGAGGTGCACGCGGACGCCGAGCGGGCGGCCGCGATCCTGGGCAACCCCTTCTACCAGTCGCTCTCGGCGGGCTTCGCGGGCACGCAGGAGTACATGGCGATGGAGAAGCTCGGGCAGCTGCGGGCCCGGGACGAGTGGGACCTGATCATCGTCGACACCCCGCCGTCCCGCTCGGCCCTGGACTTCCTGGACGCGCCCAAGCGGCTCGGGTCGTTCCTGGACGGGCGGCTGATCCGGCTGCTGACGGCACCGGCGAAGCTGGGCGGGCGCGCCGGGATGAAGTTCCTGAACGTCGGGATGTCGATGATGACCGGCACCCTGGGCAAGCTGCTCGGCGGTCAGCTCCTCAAGGACGTCCAGACGTTCGTGTCCGCGATGGACACGACGTTCGGAGGCTTCCGCACGCGCGCGGACGCTACGTACAAGCTGCTCCAGGCGCCCGGGACGGCGTTCCTCGTGGTCGCGGCCCCTGAGCGGGACGCGCTGCGCGAGGCCGCGTACTTCGTGGAGCGCCTGGCCGCGGAGGACATGCCGCTCGCCGGTCTTGTGCTCAACCGGGTCCATGGCAGCGGCGCCGACCGGCTGTCCGCCGAGCGGGCGCTCGCCGCCGCGGAAAATCTTGAAGAGCCCCGCATTGTGGATCAGGAGCGCGGGAAAGCTGGACTTCGTAACTCCCCCGACGCATACGACAGTTCAGCCTCTTCCACGTCCGAAACCCCAGCTCAGACCTCAGATCAGGCCCCAGCTCAGACTTCAGATCAGGCCTCAGCTCAGACCTCAGCCACGGCATCGACATCGGCTCCCGAGGGTGGCTCCCCCACCGAGGACTCCGAAGACGCCGCGGACGCCGAGCGGTCCGTCGACCAGCTCACGGCAGGCCTGCTGAGGCTGCACGCCGAGCGCATGCAGCTGCTCTCCCGCGAGCAGCGCACGCGTGACCGCTTCACCGCGCTGCACCCCGAGGTGGCCGTGACGGAAGTGGCCGCGCTGCCCGGCGATGTGCACGACCTCGCGGGACTGCGCGACATCGGCGACCGGCTCGCGGCGAACGAACGCGAGCTTCCCGACGCGGCCGAACCGGAGCAGCCCGGCCGTGATGCCTGAGGGCCCGTACGGGCCCCCGACCGGACATCAGCGACGAGGAGCCCCCGTGGAGTCCCCGTGGAGTCCCCGGTGGGAACTCCTCAGCTCACCTCAGCTCACCGCGGCGTAGTTCTCGTAGATCTCGTCGTCGTCGAGGGACACGACACCCGTGCCGCGCTCGTACTCGCTGCGCGCCGTCTCCAGCAGCCGGCGCCAGGACGTCACCGTGGGCCGCCTGCGCAGCAGTGCGCGGCGCTCCCGCTCCGTCATGCCTCCCCACACGCCGAACTCGACGCGATTGTCGAGCGCGTCGGCCAGGCACTCCGTACGCACCGGACAGCCGGTGCACACCGCCTTGGCCCTGTTCTGCGCTGCTCCTTGAACGAACAGTTCATCCGGATCGGTAGTGCGGCAGGCCGCCTGCGCACTCCAGTCGACTACCCAGCCCATACCGGCGCCGTCCTCTCCCGAATCGAGGCTCCCCCACGGCGGCAGCGGCATATTCACCGCCGCCAGTTGAGGACGTTACGGAAGGTGGGCACAGCGCAACACCCCCGTCGGGCCCAATCTTGAATGGCCCGAACGGACTATGGGTAAGCGGCAGATCACCCGGGGGAGTGAGCTGGCGACATACATAACCTTCCCGGCAAACCGGGACAGTTCAGTTGCGTCACAACGGACGCCGTGTGACACACAAGGCGGATTCGGACACGACCCCAACAAAAAAGTTGGGGAACACCCAGAACGATTCGGGGTCGCCGGACGTATTGATACGTGGCCTCACTGCTGTGACAGTTGAGAGCAGCTTAGGCCAAGGCCTATACGCCTGTCCGGCGAATGAGAACGTAGGCTGCCCTCATGCCAAAGAAGAGCTCGGGCGGTGGTCTGTCTCCTGCGCAGCAGGCCGCCAAGTTCCTCGGTGTCAGTGTCCTCGCGGGAGCCGTGCTGGCCGGCATCGCGCTGCCCGCCGTGGGTGCGCTGGGGCTCGCGGCGAAGGGCTCGGTCGAGAGCTTCGACGAGCTCCCCGCCAACATGAAGACGCCGCCGCTGAGTCAGCGCACCACGATCCTCGACGCCGAAGGCGGCCAGATCGCCACGGTCTACTCGCGCGACCGCACGGTGGTCCCGCTCAAGGACGTCTCGCCGTACATGCAGAAGGCGATCGTCGCGATCGAGGACTCGCGCTTCTACCAGCACGGCGCGGTCGACCTGAAGGGCGTCCTGCGCGCCCTCAACAAGAACGCGCGCAGCGGCGAGGTCTCCCAGGGCGCCTCGACCCTGACGCAGCAGTACGTGAAGAACGTCTTCGTCGAGGAGGCGGGCGACGACCCGACGAAGGTCGCGCAGGCCACCCAGCAGACCATCGGCCGCAAGATCCGCGAGCTGAAGTACGCGATCCAGGTCGAGGAAGAGCTCGGGAAGAAGAAGATCCTCGAGAACTACCTGAACATCACGTTCTTCGGCCAGCAGGCCTACGGCGTCGAGGCCGCGGCCCAGCGCTACTTCTCCAAGTCCGCCAAGGACCTCGACATCCCGGAGTCGGCCCTGCTCGCCGGCATCGTCCAGTCGCCCAGCCGGTACGACCCGGTCAACGACGAGGCGGAGGCCACCAAGCGCCGCAACATCGTGCTCCAGCGCATGGCCGCCGTCGGCGACATCTCCCGGGCACAGGCCGGCGAGGCGATGAAGGCGCCGCTCGGCCTCAAGGTCAGCAAGCCCAGGAACGGCTGCATCACGGCGGTCAAGGGCGCGGGCTTCTTCTGCGACTACGTGCGCGAGGTCTTCCTGAACGACAAGGTCTTCGGCAAGACCAAGGAGGCCAGGGCGAAGGTCTGGAACCAGGGCGGCCTCACCATCCGCACCACCATGGACCCGGCGGCCCAGGACTCGGCACAGCGGTCCATCAAGGACCACGTCTACACGAGCGACGAGGTGGCCACCGCCGCCAGCATCGTCCAGCCCGGCACCGGCAAGATCCTCGCCATGGGCCAGTCCCGTCCGTACGGCGTCGACATCAAGAAGGGCGAGACGACCCTCAACCTGTCCGCCGACGACGACATGGGCGGCGGCATGGGCTACCAGCCCGGTTCGACGTTCAAGCCGATCGTGGCGGCGGCGGCCCTCGAGGACGGCATGCCGGCCAACAAGGTGTACTCCTCGCCGTACCAGATGGCCTACCCGAGCCCGGTCTCGGCTTGCGGCGGCAAGCGGTGGGCGAACGACCGCTCCAACCCCGCCAAGCTCGAGAACGAGAACAGCTCCGAGGTCGGCCCGTACGACATGAAGGAAGCGACCGCCAAGTCGGTCAACACCTACTACGTCCAGATGATCAGCGACATCGGCATCTGCCCGGTGACGACGATGGCGAAGAAGATGGGCGTTCAGCGGGCCGACGGCGACAAGATGCCGCAGGTGCCGTCCATCGCCCTGGGCACCCAGGAGGTGTCCCCGCTGACCATGGCGAACGGGTACGCGACCTTCGCCTCGCGCGGCATGTACTGCACGCCGGTCGCCATCGAGTCGGTCAGCCAGCGGGTCGGTGGGGAGACCAAGTCGCTCCCGGTCCCGAAGTCGACCTGCTCGCGTGCGATGTCCGAGAAGACCGCGGACACGATCAACGCGCTGCTGAAGGGCGTCGTCGAGGACGGTACGGGTTCGAAGGCCGGCCTCAGCGGCCGTCCCAGCGCGGGCAAGACCGGTACGACGGACGAGCGCTACGCGGCCTGGTTCGTGGGCTACACGCCGAACATGGCCGGCGCGGTGTGGGTCGGCGACCCCGCGCACAAGCGGAAGATGTCCGGAATCACCATCGGCGGCCGGTCGTACGGCAAGGTCTTCGGTGGTGAGGTCCCGGGTCCGATCTGGCGCGACATGATGTCGGGCGCGCTCGAGGGCAAGCCCGTCGAGCAGTTCAACGACATCCACATCCCCGACGGCGGCCACAAGGGCCGCGGCGACGGGAACCGTGACGACGACGACCGCGACGACGGGGACAACGGCAACGGCAACGGCGGCTTCATCGGCGGCCTGGTCGGCGGCAACAACAACGGCGGCGGTGGCGGCGAGCCCATTCCCACGCCTTCGTTCTCCCTCCCCGAGGGCTTCTTCCGGGGCCAGGACAACGGCGGGGGCAACGGCAACGGCGGGCGGTTCGGCTGAGCCGACTGTGTGAGCGAACAGGGGTGGCCCCCTCTTTCCCGTACGGGAGGAGGGGGCCACCTGTTTCGTCTGCTGGTGATCAGCCGGCGAGCAGCTTCTTCACCACGGCGGCGACGCGGCCGCCCTCGGCCAGCCCGGCCACCTTCGGGTTCACGATCTTCATGACCGCGCCCATGGCCCGCGGCCCCTCGGCGCCGGCGGCCTTGGCCTCCTCGACGGCCTGGGCCACGATCTGCTGGAGCTCGTCGTCGGACAGCTGCTTGGGCAGGTACTCGGCGAGCACCTCGCCCTCCGCCTTCTCCCGCTCGGCGCTCTCGGCACGACCGCCCTGCGCGAAGGCCTCGGCCGCCTCGCGGCGCTTCTTGGCCTCGCGGGTGATCACCTTCTGCACCTCGTCGTCGGAGAGCTCGCGCTTCTCCTTGCCCGCGACCTCCTCCTTGGTGATCGCGGCGAGCGTCAGCCGGAGCGTCGAGGAGCGGAGCTCGTCGCGCTCCTTGATCGCAACGTTGAGGTCATCCTGCAGCTTCGACTTGAGCGTGGTCATGGGGCTGATTGTCGCAGGTGCGGGAGGAAGGACGCCCCCTGTTTTGCGGGGCGGTGGCGGAGTGGTGGCGGGGTCGGTGGATCGAAGCGCCGGTGCCGCGGGGGCATTTCGGGCACCGCCCCGGCAGGTGCGACGTCCGGGGTCTGAGACGATGGTCGTATGCGCGCGCGATACGGAGTCCCCCTGGGAATCGCGGCGGCTGGTGCCGCCGGTCTGTTGTACGCCGCGGGCTTCGAAGCCCGCTCCTTCCGCCTGCGACGGGTCACCGTCCCGGTCCTGCCCTCCGGAATGCGCCCACTGCGTGTGCTGCAGGTCTCCGACATCCACATGGTCGGCGGCCAGCGCAAGAAGCAGCGCTGGCTGCGGTCCCTGGCGGGTCTGCGCCCCGACTTCGTGATCAACACGGGCGACAACCTCTCCGACCCGGAGGGCGTCCCGGAGGTCCTGGACTCGCTCGGCCCGCTGATGGAGTTCCCGGGCGCGTACGTCTTCGGCTCGAACGACTACTACGGCCCCACGCTGCGCAACCCCGCCCGCTACCTGCTGGAGAGGGCCCAGGGCCGTCACGGCCTCAACGGCAACGCCCCGGCCGTGGGTGTGGTGCACAACCCGTGGGAGGACCTGCGGGACGGTTTCGACGCGGCGGGCTGGCTCAACCTGACCAACACCCGCGGCACGCTCAAGATCGAGGGCGCCGAGCTGGAGCTGACGGGCCTGGACGACCCGCACATCAAGCGGGACCGCTACGCGCAGGTGGCCGGCGGCCCGTCCGACTCCGCCGACTTCTCGATGGGCGTCGTCCACGCCCCCTACCTGCGCACCCTGGACGCCTTCACGGCCGACGACTACCCCCTGATCCTGGCCGGCCACACCCACGGCGGCCAGCTGTGCATCCCCTTCTACGGCGCCCTGGTCACCAACTGCGACCTGGACACGGACCGGGTGAAGGGCCTGTCGACGCACACGGTGGAGGACCGTACGTCGTATCTGCACGTGTCGGCGGGCTGCGGTACGAGCCGCTACACGCCGGTACGGTTCGCGTGCCCGCCGGAGGCGACGCTGCTGACACTGGTGGGGCGGGAGTAGCCGGGGCTCGCGACCGGATGGGCGGGGTAACCCACACAGCCCGCCCACATCGCCCCCTATGTCCGTTTCTGTCAGCGTGGGGGCATGACCGCCCCGATACCCAGGGACATCCCGGACCTGCCCGCGATACCGGGCAGGCCCGCGCTGAAGCCCTCCCCCGTCCCGGCCACGGCCGTCGTCAGCCCGGTCCGCCGCCCCGCGGCCGCGGCCTTCCGCCTGCTGGTCGCCTGCGCGGCGGCCGTCGGCGTGACACTCGAACTGCTCCTCGGCGACGCGTCCCGGGCCCTGGGCTACTTCGCGATCCAGAGCAACATCCTGCTCGCGCTGGTCATGGCCGTCTCGGCCCGCCGCGCCTGGACGGCCGGCCGCCCCCTGCCGGGGGCCCTACTGGGCGCGACGACCCTCTACGTCGTCATCGCGGCCCTGGCACATCACCTGCTCCTGGCGAACGAGGCCAGCCCCTTCTCCCTCACGGGCGCAGCGGCCCACCCGACGGGCTGGCAGGCCCTCACCCACTACACCCTGCACACGGTGACCCCGATCGCGGCCGTACTGGACTGGCTCCTGCTCACGCCCCCCGGCCGCCTGCACCTGCGCCAGGCCAGCACCTGGCTGCTCTACCCCCTGGCCTACCTGGCCTTCTCCCTCGTCCGAGGCGAACTGCTCCTCCCGGGCTCGTCCGGCCGCTACCTCTACCCCTTCCTGAACGTCGACCAGGACGGCTACAAGAAGGTCCTCGGCAACGCCCTCCTCCTCGGCCTCTCCCTCTACGCCCTGGCGATCCTCCTCGTAGCCCTCGACCACGCCCGCCCGAACCCCCTCCGGCACCCCTGGAAAACCGGATTTCGTCTCTAGCCACCGGTGGGCTAAAGTAAACGTCGTCGCCGCGACAGCAGCGACATCGGGGTGTAGCGCAGCTTGGCAGCGCGCTTCGTTCGGGACGAAGAGGTCGTGGGTTCAAATCCCGCCACCCCGACGCTGGTCAGAGGGCCATTCGCATGAGTGCGAATGGCCCTCTTTCGTGCTTGGGGGCCAAGTCGGGGGAGCCAAACGAAGCTGATCTAGTCGACCGGGCAAGGTCCACAGGTCCGGTGATTGCGTACGAGTTGTCTTGGCCCGGGTCCTGCGGGTCGCCTCGCGTTGGTCTCCGGTCGAATCGCAGAATGCGGCGTACCCGGTGTCGAGGCGATTAGGGCGGCTATGGCCAGTGAGAACGCACCCGTAGGCCGCCCTGTCGTCCAGGGGACGGTCAAGAGCTGGTTGTCAAAGTTGTTCGAGCTCAACCCCTCGGGGCTGAACTGGCAGCGCGGGGTCGCGATGCTGGATGTCGGCCTCGTGCCGCTGTTCGTGTTCTGGGCGATCGGGCATGAGCAGTATCTGCTCAGTGTGCTGTTCGGCCTGCTGTTCGCTGGGCTGACGGATCCGGGAGGCGGCTTCGGATATCGGGCGTCGCACATCGCTGTCTTCGGGCTGATCGGCGCGGGGCTGACCGCCCTGGGATTCGCCCTGGGGGCAGAGGCTTGGGGCTGGATGACGCTTGCGGCTTTCGCGGTCACGCTGGGTGCCGGTCTGGCCGTCGCGTTCGGTGTGCGCAGATTCGTCGCCGCCCTGCTGCTGAACGTGTGGTTCATCGTCGCTCTCGCGATGGCGTTCGGCCTGCATCATTCCGCCCGTGTCACCAGCCACACCTGGGCCCAGGTGCTTGCCTGGACTGGAGGGGCGGCGCTGTGGATCGCGGTGGCGTTCCTGGTCTGGCTGGTCCGCGGGCGCCGGGACCTGCCGCAGCCGGTCGCGGAGCTGCCCGGCGACACTTCACGGCGGAAGCTGACGCGGCCGGTGATCATGTTCGCGGTGATCCGTGCTGTGGTGGTGGCCGGAACCGTCGCGCTTGCGTTCGGGCTGGACCTGTCCCATGGCTCCTGGATGTCGTTCGCGGCGATGGTCGCGATGAAGCCGAGTCTGGGGCAGGCCGCGTTGATCGGCGCGCAGCGGCTTGCCGGAGCGGCGATCGGTGCCGGCATTGCTGTGCTGTTCCTCCTGGTGCCCGCCGGTGAGCACGGAGAGCAACAGTTCGCGGTCGAGCGAGGGCTCGAGGTCGTCGCGCTCATCCTGTTCATGCACGCGATGGCGATCCGCTTCCTCAACTACACCCTGTACTGCGCGGCCATCGCCGCCGGCGTGCTGATCCTGTTGGACCTGCCACAGCCCTCCGACTATTCGGCCGAGGGCTACCGGGTCCTGTGGACCTTGTGCGGCGTGGGAATCGGTCTGCTCACCATGCTGTTCACGGGCCTGCTCGCCAAGCGCACTGCCAAGGGCCCACCACAGCCAGCCTGAACGAGAGGTCCGCCACGCGGAAGACATCACCACCTGCCTCAGGAGCACGAGGACGTCGGAACCGCTGTGGCGGAACCCTGGCCGTCGTCGCCGGGGGCGGGCCGGGTGAAGCGGTAGCACTGGGCGACTGCCGCCTCCGAGCTCGAGACGAGGACGGAGACGGTCAGCTTGTCGCCCTCACGCGCCACGTTCCTGACGTCGAAGGAACGCCGTCCGGTGGGGTCGAGGGCCTTCTGTACCCCGGTGCGCGTCAGGTCCTCGGCGTACATGCTCGAGATGCGTGTCAGCGCGAGGCGGACGCGGCTGGCGATCTGGGTGCTCGGGCGGCATACATCGTCGTCCCGCTCGGAAACCCTAGGCGTCCACGCCTGCCCGGGGCGGGGGGTGTAGGTGACGACGAAGCACCGGGTCACCTTGACGGGCCCGCCACCGGGGAGCATGAGGTCTTCGTCGTACTGGGCGGATCTCGCGGCGGTGGCGGTGAACTCGCGGCGGGACGCGTCGTAGGTGATCACCGGGGCTTCGGAGTGCTGCCAGATCACGCCGGTGAGGGCGTCGGCGTCGGTGGTGTCGCTCGTGCCGAGTGCGCGGGCCGTGTCGTCCGCCGTGGCACGGGCCTGCTTTCCGATCGAGGCGAATGCCTTCTCCTCGCGCTCCCTGTTGACGTTCCCGTCGTGCCAGTGCCGGTACCACAGCCAGGAGACGACGATGCCGAGAATGACGGCCAACGCGATCAGGACGGTCAGGCAGCCGGTGGTCACGAGGCCGTTCGCCCGCCTCGTGACCACCGCACCGCCGGTTTTGTCAGGTGCCACTAGCTGCCTTTGTATCCGATATCGGCCAGTGCCTGATCCATGACCCGGGCGTAGCCCGTGGTGCCGGCGTTCTTCGGGTGGAACGACTCGAGGCTGGCACAGACGTTCTCCCCGGGCCAGGGCAGGCAGGGAGCCTGGTTGGCCGGGTCCCCGTCGTGGAAGTCGCCGTCGCCGTTCGGGCCGGCGACGATGCGGTTGATCCACTCGTCGCCGTCACAGATTCCGTGTCCCCGGAAGGCGGGTATCGGATCGGCGAAAGCCACCTTGGTACCGGCCTTGCTCAGCTCTCCCACCTTGGCCTTCTGCTTGTCGCGCACATAGTCGGCCAGTTGGTTCAGCGCGTCGAAGTCGGCTGTCACGCACTGCTGGTCACTGACCAGGCGGGGGTAACCCATGAGCACGATCTGTGCGTTCGGCGCGGCAAGCGCGATCTCGTCGATCAGGCTTCCGGTGTCCGCGACCGCCTGGTCGACCTTGCCCGTGTAGTCGGCCGGGTCGCACACCCCTATGACGTAGCAGTTCGTGACGGCGTTGGTGAAGTTGTCCCCGTCGTTACCGCCGATGGTCAGCATGACCAGGGTGGTGTCCGGGCTGAGGACGCCGGAGTCGAGCTGGGTCTTCTCGCGGTAGTTGCCGATCTGTCCCCATGATGTGGGGTTCCCTGCGGTCAGCTGCCAGGTGTGCGCCCCGGAGCAACTGACGTCCAGGAAGTCGACGGTGGTGCTCCTGTCCTTGGAGAGCTGGCCGAGGCTGGTGCTCTGACCGGGCAGCAGGACCTTGCGCGGCCAGGAGTTGTCGCCGCGACGGCAGGCGTTCCAGGTGCTCTTGCCGTGACCCCTGTCGGACTCGGGCGAGTAGGACCCGGACCCCTCACCGGAGGTGTAGGAGTCGCCCATCGCGACGACCATGTGCTTCGGCTTGCCCGACAGCGGCTGGAAGGCGACGGCGTCCCAGGCGACGTCCTCGTCCGCGGTGCCGTCGTCGGTGGTGTTCGTCAGCACCACCCGTGGCGTGCCGGTGAAGCGGTAGACACCGAGTTCGACCCAGGTGTTCTTGCTGAAGTAGGTGTTGACGTAGCGGTGGCGGTCACCGCCCGCGACTCCCTTGATCACGTAGTGGGCCTGCTGGGTGTGCGTCCCGGTGTCCGGCATGTGAGCAAAGACGCGGGCCCACTCGACGCTGCGGCCGAGGGTCCAGGTGCCGTCGATGGTCATCCGTGCGCCGGGGCCGCCGAGATGAGCGGTGTCACGGGTGTGCGTGTACCAGAAGTGACCGCCTTGGCCACCGCCGATCTGGTGCAGGTCTCCCTTGGCCTCGAACGGGCCGAGACCCGGTCCGGTCGACGTCGGGTTGGGATGGAACGTGAACTGGAAGTTCCCGGCATCGGTGCCCGAGGATCCGCAGGAACTGTAGGTGTCGACGTTGTCCGGGACGGACTCCACGATCAGCGCCCCGGAGGGGGCGGCGCCGCACTGCGGCGTGCCGTGCTGCAGCCGGGTGCCGCGGCCGGGCTCCTCGCGGAGTGTGACGTACTTGATGCTCTCGTTGCCGCAGTCGGCGTCGCAGTTCGGCTTCCATGTCACGTTCGAGCCGCGCCACCAGTACTTCTCGTAGCACGCGGCGTCGGGGCAGTCGGGCGGGTTGGCGGCATCGCAGTTGTTGGTGGCGTTGCAGAACGCGTCCAGCGGCGGCTTGACCCGGTCGCGCTGCCCCGGGTTGATCCACCAGGCCGGCCGGAAACCGGCGCTGGAGAACCCGGACTCGCCAGGCCAGTCCTGGCGTCCGTCGGTGGCGTAGGAGTAGCCGGTGTCCATGGACCAGGCCGACCAGCCCATCACCTTCTCCTGGTACGGCCAGTTCTGCGGCTTGGCCGCGTCGCGCGGGTCGGACATGAACGGGTGCCGGGAGGGCGGGTAGACGGGGTTCGCCGGGTTGTTGTACCAGCCCAGGCCCCACGGTTTGCCGTCACCCTTGTTCTCGTTGAAGCCGAGGTTGTAGTTCCACAGCGCGGCGAACCAGTTCTCCGGCTTCGACGGGTCGTCGTTGTTGACCGTGATGGTCTGCCCGGCGGTGTGCACCTGGTTCCACTTGTCCGCGAGGATGTACATCGACGCGGCGATGTTGACCGCGTAGTCCAGGGCCACGGCCTTCTGCTTCGCCGGAGGCAGGGACGTCTCGCCGGGCTTCTCGAGGCCGGCCAGGCGCATGCCGTCCGTGACCTGGCCGACGCCGTAGCCGCAGTCCGACAGGTGCCAGTTGATCTTCCAGTACGCCTCGGACGTCTCCCCCTTGTGCCCGTAGAACCCGGCGATCGCCGCCTGCGGGTTGCCCATCTGGCCGGGGATGGCGCCGCCCTCGGCCTGCCACAGGTTCGACTCCTGCGCGAGCACGCCCAGCAGCACCTGGGCGGGGATGCGTGCGCCCGCCTTGCCCTTCAGCGTCGGGGGAGGGAAGAGGCCCTGCGGGTCGACGGTGCCCAGGCCCGAGCGCCAGCCGCCCTGCTTGATCCACTTGGACCGCAGCTCGCCGCGGATCGCCATGTTGACGGCCCACTCGACCTGGTTGGGGGTCGGCTGCAGCGCGAGCCCCTTGACGTCGTTGCGGGGGATGGAGCACCAGCGGTCCGTGTCGACCGGATTGTTCGGGTCGGCCGCCTGTGCCGACCGCCCGCTCTTCCCGGGTGCCTGCCCCGTTCCGCCGGCCGCGCGCAGGGCGGGCGAGAACGAACCCTTCCCCGTACCACTGGTCGTGTCGGTGACCGTCTGGGTGATCTTCGCGCCGGTGGCGGTCGCGACACTGCTGACGGTCAGCGGGTCGGCGCTCTCGCCCGTGGGGTCCTCGGAGGTGCGCGCCCGGGGCGAGGGCTCCCCCTTGGTGAAGCCCTTGCCCGCGTTGCCGATCCGCTCCAGGCCCGCACGCACGCCAGGCATCAGCACGGGATCGACGGCCAGTCGGCCGAGGCTGGACACCTGCGTGTCCGCCGGAACGTCCAGGCGAGTCACCGCGGTGCCCGTGAGCTTCGTGTTCTCGGCGTTCCCGGTGAGGAACGCCCGGCCCTCAGTGCCCTGTTCGAGGGCCAGGTCTCCGAGCTTTCCCGACGCGAGCGCCGACGGCTTGCCCCGGCCCTTCCACAGCTTGGCGTGCGCCGTTTCGCCCTTGCGGTCGAGGAACGCGATGCCCTTGCTGGTGGGGCGGATGCCGAAGGGCACACCGTCCACGGCGGCCAGCCCGCGGAGCTTGCTGCCCGCCGGGTCGACGTGCACCAGCCGGCGACCGTGTGCGGCGACGAGGCCGTCCTTCGTCGGGACGGCCGAGGTCACCTGCCCGGTGACGGTGGTGTCGGTGGCCGTCCTGCCGCTGGTGTCGACCGTGAGGAGCCGGGTCCTGCTGTCGCGGAAGGCGGTGAACGCGGCCGTGCGGGTCTCGGGGTTGCACGACGGGTCGAAGTAGGCCAGCGAGGCGGTGAAGGGCAGTTTCGCCACCCGGCCGGACTTCAGGTTCACGACCGCGGTGAACGCCCCGCCCTGCATCAGGTCCGGCTTGTTCGTGAACGTACGCGGCGCGTACACGACGGCGGCGTGATCACGGTCCATGACGCAGGAGTTGCCGATCCATGTGTCCGCCGGCATGCCGGGCTCGGCCAGCGTGGCGACGGTCCGCCACTGGTAGGCGTCCTTGCTGTCCGCCACGAGGACCTTCAGGCCCCCGCTGTCCGCCGCGGTGGTCACCGCCCGGTCCGTCGAGGTCTTCCAGCTCTTCCCGAGCTTCCTGCCGGGATCCGGCACACGCGTCGGCGGATCGGACGACGGACTGCCGGACGGCTGCGGCGACGACTTCGGTGACGGCTTCGGATCGGGTGGGCTGGTGTCGGCGAACGCCGGCGCGGCTTGTACGAGCCCGGCCAGGACCGCGGTGGCCGCAAGGCCCGCGATGCCCACCCGGCTCGGTCTGCGAACTCTCAACTGCTCTCCTTCATGGGACTTTTCAGGCATGGAACGGGAAACCGGCGCAGCCCTCAGATGGACAGGGGCTGCGGTGGCCGACTGTGGTGACGTCCTCCCGGCCCTGAAGGACCGGGAACTTCCTGGCTGAAAACCGGGTGAAGCAGTGGCTGTTCGGCGGGCGCCATGAGGGCGGCCCTCACCTCTGGCAGGGATGCACCGCTGGAATGGTCCGCTGTACGGTCGCGGAAGCGGCGGGCTTGCGCTCCGCAGCTGTCGAAGGTGACTGCCGGCATCGCGGCATGGCGAACTTCCCCTCCCCCGTAGCGACGCCGGTCCCCCCGGTCGCTCACTGAAAGCGCTTGCGGGAGTTGTCATGTCCCGCCAAACGCAGCAGTCACCATAGACACAGACCACCAGCGCGCAACAAGGGATAACTGCCGCCTCACACGCTGAACTGACCTGAAACGTCTGCATGTCGCCACGTGCGAACCTCGGGCCACCTGAGCGGATCCCGTAAAGCCCTGGTGCGGGTAGGCCGAAAATCTCCCACGGAAGAGGGGCGTGAGGAGGGAGTCGCCGTCGCGGTGAGCCCGGGAGGAGCCGCACCCCGGGCAACGTGATGCGCTGCCGGGCGTCGCTACGATCACGGGCCATGGACTGGTTGGAGCGCGCCGCGAAGCTCAGGCAGTGGAGTCGGGACGGGGTGCGGGCTCCGCACAAGCCGTTGCTGCCGCTGTACGGGCTGGGCCGTTTCCAGGCGGATTCCGAGGGCGGGTTGCGGTACAGCGCGGTGGAGGCCGATCTGAAGCGACTGCTGGCGGAGTACGGTCCGGCGCGCGGTACGACCCCCGCCTACCCCTTTCATCGTCTGGTCAGCGACGAGATGTGGGAGATACGAACTGGCGGAGACGGACGCCCTGGCACCGCGCGGGCGTCGGCGGCGGGACCCGCGGATGCGGGAACTGGTGCTGACCGCCTACGAGTTCCAGTGCGCCTTCTGCGGCTACGACGGCATGCTCGACACCATGCCCGTCGGGCTGGAGGCCGCGCATGTGCGCTGGTGGGCGTTGGACGGACCGGACGACGTTGTCCGACTCGAAGGCGCCGCGCCCGGACCGCCCTCACAGGCGGATGATGACCAGCGCCGTGTCGTCGGTGGTGCCGGAGAGGGGGAGGAGGTCTGCCAGCAGGGCGTCGGCCAGGGCCTCGGGATCGGCCTGGCCGTGGCGGACGAGGGAGTCGGCGAGGCGGGCCAGGCCGGTGTCGATGTCCTCGTCACGGCGCTCGATCAGGCCGTCGGAGTAGAGGACCAGGGTGGCGCCCTCGGCGAAGGCCGTACTGGCCTCCGGCCGCGGAACGTGCTCGGGGCGCGCGCCGAGAGGCGGATCGGTCGCCTGGTCGAGGAAGGTCACCGTGCCGTCGGGGTGGAGCAGGGCGGGTGGTGGGTGGCCCGCACTGCTGTACGTGAGGGTGTGGGTCTCCCAGTCGATGTAGGTCTTCACCACCGTGGTCGACTCCGCACCGTCGACATGGCGGGCGTACAGCCCGAGGGCCTCCAGCGCCCGGGCCGGGCCGTCGGCGACCCGGGCGGCCGCGCTCAGCGCGCTGCGCAGCTGTCCCATGACACCGGCCGCTTCCAGACCGTGGCCGACGACGTCGCCGACAGCGACAGCGATGCGGTCGCCGGGCAGGTCGACCAGGTCGTACCAGTCGCCGCACACGTTCAGGGTGCCGACGGCGGGCCGGTAGCGGACGGCCGCCCGATGGTGCCCGACCGGCTCCGGGGCGGGCAGCATCGCCGCCTGCAGGGCCAGGGCGACCTCGCGTTCGCGCGCATGGGCCCGGCGCAGGCGCTCGTTGACTTCCTGCAGTTCACGGGAGCGGGTGTAGAGCTCGGCCTCCAGCACACGGGCCCGGCTGCTCTCCCCGCCCGTGCCGCCGTGGGCACGGGCGCGGGCGTGGATGAGTTCGGTGACCTCCTCCACCCGGTGCGCGATCAGCTTCACCCGACCGTCCGGGCCCAGCACGGGTGCGTTGACCGGGCTCCAGAAGTGTTCCACCCAGTGGCCGGGCCGCTCGGGGTCCTCGATGTCGTAGCGCAGCAGCGCCATGGTGTCGCGCTCGCCGGTGGCCACCACGCGGAGCATCGACGCCTGGGTCTCCCGCATGCCGGCCGCGGCCGGTTCGTTGGGGTTCTCGGGGAAGACGTCGAAGATGTAGCGGCCCAGCAGTTGCTCACGCGTGCGCCCGGCGAGCCGGAGGAAGTCCTCGTTGGCGTCGGCGTACACCAGCTCAGGGGTGAGCAGAGCCACCATGCCGGGCAGGGCGTGGAAGACCGCCGCGTAGTCGATCTGCGGTTCCGTCATGTGCTGCCCGCCTCGGCGCCGACCGTCACTGTGCGGACCCACGATAGGAGTGAACGCGCCACACCGCCTGACTCGCTGCTCCCCCTCAGGCCCCGAAGTCACCTGCGCGGCGGCGCGTCGTTCGCGCCGGACCCGGGTCTGAAGCACCGTCCGACGGCCTTCACAGGCGGGGTCGGGGCGGCCGGGGAGCGCCGTCCCCGAGAGGGCCGGGGCCCGGCCACCGTCCGCCTTCCGGACTCACCGAACCCTTGTCCGCGAGGGTCCGGCGGGCCGCTGACCTCCTAAAGAACCGGGGGAAAGAACTACCCGCCCTCCCACCCTCCCCGGCCAGGAAGGCCACGTCACCCGTCCGAGTGACCGGCTTGCGGGGGCGGGTAACGGACCGTTACGTTCGCCGCGACAACCGCAAACAGATACGGCCCCCGGCCGGGACGGCAATCCCGATCGAGGGCCTGACCGATCAGGAAGAGCACAACTTCCCGATGGATGACTCGCAGTCTAACGCGCCCCTGCGCGCCGACGCCGGAGCTCCGGCGTCCGGCGTGATGCACATCCGCACCCGCCTCACCGCCGACTTCACGGTGATCTCCAACGCCCTCGCCCAGCGGCGTGGCAGCGCCGTCACGGTCGGCGTCGCGGCGTACATCTCCTCCCTGCCCGACGGCTCGTCCGTGAGCATCACCGCCCTGTGCGCGCACTTCGACGAGGGCGAGATCCTGATCTCGCGAGCGCTGCGGGAGCTCGAAGCGGCCGGGTACCTGGAGCGCCGCCGGGTACGCACGCCCTCCGGGCAGATCCGCACCCGGACGTACTTCTACGACGTGCCCGGTGGTGATCCCGACACCGACACCGCCATCGACACCGACCCCGCCACCGACCCCGACCCCGACCCCGATCCCGATCCCGGTCCCGGTCCCGGTCCGGACCAGCCGCAGGAACCTGCGGCCCTCTCCGACGCCGACCCCCGGGCCGTCGCCGTGCTGGCCTCGCTCCGCCGCGTCGATCCACGACTCGTCCTGTCCGAGCGGGAGGCCGCGCGGCTGGCCCCGGCCGTCACCCGGTGGCTCACGGCCGGTGTCGACCCCTCTCAGATCACCGCGCTGCTGACCGCACGGCTGCCCGACCGCTTCCTGACCCGCCCCGCGGGCATCCTCGCCTTCCGTCTCCGGGAGACGCCCCTGCCCGCGCCGCCTCCGCTCCCGCTGGTCGAGCGCCCGGTCGTGCTGCCCTTCCAGACCTGCGACGGCTGTGAGCGGGCGTTCCGCGCGCCGGAACCCGGACACTGCCGGGAATGCCGGTCCAGGGAATGCCGGTCCACGGAATCCCGGGGTCGTCTCCCTGCGGCCTGCTGATCCGCCGCCTGAGCCCGGGCCAACTGCCGGATGACCGACACCACTTCAATCATGTGCGGTCGCGAACCCGTTATAGGGTGATCGATCTCTGCTCATGGATGGGCAGATCGCAACACCAACGAGGGGAAACTGATAGTGAATCTGCGTCGAATAGTGCCCGCGCGGCAGTCGTCCGCGGGCAAGAAGTTCATGTCGGTCGCACTGGTCGGTGCCACCGTCGTCGGCGCGTCCGTGCTGTCCGTCTCGCCGGCCGCCGCGCTGAGCTGGAAGTGCAAGGAGAGCTCCAAGACCATCGACGACGCCGGGTACACCGGCCCCTGGGGCGACAACTGGGACTTCACCGTCAAGAACTGTGTGGCCCGGTCCGGCAGCTACGTCTACGCCAAGGCCAAGGTGACCTGGGACGCTCCCCCGTGGTACTCCGGGAGCGACCTGTCGGAGACCTTCGACAGCGCCGGGTTCCGGCTGTACCTCAAGCACTCCGACGCGGGCGCGGACACCGTCCTGCTGAAGAAGGACTTCGGCATCCGGGCCAAGCTGGCCGCCATGAACGGCAGCGGGAACGGTTCGTGGACGTCCTCCACGATCAAGAAGAAGGTCGGCGGCAAGAGCGCCTACGCCGACGGGGCCCTGCGCCTCAACTGGGACGAGGACGGCAAGGACGTCATCCACTACGGCTTCAAGGCCAGCCGCTCGGTCTGATCCGATGAGCCTGTGCCGGGTTCTCCCGTGGGGAGGGCTCGGCGCAGTCCCTACGCGAGCGCCCCGGCCAGTGTTCCCGCCAGGGTGAGCGTGAGGAAGACCGCTCCCCAGGCCATTCCCCGGCGTATGAAGCGGTACTTGATCCAGACGGTGCGGGGCCTCGCGGCCAGGCCGAGCAGGACCAGGGACGGGGCGCAGGCCGCGCAGCCTGCCCAGACCAGGAGCTGGGGGATCACGGGGTACTGGGCGGGTGCGATGACGCCCGCGGCGATCGCGCCGAGCAGGGCGGTCAGGGCCGCGCCCAGGGTCGCCAGGGTCAGTTCGGCTCTGTTGTCGGCCTTCACGAGTTCCTCGCGGGCCTCGGTGCGGAACCGGCCTCTGTGTGTGGTCATACCGTCCCCCTCGCTGAACAGCGGGCTTTACGGGTACCCCCAAGTGGGCGGTCCAGTACGCCAATTCAGGTGTTCCACGTTTCGTCGTAGGGGTCGTGCGGCGTGGGCACCGGCTTGGCGCGGGTGACCTCGAGGTACGGGATCGGGCCGTTGTTGACCGGGTCCTTGGTCCGGCGCGGGGTGTAACGGCCGGTGATCTCCAGCCAGGTGTCCGGGCTCAGGACCGGCGGGACGTTGCCGGTCAGGGCGATCTTGACCGGCTGGGCGTCCGCCGCACAGCAGTTGAGGCCCATCCGGACCAGATACGGGGAGCCCGCCCGGTCCAGGGTGACGAAGCCGGTGATCTTCAGCTCACGGTCGCGCAGCGAGCGGCCGTCGCCGTAGACCGCGCGGCCCGCGTAGTCGGCCACGCCCAGGCGGAGCGGGCCGTCGGCTGGGAGGTCCGCGAAGCCGAAGGGTTTCTGGAGAGCCGTGCCGGTGTGGGACGCGCTGTAGGAGCCCAGGGCCGGCGGGGCGACCAGGATCAGGGCCAGGACGGGGAGCGTGAGGAGCCAGGTGACGCGGGGTTCGTGGTGATGATCGTGCCCGTGTCCGGTGCCATCGTGCCCCTGTCCGGTGCCCTCGTGTCCGCCCTCGGTGCCATCGTGCCCGTGTCCGGTGCCTCGGCGGTCGTACCAGAGCGTCGCCGCCGCCGTCGCGATCAGTACCACGCCCGCCGCCAGGACCAGCGGGCGCAGGCCCGCCTTGACGTAGCGCAGATAGAGGTCGGTCACGCCGGCGTGCAGGAGCGTGGCGCCCAGGAGGAAGAGGAGGGCGCTCTGGGCCGCGCGGTTCACAGCAGGACCGTTCCGGTCAGGGCCGACACGACGACGGCCAGGGCGAAGGTCGCGGGGGCGAAGCGCAGGGCGAAGGCGCGGCCGAAGGTGCCCGCCTGCATCGCGAAGAGCTTCAGGTCGATCATGGGGCCGACGACGAGGAATGTCAGACGGGCCGTCAGGGAGAACTGCGTGAGGGACGCCGCCACGAACGCGTCCGCCTCCGAGCAGATGGAGAGGAGGACGGCCAGGACGGCCAGGGCCAGGACCGACAACACGGGGTGTCCGGCCGCCAGTCGCAGCCACTCCGCCGGCACCACCGCCTTGAGCGTCGCCGCGGCCATCGCGCCGATCACCAGGAAGCCGCCCGCGTGCGTCACGTCGTGGCGCACCGAGCCCCAGAAGGCCGCGCCCTTGCTCTGACCCTCGTACGACGCCCTTTCCGGGGGACGCAGCCAGTCACTGCGGCCGAGGCGGTGCCAGAGCCAGCCCATCGCGCAGGCCACCAGCAGACTCGCGACGAAGCGGGCCAGGACCATCTCCGGGTCGCCGGGGAAGGCCACGGCCGTCGCCGTCAGCACGATCGGGTTGATGGCGGGCGCGGAGAGGAGGAACGCCAGCGCCGCCGCGGGTGTGACGCCTCTGCGCACCAGTGCTCCGGCGACCGGAACCGACGCGCACTCGCAGCCCGGCAGTACCGCGCCCGCCGCGCCCGCGACCGGGACCGCCAGGACCGGGCGTTTCGGCAGGGCCCGGGCGAAGAACGACGGCGGCACGAACACCGCGATCGCCGCCGACAGCAGCACGCCGAGCACCAGGAACGGCAGCGCCTGGACCATGACCGCCACGAAGACCGTCATCCAGCTCTGCATCACGGGTGCGGCCAGGGCGCCGCGGATCGGGTCCTGGAACATCACCGCCGTGACCAGCAGAAGGGTCAGCAGGAGGGCGGAATTGAGGTGTCTGCCCTCGTCCCGGCCTTCCGGGCCTTTCCGGCCGTGGTCCGCCTCGGTGTCCCCGTGCTCGCCGGTCTCCCTCGGGACGGTCTTCGTGGTGGCCACGGGCCCGGTACCTCCGGTGGTGCGCATGGGCATGCATTGCCTCCCCTTCGGTACGGACGGGCGGCTCCGGGCGTTCAAGCACCTCGGTTCCCTTCTGGAACCAGCCGTCCCGGTGAGGCAGTCTTCTCCCTTGTGGGGAGCGTTCCGAATCAAGGTCAGCCGGGCGAACCGGCCACGCACATGGTCGTATGCGGTGACGACGGGCTCGCCCATCGGCTCGCCGCCGAACTCCGGGGTGTCTACGGCGAACAGGTCACGCTCGTCGTGCCGCCGTCGGGGCGCCGTGTGCGGCAGCCGGTGGTCGGACGGGCCCGGGCCGCCTCGGCGGCCCTCCTCGACCGGGTCAGCGCGGCCGTCAACCGGGCGGGCGCGGGCGGCGCCGAACCGGCCGCGACCGAACAGGTCGTGGAGGCCGCCGAGATCACCGAGGCCGTGCTCACCGAGGTGGGCGCCGACCGGGCGGCGGCTCTGGCGCTCGTGTACGACGACGACGAGACCAACATCCGGGCCGCGCTCACGGCCCGCCGGATCAACCCCAGCCTGAGACTCGTACTGCGGCTCTACAACCGGCGGTTGGGGCAGCACATCGAGGAACTGCTCGACCAGACGGCGGCCGTGGCCTCCGGGGCGGGGCCGGGCGCGGGCGCCGACACCTCGACGACCGTGCTGTCCGACGCCGACACGGCCGCGCCCGCGCTGGCCGCCACCGCCCTGGTCGGCACCAGCAAGGTCGTCCAGACGGAAGGGCTCGTCCTGCGGGCCGTGGAGCGGCAGCCGCCGCGGCCGGGCGAGGTGGCCGACCCGGGGCTGTGCACCCTGGCGCTGCTGTCCGCGACGAGCAACGACCCGGCCGGTGCCGACGGTTCCGAGAGCAGCGGGGAGCACGGGCCGCAACTGCTCCCGGACGAGATGGCGGTGGCGTCCGCGACCGGGCGCGGGACCGTCGTCCTGGAACAGGTGGCGTACTCCGGGCCGTCGCTGCCCTCCGGGCGGGGCGGTGTGCCGCCGTTCGCCTCGCTGTTCTCGCGCCGGCTGCGGTGGTCGCTGGCCGGGCTGGTCGGGTGCGTGCTCGCGCTCGCCGTCGCGTTCATGTTCGTGACCGACGAGCATCCCCTGTACGCCACGTACGTCACGCTCCTCGACCTCTTCGGCATCAACGATCCCGCGTACCACGAGTCCACCGGGCGGCAGGTCCTGCAACTGCTGTCCGGGCTGGTCGGGTTGCTGCTGCTGCCGGTGCTGCTGGCCGCGGTGCTGGAGGCCCTGGGCACGTTCCGCAGCGCGTCCACCCTGCGCAAGCCTCCGCGGGGGCTCGGCGGGCACGTGGTGCTGCTCGGGCTCGGCAAGATCGGGACGCGGGTGCTGACGCGGTTGCGTGAGCTGCACATTCCCGTGGTGTGCGTGGAGTCCGACCCGGAGGCCAGGGGGATGGCCACGGCGCGGCGGCTGCGGGTGCCGGTGGTGCTCGGGGATGTCACGCAGGAAGGGGTGCTGGAGGCCGCCAAGATCCACCGGGCGCACGCGCTGCTGGCGCTCACCAGCGCGGACACGACGAATCTGGAGGCCTCGCTGTACGCGCGGTCCGTGCGGCCCGATCTGCGGGTCGTGCTGCGGCTGTACGACGACGACTTCGCGACGGCCGTGTACCGGACCCTGCGGGCCGCGCATCCCTTCGCCCTCACCCGGAGCCGGAGTGTGTCCCATCTGGCCGCGCCCGCGTTCGCCGGGGCGATGATGGGGCGGCAGATCCTGGGGGCGATTCCGGTGGAGCGGCGGGTGCTGCTGTTCGCGGAGGTGGAGGTGGCCGGGCATCCGCAACTGGAGGGCAGGACGGTGGCGGAGGCGTTCCGGGGCGGGGCGTGGCGGGTGCTGGCGCTGAATACTTCACCTCTTGGGCGGCGAGGGGATGACGAGCCTGTGGGTGAGGAGCGGGTGCCGGCTTCGGGGCTGGTGTGGGATCTGCCTCCTACGTATGTGCTGGGGGCCGGGGATCGGGTGGTGCTGGCGGCGACTCGGCGGGGGTTGGCGGAGTTGCTGGGGCGGAGGCGGCGGGAACGGGCGGGGGCGTAGGCGGGGGCGTAGACGCCGGTTCGCTGCGCGGCTCGGCGTGACACGTCACCCGGAGTCGGTGCTGAGGCCGGGGCGTCGCGCAACCCGGCGCAGCGGGGTGCCGCCCGCGCCCACCCGTGCCGCCCTTAGCGGCACGCATGCCCGCGGACTATGGGCGACTCCGTGGCGCCCCAGCGGCACGCATGCCCGCGGGTGGCGCGGGTTGCGCAGCAACCCAGGGGCGCGGGGAACTGCGCGCTTCAGCCATGGCACACCCGCAGCCGCCGCACCGTCCGCACCCCCGAGCTACTGGGCGCTCCCCCGCTCCCTCAGGTTCCTCTCCGCGAACTCCAGTTCCAGCCGCACCTGCTTGATCCGCTCGTCCACCACCAAGGACCCGTGCCCGGCGTCATACCGGTACACCTCGTGGACCGCGCTTCGCTTCTCCAGGCGTTTGACGTAGTTCTCGATCTGGCGGATCGGGCAGCGCGGGTCGTTGACGCCGGCCGAGATGTAGACCGGGGCCTTGACCTGGTCGACGTAGGTCAGAGGAGAGGACGCCTCGAAGCGGTCGGGGACCTCCTCCGGGGTGCCGCCGAGGAGGGTGCGGTCCATCGCCTTCAGCGCTTCCATCTCGTCGTGGTACGCCGTGACGTAGTCGGCGACGGGGACCGCCGCGATGCCCAGCGTCCACGCGTCGGGCTGGACGCCGAGGCCGAGGAGGGTGAGGTAGCCGCCCCAGGAGCCGCCGGTGAGGACGATGCGGTCGGGATCGGTGAGGCCGGAGGTGACGGCCCATTCCCGGACCGCGGCGATGTCCTCGAGCTCGATGAGGCCCACGCGGTGCTTCAGGGCGTCGGTCCAGGCACGGCCGTAGCCCGTCGAGCCGCGGTAGTTGACCCGGACCACCGCGTAGCCATGGTCGACCCAGGCCGCCGGGCCCGCCGCGAAGGAGTCGTTGTCGTGCCAGGTCGGGCCGCCGTGGATGTCGAAGACCGTGGGGAGCGGGCCGGTGGTGCCCTCCGGCTTCTGGACCAGTGCGTGGATACGGCCGCCGGGGCCCTCCACCCACACGTCCTCCACCGGCACCGAGCCGGGTGACTTCATGCCGGGCGGGTCGAGCACGACACCGCCCGACGTGGAGCGCAGCGCCGACGGTTCGGCGGCCGAGGACCACAGGTACTCCACGCTGCCATCAGGCCGGGCCGTGGCGCCGGAGACCGTGCCGGGCGGGGTCGGGATCTCCGCCAGGGCGCGGCTCGCGAGGTCGTAGCGGAACAGTTCACTGCGGGCCTCGAAGCCGTGCACGACGAGCAGGCCGGTGCCGTCCGGGTACCACTCGGCGCTGACGTCGCCGGGAAGCTCCAGCGCCAGGTCCGTCTCCTCGCCCGAGGCCACGTCCCACACCAGGGGCTCCCAGCGGCCACGTCGCTGGTGGCCGATGAGGAGGCGGGTGTCGCCGTCGACGGGAGCGAAGCCGAGGACCTCCAGGCCGAGCTCGCGCCTACCGCCCTCGGTGTCGTCGAGATCGGCGACCGGGGTGCCGTCGGGGCGCAGGACGCGCAGGGCCGAGTGCATCGCGTCGCCGTGCTCGGTGTGCTCGACGGCGATGAGGGAGCCGTCGTGGGAGAGGTCGCCGACGCCGGCGGACTCGCGGTGGCGGTAGATCTCCACCGGGTCCTCGCCGGTGCGGACGAGGTGGATCGTCGTACCGTCCTCGTCCGTCGAGCGGCCCACGACCGCCGTGCGCCCGTCACGGCCGAGGGCGAGGCCCGCCGGGTAGGAGGCCTCGAGACCCGCGGCGGCCGGTTCGTCCTCACCGCCCGTGAACGGCTGGCGGCGCCACACGCCGAACTCGTCGCCGTCCTTGTCGTCGAACCACCAGATCCACGCGCCGTCCGGCGACAGCACACCGTCCGTCGTGCCGTTCGGCCGGTCCGTCACCTGGCGCTGGTCGCCCGTCGACCGGTCCCACGCGTACAGCTCGTACGTCCCTGTCGCGTTCGACACGAACAGGGAGCGGTCCGGCGCGTCCTCCGCCCAGTCGGGCAGGGACACCCGGGGCGCCCGAAAGCGCTTCTCCCAGTCCGGCATCCGCTCCTGCTGTCCCGCCTGTACCACTTGTTCGTGCTGGTCCCGCGGGTCCCGCTGGTCCCGCGCATCGGACGCGTTGCTCTCAGTCATGGCCCCATACTGCCCGCCTCGGCCGACATCGCGCTGCCGAGGTGCCCAGCCTGTGGATAACCTCCACCGGTTCCCCTTCCCGGCAGGTCAGGGCCGACTGTCAGAGGTGGCGTGCACACTGCTCGACATGACCGATCTGCGCAAGACCGTCGAGAGGTTCTGGGCCGCGGCCGAGGCCCGGGACTGGACCGCGTTCGCCGGCACCCTGACCGAGGACGTCGTCTACGAGCTGCCCCAGACGCGCGAACGCATCAGCGGCCGGGAGCGGTACGTCCGATTCAACCGCGAGTACCCGGGCGACTGGCACCTGCGCGTCGAGCGCCTGGTCGCCGAGCCGGGACAAGTCGTCAGCCGGATCCACGTCACGGTGGGGGTGGAGGAGATGTACGCCGTCTCCTTCTTCACCGGCGACGGAGAAGGCCGCATATCCGCCATCACCGATTTCTGGCCCGAGCCGTACGAACCCCCGGCGGGCCGGGAACACCTGGCCGAGCGGTACTGAGCGGCGCCCACCCCGCGGGCCGGGCCCGCCGGACACCCCCGTACCGTAAGGGTGTGTACCGGTTTCTGCTGACGCCCCGATGGTGGGGGATCAACGTCTTCGTGCTGTTGTCCATCCCCTTCTGCATCTTCATGGGGTCCTGGCAGCTGGGCCGGTTCGAGGACCGTGTGCAGGACCACCGCACCGCGACCGAGCAGGTCTCCGAGGCCCGGCACGAGGCGCCCCGGCCGCTCGCCGAGATGCTGCCGGTGACCAAGGCGACGTCCGGCAAGCAGGTCACCGCGACCGGCCGCTACGGCAAGCAGCTGCTGGTGCCGGGCCGGGAGCTCGACGACAAGCGGGGCTACTACGTCCTGACGCTGCTGCGCACCGACTCGGGCGAGGCCCTGCCGGTCGTCCGCGGCTGGCTGCCCGGTTCACCGGACGCGGCCGGGGCCCCCGCCCCGCCGACCGGTGAGGTCACGGTCACGGGGGCACTCCAGGCGTCCGAGAGCCCGGGCGACAACGGCGTCCCCGCGCAGGGCGGCCTGCCGTCCGGGCAGACCGGGGCGATCAGCGCGGCGTCCCTGGTGAACCTGGTGCCGTACGACGTGTACGACGCGTGGGTCACGCTCGCGAAGGGCGACTCGGGCATGAAGGCGGTGCCCGCCAGCGCCCCGCCGGACTCGGGTCTCGACCTGAAGGCGTTCCAGAACCTCGGCTACACCGCCGAGTGGTTCGCCTTCGTCGGGTTCGTGATCTTCATGTGGTTCCGGTTGCTGCGGCGCGAGGTGGAGTTCGCCCGGGACGCGGAGCTGGGTCTGGTCCAGGAGGACGAGGAAGAGGAGCGCGTGGTCGCCTGACGGCGACCACGGCGACCGCCCTGCCCGGCGAGACCGGCCGGTCGTCCTGGAGAGAGGCAGGCCTACGCGCCCGCCAGCACACCCGTCCAGTACACGGTCCCCGCGCACGCGTTGGACACCGTGACCGAGCTCGCGCCCGAGCCCGTGCCCGGCGTGTACGTCACCGCCACGCTGCCGTCGGTCGTGCCGTCCTCCGTGGCCAGCTGCGGGGCCGTGCCCGTGTCGCCGCCGGTGGAGGTGCCGCCCGTCTCCGTCGTGTCACCCGTCGGGGTGGGGTCGGGGGTGGGGTCGCCGGGGCCGCCGACGCTGCCGCCGGGGGTGGGGCAGGTCTCCGTGGGGACCCAGGCGAACTTCACGTCGTAGGCGGCTCCGGGCGCGAGCACCAGCTGGGCCGCCTCCAGGGACGGGTCGGGCAGGCCCGCCGCCGCGTCCCCGGCCGCGTGCCGGGCGGTGCTGACCTTGCTGATGTCGGCCGTGCCCTGCGGCAGCGCGCTCACCGAGCCGGGGCCGGTGACCGTACAGCTCGCCGCGGAGACGTTGGTGACGCGGAAGGAGCCGTAGACCGCGCCCGTGGAGTCGGGGGCTGCGCTGCTTCCGCTGGCGGGGCCGAGCTGGGCCGCGGTGCACGCCGCGATGCCGGCGGCGGTGGTGGAGGAGGGGTCGGCGCCCTGGGTCGCGCCGGTGGCGGTGCCGCCGGTGCCCTTGCCCTTGCCCTCCTCCTTCTTGTCGCCCTTGTCCTTGCCCTCGGTCTTGCCGGAGGAGCCGCCCACGGTGCTCTCGCCGCCGTCCGGTCCCTTGCCCTCGCTCGCGCCGCCCTGGGTCTCGGAGGCGTGGCCGATGGCGGACGGGTCGGCGTCGGGGCCGGTGGAGTTGGAGACGTGCACGAGCGCCGGGACGGCCGTGCCGATGAAGAGGAAGGCGGCGGCCATGCCGACGAGGGCCTGCCGCTTGCGGGCCCGCCGCTGGGGCACCGCCTTGCGGAGGTACTCCAGCGTGCCGTCGCGCGGTTCCACCTCCTGCACCCTTTGGTGCAGCATCGAGCGCAGGTCCAGCTCGTCCGAGCCGAACCCGTCGGGGCTCTGGTCGTCGGGGCCGTGGTTCACAGTTGCGTTCCCAGCGTGCGATTGCTTCGGATCTTGCCCGTGCGGCCTGGTCGTCTCGCGCCGGCCGGGCCCGTCACGGCCCGCGCTGTCCGGGGCGCTCATGCCGACGCCTCCATGGCCAGCCGGAGCGCCGCGATGCCGCGCGAGCCGTATGCCTTGACCGAGCCCAGGGATATACCGAGGGTCTCGGCGACCTGCGCCTCGGTCATGTCCGCGAAGTAGCGCAGCACCAGCACCTCGCGCTGGCGGCGCTGCAGCCCCTTCATCGCCTTGATGAGGGAGTCGCGCTCCAGCTGGTCGTAGGCGCCTTCCTCGGCACTGGCCATGTCGGGCATGGGCTTCGACAGCAGCTTCAGGCCGAGTATGCGGCGGCGCAGCGCGGAACGCGAGAGGTTGACGACCGTCTGCCGCAGGTACGCCAGGGTCTTCTCCGGGTCGCGGACCCGCTTGCGGGCCGAGTGGACCCGGATGAAGGCCTCCTGGACGACGTCCTCGCAGGAGGCGGTGTCGTCGAGGAGGAGGGCGGCGAGACCCAGCAGCGAGCGGTAGTGCGCGCGGTAGGTCTCGGTGAGGTGGTCGACGGTGGTGCCGGCCGCCGCTTCGTCCTCGGCGCCGTCGCGCTGGTTCGGTATGCGGGCCGGCCGCGCTGCGGGCACGGGCGCGATCACCGGCATGCCACCGGGCGTACCGGCCATGCGGGGTCGTAGAGCCGCCGGACGGGGCGGTCGTAGGACCGTGCCGCGTGCCGCGCTGAAGTCGAGTACCTCTGCCACGCCTGTTGGACACGCTCACCCCTGTGAGGGTTGTACGTGCCGGGCGTCACTTTCACGCCGACCGTCGCCGTCGACGGTCTACCCGCGTCAGGCTGCACAACAGATGGTGCGTCAAATGCCCTCATGCGTCCCGCTCTTCCCCTATGTCCAATTGTGAACGGACGTCCCCACGCCCGGTTCCAGGCGTCCCCACGCCTGATGAAGCGCTTGCACGGCCGAAGGGCGACCGCAAAGACGCTCCCCGCCCTCCGCACGGTTGCGGAGGACGGGGAGATAAATCCTCTGATGCCGAAGCGCCCCGGACAAGTGGTCCGGACCATCGATCAGCTCACATGTCGCACACAGATCCTACAAACCACCCACCTCGGCGGTCGGAGGTTTTCACCGCCGTGCGAGACGCGAGAGGTCAGGACAGCTCGGCGGCCACCACCTCGGCGATCTGCGCGGTGTTGAGCGCGGAGCCCTTGCGCAGGTTGTCCCCGCACACGAAGAGTTCGAGCGCCGTGGGGTCGTCCAGCGCCCGCCGCACCCGTCCGACCCAGGTCGGGTCGGTGCCGACCACGTCGGCGGGGGTCGGGAACTCCCCGGCCGCCGGGTTGTCGAACAGCACGACACCGGGCGCCGTGGCGAGGATCTCGCGGGCCTTGCCGACGGTGACCTCGCCCTCGAAGCGGGCGTGCACGGTCAGCGAGTGCGTGGTGATCACCGGCACCCGGACACAGGTGACGGCCACGGGAAGATCGGGCAGGCCGAGGATCTTGCGGGACTCGTCCCGGACCTTCAGCTCCTCGGACGACCAGCCGTCGTCGCGCGCCGAACCGGCCCAGGGCACGACATTCAGCGCGACCGGCTCCGGGAACGGCCCGGTGTCGTCTCCGACGGCCCGCCGTACGTCACCGGGGCTGGTGCCCAGTTCCGTGCCGGAGACCAGGGACAGCTGCCGGCGCAGGGTGGCGACGCCCGCGCGCCCGGCGCCGCTGACCGCCTGGTACGAGGAGGCGACGAGCTCGCGCAGCCCGAACTCGGCGTGCAGCGCGCCCAGGGCCACGATCATGGAGAGCGTCGTGCAGCTGGGGTTGGCGATGATCCCGCGCGGCCGCATCCGCACGGCGTGCGGGTTGACCTCGGGCACGACGAGCGGCACGTCCGGGTCCATCCGGAACGTGCCGGAGTTGTCGACCACCACCGCGCCCTTGGCGACCGCCAGCGGCGCCCACCGCTCGGCGACCTCGTCGGGGACGTCGAACATCGCGACGTCGACCCCGTCGAAGGCCTCCTCGGTGAGGGCGATGACCTCGGTCTCCTCGCCGCGCACGGCCAGCTTGCGGCCGGCCGAGCGGGGGGAGGCGATCAGCCGGATCTCGCCCCAGACGTCGGCCCGCTGCGACAGGATCTGGCGCATGACCGTGCCGACGGCCCCGGTCGCGCCCACCACGGCAAGCGTCGGACGCCCGGACCTGCCGGTCCGGGCGTCCTGTCGGAAGTGGGCCATCAGCGGCCGGTGCCCCCGTAGACGACAGCCTCGTCGCTGTCGGAGTCGAGCCCGAACGCGGAGTGCACGGCGCGGACGGCCTCGGGCACGTCATCGGCGCGCGTGACGACCGAGATGCGGATCTCGGAGGTCGAGATCAGCTCGATGTTCACGCCCGCGTCCGACAGCGCGCCGAAGAAGTCGGCCGTGACACCCGGGTTCGTCTTCATACCGGCGCCGACCAGGGAGATCTTGCCGATCTGGTCGTCGTAGCGCAGCGAGTCGAAGCCGATGCCGGACTTGTTCTTCTCCAGCGCGTCGATGGCCTTGCGGCCGTCGGTCTTCGGCAGCGTGAAGGAGATGTCCGTCAGGCCCGTGGAGGCCGCGGACACGTTCTGCACGACCATGTCGATGTTGAGCTCGGCGTCGGCGATCGTGCGGAAGATCGAAGCCGCCTCGCCCGGCTTGTCCGGCACACCGACGACGGTGACCTTGGCCTCGGAGGTGTCGTGCGCGACACCGGAGATGAGAGCCTGCTCCACCTGCTTCTCCCCTTGCTGCTGCTTCTTCTGAACGACTGGCTCGTTGCTGACCCACGTGCCCTGGAGTCCGCTGAAACTGGACCGGACGTGGATCGGGATGTTGTACCGGCGGGCGTACTCCACGCAACGGTGGAGCAGCACCTTCGATCCGGACGCCGCCAGTTCGAGCATGTCCTCGAAGGAGATCCAGTCGATCTTCCGGGCCTTGGTCACCACGCGCGGGTCGGCGGTGAACACGCCGTCGACGTCCGTGTAGATCTCGCAGACGTCGGCGTCGAGGGCGGCGGCGAGCGCCACCGCCGTGGTGTCGGAGCCGCCGCGGCCGAGGGTGGTGATGTCCTTGGTGTCCTGGCTGACGCCCTGGAAACCGGCCACGATCGCGATGTTGCCGTCGTCCACCGAGTTCTTGATCCGGCCCGGCGTGACATCGATGATGCGCGCTTTGTTGTGGACCGAGTCGGTGATGACTCCTGCCTGGCTTCCGGTGAACGACTGGGCCTCGTGGCCCAGCTTTTTGATCGCCATGGCCAGCAACGCCATGGAGATCCGCTCTCCGGCGGTCAGCAGCATGTCGAGCTCTCGCCCGGCAGGCATCGGGGATACCTGCTCGGCGAGATCGATCAGCTCGTCCGTCGTGTCGCCCATCGCGGAAACCACGGCAACCACCTGGTGGCCGTTCTGCTTCGCTTCCACGATTCGCTTGGCGACGCGCTTGATGCCCTCGGCATCGGCTACGGAGGAGCCTCCGTACTTCTGCACGACAAGGCCCACGTGCGCTCCTCGCTCAATCCGTCTCTATCCGCATATACGCATTCGTACCGCGGTCGGCTCAGTCTAACGAGCGTCCGAAAATCCCCTCCGCGATATCGCATGGTGAGATTTCCGGGGTACTCGTTCAGAGCTGCTCATGCCCACCTGGGCACAGGCCACTCGAGAAAGTGCCCGGCGTCACAATCGTCACCCGCCCCACCCCGGTGCGCCAACTTTCAAGCACTAGGGTTCGGCTGTGCGCGTACTTCTGGTGGAAGACGATGAGCCGGTCGCCGAGTCCCTGCGCCGTGGCCTGAGGCGCTACGGCTTCGAGGTCGAGTGGGTGACCACCGGCGCGGCGGCGCTGCGGCACGAGGGCCCCTACGACGTCGTCCTGCTGGATCTGGGCCTGCCCGACACCGACGGCCTGGACGTCTGCAAAGCGCTGCGTGAGCGCGGCGACGTCCCGATCATCGTGATCAGCGCCCGCAGCGACGAGACGGACCGGGTGGTGGGCCTGGAGCTCGGCGCGGACGACTACGTCTCCAAGCCGTTCGGCGTCCGGGAGGTCATCGCCCGGATAAGGGCGGTCATGCGCCGCACGCAGGCCCGCAAGCCCGTGGCAGGCGCCCCCGCGCCCGGCCCCGACCGCTACGGCACGCGTCTGACGGTCGATCGCAAGGCCGCCCGGGTGCGCCTCGACGGCGAGGAGGTGGCCCTCGCGCCCAAGGAGTACGACCTGCTGGCCTTCCTCACCGAGGAGCCCGGGGCACTGATGTCGCGCGAGCAGATCATGGAAGCGGTCTGGGACGCGAACTGGTTCGGGCCGACCAAGACGCTGGACGTGCACGTGGCGGCGCTGCGGCGCAAGCTCTCCGGGGCGATCGCGATCGAGGCGGTGCGCGGGGTGGGCTTCCGGCTGGAGATCGTCAAGGACGACGGGGCCTCATGAACCGGCAGCTCATCCGGAGCTACATCCTCCTGGTCGCGGTGGCCATCTTCCTGTTCACGGTGCCGGTCGCGTTCACCCTCACCAAGCAGCTGCGGGACGACACCAGGCAGTCCGTCCTGCGCGAGGCGAACACGATGGCGCTGCTGCTGAGCAACGGCACCGGCGCCTCGTGCGAGGCCCTGACCGAGGTGGCCAGGGCGTACGGCGACGTACAGGCGACCCCCACCGCCTCCTGTGACCCGAAGCTGCCGGAGCCCACCGCGGACGAGGCGCTGACCCGGGCCACGCAGAAGAACGAGGTGACGACGGACTGGGGTTCCGACTTCGTCTGGGGCGAGCACCTGAAGGTCACCGTCCCCGCGCGGGGCGACGCGGCCGTGCGGATCGTCTACTCGACCTCGGACATGACCAGGCGGCTCTGGCAGATCTGGGGCTTCCGGGCCGGGCTCGCGGTGGTCGTGCTCGCGGCGGCCGCCGCCATCGGCGCGTTCGCCGCCCGCCGTATCACCCGCCCGCTGCGCCAGCTCAACGACATGGCCAGCAAGTTCAGCGACGGAGATCTGACCGCCCGCTCCCCCGTGACGGGCCCGCCCGAGACCCAGACCCTCGCCCGCACCCTCAACCAGGGCGCGGAACGCCTGGACACCCTGATCGCCGCCCAGCGCATCTTCGTCGCGGACGCCTCCCACCAGCTGCGCACCCCGCTCACCGCGCTGCGGCTGTCCCTGGACAACATCGCGGACGGCGTGGACGACGAGTTCGTGCGCGAGGACGTGGAGCAGGCGACGGCGGAGGTCGTCCGGATGAGCCGCCTGGTCAACGGGCTGCTGGTGCTGGCCCGGGCCGAGGCCAAGGTGACGGCGGCCGAGCCGCTCCCGCTGATGGACATCGTGCGGGAACGGCTCGCCGTGTGGAGACCGGCCGCCGACGAGCGCGGAGTCACCATCGCGCTCAGGGGGAGTGCCGACGGCCGGCCGTCTGTGCTGGCCAGCCCCGGTCATCTGGACCAGATGCTGGACAACGTGCTCTCCAACGCCCTGGAGGTGTCACCGGACGGCGGGACGATCACCGTGCGGGTGGACCACCGGGGCGATGTGGTGGGGGTGTCGGTCCTGGACGAGGGCCCCGGCATGTCGGACACCGAGAAGTCCCGCGCCTTCGACCGTTTCTGGCGGGGCCAGGGCCTGACCGGGAAGTCCGGCTCGGGCCTGGGCCTCTCCGTCGTCCGGCAACTGGCGACGGACGACGGCGGAACCGTGGCGCTGACGGACGCCCCGGGCGGCGGCCTGTGCGTGACGATCACGCTCCGGGCGTCCCACCGGGCGGGCGGCTGAGACCGCTCAGCTCTCCGGCATCTTCGAGGAGTGGTGGTTCACGATCAGCCACTTCCCGTTCGGCTGCTTCTCGTAGGCGTAGGTGTAGCGAGCCTCGACGGTGCTCTTCTCGCCGGTCTCGTGGTCGGTGAGCGCGAACTCGTACACGCCGGTGTCGATGGCGGTGTTCCGGTCGAGGATGTTGACGTGGGACTCGATCTTCGTTCCGACGGGCTTGTTCTTGAGGAAGTGCTCGAAGTAGTCGACGATCTCGGCCCTGTCGGTGCGGACGTTGTTCGAGACGGTCGGCAGCAGGACCGCGTCCTTGGCGTACAGGTCGGCGACCTTCTTCGGGTCGCCGGTCCGCAGCGCCGCGTTCCAGTTGTCGAACAGCCCGAGCACCTGCGCCTTGGTGACCGTCCTGGGGGACTTCTTCGCGGACCCGTCACGCGAGTCGGCTCCGGCGACCCCCGCGCCGGCGGCGATGGTTCCGGCGGCGAGAACGGCCACGCCGGTGGCGACGGCGACGCGCTTGCGTATGGAGGTGGCTGCGGGGCGGCGGTTCATCTGCGTCTCCGGTGGGATCGAGGGGAGTTGGTGAAGTGACTCCAGACTCGCGTTCCACCGGTTAGGGCCCGTGCAGCGGACGTACAGGGGACATGCAAGACGGCCCCAATTCACGGGGTGTGACCACGAGTCGGGCGCTACCGTCTGCGCATGGAGATATTGCGCTACGTGGCGTTCAGTACGGATCCCAGGGGCGGCAACCCGGCAGGTGTGGTGCTGGACGCCGCCGGGGCCGACGACGCGGCGATGCTGGCGACGGCCGCCGAAGTCGGTTACTCCGAGACGGCGTTCGTGGTGGCGTCCGACGACGACACCCTGGACGTGCGGTACTTCAGCCCGCTCGCCGAGGTGCCGTTCTGCGGCCACGCGACGATCGCCACGGCCGTGGCCCACGCGGAGCGGCACGGCACCGGGCGCCTGCTGCTGCGTACCGCGGCGGGCCCGGTCACGGTGACCACCGACCGGTCGGCGGACGGCACCCTGGTGGCGACCCTGGTGAGCGTCGCCCCTCGTACGGCACCGATCGAGGAGGGCGACCTGGCCGAGCTGCTGGCGATCCTGGGCTGGTCCGGGGCGGACCTGGACCCGGCGCTGCCTCCCCGGGCCGCCTTCGCCGGAGCCTGGCACCCGGTCCTCGCCACCGCGAGCCGGGAGCGGCTGGCCCGCCTCGACTACGACATGGCGGAACTCGGCGCGCTCATGGCCCGCACGGGCTGGACCACGATCGACCTGGTCCGGCGGGAGTCGCCCACCGTCTTCCAGGCCCGCAACCCGTTCCCGCCGGGCGGTGTGGTGGAGGACCCGGCCACGGGAGCGGCCGCAGCCGCGTTCGGCGGCTATCTGCGGGAACTGGGACTCGTACCGACCCCGGCCACCCTGACGGTCCACCAGGGCGTGGACATGGGGCGGCCGAGCACGATCACGGTGACGGTACCGGCGGAGACGGACACCGGAATCGCCGTGACCGGCCCGGCCGTACGGCTCTGAGCGCTCCTCGGGCGAGGCCGGCTACGTGGCCGGGCGCATGCCCAGCGGGCCGCCGATCTCCTCCGCCATGACCCGGCCCGCCTCGAACTCCAGCGTGTCGTCGCCCATGCCCTGATCCGTGTCCAGGCCGTCGAGTTCGGCGAGGGGCTGGTTGAGGCGGACGTGGGCGAGGACCGACTGGAGGGCGCGGAGGGTCGCGGAGGCGGTGGAGCCCCAGTTGGAGAAGTAGGAGAACTGCCACCACCACAGCGCCTCGCTGGTGCGGCCCGCGCGGTAGTGGGCCATGCCGTGGCGCAGGTCCGTGATGACGTCCGTGAGGTCGTCGGAGATCCGGGCCGGGACCGGCGCCTTGCGGGGCTCGTAGGGGTCGAAGACCTCGGAGTAGACGTCGATCGGGTCGAGGAGGCGGGCCAGGTTCTCGCGCAGCTCGTCGACATCCACGTCCGGGCCCGTGTCGGGCTCGTAGCGCTCGTCCGGCACGATGTCCTCGTGCGCGCCGAGCCGGCCGCCGGCCAGGAGGAGTTGGGAGACCTCCAGGAGGAGGAAGGGCACCGCCGATTCCGGCTCGTCGCCCTTCGCGACCTCCGTGACGGCGACCAGGAAGCTCTCGACCTGGTCCGCGATCTGGACCGCGAAGTCGTCCGGGTTCTGGTCGGTCGCGTGCAGCGTGGCGTCAGACATCTAGGAGTCGTCTCCCCTCGAAGGCGCGGCCGAGAGTGACCTCGTCCGCGTATTCCAGGTCGCCACCCACCGGGAGGCCGCTGGCCAGGCGGGTGACCTTCAGGCCCATGGGCTTGATCATGCGGGCGAGGTACGTCGCTGTCGCCTCGCCCTCGAGATTGGGGTCCGTGGCGAGGATCAGCTCGGTGACCGTGCCGTCGGCGAGCCGGGCGAGCAGCTCCCTGATGCGCAGGTCGTCGGGCCCCACCCCGTCGATCGGGCTGATCGCGCCGCCCAGGACGTGGTACCGGCCCCGGAACTCACGCGTCCGCTCGATCGCCACGACGTCCTTCGGCTCCTCGACCACGCAGATCACGGCGGGGTCGCGCCGGGTGTCGCGGCAGATGTTGCACAGCTCCTCCTGCGCGACGTTGCCGCAGGTCGCGCAGAAGCGGACCTTCGCCTTGACCTCCATGAGGGCCTGGGCGAGCCGCCGTACGTCCGTCGGTTCGGCCTGGAGGATGTGGAAGGCGATCCGCTGGGCGCTCTTGGGACCGACGCCGGGCAACCGCCCCAGCTCGTCGATCAGGTCCTGGACCACGCCTTCGTACAACGGACTGCCCTTCTTGGAACTTCGAGGCCTTCAAGGACTTGGAGGTCTTCGAGGTCGTTCGTCGCGTACGGCCTTTCCGTACGTACGGTAGTTGTCCGCCGCCCGTCCGAGGAAGGCGGCGGGCGTCTCAGAACGGCAGACCCGGGATGCCGCCGCCGCCCAGACCCTGCGCGAGCGGGCCCAGCTTCTGCTGCTGGAGCGCCTGCGCGTTCTCGTTGGCCGCCTGGACCGCCGCCACGACCAGATCGGCCAGGGTCTCGGTGTCGTCGGGGTCGACCGCCTTCGGGTCGATCTTCAGGGCGCGCAGTTCGCCGGCGCCGGTGACGGTCGCGGTCACCAGGCCGCCGCCCGCCTGCCCGTCGACCTCCGTCTGCGCCAGTTCCTCCTGCGCCTGTGCCAGGTCCTGTTGCATCTTCTGGGCCTGCTGGAGCAACTGCTGCATATTGGGCTGGCCACCACCGGGGATCACGATCAGCTCCTTGCTCGGTACGGGTTTTCCCGTTCGGCACGAGCCTACGTGGTCAGGCCTGCCGTCGCCCCAGCACTCTTTCGAGTGAGCCCCCCCTCGCGCCCTATACCGGATCAAGGAATACTTCCGGGCGGAAAAGAGGCGAAAGCTACGCCTTCGCCACCCATTGGGGGGTAGGAAGGGTCCGGCGCGTCAGATGGGTCGTTCGTCGCGCAGTGTGATTCGGCGTGAACCGCGCGTGGTCGTACATGGTCGTTCGTGGTCAGTAGGGAGTGCCGGGTGGGTCAGCCGGAGATGCAGCCCGAGGTGCCGCCTCAGGACGGACGGGGCGAGGGGGCGTCCCGGCCGCGGCCGGGCGATCTGACCGGGCGGGCCCTTCCGCTCGGGGACTGGGGCGAGCCGGCGGCCCGGCTGGACGAGCTGTACCGGTGGGTGGAGCGCGGGGCGCTGCGGACGGCGGCCTGGTATCTCGAGGACCGGGTGTGGAAACGGCGGTGCGCGCGGGTGCTGCGCTGCGGGGCCGCGGTGGGGGCGGTCACCGGCGTCGCGCTGCCCCTGCTGGATCTGACCGGGGTCGCGGGCGGGGTCGCGCCCTGGGGGTGCCTGGCGCTGCTGCTCGGGGTGGCGTGTGTGGCCGCCGACCGGTACTTCGGGGTGACGTCGGGCTGGATGCGGGACGTGGCCACCGCGCAGGCCGTGCAGCGGCGCTTGCAGGCGTTGCAGTTCGACTGGGCGGCGGAGAGCGTGCGGGAGGTGCTGGGCCCCGCGGAGGGGACGGCCGCCGAGGCCGCCGAGCGGTGCCTGGGGGTGCTGCGGAGGTTCACCGAGGACGTGAGTGAGCTGGTCCGGGTGGAGACCGGGGACTGGATGGGCGAGTTCCGGGCCGGGGGTGCGCCGGTGGGGGTGCAGGCGGTGGTGTTGTCCGGTGCGGGGCGGGGGGTTGAGGCGGGGGGTGTGAACGGGCGGTTCTCCGTGCCGCCGGCGGGGGGTGCGAGGCCGAACATGCCTCGGCAGCGGCCGCCGGAGCCGCGGTGAGCTTGCCGTTTGTTTCGCTGGTGCTCGGCGTTGGCGCTGAGGGCGGGTCGGTGCGCAGCTCGGCGTGACGAGGTGCCGCTGCGCCCACCCGTGCCGCCCCTAGCGGCACGCATGCCCGCAGCTGAGGCGGCGCGCAGCCCGCGGCTGGGGCGGTGCGCGTGCCCGCGGCTACGAAGCGTCCTGGGCGCAGAGGATGAGGCCCTCCGGGGTCCAGCAGGGGACGTGGCCGTGGGTGCGGGTGACGTCCTGGCCGTTGCCTCGGGAGAGGTACGTCAGGAAGCTCGACGCCAGGGAGTCCGCCGGGGGCCGGCCGTAGGTGTAGGCGTACTCGATCTCGCGGTACGGGTAGTCGCTCGTGCCGTGCTCGATGGCGTCGACGGAGGCCGGGTCGCCGTCCAGGCGCAGCGAGTGCAGGCCCTTCGCGCGGGCGGCCAGGTTGAGTTCGCTGTAGCCGACGGCGCCCGGGAGGCCGGCGACCGTGGTCAGCACCTGTTCCGTGGAGTCGAGTTCGCAGCGGATGACGGCCGCCGTCGGGTCGTCCTTGTGGACGCAGTCGACGGAGGAGTTGGCGATCTCGCCCCGTCCCAGCACCCGGCGCTGGAAGACCTGCCGCGTCCCGGAGCCCGCGTCGCGGCTGACCAGGTGCACGGGCAGGTCCGGGCCGCCGAGCTGCCTCCAGTTGCGGATCTCGCCCCGGTAGAGGCGCCGTACGTCCGCCGTGGACAGGTTCTTCAGGCTCACGTCGTCGTTGACCACCAGCGCGAAGACGGACACCGCCACCCGGTTCTCGCGCAGTTCGGGCAGACCGGCCGGCTTGGGGCCGTCCGACAGGGCCACCAGGGGCGGGGAGCCCCGCCCGTCCCGTGCCGCCTCGGCGCCGGCCGCCGCGAGTTCCCGGATCCCGGCCGTCGAGCCGTGGGTGTCCACCTCGATGGCCGGGTCGCCGCCGCAGTCCCGCTCGTACTTGCGGGCCACCTCGCGCAGGACGGGCGCGAAGGCGGTCGAGCCGGTGAGGGTGAGGGTGCCGCTCGCGCAGCCGATCGGGGGCGGGGTGTCGTCCTGGACGACGACGATCGCCGCCAGGGTGACCACGCTCACCGTGAGCGCGATGGTGATCAGCCGCGCCGCCCGGCTGAACAGCGGCGGCTTGTCGTCCGGCGTGGCGCTGCGGTTGGGGTGCACCTCGCCGTCGCGCAGGCCGCCGACCAGCTGGATCTCGTCGCCGACATCGCCGCCGGCGAGCAGCACGAGCAGCTTGAAGTGGTCGCCGCGGTTGAGCGGGACGCGGGGGATGCGCAGGGTGTTGCCGTCGTAGGCGAAGCCGCGGGCCGCGGTGAAGTGGTCCATGAGGTGGGCGGTGTCCGACGGCTGGGTCACCGAGACGCCCCGGACGGTGCGGCCGGCGAACACCGCGGTCAGGCCGTGCAGTTCGGGGCCGGTGTAGTCGTCGCGGTCGATGCCCTGCGAGCCGTCGTTCTCGACGCGCAGCAGGACGAGCGTCGCGTCGGACATGTCCGGGGCCTCGTCGAACAGGCCGAGACGGCGGTTGGCGCGGCCCGAACGCACGTCGTCGCCGATGGGGTTGTCCATCTGCACGCGGTACCCGACGCGTTTGCGGCGCGGCACCCGGCGCTCGTACCAGACCATGACGCCCGAGGCGATGATGCCGAGCATGGCCGTCGCCACGGCCACGAGGTTCTCCGCGCTCAACCACTCCATCGTGCGTGCCCCCGCCGCCGCCCGGACGAAATCGATCGTCTGGTCACCGTACGGCTGTACGAGCGAGTATCCGGAATTCGTCGGCTGGAATTCGCCGGACGTTCAACGATCTCGTTCAACGACCTCATCGGAAACGGGAGTTGGTCACTGCTTCGAGTACGTCAGCCGCTCCCCGCTGCTCGTGTTCACGCGCTCGAGCGTGTAGTCGGTCAGGAGGGTGACCTCGGTGGCCGCGCCCGGTGTGCAGGCGGTGCGCGGCTGCCCGACGGTCACGGTGGACGGGCCGATCTTCAGCGGGCCGTCGGTGCCCGGGGCATCGGTCAGCTCGCCCTCGAACACGCAGTGGTAGGTGCCGCCTCCCTTGGTGGGACCGTCCGCCACGAGGGACAGGACCGTGTCGCCCGGCTCGCCCTGCTGGATCGTCAACGACCGGGTGTGCTGCCCGTCGGCGTTGTCGATGGTGGTGGTCCAGTTGCCGAGGTACGCCGTGGGGATCGCGCCGCCTGCCGGGGAGGCGGTGGTGTCCGGCCGCGAGGTCTCCGGGGAGGGGCCGGAGTCCGAGGGGCTGCCGGTGTCCTGCGTGGGGGTGGGGCGGTCGTCGGCCCGGTCGCCCTCACCGCCCTGCATCAGCGCGTACACCGAGCCGCCCGCGGCCAGCGCGACGACCAGGGCGATCACGACGAGCAGCGCGGTGGAACGGCCGTTCCGGGGCGGTTCCTGCGGTGTGCCGTACGGCGTTGGGCCGTAGGGCGGGGGTGTGCCGTACGGCGGTGGGCCGTAGGGCGGGGTGGAGCCTAGGCCGCCACCGAGGCCGCCGCCGTGGGCGGGGTAGGCGGGGCCGGGCTGGGGGTGTTGCTGGGGGTAGCCGTACGCCGGGTGCGGCGGCGGGGGCGGGGCGGCCGGGCCGGGGGCGTGCGGCGGCGGGGTCGTGCCCTGGCCCGCGACCATGGTGGGCAGGTGGTTCAGGGGCGGGCCCTCGCCCGGGCGGCCCGGCGGGGGCGGGGCCGGGGGCGCGGCGGGGGCGGTGGGTGCGGTGGGTGCGGTGGGTGCCTGTGGCACGGGGTTCGGTGACGATTCGTCGGCGGCCGGGGCGTGTTCGAGGGTGGCGTCGGCTCCGTACTCCGGCTGCCGGCCGGTGGGGGCTGGTCGCGCAGTTCCCCGCGCCCCTTCAGGGTCGGTGGGGGCTGGTCGCGCCCGCGCGGCGGAGCCGTTTGTGTCACCGCCCCGCGCCCCTTCAGGGCCGGTGGAGGCTGGTCGCGTCCGCGCGGCGGAGCCGCCCGTGTCCCCGCCCCGCGCCCCTTCCAGGGGCCCGTCAGCCGCACCGGCCCCCTCCGGGTCCTCCGCGTCCAGCAACCGCACCGCGTGCCGCCCGAGTTGGGCGACCAGTGCGCTCGGCAGCCAGGGGTCGAGGGCGCGGCCGTCGGAGACGGTGTCGTCGGCGCCCGTGCGTTCCAGGACGCGGTCGAGGGTCGGGCGGGCGGCGGGGTCTTTGCGGAGGCAGTCGCGGACCAGGTCGGCGATGCCCTCGGGGACGCCCGTGAGGTCCGGTTCCTCCTGGGCGATGCGGAACATCAGCGCGTGCACACCGCTGTTGGCGGTGCCGAAGGGCAGGGCGCCGGTCGCGGCGTAGGCGAGGACGGAGCCGAGGCAGAAGACGTCGCAGGCCGGGGTGATGCGGTCGCCCCGCACCTGCTCGGGCGCCATGAAGCCGGGCGATCCGACGAGCGCGCCGGTGCGCGTGAGCCCGCCGTCCGTCACGGTCTCCAGGGCCCGTGCGATACCGAAGTCGATGACGCGCGGGCCGTCGATGGTGACCAGCACGTTGGACGGCTTGAGGTCGCGGTGGACGATGCCGGCGGCGTGGATGTCCTTCAGCGCGTGCGCGAGCCCGGCGGCGAGGATGCGGACCGTCCGCTCGGGCAGGGCACCGTGGTCGTGCCCGACGACCTGCTGGAGACTCGGCCCGGCGACGTACCCGGTGGCGACCCAGGGCACGGCCGCCTCGGTGTCCGCGTCCAGCACCGGCGCCGTCCAGTGCCCGCCGACCCGCCGTGCGGCCCGCACCTCCTGCCGGAACCGCTCCCGGAACTCCTCCTGCGCCGCCAGTTCCTCGCGCACGAGTTTCACGGCGACCGTACGGCCCCGCTCGGAGCGGGCCAGATACACCTGCCCCATGCCACCCGCGCCGAGCCGCGCCAGCAGCCGGTAGGCGCCGATGCGTTGCGGATCCCCGGACCCCAGTTTCTCCATCGCTCAGCCGCCTTCCCCCCACACGTGAGCAACAGATCGAGAATAGTGCGGGGGCGTGCCGGGGTGACCTGGGCGAACTCTACGGTTCCGTAACAGGCGGACCTGCCTGGTCGAGCACCGTGGACAGACGTTCCAGCAGCCGTACCGCCTCCGCCAGTTCCGCCTCCCCGAACTCCTCCGCCAGCCGGTCGGCGAAGGCCGCGTGCCCGGGGTCGATACGGGCGATCGCCGCACGGCCCTCCTCGGTCGGCGCGAGGAGCTTGGCGCGGCGGTGCGCGGGGTTCGGCCGGTACTCGGCGAGGCCGCGCTCCACCAGCAGGTCGGCGATGCGCTGCACGCTCTGCCGGGTGATGCCCATGGCGCGGGCGATGCCGGAGACGGGCAGCGGCTCGCCGAGGACCGCGCCGAGCACCTGCCACCAGGCGGCGGTGAGCCCGGCGGGCTTGGCCAGTTCCTCCGCGACGGCGAGGAACTGGCCGTTGAGCCTGAAGACTCCGAGGGCGCTGCGGCTGAGCAGGTCCTGACGCTCCCGGCTCACAGGGCGCCGGCCTTCTCCAGCACCGCGTAGGCCGCCGGGTCGGAGTCGTGGAACAGCCGGTACCAGGCGTCGAGGACCTCACCCTCGTAGACCCCGAGCAGCCGGAGGATCTCCCGGGCGAAGGCGACGGGCTCGGTCGGGCCCGCGGTGACCAGGGGGCCGTCGGTGACGGCGTCGGTCTCGACGTAGCGCCCGCCGCCCGCGTAGCCGGTCGCGGCCAGGTAGAAGGAGACCGCGCTGGTGTGGTCACGGTCGTCGAGCAGGCCCTCCCGGGCCAGTCCGGCGGTGGCCCCGCAGATCGCGGCGACCGGCACGCCCGCTTCCAGGAAGGCCCGGGCCTTGCGGGCGAAGGGCGCGAGGTCGTCCGACGTGTCCCAGAGGTCGGCGCCCGGGAGGATCAGCAGCGCGCTGTCCTCGGGGCGTACGTCGTCCAGGGCCGCGTCGGGCTGGACGCGCAGTCCGCCGGTGCTGGTGACGGGGGCCGTGGTCGGGCCGACCGTGCGGATCGTGTGGCCCGCGCGGGCGAGCTGGGCCGTGGCGTGGCCGGTCTCCCAGTCGGCGAGGGTGTCGTAGACGGCGAGATGGACGGGCTTGGCGCTCATGGCTCCTCCTGGAGGTCCGAGTATGACAACATACTGTCCAATCGACAGCATGTTGTCAATAGCTCCCGTCAATGGCTCCCCCGTGCGACATCTCCCCGTCGACAACCTGTCGCGGAAACCCCCAGACCTCACACACGACGCCGATTTCCCGCTCGCACCTCGCATGCCTACGCTCGCCCGCATGACCCCTCAGCCGAACCCCGAAGCCGGTGCCGCCGTCAAGGCCGCCGACCGTGACCATGTGTTCCACTCCTGGTCCGCCCAGGAGCTCATCGACCCGCTCGCCGTCGCCGGCGCGGAGGGGTCGCACTTCTGGGACTACGACGGCCGCCGCTACCTGGACTTCTCCAGTGGGCTCGTCTACACGAACATCGGCTACCAGCACCCCAAGGTCGTCGCCGCGATCCAGGAGCAGGCGGCGCGGATGACGACCTTCGCGCCCGCGTTCGCGATCGAGGCGCGGTCGGAGGCGGCACGGCTGATCGCCGAGCGGACCCCGGGCGACCTGGACAAGATCTTCTTCACCAACGGCGGCGCCGACGCCGTCGAGCACGCGATCCGGATGGCCCGTCTGCACACGGGCCGTCCGAAGGTGCTCTCGGCGTACCGCTCGTACCACGGCGGCACCCAGCAGGCCGTGAACCTCACCGGCGACCCGCGCCGCTGGGCCTCCGACAGCGGCACGGCCGGGGTCGTGCACTTCTGGGCGCCCTACCTCTACCGCTCCCGCTTCTACGCCGAGACCGAGGAGCAGGAGTGCGCGCGGGCGCTGGAGCACCTGGAGACGACGATCGCCTTCGAGGGGCCCTCGACCGTCGCGGCGATCATCCTGGAGACGATCCCGGGAACGGCCGGGATCATGGTCCCGCCGCCCGGCTACCTCGCCGGGGTGCGCGAGATATGCGACAAGTACGGGATCGTCTTCGTCCTGGACGAGGTCATGGCCGGGTTCGGGCGGACCGGTGAGTGGTTCGCGGCCGACCTGTTCGACGTCACCCCCGACCTGCTGACCTTCGCCAAGGGCGTGAACAGCGGCTACGTGCCGCTCGGCGGTGTCGCGATCTCCGGTGCCATCGCGGAGACGTTCGGGAAGCGGCCGTACCCCGGCGGTCTGACCTACTCCGGGCACCCGCTGGCCTGCGCGGCGGCCGTGGCGACGATCAATGTCATGGCGGAGGAGGGCGTCGTCGAGAACGCGGCCCGGCTGGGCGCGTCCGTCGTCGGGCCGGAGCTTCACGCGCTCGCCGAGCGGCACCCGAGCGTCGGCGAGGTGCGGGGCACCGGCATGTTCTGGGGGCTGGAGCTGGTGCGCGACCGGGAGACGCGTGAGCCGCTGGTGCCGTACAACGCGGCCGGGGAGGCGAACGCGCCGATGGCCGCCTTCGCCGCCGCCGCGAAGGGCGGCGGGCTGTGGCCGTTCGTGAACATGAACCGGACGCATGTGGTGCCGCCCTGCAACATCAGCGAGGCGGAGCTGAAGGAAGGCCTCGCGGTACTGGACACGGCGCTGTCGGTAGCGGACGAGTACACGGAGTAAACAGCTGTAAACCCGTCAGTAACCGACAACCTCGCGCCTCATTCGAACGCGTAAGGTGGCGTGCTCGTAGACATATACGTGCACGCCACCCGAACGCGACGAGGGAGACGCCCTGACCATGCCCGGCAGGACCGGCAACGGCGCCGTGACGCGCAGCACCCTGCGCCAGCAGATCGCGGACGCGCTTCGTGACGAGGTGCTGGCCGGACGGCTCCAGCCGGGGCAGGAGTTCACGGTCAAGGAGATCGCCGAGCAGTACGGCGTGTCCGCGACGCCGGTACGCGAGGCCCTGGTCGACCTCTCCGCCCAGGGGCTCCTCGACGCCGACCAGCACCGGGGCTTCCGGGTCCACGAGTACTCGGCCGAGGACTTCCGCGGCATGATCGAGGCCCGTGACCTGGTGATCGAGGGCATGTTCCACGCCCTGACCTCCGGGCAGCGGGCCTCACTCCAGCCCGACGATCCCAAGGTCGCCGCCGTGCTCGCCGGGGTCCGGCGGCGCGGCGAGGAGGCCCAGCGGGCCGCCGCGGCCGGTGACCTCACCGTCCTCATCGGCTACGACCTGCGCTACTGGCGCGAACTCGCCGCCCTCTTCGGCAACCCTTACCTGGGCGACTTCCTGCACCGGCTGCGCGTGCAGACCTGGGTCGGCGCGGTGCAGCATCTGCGCCGCCTCGCCGACCTGCGCGGCGAGCTGTGGGCCGGCCACACCGCGCTGGTCGACGCCCTGGCCGCCCAGGACACCGTCACGGCCCGGTCGATCATCGCCGGCTACAACTCGCACTCGCTCGCCCTGATCGAGCGCCTCGCCTGCTGACGGCCTGCGTCGCGGCTGTTCGTATGGGTATGGGACATGCACGACAGGAGCCTCTGCCGTGCCGCACCGATACGCTTCCCTGACCACCGTGCCATCCGACGCCACCCGACCGCTGAGCTGATCGAGGAGCCTTCTTTGGCCTGTGACCTGTGGCTGGTACCGCTCGTCGACGTCTTGTGCCACACGCCGGACAACCCCTTCGCCGAGGAACTCGCGCAATACAACAAGGTGCTCGCCGAGGCCGGGTTGCCGCCGGTGCCGGTGTACCAGTACATGCCGGGCCTGTCCGGCGATGTCGCGCCGGTCGCGGGCTTCGACTACGACGCCCTGCACTTCCTGCGCCGCGCCTATCTGCTCCAGGTGTGCGGCCTGCCGGTGACGCCCGTGGACGAACTCGGGGGCGACTACGAGCAGTTGCTGGAGATGTTCGAGTCGACGGCCCAGCAGTCGCACCTGGTCTGGCACTACGACCACGCGGGCGCGTACGTCCCCGTCGACTTCCCCAGCCCCCTCGCCGACGACGATCTCCTCGCGGGCGGCGGCCCGCTGGGCTCCTCGCACGCCCTGCTGCGGGAGCTGGAGACGGTCGCCCCCGCCCTCGGCATCGACCCGGCCAACCCGCCGGCGGCCCCCCAGGCACCCCCGAACCCCACGGAGCTGGAGGAACCCGCCGCCCCCGCCCCGTACGACCCCAGCCCCTTCGCCCGCGAACGACACGTCTGGCTCGGCCTGCACGCGGCGGTGACCCGGAGTCTGGCGCAGGGGTCGATGATCGTCTTCAGTTGAGGGCGAGGCAGGATCCGATCGGAAGGTGCGTCCATGACGAGTGAGCAAGCACGCCTGACCGCGATGATCACAACGGTCGAGCAGGAGGCGCAGGACGAGGCGAGGGTGCTGGCGGGTGAGGGCCGGACGGCCAGGGCGATCCGCCGTCTGCGCAAGAACTCGGGTCTGAACCTGCTCACCGGCTCGTTGGCGCTGGACCTGATGGTCCAGGGAGGCACGCTGCCCACCACGCACCGCCAGGCACTGGACGTCCTGCGGGAGTCGGACGCCGCGCTGGTCGCCCAGTTGACGGACGTACTGGGCGAGGGGAAGCGGGACTCGGACATCAAGGCCGTCAAGCTGCTCCGCGAGCGCACCGGCATCGATCTGGCCGGCGGCTATCACATCGTCCAGGAGCTGGCGGCACAGCTCGGCCGGTGACCGAGGGTCTCACCTCGGGTCACCGGCCGCAGCAGGAGGCGTCCTACAGGAACGAGTTGATCTCGATCGTCTCGTCCCGGCCCGGGCCCACGCCGATCGCGGAGATCGGGGCGCCCGACATCTCCTCCAGCGCCTTCACATAGGCCTGGGCGTTCTTCGGCAGGTCGGAGAAGGACTTGGCCTTGCTGATGTCCTCGCTCCAGCCCGGCAGCATCTCGTAGACCGGCTTCGCGTGGTGGAAGTCGGTCTGGGAGTACGGGAGCTCCTCGACGCGCTTGCCGTCGATCTCGTAGGCCACGCAGACCGGGATCTGCTCCCAGCCGGTGAGGACGTCGAGCTTGGTGAGGAAGAAGTCGGTCAGGCCGTTGACGCGGGTGGCGTACCGGGCGATGACGGCGTCGAACCAGCCGCAGCGACGGTCACGGCCGGTGGTGACACCGCGCTCGCCGCCGATGCGGCGCAGCGCCTCGCCGTCCTCGTCGAAGAGCTCCGTCGGGAACGGGCCCGCGCCGACCCGGGTCGTGTAGGCCTTGAGGATGCCGATGACCCGGCTGATCTTCGTCGGGCCCACACCGGCGCCGGTGCAGGCGCCGCCCGCGGTCGGGTTCGAGGAGGTGACGAAGGGGTACGTGCCGTGGTCGATGTCGAGGAGCGTGCCCTGGCCGCCCTCGAAGAGGACCACCTTGTCCTCCTCCAGGGCCTGGTTCAGCACCAGGACGGTGTCGGAGACGTACGGCCGAAGCTTGTCGGCGTAGGTCAGCAGCTCCTCGACCACCTGGTCCACGGCGATCGCGCGCCGGTTGTAGAGCTTGGTGAGTACCTGGTTCTTGATGTCGAGGGCCGCCTCGACCTTCTGCGTCAGGATCGACTCGTCGTAGAGGTCCTGCACACGGATACCGACACGGTTGATCTTGTCCGCGTAGGTCGGGCCGATGCCGCGCCCGGTCGTGCCGATCTTGCGCTTTCCGAGGAAGCGCTCCGTCACCTTGTCGACGGTGACGTTGTACGGCGTGATGATGTGCGCGTTGCCGCTGAGGAGGAGCTTGGAGGTGTCGACACCACGCTCGTTCAGACCGCTCAGCTCGGAGAGCAGGACCGACGGGTCGACGACGACACCGTTACCGATGACCGGCGTGCAGCCGGGAGACAGGATTCCGGAAGGGAGGAGGTGCAGTGCATACTTCTGGTCACCCACGACCACCGTGTGGCCGGCGTTGTTGCCGCCCTGGTAGCGCACTACATAGTCCACAGATCCACCGAGCAGGTCGGTGGCCTTTCCCTTGCCTTCGTCACCCCACTGAGCACCGAGCAGCACAAGTGCGGGCACGCGCGTACACCCCTTCCGGGCGGGGCATGTCCATGGTCGAGGGCGAACGCGGCGGTGTACCACCGTGTGCACCGCGACCATCGTTGGCCGCCAACCGTCGGACCGGATGCCCCGGAATAGACGAAGCCCCTGGCGCAATAGCGCAAGGGGCTCTTGCACAAAGATGCTACCCGAGGAAGCGAGGCATGGCCGAGGTGGCGACTTCTCCGACGTCCGAGCAGCTGCTGGTGGTCATAGACCCGGTCGCCCGCCGGACGGACAACGAGTCCGTACGGATCGCGAAAGACGTGCTCAGCGGGGGTGCCGGCACGAAGGTGTGCCTCCCGGAGGGGCCGGAGGAGTTCGCCCGGGCGCTGGCCCGGCGGGGCTCGCGGCGCCCGGTCGTGGTGGGCGACGACCGGGCCCTGATCCGCGCGGTGTCGCTGCTGCACCGGCATCGGGAGCTGACGGGGTGCGCGCTGTCGGTGGTGCCGGTCGGTGCTGTGCAGTCCCTCGCGCGTTCGTTGGGGGTGCCGACGGGGACGGTGGCCGCGGCACGGGCGGTGCTCGACGGGGTCGAGCGGCGGATGGACCTGATGGTCGACGACAGCGACGGGGTGGTGCTCGGCGCGTTGCGGATACCGCCCCTCTCGCCCTTCCCGGCGGCGGAGGCTCCGGAGGCCGAGGGTTCGGAGTCCGTGACGGGCCGCCCGTGGCTGCGGACCTGCCAGTCCCTGGTCCGGACGCTGGTGCCGGCCGGCCGCCCGTCCCGGCTCACCGCCGCACCGGAGCCCGGGCCGTCCCGGCTGCGGGTCGAGGTGGACGGGGAGACCCTCGTCGACCTGAACCAGCCGGTGGAGGCGGTGTCGGTGGCACCGGGCCCCGCGGGGATCGCGTCGGTGGAGGTCAGGCCGGTGTCGGTCGGCGCCGAGGCCTCTCCCCTGCTCGCGGAGGGCCGCACGGTGACCGTCTCGGGCGCCCACTTCCGCTACCGGGCGGACACGGTGGTCTCGGGCCCGGTGCGGACCCGGACGTGGAGTGTGCGGGAGGGGGCTTGGGGGCTGACGGTGCCGGCGGGGTCGTGAGCCGGTCCTCGGTCCCTGGTCACTCCGGCCCGAACGTCTTCTCCCGGTGCACCCGCCAGCGCTCCATCATCGCCTCGACCTCGCCCTCCAGGAACTCGAAGAACGCGAGCGTCTCGGAGAGGCGGCGGCCCGCCGGGGTCGTGGCGCCGAGACTGGTGACGCCCTCGCGCAGGGCGCCCTCCCAGCGCTTGAGGACGGCCTCGCGGTTGGTCAGGGCCTCGTACCACTGGTCGCCGTGCACCCGGTAGCGCTCCCGACGCGAACCGGGCTCCCGTTCGCGCGAGACCATGTGCGTCTGGGCCAGGTAGCGCACCGCCCCGGACACCGCCGCGGGGCTGATGCGCAGCTGGTCTCCCAGTTCGGCGGAGGTCAGCGACCCCTCGTCGGAGGCGAGCAGCGCGGCGAAGACCCGGGCGGGCATCCGCGGCATCCCGGCCTCGACGAGCTGCGCCGCGAAGGACTCCACGAATCTCGACACGGCCTCCGCGTCCCGGCCGCCTCCGGCTGATTCCGTCATGTGATCCACCCTATCCGTGATTCATACGCTTCCTTAACTTCACAAATTTCTGAAAGAAGCGTACGTTCTGAAGCATGACGAAGGCCATCACCGTCTCCGGACTGCACAAGTCCTTCGGGCGGACGCACGCGCTCGACGGGCTCGATCTGGAGGTCGCCTCCGGCGAGGTCCACGGCTTCCTCGGCCCCAACGGCTCCGGGAAGTCCACCACCATCCGCGTCCTGCTCGGGCTGCTGCGCGCCGACTCGGGCGCCGCGCAGGTGCTCGGCCGCGACCCGTGGACGGACGCGGTCGAGGCGCACCGCCGTATCGCCTATGTCCCGGGGGACGTGACCCTGTGGCGCAACCTCTCCGGGGGCGAGGTCATCGACCTCTACGGCCGTCTGCGCGGCGGTCTTGACCCCCGGCGCCGGGCGGAGCTGGTCGAGCGCTTCGAACTCGACCCCACCAAGAAGGGCCGTACGTACTCCAAGGGCAACCGGCAGAAGGTGGCCCTGGTCGCCGCGTTCGCCTCGGACGTCGACCTGCTGATCCTGGACGAGCCGACCTCGGGACTGGACCCGCTGATGGAGGAGGTCTTCCAGCGGTGCGTCGCCGAGGAGCGCGACCGGGGCCGCACGATCCTGCTCTCCTCCCACATCCTCAGCGAGGTGGAGGAGCTGTGCGACCGGGTGAGCATCATCCGCAAGGGCCGTACGGTCGAGAGCGGATCGCTCGCCGACCTGCGGCATCTGACCCGCACCAGCGTCGTCGCCGAACTCGCGGGCCCGCCCGACGGGCTGGCGGTCCTCCCGGGCGTCCACGACCTCGACGTGCGGGGGCGACGGGTCCGGCTCCAGGTCGACACCGACCGGCTGGACGGCGTACTGCGGTCGCTGAGCGAGTCGGGTGTGCGGTCGCTGACGTCGACGCCGCCGACGCTGGAGGAGCTCTTCCTGCGGCACTACCAGAACGAGGCGGACGAGACGGCAGAGGCGGTGGCCCGATGACGGCCTTCGCGGTGCGGCCCGGCACCTCACGCCAACTGGCCGGCACCGGCACGCTGCTGCGGTTCGCGCTGCGCCGCGACTGGCTGGTGATCCCGGTGTGGATCGGGGTCAACGCCCTGATGGTCCTCTCCATGCCGAGCACCTTGGAGGGCCTGTACGGCACGGCCGCCGAACGCGCCGACCTGATCCGGCAGATGGCCACCAACTCCTCGCTGCGCGCGATGATCGGCCCCGTCTTCGACGACTCGATCGGCGCCCTGACGGCCTGGCGGGTCGGCGTCTACGCGGGCGCCCTGGCCGCCGTGATGAGCCTGCTGGTCGTCGTACGGCACACCCGGGACGAGGAGGAGAGCGGCCGTCAGGAGCTGGTGGCGTCCGGGATGGTGGGGCGCCGGGCCTCCCTGACGTCGGCCCTGCTGGCGGCGGCGGTCGCGAACGCGGTCCTTGCGCTGCTGGTGACGGCCGGACTGGCCGGGCAGGGCACGGTCGGGGCGCTGGCCCTGGGCCTCGGGATCGCCGGAGTCGGGATGGTCTTCGCGACGATGGCGGCGATCGTCGCCCAGCTGACGGAGAGCGCGCGGCTGGCCCGTGGGCTGACGGCGGCGGTGCTGGGCACGGCGTTCGTCCTGCGCGCGGCGGGCGACTCGGCGAGGGATGGGGGCACCTCCCAGGCTTTCGGCACTGGGGGAGGCTCGTCGGTGCTGACCTGGCTGTCGCCGCTGGGCTGGCTGGAGAACCTGCGGCCGTACGCGGACGAACGCTGGTGGGTGCTGGCGCTGCTCGCCGGGGCCGTCCTGCTCCAGGGCGCGGTGGCCTACGGGCTGGCCGGCCGCCGGGACCTCGGCATGAGCTTCCTGCCCACCCGGCCGGGCCCGGCCACCGGCCGCCTGGGCAGCGCGGGCGCGCTCGCCTGGCGGTTGCAGCGGGGCGGTGTGCTGGGCTGGAGCATCGGCTTCCTCCTCGCCGGGGCCGTCTACGGCGGTATGACCGAGGGCGCGGCCGACCTGGTCGGCGACAACGACAACGCCCGGCGGATCTTCGAGCGGATGGGAGGCCGGTCCGGCCTGACGGACGCGTTCCTGGCGTCGATGGTCGGCATGCTGGGCCTGGTCGCGGCCCTGTACGTCGTGGCGTCGGTGCTGCGTCTGCACGGCGAGGAGACCTCGGGCCGGGCGGAACCGGTCCTGGCGAACGCCGTCGGCCGGCTGCGCTGGGCCGCAGGGCATCTGGCGATCGCCTTCGGCGGTTCGGCGCTCCTCATGCTCCTGGCCGGCCTCGGCTTCGCCGTCGGCTACGGCAAGGAGACCGGGCCGATCCTGGGGGCGTGCCTCGTCCAGGTCCCGGCGGTCTGGGTGATCGGCGGCCTCGCGGTCCTGCTGACCGGCGTACTGCCCCGGGCAGCGGCGGCGGCCTGGGGCGTCGCCGGAGCGGTGCTGCTGATCGGCTGGGTCGGACCCGCGCTGGACGTGCCGCAGGCGGTGCTGGACGTGTCTCCCTTCGGCCATCTGCCCAAGCTGCCGGGCGGGGAGATGGAGTGGGGGCCGGTGCTGGTCCTGCTGGGGCTGGCCGTGGTGCTGGTGGCCGCCGGCCTGGCGGGGTTGCGGCGCCGGGACATGACGACCTGAGCGACGGCGGACATGACGACCTGAGCGGTGGCGGGAACTGCGCAGCGGCCCGCGTACGTCCATGCGGGGCATGGGACAACGTACGCAGGCCGCGGCAGGTTGTCTGACCGCGGCGGCCGGAGCGGGCGCGGGACTCGCGGCGTGGGCCGTCGGCGTCCGGGAGCGGCTCTGGCGGTTCGAGGCGGCCCCGGACTGGAGCGTGCTCTACGCCGAACTGCCGCTGGCGCTCCTCGGCGGGGTCGCCGCCGCCCTGGCGGCCTGGGCGCTGTTCCGGCGTCTCAGGCCTCGACGCTGAGCCCCTCCAGACCCCGGATCACGAAGTTCGGCTTGCGCCGTGGCTCCTCGGCGAGGCGGAGTGCCGGGGCCTTCTCCAGCAGGGCCGCCATCGAGGCCGCCAGTTCGATCCGGGCCAGCGGCGCGCCGATGCAGTAGTGGATCCCCGCGCTGAAGGAGATGTGCGGGTTGTCCGTGCGGGTCAGGTCCAGGCGGGCCGGGTCCGTGAAGACCGCCGGGTCGTGGTTGGCGGAGCCGAAGAGCAGGGCGATCTCCGCGCCGCGCGGGATCGTCGTGCCGGCGATCTCGATGTCGTCCAGGACCCAGCGTTCGAAGAGCTGGAGCGGGGTGTCGTAACGCATCAGCTCTTCGACGGCGGTGGGGATGAGGGTGTGGTCGGCGCGCAGGGCCGCCAGTTGTGGCTCGTTGCGGAAGAGGGCGTACCAGCCGTTGACCGTGGAGTTCACCGTGGCCTCGTGGCCGGCGTTCAGCAGGAGGACCGCCGTCGAGATCATCTCCTGCTCGGTGAGGCGGTCGCCCTCGTCGTGTGCCTCGATGAGGCCCGAGACGAGGTCGTCGCCCGGTTCCTTGCGGCGGGCCGCGATCAGTTCGCGCAGATAGTCGGAGAACTCGACCGACGCCCTGACCGCCTTCGCCGCAGTCTCCCCGGACGGGTTCAGTTCGTACATCCCGCAGATGTCCGCCGACCAGGGGCGCAGCGGGGCCCGGTCGGACTCCGGGATGCCGAGCATCTCGGCGATCACGGCGACGGGGAGGGGTTCCGCCACGTCCTTGAGCAGATCTCCCCCGCCGGCCGCCGCCAGCGCCGACGCCAGGTCGTCGGCCAGGCCCCGCACATACGGCTTCAGCCGCTCCACCGTGCGCGGTGTGAACGCCTTCGACACCAGGCGCCGGATCCGGGTGTGGTCCGGCGGCTCCAGGTCGAGCATCCCGTGGTCGTTGAGCGTGTGGAACGGCTCCTGCTCGGGCGGCGGCGCGGTCCGGCCGAACTCCTCGTGCGTGAAGCGGTGCCGGTACGTCCGGCCGAGGCGGCGGTCGCGCAGCAGGGCCGAGACGTCCGCGTGGTGCGGGACGAGCCACTGGTTCGTGGGCTCGTAGTAGTGCACGCGGCCCTGGGCACGCAGCTCGGCGTAGGCGGGGTACGGGTCGTCGAGGAACGCCGGGTCCCATGGGTCGAATGCAGCCATGGCGGGACGCTAACCCCACATCCCCTTCACTGACCAGGGGTGTTCCTTCACGTGGCGCGGCCGGGCCGACGAAACGAAGATCGTTAGGCTGGAAACGCCGCCTTAGCGGCTCAAGTCATCGCAGGAGAAAAGAACTTCATGACACAGCAGCGAGCCAAGCTCCGCACCCGCGTCCCCGCCCGTCTGGCCGCCTCGGCCATGCTGGCCCTGTCGCTGACCGCCGGCGCGGTCGCGACCAGCGCCCCGGCCGCCACCGCCGCCGAGATGCCCTGCAAGCCGAAGGTCTACTACTACGTCTACAAGGGCAGTGGCGTGAACTTCCGCACGGGCGCCGGCACCGGCTACGCGTCCAAGGGCATCCTCCACAAGGACGACTGGGGCAAGAAGCTCGCCACCAAGGGCTCCTGGATCAAGCTGAAGCTCGGCCAGAAGTCCAAGAGCGGCATCGCCAAGGGCACCACCGGCTGGGTCTCCAAGTCGTACGTGAGCGACTGCACGCCGATGCAGCTGGACTGATCCGGTCCGTCGCCCCGGGGCCCGAGCGCCCGCGGGGCGACGTCCTCCGGCTCACACCGGCTAACCGGGCGTCACCAGCCGCGCCTCGTACGCGAACACCGCCGCCTGGGTGCGGTCCCTGAGGCCCAGCTTCACCAGGATCCGGCTGACATGCGTCTTGATCGTCGACTCGGCGACCACCAGCCGCTCGGCGATCTCCGCGTTCGACAGACCCTGAGCGATCAGGACCAGCACCTCCGTCTCCCGCTCGGTGAGGTCCCCGTACGCCGCCTGCGCGGAGGGCATGAGACGCGGGGTCTCGGAGAGCTTGGAGAACTCGGTGATCAGACGCCTGGTCACCGAAGGGGCCAGGAGAGCCTCCCCGGCGGCCACGATCCGCACCGCGTCGGCGAGCTGGCGGGCCGAGGCGTCCTTGAGGAGGAAGCCGGAGGCTCCCGCGCGCAGCGCCTGGTACACGTACTCGTCGAGGTCGAACGTGGTGAGCACCAGCACCTTCGCCGCGCCGTCGGCGGCCACGATCTCGCGGGTCGCCTCGATGCCGTTCAGCTCGGGCATGCGGATGTCCATCAGCACGACGTCCGGGGCGAGTTCGCGGACCTTCGCGACGGCCTCCCGGCCGTTCACCGCCTCGCCGACGACCTCGATCTCCGGCATCGCGTTCAGCAGGACCGAGAAGCCCTCGCGCACCATCATCTGGTCGTCCGCGATCAGCACGCGAATGGTCATGCGTCACCCTCGTCCGGCAGGGCGACCGGCAGGAACACCGCCACCTCGTAGCCATCGTCGTCCGTGCGGCCCGCCGTCATCTCGCCGTTCAGCATCGACACCCGCTCCCGCATGCCGGTGATGCCGTGCCCGGCACCGGGCGAGGGTTTGATCAGGCTGGGGTTCGGCGGCGGGCCGTTGACTATGCGCAGGCCAAGACCGCCGAGCACGTAGCCGATCTCGACGCGGGCGGTCGCGCCCGGCGCGTGCCGCAGGGAGTTGCTCAGCGCCTCCTGCACGATGCGGTACGCCGACAGTTCGACGCCCTGGGGCAGTTCGCGCACCGCCCCGGTCACCGCCTTGTCCACGCTCAGCCCGGCGTCCCGCACATTGGCCAGCAGCCCGTCCAGCTCGGCGAGCGTGGGCTGCGGGGCGTCCGGGGCCTCGTAGTCCTCGGCGCGCACGACGCCCAGGACGCGGCGCAGTTCGGTCAGGGCCGCCACCGCGTTCTCCCGGATCGTGGCGAAGGCCTTCTCCAGCTCCGGCGGCGGGTTCTCCACCCGGTAGGGCGCGGCCTCCGCCTGGATCGCGACCACCGACATGTGGTGGGCGACGACATCGTGCAGCTCGCGGGCGATCGTGGTGCGCTCCTCCAGCAGGGTGCGGCGGGAGCGCTCGTGCGCGGTGACCGTCTGCTGGGCGGTGACCTCCTGCACGGCGTCCCGGCGGATGTGCCGGACGGTGACGCAGAGCAGGATCAGCGCCGAGAGGATCAGCATGGCGCCGGAGTTGCTGCCGTACATGGAGGTCGGGCCGATGCCGCTGTCCGCGACGATGGCGTACAGCGCCGTCAGCGCCCACATCCACCCGGCCGTGCGCGGCCTGGTGCGCATCGCCACCACCGTCAGCACGGTCAGATGGCTGACGAAGCTGCCGGCCGCCCACGGCCACTCGAACCAGCGGCTGCCGATCACGGCCACGACCGGGGTGGAGACCATGGACGCCCAGAACGCCCCCACCGGCCGCACCATGGTCAGCAGCACCGGAACCGCGCAGAACAGACCCATCAGCGCCGCGGGCCCGCCGGAGTCGACGGTGGCGAAAGCCACGGAGATCAGGGCCGCCCCGACGATCAGGGCGTGCGGCGTCCAGGCCGCGTACTCCCGCAGGCGGCCGGGCAGCCGCCGGGCGAACCGCCCGTCGGTGCGCCGGCCCGGCAGCGGCCGGTAGGCGAAGGCGTCATGGATCAGGTCCTGCCGCAGCCCGCGCAGGGAGTCCACCGCCACCCGGTACTCCGGGCTGTGCGGCTTGGCCCCGTCCCCCGGCGGCCTGGTCTGGATGTGAGTCGTCTCGGTCACGTACAGAAAGGTATGCGCACCCCCGGGTCCCGGTCGTCCCCAGTGAGAGGGGTTCCTCGGTCTCCCTCTCAGGTACTACGGGGACGGCGGGCCCAGGTGCGGTGCCTCAGTACCCCGACGGCCGCACCAGCCCCGACTCGTACGCGAACACCGCCGCCTGAGTCCGGTCCCTCAGCCCCAGCTTCACCAGGATCCGGCCCACGTGGGTCTTCACCGTCTGCTCGGCGACGAAGAGGTGCCGGGCGATCTCCCCGTTCGACAGGCCCTGCGCGATCAGGGCGAGCACCTCCGTCTCCCGCTCGGTCAGATCACCGACGCGCTCCTTGAGCGGGGAGCGGGGCCGGTCGTCCAGCCGGGAGAACTCGGCGATCAGCTTGCGCGTGATGACCGGGGCGAGCAGCGCCTCCCCGGCCGCCACCACCCGAACGGCCTCGGCGAGTTGCTCGGACGACGCGTCCTTCAGCAGGAACCCGGAGGCCCCGGCGCGCAGCGCGTCGTACACGTACTCGTCGAGGTCGAAGGTGGTGAGCACCAGCACCTTGATGTCCGGGTGCGCGGCCGTGATGTGCTCGGTGGCCTCGATGCCGCCGACCCCGGGCATGCGGATATCCATGAGGACGACGTCCGGGGCGGTCGCCGCGGCCTGTGCGATGGCCTCCCGGCCGTCCCGGGCGTCGCCGACGACCTCTATGTCGGGCTGGGTGCCGAGCAGCACGGTGAAACCCTGCCGGACCATCGCCTGGTCGTCGACGATGAGGACCCGGATGGGCTTGCCGTTGCCGCTCGTCATGGGGTTCCTGCCTCGGGGTCGGGGAAGTGGTAGGTGATCCGGTCGGTGCCCGGTGCCGGGTCGGCGGGCGGGGTCTCCGGGAGGAACGCGGTGACCTTGAAGCCGTCCCAGTGCCACGGGTGCGCCGTCATGGTGCCGCCGAGCATGGCGACCCGCTCCCGCATGCCGAGCAGCCCGTGCCCCGCTCCCGTCGAGGGCGACGCGGGCCCGGTCGGCCGGGAGTTGACTATCTCCACCTCAAGACCGTCCGGCTGGTACGTGAGACGGACCTTGGCGCTCGCGCCGGGCGCGTGCCGCAGGACGTTGCTCAGGGCCTCCTGCACGATCCGGTACGCCGAGAGCTCCACTCCGGGCGGCAGCGGACGCCGCTCGCCGTTGATCTCCGTGGTGACCTCCCGGCCGGCCGCCCGGGTGTTCTCCACCAGCGCGTCCAGCCGGTCGAGGGTGGGCTGCGGTGCGTGCTCGGCGGTGCCGGTGCCACCGCCCGGGCCGACGGGTGTCTCCCCCGGCCCGGCTTGCTCCGAGCGCAGCACGCCCAGCACCCGGCGCAGCTCGGTCAGCGCCTCCAGGGCGTTCTGCCGGATGCCCGCGAGGTTCTCCTTGAGCTCGTCGGGAGGGTTCTCGACGAGGTGCGGGGCGACCTGCGCCTGGATGGAGATGACCGACATGTGGTGCGCCACCACATCGTGCAGCTCCCGCGCGATACGGCTGCGCTCCTCCAGCAGAGTGCGCCGGGTGCGCTCCTCGGCGGTGAGCGTGGTCTGCTCGACGAGTTCCTTACGGGCCTCGCGGCGGCCGCGCAGGGCGGTGCCGACGACCACGGCGAAGGTGGCCAGGGCGAGCGCGAGCGTGCCCGTGGCGTCGTGGTCCACCCGGATCCACAGGTTCTCCAGGCCGTAGGTGACCACGGCGGTCACGACCAGTGCCGCCACCGAAGCCCGGGTGGGCACCCTCAGCGCGAGCAGCAGCAGCACGAGCAGCAGGCCGATGATCCCGGCCGCGGTCCAGGGCCAGGTGTAGGTCTCCAGATCGATGTCCAGCCGGCGGTACAGCATGACGGCGCCCGTGAAGAAGGCCCCAAGCGACAGCCACCACGCCGGCACCGGCCGCCACAGCGCCAGCACCACGGCGCCGCCCTGCGCGCCCGCGATCAGGAGGGCCGGCCCGAAGCTCAGATGGCCGTTGTCCGACATGTCGCCCATGGCCCCGACCGTGACGCCGAACGCGACCAGGCACACCAGCCCGTGCGGCAGCCAGCGCAGCCAGGCGGAGGGCGGCAGCGGGTCGGCCCGGACCGTCCACAGGTCCTCGCGCAGTGTCCGCAGCCAGCCCCTGACACGCGCTCGCGGCGCGCCGCCCACCCCCGTGTCCGTCACGCGGCCCAGCCTAGACATGGCGGGCCTCCGCCGCTGTCCCCCGGCCGGACGGACGGTGCGCCCGGACGACCCGCGAGCGTCGGCCCTGCCGGCCGCTCCGCACGCCCTGCTCGGCGCCCTGCTCGCCGAAGCGGAAGGCGGCCCAGCAGACCGCGAGGGCCAGGGCGAACACGGGAAGCCACAGGAGCCTGGCCCCGACCCAGTCGAGCCCGTCGGGCCGGGTGTGCAGCCCGGGGAGCCGGCCCGCGAGGAGGCCGGTGGCCGTCGTGGCCATCAGGGCCGTCTGGTGCCACAGAAAGATGGTCATCGCGGAGAGGTTGACGAGCGCCACCGCCGCCCAGGCCACTGGCCGGCGCATCGCGCGGCGCAGCCGCTCGCGCAGCAGCAGGGCGAGACCGCACTGGGCCAGGCCGAAGGTGACGACGGCCAGCGTCGGCGGGTCCAGATTGGACATGCCCTCGCCCGGGACGCCGACCATCGAGGCCGGGTAGCCGGCGAGAACGACGAGCGCGGCGGTCGCCGCCGCACCGCAGCCGAGCAGGACCCAGCCCGCGCGGCGGCCCTCCAGCTCGCCGCGGGTCCAGGCCGCGCCCAGGGTGTAGGGCACCATCCAGCCGGCCGCCACGTTCACCCAGCCCAGCCAGGAGGGGCCGCCCAGGCCGAACCGCACAAGGTCCACGTGCAGTACGACGGCCAGCGGCCACAGCGGGTTCAGCCGGGTCAGCAACGGAGTCGCCGCCGTCAGCGCGGCGAACACCACCAGGAACCACAGCGGGGACAGCGCCAGCTTCACCAGCGTGCGGACCGTCCCGAACTCGGCGCCCGACAGCAGCAGGGCGAGCGCGGCGATCGTCCACAGGCCGAGGACGGCCGCGACCGGCTTGAACAACCGGGTCAGACGGCCTCTCAGCCAGCGGTGGTACGGGACGCCCCGGGCGCGGGCCGAGGTGTAGCCGCGCGTGGCGACATGGCCGCCGACCAGGAAGAACACGGCGAGCGTCTGGAACAGCCAGGAGACGGGCGTCAGCCAGGGCATGTCCCTGAGGGGGCTCGCCGTGCGCAGGGCCCGGCCGTCGGAGACCAGGGCGGTGACCAGCCAGTGGCCGATGACGACGCCGAGCACCGCGGCGGCGCGCAGGGCGTCCACGGCCCGGTCCCGTTCGGCCGGGGTGGCCGTACCGATGCGGTCGGCGCCGCGCAGCACCGCATGCCGGAGGCCTCGTAGGCCGATGCCGGTCTTCCGTACGCCGATGCCGGTCTTGCGTACGCCTACGTCGGTCTTTCGTACGCCTACGTCGGTCTTTCGTACGCCTACGTCAGTCATGGGTCACCGCCTCGGTCTCGCCCAGGACGATCCGGGTCAGGTTGGCCAGGGAGGCCGTGCCGGGCCTGAAGTAGTCGCTGTGGCCGCCGTCGCCGGCCGTGAAGACCCGGGCGCCGAAGGCCGGGGAGACGGGGTCGGTGCCGAAGCCGACGGTGGTGCCGAACAGGTCCGTGCTGACATGCGGGACGTTCGCCACCCAGTCGTCGCCCCCGAGGGAAGCCCAGACGCGGGCGCGGGTGTGCAGGGCGGCGGCGGAGTCCGCGCCGGTGCCGGGGCTGCCGACGAGCGCGAGATCGTCGACGGCGAGCCCGGCGGCGGCCCGTCCGCAGACGACCGAGCCGTACGAGTGGCACAGCAGCGAGATACGCGGCCCGTCGCCCGCTATGGCGCGCAGGTCGGAGACCAGGGCGCGCAGCCGCGGGGCCGCCTGCTCCGCCCTGCCGGTCGTGGTGACCGTCGTGCTGACCGTGCCCGGCGTCTCGTAGCCCAGCCAGGCCACCACCGCGGTGCGCGTGCCCGCCGGGGCCTGCCGGACGAGCTGCCTGTGCAGCGCGGCGGCGGCCGCGCGGAACCGGCCGTAGGTGTCGAGGCTCGTGTCGGAGCCGGGGACCAGGACGGCTATCCGGTCGGCCCGGCCGAGGTCGCCCAGGACCTCCGTCACCCGGCCGGAGCCGCGGCCGTCGAAGGCGAGAAGATGCCGGGCCGGGGCGGCCAGGGAGCGGTCCGTCGCGGCCCGGGCCCGGTCGTGGTGGCCCGCGGCCATCCGGGCCGCTTCGGCGGCGTTGGCGCGGTTGGCCGCGTACGCCTCGTCCAGCGTCGACGCGCTGAGCGGAGCGAGAGAGGCGGGTGCGGGAGCGGGGATCTCCGGCCGCACCGCCCCGGAAAGAGGGAGAACCACCGCACCGGTGACGAGGGCGGCGAGTGCGGCACGACGCCATCGGCCGACGCGGCGCCGGCCTCCGTCGCTACGGCGGTACCCCGATGCGGACCCCATGGTCGTCCCCCTCCAGCGCACCCGCCCATCGGGTCTGCACGGAAGGGAAGTTACGGAGCGGGACTCGTCGTCCGCGTCCCACCGAGGAACTCACCTGCGGAGTAGCTCTCAGGTACTACGGGTATGGCCGGGGACCCATCTAAGGGTGCGCCCCGGAAGGCCCCTCACCAGGCCGGAAGGCCCCCTCACCAGGCCAACTGCTCGATCTCCTCCGCCACCACGGCACACGCGTCCGCCGCAGGGTCGATGAGCGGGAAGTGCCCGACGTCCTCCAGCAGCGTCACCCCCACCATCTCGCCGGCCTTCGCCGCCGCCTCCGCGTACGACTCGGCGACCATCTGCGGCACATCGAGGTCCGCGCGGCCCTGGACGAGGGTGGTGGCGATGCCGGTGGGCAGCAGCAGCGCGGGGTCGGCGTGCGGCTGCCGCTCGGCGAAGTGCTCGTCCCCGCCCAGGAGTTGGCGCACGGCACCTCCGCACACGTCCAGCTTGTCGGCCACCGCGAAGTCCGCGATCGGGGCGAGGGCGACCACGCCCCGCAGGGCCGCCGGGCCACCGGTGCGCCAGGGCGAGCCGGCCGGCAGGACGTGCCGGGCCGCACCCCACAGCGCGAGGTGCCCGCCCGCCGAGTGGCCGGTGAGGACCGTCCGGCGCGGATCGGCCTGCGGCAGCAGCTCCCGTACCAGCGCCGGAAGGGCGTCCAGCGCGGCGGCGACGTCGTCGAAGGTGTCGGGCCAGCGGCCCGCGAGGGAGTCGTCACCGCCACCGCACCGGTACTCGGCACTGGCCACGGCCAGTCCGCGACGGGCCAGGAAGTCCGCGAAGGGGCTGATGTGCCGCCGGTCGTACGGCGCCCGCCAGGCACCGCCGTGCAGCACGAACACGACCGGGGCGGGCCCGCCCGGGCCGGTCTCCCCGCGCGGGGCGTAGAAGTCGATCACCTGGGCGGGGTGGTCACCGTAGGCGGCGGTGGCGTCGGGGCCGACGGGCTCGTGGGAGAACGCCGACTTCTCCTCGGCAGCGGCCCGTGCTGCTGCGACGTCGTCCGTCATGCTCCAACCTTCCAGCGAAACGTACGGGCCGACCAGACGAGAAGCCGACCGTTGGCCGGGACGGTACCAGGCACGTGACATGCGCGGACACGTGGATGTCACGCTGGGTGAAGATCGGACGGTTCAGCCGTTTCCTTGCGTCTACGGCGAGTTGGTGACGAACGGCGGGTCGGGAACGGTCAGCCAGTCGGGGGCCGGTTGGGAACGGACGGCCCCCGCGGCAGCAGGGGCCGTCCGTCAAGGGCGACTCACGCGAGGGACAGCGTCTCCGCCAGCACCCGCGCCGCCCGCTCCACGTCGGCGAAGCCCACGTACAGCGGCGTGAACCCGAAACGCAGCACGTCCGGCGCCCGGAAGTCGCCGACCACACCCCGCTCGATCAGCCGTTTCATCACCTCACCGGCATCGTCGCAGCGCAGGGCGATCTGACTGCCCCGCTCCGCGTGCGCCACCGGCGTCAGGCACTCGACCCTGCCCTCGGGCACGTACTCCGCCACGCACTGGAGGAAGAAGTCCGTCAGCGCGAGGGACTTGGCCCGCACCGCCTCGACCGCTACCCCGTCCCACACCTCCAGGGCCGCCTCCAGGGCGAGCAGGGAGAGGATGTCCGGCGTACCGACCCGGCCGCGCAGCGCACCGGAGGCCGGTTCATAGGCAGGACGCATGCCGAACGGCTCGGCGTGGGAGTTCCAGCCGGGCAGCGGGGAGTCGAAGCGGTCCTGGAGCTCCCGGCGCACATACAGGTACGCCGGTGAACCCGGCCCGCCGTTCAGGTACTTGTAGGTGCAGCCGACCGCCAGGTCCACCACGTGCTCGTCGAGCCCGACCGGCAGGGCGCCCGCGCTGTGGCACAGGTCCCAGACGGCGAGCGCGCCCGCCTCGTGCACGGCGGCCGTCAGCGCCGGCAGGTCGTGCAGCCGGCCGGTGCGGTAGTCGACGTGGTTGAGGAGGACGGCGGCGGTACGGCCGGACAGCGCGCCCGGCACCTCAGCCGGCGTCACCGGCCGCAGGGTGCGGCCGGTCATCCGCGCCGCCGACTCCGCGATATACCCGTCGGTCGGGAAGGTCGTGGCGTCGACGAGGATCTCGTCGCGATCGTCCCCGGCGAGGCGCACGGCCCCCACAAGTGCCTTGAAGACATTGACACTTGTCGAGTCGCCGACCACGATCTGCCCGGGTGCCGCCCCGACCAGCGGGGCGATCCGGTCACCGATCCGCTCGGGCGCCGTCCACCAGCCGCTCTCCTCCCAGGACCGGATGCGCAGCTCGCCCCACTGACGCCGCACGACGTCCTCGACCCGCCCGGGCACGACGGCCGGCAGCGCGCCGAGCGAGTTGCCGTCCAGATAGACGACCTCGTCGAGGACGAACCCGTCCCGTTTGCCGCCCAGTTCGTCGGCGGCGTCCAGCTTCTCCGCGGCGACGGCCAGTTCAGACATAGGACCGCGCCGTCCACAGCTCGGGGAAGACGTTCTTCTGCGCGCGCTTCTCCAGCCACGCCACCCCGGCGGAGCCGCCCGTGCCGGTCTTGGAGCCCATCGCGCGGCGGGTGGCGACCAGATGGTCGTTGCGCCAGCGCCACACCAGCTCGGCGACATCGCTCAGCGCCTCGCCCAGCCGGGCGAGACCGTCGCTCTCGTCACCCGAGTAGACGGCCGTCCAGGCCGCCTCCACCTGCGGCGACGGCTCGTAGCGCTTCGCCACGTCACGCCGCAGCACGGCCTCCGGGACGTCGTGGCCGCGCCGCGCGAGCAGCCGTACGACCTCGTCGTACAGGCTCGGCTCGTGCAGTGCCTTCTCCAGCTCGGCGTGCACACGCGGCGCGCCCCGGTGCGGGACGAGCATGGACGCGGACTTCTCGCCGAGCAGGAACTCCATCCGCCGGTACATCGCCGACTGGAAGCCGGAGCCCTCGCCGAGGGCGCTGCGGTACGAGTTGAACTGGGCGGGCGTGAGCTGGGCGAGCGGCCTCCAGGAGGCGTTGAGCGCCTCCAGCTCGCGCACGGACCGCTTCAGCGCGGCGGTCGCGGTGGGGATGTCGTCGCCGCGCAGTGCGCGGGCCGCTGTCTCCCACTCGTGGACGATGACGGTGAACCACAGCTCCATCACCTGGGTCGTCACCAGGAAGACCATCTCTCCCGGGTCGTCCGAGAGGGTGTGCTGGAGGTGGGTGAGCACGTCCGCCTTGACGTAGTCCTCGTACGGCGTAGTGCCCTGGAAGTCGAGATGCGGGGTCTCGGGCTCGTGAGCCTCAAGGGACATCGCTGTCTCCTGCGTATAACTCCGGGTAGCGGTCCGCCCCTGCCGAATCCGACACGGGGGCCCCGGTCCCCACGGGCATCTTCCGCAATCGTCCCCCGGAACCGCAAGGCCCGCCCGCTGACCGGACGGGCCTCGCGTACAGGGACCGCTCTCAGCCCAGGACCTGCGCCGCCGTCGGCGAGGAGTCCTTGAGGAACTGGGAGCAGCGCTCGTACTCCTCCTGCTCGCCGATCGTCTGCGCGGCACGGGCGAGGGCGTGCAGGGCCCGCAGGAAGCCGCGGTTCGGCTCGTGCTCCCACGGCACCGGGCCGTGGCCCTTCCAGCCGCTGCGGCGCAGCGCGTCCAGGCCGCGGTGGTAGCCCGTGCGGGCGTACGCGTACGACTCCACGGTCGCGCCCCGCTCGAACGCCTCGTCGGCGAGCTGCGCCCAGGCGAGCGAGGAGGTCGGATGCGCGGCGGCGACGTCGACCGGCGCGGTACCCGACGCGAGCAGTTCCCGTGGCCCGGGGTCGTCGGGGAGATGGGTCGGGGGCGGACCCCCGAGAAGGTTCTCGTGAATGGACATGGGGTCAAGTCTGCGCCATGACGACAGCCGCGGCGCAGTGGGCGGGGGTACTGGCCGGACGGCTGCTACGACAGCCGCTTCCGCACCGGCTCCCCCTCCAGCGGCGGCGACACCACACCACCGTGCCGCAGGCACTCCGGCCTCTTGCACCCGGGCGGAGGCCTCCGCACCGTGGCCCCCGCGATCACCGCCCCCACCACCAGCGCCCCCGCACACCACCCCATCGCCCGCCCGAACGCCGCGTCGAAGGCGGCCGGCTCCCGGTACGCCTCCTCCCCCATCCCGGCCAGCAGCGGCAGCGCCGCCACCGCCACCAGCCCCGCCGCCCGGGCCGCCGCGTTGTTGATCCCGCTGGCCAGCCCCGCCCGCGCCACATCCACGGAACCCAGCACGGTCGCCGTCAGCGGCGCCACCAGCATCACCAGGCCCAGCCCGAGCACCACCAGCGCCGGCAGCACATCGGCCCAGTAGGACGCGCCCGGCCCCACCCGCAGCATCAGCAGCATCCCGACGGCACACAGCAGCGGCCCCACCGTGAGCGGCAGACGCGGCCCGATCCGGTCGGCCAGCTCCCCGGACCGCGCCGACAGCAGCAGCATCAGCACGGTCGTCGGCAACAGCGCCGTACCGGCCCCGAGGGCGGAGTAGCCCACGACGACCTGGAGCTGGAGAGCCGCGAGGAAGAAGAACCCGCCGAGGGCCGCGTACACACACAGCGTGACGATGTTGATCACCGTGAACTGGCGGGAGGAGAAGATGTCCGGCGGCATCATCGGCTCGGGCCTGCGTCGCTCGACGACCACGAACGCGACGGCAACGGCCACCCCGGCCACCGCCGAGAGGGCCACCACCCAGCCGCCCTCACCGGCCTCGATCAGCGCATACGTCAGCAGTGCCAGCGCCACCGCACCCAGCATCGCGCCCAGTACGTCGAACCGGCCCCGCGCACCTTCACCGCCCGACTCGGGCACATGCCGCAGCGCCACCGGAACGCACACCAGCGCCAGCGGCACATTCAGCAGGAACACCCACCGCCAGCCCGGCCCGTCCACCAGCCAGCCGCCGACGAACGGCCCGACCGCCGCGCCGACCCCGCCGAAGCCGGACCACAGACCCACCGCCCGGCCCCGGTCGTCGGGGTGGAAGGACGCCTGGATCAGCGCCAGCGACCCCGGCGTCAGCAGGGCACCGCCCACCCCCTGCAGGGCACGCGCGGCGATCAGCGTCCCGGCGTTCGGCGCGATCCCGCACAGCAGGGACGCCACCGCGAACCAGACCACACCGACGACGAACACCTTCCGGCGTCCGAAACGGTCCCCCAGCGCCCCGCCCAGCAGGATCAGCCCGGCCAGCGTGACCATGTACGCGTTGACCGTCCACTGGAGGGCGGACAGGTTCGCGTCGAGGTCACGGCCGATGCGCGGCAGCGCGACATTGACGACCGTCGAGTCCAGCATGGCCATGCTGGAACCGAGGACGGTGGTGAACAGGATCCATCGGCCCTGTGGGGAGGCCAGCCGGACATCGGGCATGCAGGGAGCATACGGAAGAGCCCGGCACCAGAGGAGGTGCCGGGCTCGACCGGAGGTACCGGACTTACTTGATCTTGGTGCCGGTGGAGCGCAGGTTGCCGCAGGCCTCGAGGACGCGCTTGGCCATGGACGCCTCGGCCAGCTTGCCCCAGGTGCGCGGGTCGTAGGTCTTCTTGGAGCCGACCTCGCCGTCGACCTTCAGGACACCGTCGTAGTTGCGGAGCATGTGGTCCGCGACCGGGCGGGTGAAGGCGTACTGGGTGTCCGTGTCGAGGTTCATCTTCACGACGCCGTTGTCCAGCGCGGTGGCGATCTCCTCGGCGGTGGAGCCGGAGCCGCCGTGGAAGACGAAGTCGAAGGGACCGGGAGAAGCGGCCTTGCCGAACTTGGCGGCGACGCCCTCGTTCAGCTCCTTCAGCAGCTCGGGACGGAGGACGACGTTGCCCGGCTTGTACACGCCGTGCACGTTGCCGAAGGACGCGGCCAGCAGGTAGCGGCCCTTCTCGCCCAGGCCCAGGGCCTCGACCGTGCGGATCGCGTCGTCGACCGTGGTGTAGAGGGAGTCGTTGATCTCGTGCGAGACGCCGTCCTCCTCGCCACCGGTCGGGGTGATCTCCACCTCGAGGATGATCCTGGCGGCGCGGGCGAGCTCCAGCAGCTCCTGCGCGATGGAGAGGTTGTCGGCCAGGGTCTCGGCCGAGCCGTCCCACATGTGCGACTGGAACAGCGGGTTCAGACCGGCCTCGACGCGCTTCTGGGAGAGCGCCAGCAGCGGACGTACGTACCCGTCGAGCTTGTCCTTCGGGCAGTGGTCCGTGTGCAGGGCGATGTTCACCGGGTACTTCTCGGCGACGATGTGCGCGAACTCGGCCAGGGCGACCGAGCCGGTCACCATGTCCTTGTTGTACTGACCGCCCAGGAACTCGGCGCCACCCGTGGAGATCTGGACGATGCCGTCGCTCTCCGCCTCAGCGAAACCGCGCAGGGCCGCGTGCAGGGTCTGGGTGGAGGTCACGTTGATGGCCGGGTAGGCGAACTTTCCTGCCTTCGCCCGGTCCAGCATCTCGTTGTAGACCTCGGGAGTTGCGATGGGCATGCGTCCGCTCCTTGTATCTGCGGGTTGGGGTACTGCGCTCTTTTCGGCCCTGACCTAGACCTTGGGATGCGACGTCATCGTCGGCCCCATCTTTCCAGACTTGGCCGGAAGGTCCAGGCCACCGTCCACGCCCTGGTCAGGCTCCGGTCAGTCCAGTCCGAGCTCGTCCTTCGAGAAGGCGAAGAGGTACGGCACCCCGGCGCCCTCCTGGATCTTCTCCGCGGCGCCGGTCGCCCGGTCGACGATCGTCGCGACGGCCACGACCTCGGCCCCGGCCTCGCGCACGGCCTCGACGGCGGTCAGCGGGGAGCCGCCCGTGGTGGAGGTGTCCTCGACGACCAGCACGCGGCGGCCCGCGATGTCCGGGCCCTCGACGCGGCGCTGCAGCCCGTGCGCCTTCGCGGCCTTGCGGACGACGAAGGCGTCCAGGCGCTTCCCGCGCGCGGCGGCGGCGTGCAGCATGGCGGCGGCGACGGGGTCGGCGCCCATGGTGAGCCCGCCGACGGCGTCGAAGTCCAGCTCCGCCGTCAGATCCAGGAGCACCTGCCCGACCAGCGGGGCGGCCTCACCGTCGAGGGTGACGCGCCGGAGATCGACGTAGTAGTCGGCCTCCAGACCCGACGACAGGGTCACCTTGCCGTGCACCACGGCCTTGTCCTTGATCTGCTGCAGCAGCGCGCCGCGTGTGTCCGTCATGCCGCCCAGCTTAGAGGCGGCGCCAGCTCCAGGTCGTGGTGGCCTCCAGCGGCTCCAGGGGCGTGACCAGGCGCGGCAGGGTGTTGAGGCCGTTGGGCGGGCCGGTCTGCGGCTCCACGCACACGGCGGCCTCCTGCTCGTCGTAGACGACGACCCACTCCTCGCGGCTCGCCACCTTCAGCTCCAGCTGCCCGGGCCAGGTCAGGGTGACGTCGACGCCGCCGGGCATCCCGAAGCAGTCGTCCCAGGGGCCGGGCTTCGGGTCGATCCGGTTGCCGGTGGGCAGGTGATCGTCGCCGCGCTCCTCCTGCCAGGCGGGTTCGAAGTCGAGGCGGACGTCCTGGGCGCCCTCGCCGCCGAGGTTCCGGTTGAACCACGGGTGCCAGCCGATCTGCGCCGGGAAGGACGAGTCGTACGTCTCCACGGACATGGTGAGCGTCAGCGCGTGCTCGGCGAGGGCGACGACCTGGGTGACACGGCCCGAGTGGGGCCAGGGGTCGACCAGCTCGTACGTGATGACGGCCTCGTCCGTGCTCGTGCGGGCGGTGCGCCAGGCGTGGTCGCGGACGGTGCCGTGGATGGCGTGGGGCGGGGCGTTGAGCGGCAGCTGCCGCACGGCGGCGCCGTCCAGGAACCGTCCGTCCCGGACCCGGCCGCACCACGGCACCATCGGGAAGCAGCCGAAGCGCTCGCCCTGCCGGAGCATCTCCACGCCGCCGATCCGCAGCCCTCCGACCCGGCCGCCGTTGCCCGGCTGCACGGTCACCTCCGCGTCGCCCGCGGTCAGCGTGATGTCTTCGTCACTCACGGGTCGACCCTACTCGGGTGATCAAGAGGGCCTCGCGCGCAGCGGGGCGTTTCAGCGCCGTCGGCGCAGGGCGCGCACCGCGACGATGGCCGACGCCACCGCGAGCGCCGCCGCGGGTGCCGCCCAGCGCAGCGGGGCCGGGGGCGTCACGGTCTGCGGCGCGGGAACCGGCGCGTACCGCCCGCGCGGCGGGGCGTGATCGACCTCCTCGGCACTGCGCCCGATCATCGTCCGCCGCGCATGCGCCGCCTCGGCGATGGACTCGGCGTCCTCGTCCCCCTCGGCGGAGCGCCCGACAGGGGCCGACGGAACCACGGGGGGTTCGGGCGCGGAGGACTGGTCGTCGGGGGCGGAGTCAGAACCCTCGTCGGCCGAACCGGGGGTGGGGCTCTCGCCGCCTGGGCCGGTCACCGGCCCCTCGCCACCAGGGCCGCCCGCAGGACCCTCACCGCCCGGACCGGGAGCCGGACCCTCGCCGCCCGGGCCGGATGCTGGACTCTCGTCGCCCGGCCCGGTGGCGGAAGGCTTCCCGGCGGTCCCCGAGGGCCCGGCGGCCTCGTCGTCGCCGGTCGCCGCCGTACCCCCGTCGGCCTTCGTCGTACCGCTGTCGGCCTTCGCCGTACCCCCGTCGGTCTTCGCCGGAGGCGGGGCCTCGTCGTCCGCGTCCGGGGTCGTTTCGTAGTCCGTCGTCGCTCGGGGTTCGAAGTCCTGCGTGGCGAGGGACGTGGTCGTCTCCGGCGCTGCCCCGGCCAGGCCTTCCGCGAAGCGGTTCAGCAGCCGGACGACGGCTCCCTCCACCGCGTCGGCCGGCAGGTCCTTGATCCGCCCGTCCGCGGAGGCCGTGCCGTCGAACACGACCGTGCAGCCGTCCTCCGCCTCCCGCAGGCCGATCCGCAGCGCGAGCTCGACCGAGCCGCTGCCGCGCGACTCCTCCGCCTGGCCCTCCACGGCGTACGCCCCGTCGTCCCGCCGGGAGACCCGTACGGCACCCCGGTAGGTGACGGAGTGACTGCCGACCCGGATCTTCAGCCGCCCGGTGACGGGCTGGGCGCCGGCGTCCTGCTGGAGCCCGGGAACCACCCGGGCGACCCGCGCGGGATCGTCCAGCACCTCCCTGAGCCGCTCGGCCGGAACCGGAACGAACACCTCGTGCTCCATGTCGACGGACTCTACCCAGCACACACGGAAACGCACCCCCACCTCCGGGATTCGCTCCGCATCCGGGTCCGCCCGGCGTATCCTCCGCGACCCCGCCCCGGCTCAGTACCGCGGATGCAGCAGCGTCGAAGCGGGCAGCCCGGCGATCCGCGTCCGCCGCGCCGCCCGCGCCCCCGCCGCCAGGGACGCGTCCGTGAGGGTCCGCGGGCGCGGACCGTCCGGGTCGAGGCGTGGCCGCGGGTCCGTGCGGGCGGCCAGGACGAAACCCCAGTCCCGGGGGGCCCGCGAGCGGTCGGCGGGTGTGCGGTCGGGTCCGGCGGCGAAACCGGCGCGACGGCCGCCCGTGCCGTACGGGGCGGTACGGAGACCGGCCGCGCGCACTGTCGCGTCCACCGTCCAGTACACCCGGGGGCTGGACGCGACCGGCCCGGCGTGCACCACGAGCCGGCCGCCGGGCGCCAGCACGCGCCGCGCGAGGCCGTAGAACTCCTGCGAGTACAGCTTCGTACTCGCCGTGATCCCCGGGTCCGGCAGATCCGAGACGACGACGTCGTACGCCGCCGGGGGCGCCCCGCGCAGCCAGCCGAAGGCGTCCTGGATCGTCACATGCGCGCGCGGGTCGCCGTAGGCGTGCCGGTTCAGCGCGGACAGGCCCGGGTCGGTGCGGGCCAGCCGTACCACCTCGGCGTCGAGTTCGACGACGTCGACCCGGTCCACCCCGGGGTGACGCAGCACCTCGCGGGCTGCCAGGCCGTCACCGCCGCCGAGGATCAGCACGCGCGCGTGCGGCCCGGTCATCGCGGGGTGGACGAGGGCCTCGTGGTAGCGGAGTTCGTCGCGTCCGCTGACCCGGAGCCGGCCGTCGAGGAAGAGGTCGAGGGGCCGGCCGTGCGTGCCACCGGTGAGGACGACCTCGTGCACACCGGTCTGGAGCGCGACGCGGACGTCCCTGCCGTACATCGCCTGCCGGGCGGCCCGCTCGAAGTCGTCGACGAGGACGGCGGCCGAGGCGAGGATCGCGAGCACGAGGCCGTTGGCGAGCAGCAGCAGCCAGCGCGCGCGCCGGGTCAGATCCCGGCGGAACAGCCCGAGCACCAGCGCCCCGCCGACGACGGCGTTGACGGCGCCGGTGAGCAGCGCGCCGGTCAGCTGGCCGAGGAACGGCAGCAGCAGGAAGGGGAAGGCGAGGCCGCCGACGAGGGCACCGACGTAGTCCGCGGCGAACAGGTCGGCCACCGCGCCGCCCGCGTCCTGGCGGCGGATGCGCTGGATCAGCTCCATCAGCAGCGGGACCTCGGCGCCGATGAGCACTCCGGTCGCGAGGGAGAAGGCGACCAGGAGGCAGCGGGGGCCGCTCTCCCACATGCCGCCCCAGGCGCCGGTCCAGGCGAACACGGCGTACAGGGCCATCGCGCTGCATCCGCCGACGAGCGCGAGCGTGGCCTCGACGGCGCCGAAACCGGCCGCGGCGAGCCCGCGCAGCCGCTTCGCGGCGAGGGAGCCGATGCCCATCGCGAAGACCATGACGGACAGCACGACGGACGCCTGGGTGACCGAGTCGCCCATCAAGTAGGAGGCGAGGGCGACGAGTTCGAGTTCGTACACGAGTCCGCAGGCCGCGCAGACGAACACGCCCGCGAGGACCAGGAACCGTCCGGTGCCCGGCCGGACGGGCAGCCGCGCCGGGCCGCCGGGGCCGCTCGGGGCGCTCCAGGGCGGTGGGGAACCGGGTGGGGCGGGCGCGTGCGGCTCGATCACTCTGCGACGTTACGTCACGTCCCGACCGCGGTTCGTCACCCACACGTGTGGTGCTGGTTTACAGAGGCGGGATACCGGTACGAGATTCAGTTCACCGCGGCCGTGGCCGGCACGCGTACGCCGACTCTCGTACGGGTCGCCACCAACTGGCCGTCCTGCGGGTACGCGTGCCAGGTCCGCCAGTGCACCTGCCCCTCGTGGTGCTGGGCCAGCAGTGCCGTGAAGGCGTGCGGGCTGCCGGGGAAGACGCCCACGAGACCGTGCGGGTGGTCGGAGACGAGGGCCAGCAACTCCTGGGCGCGGCCCTCGAAGGAGCCCGGCGAGAGGACCTCGACCCGGGCGGCGAACTCGTACTCCCAGTCGCCCACCCGCTTGGCGACGCCGAGCGGAAGCGGAGTGCTGCTGCCCGGAATGCACGCCACCGTCTCCGAGCAGATGCCCCGTTCCTCCTCCAGCAGGACCTGGTGGGACGCGCCGAGGAGTCGCAACTGCATTTTGGCGCCCGTCAGTTCGAGGTCCATCGCGGCCAGTGCGGGAAGCGGCTCGCGCCCCAGCGCCCAGGCGAGATCGGCCGCGCGCGTGTCGGTGTAGGAGGTGTTCAGGGTCGTGAGCATGGATCGGCTCCGCAAGCACACAAGGAGAGGGAGATGGGTCCGCCGCGCCCCGGTCGCACCGGGGGAATTCGGCCCGGATCAACCCGGTCGGCCGGTTTCAGGAAGGTGTCCGCAGGGCGTCCGAGGGGCCGCGTTGGTGTGTTAGAGGGAATCATGAACTGTGGCGCCGCCACAGCGTTTTTACCCAAGTTCGTAGGGTTTCCATCCCTCAGAGGGCTCTACAGCTCAATTGTTCAACTACGGCGTGCGCCGGTGCCGGGGAGGCGTGCGCCGGTGCGCCGTGGCTCGCGCCCGGAGCCGCGACGGTTGGACGTCCGGGCTTCCGGCACGCTCCCGAAGTGGCCGTTTGACGGGCGCAGTTGCCGGAGTCACGCCTGGGTACGCCGTCCCATGGACGCGGTTGTCCTACAGGCATGCGAAGTTGTCTGAGGCCTCGCGCACTTGCCCAACTGGCGTTCGACGGATCCGCCGGACGGGAACTCCGGGATCCCGCCCGGCACGGAATCCCGGACCACGGCCCGGCACGCAGTCCCCCCGGCCACGGCCCGGCACGGAGACGCGGGGCCCGCCCCAGGTGCGGACCCCGCGTTCGGTGGTGCGGGCTTCCCCCGTGGGGTCCCCCGTGAACTCCCCCGTGAACTCCCCCGTGGGGAAGGCCTGCCGACTGCCGTCAGCTGCCTCCGCCGCCGCAGCCACCGCCACCACCACCGCCCCCGCCGCAGGACGACCCGCCTCCGCAGGACGAGCCGCTGCTGCACGACGAACCACCGGACGAGCCGGAGTCTCCCCCGCCGGCCCACCAGCTGCCGCTGCTGCCGGCCGAACCGGAGGACCTCCCCGCCCCACGACGCGCCGACCGCCCGGAACCGCCCCTGCGCACACCGGACACCAGCGCCGCGATCAGGACGACTGCGAACACCGCCAGGATGATGCCGATAACCATGGCGTCACCCTCCTTTCGTTTCCCCCGAAGCGGCCCCCCGTGGGCGCCTCGCTCTTGCGTGAACTGGGGATGCCCGGCCCCGGCGCGACCCAAAGCAGAGTTGAGGAACTTCAGAGCCTTCTCACGGGGTGACGGCCCCTGACCTGCACAGAGGGGCAGGTCAGGGGCCGTCTGTGGGTCACTGGGCCGTCTGTGGGCCGTGATCTTCCTGGGAGACGCGCTGAAACACCGTGTCGATGGCGCGGCGGGCACGCTGGCGGCTGTCAGGCATCAGGTGGGCGTATACCCGAAGCGTCAGCCCTGGGTCAGCATGCCCCATGTACTCGCTGACGGCCTTGATGTTCTCACCCGCGTCCAGCAACGCGGAGGCGTAGAAGTGCCGTAGCGCGTGCATGCCGCGCTCGCGCGCCGACTCGTACTTGCCGTCGTCGTCCGCCTCCGGGATGAGGCCGGCGACCGCCAGAGCGGGCTTCCACTCCTTGCCGTTGAAGTTGCTGCGCCACACCATGCCGCCCTGCTCAGCTGTGAAGATCAGCCGGGCAGACACCTTCGGCCCCTCGGGCACGTCCCACGGCAACGTGATCTCCACGGGCTTGAAGGTGTCCATATGCGCCCGGAGGGCTTCCGCCACGGAGCCGGGCAGCGGAACGTCTCGCTTCTTACCGCCCTTGGGAAGAGCGAACACCGGGTGCCCTTCTACGTGCTTGATCTGCCGGACCACGTGGAGCGTGCGCCCGTCGGTGTCGATGGCGTCCTCAGCAAGCCCGAACACCTCGCCCTGGCGCAGGCCGCATCCGGCCCCGACGTTGACCATCGCTCGGTACCGATCCAGAAGGGCCGCGCGAACGGCGAACACCTGGTCGGGCACCCACGGGACCACGGGATGCGGGTCAGGCTTGGGACGCCGAACGGTCCGGGCACCGCACGGGTTGCGCGACAACAGCGTGTCGTCGACAGCGGCAGACAGGACCGACTGAACGTCGGCGAAGATGTTCCGGGCGTAGGACTGGCCGATGCCGGGCTTCGCTTCCAGTGCGGCAACGAAATCCCTGATGTGCTCCGGCCGAAAGGTCCCGATCGGACGGGAGCCGAGCACCGGGTAGGCGTGCAGTCGCAGGCGCCGGCCGAGTTCCTTCCGGGTCATCGGGCTGGGTGTCTTACTGTCCAACCACTTCTCGGCGTACTGCCGGAACGTGATCTGCATGGACTTGGGGTCGGTGTATTGACCGCGCGTCATGTCGGTCTCAACGGCGCTGAGCCACTTTTCAGCGAGACGCTTTTTGCCGTCGGGGAAGCTCTTGGACTTCTCGGTTCCATCGGGGCCGATATAGCGGGCGCGGTAGCGCAGGCCGGCGCCGTGGCGGTCGGTCTTGACGCGGACGGTCTTGCCGGCGGAATTGGTCTCGGTCTTGAACCAGCGGTCTTGAATGTGGCCTGCCACGTGGGGCGTGGTCCCTTCTGGGCACAGGACAGGGAGGGCCACGGTGTGGCCCTCCCTGGGGAGTTGGGTGGTAGAGGGGTTCGGCAGCCTCAGGCGGCGTCTTCGAGGGCGGTGCGTTCGGCCTCCCACGCCTGTACGGCGGCGGGGTTGAAGCGGAGGTAGCGGCCCACGCGGAAGCCGGCCGGGCCGATGCGCTTGCGTCGCCACTGGTAGACCGTCTCGACGCTCGGGAGGCTGAACATGGTGACCAGGTCTTCCGGGGTGAGGTAGCGGTCCGGGAGTCCACCACGCAGGAGCGCGCGCGGGTCGGTCGGCTCTTTGCTGGCCATGGCTGGTGACTCCTCATGTCCGTGATGGGGTTGGGTGAGGTGTCCTGCGGCGGGTTCTGAGGTTGCGTGCCGGTGGTGCTGGGAGCGTGCGTGTGTCCGAGGTGCGGATTTCTGCGTCACCCGCGTCATCTGCGTCATTCAGGCTTCTGACCTGCGAGTTTGAGGTGACGCAGAGCGTTGGGGGTGCGTCATCGGTGACGCAGGCTGTCCGTCATCGGTGACGCAGATGACGCGGGGTGACGCAGCCGTCGGCCGTCTGCGTCAACCCCTGTCTGCGCATGTCACCCGCTGTTTTCTGGGCCCTGGTGACGCAGGTGACGCAGCGTTTCCTACTTAGGAAAAAAGGGGGTCTCTGTGGTGGTGCAGCGCGGCTCAGGACGTGAGGAAGGAGCCGCTGCGCGGCGCGACCATCGCAGGGCGGCGGTGCCGCCGAACAGCAAGAGGAGCACGCCCGGCCGGTGGTGCTCCTCTTGCTCGTGCCGGCGGTGCCGGTCAGAACGCCTGCTGCTCGTGCGGCGGCGACACGGGCGAACGGGTCAACTCGATGTAGCGCCCCTCTTTGGTGCGGCCCGAGTCGATGAGGACGCCCCGGGCCGCGAGAGTGGGCTGAAGGCGCTTGAGCCGGTCGGAGAGGACTTTGCCGGTGGTCGGCCAGCCTTTAGGCAGGGGACGCAGTTCATCGCCGCCGTAGAGGCGGCTGAGGCAGTACAGCCACTCCGTTGAGGTCATCCGCTGCTCTGCGCCCGGTTCGATATCGGCGGCGTGCCTAAGAACGGTCTGAGCCAACAGGTCGCCCTCAATGACGTCGTCGTTGAGGTCGTCCAGGCTGGCCCGGTAGGCGGTGAGCGCTCCTAGGCCGGTTGCCGCGTCGAGCTGTGCGCACAGGTGCGCGAAGTCCGCCATGCGCAGGTCGGTGGGGGTCTCCGCCTCCACGGCACGGACCTTGACCGTGAGGTCGAGGAGAGACCCGAGGACGACGGGCAGAATCTCCGCGTACTCCGCCCACAGTTCCGCCTCGGTCCGCCGGACGCGAGGGCGTTCCAACCGCAGGGGCAGGAGCCGTTCGGCGAGGTCGGGGCGGATTACTCCCACGTCGATGCCGGTCAGGAGCAGGGGGCGGCGGTAGCCGACGCGGAAGACGTCGCCGTCGGTGAACAGGGCGCGCTTGACGTTCTCGGCGCCGGTGACGATGCAGCACATCGCGTCGGACAGGTCCGGGGTCATGTGGGAGAGGTTGTCCAGGGCGGTGACCCAACCGGCGGCCACGGCCGCGATCAGGTTCTCCTCGTCCTTCGGAGCGCGGCGCAGGTCGCCAGTCATGCCCTCGATGATCCGTACGAGCATCCGCCCGCCGGTGGACTTGCCCGCACCCTGCGGACCGGTGAGGAACGGGGCCGGGACGGGAACCGTCGGCCCGAAGCAGCCGATGAGCCAGGCGATGGCCAGGCACTCGGTCTCCGCGGTGGCGAAGTTGCACAGCCGCATCAGGAGGTCGATGCCCTTGCCGTTGGTGTCCTTGGCCGGCAGGGGCAGTTCGCCGGTGAGTTGGGTGCGGCGCCAGCACACCTCGCGCGGGTCGGGGATGGCGATGTCCCAGCCGGTGGGGTGGATACGGACGGACTGCCCGTCGCTGCGCCCGAGGTCGAGCCACGTGGCCCCGTCGTATCCGGGGGCGACGCGGATGTGTACGGGCTGCACGTCCTCGGTCAGAGCGAGTGCTTCGATCAAGTCCAACGCCTCCTTGAGCGCGGTTCCGTTGAACACGCCGTGCCCGTCGCGGAAGAGACCGACCATGAGTTCCTGGCGGTGGCTGCCCGTGGTGCCCTGGGAGCGGATCGGGCGGGCCACGGGGTGGCCGTTGCGCTGCGCGTACACGGTCCCGTCAGCGGTGCGGAAGTACCGGAAGTGGGATTGCGCGTAGTCGGTGATGACCTCGCGGGCGGGGTTCTTGTCGTCGTCGGACATGGTCACAGTCCCAACGTGGTGCGGGCGTTGGTCCACGCGTCGGTGCAGTGCCGCAGGGTTTCGCCCTTGGTCTGCGCGGCGGTGAACAGCCGCGTGACGTGGGCGTCGGTGAGGCAGCCGCACCGGCCATGGACGGACAGCACGGCGAGGAACGTCCGGTACACGGTGGTGTGGACCGCGCTGGAGGCTTCGGTGATGCGCTGCTCTGCCATGGTGATGCCACGGTCCAGGTAGGCGGGCGTGCGGTGACGACACTCCCCGCCCACGGCTCCGGCGGGCACGGCGACCGCATGGGGCGCCGGGCGGACCGGGGAGGGTTCCTTGACGGCCAGCGCGCGGACGGCGTCGGGCAGGGTGGTCATGGTTCCGGTGCCGGGCCCGAGGTAGCGGGCGTAGGACATGGTCGACTTGATGTCGATGCCGGGTCGGGCGGCGTTGTGCGAGGCCATGGCGCCCCGGTAGATCCAGTGCTCACCGCGTGTCGTCTGCACGACCCGTGTGGCAGGCAGGGTCTCGTGCGCCCAGTCGACGGCTGCTGCGTCGTCGAGGTCGACGACGGTCAGCCGGGCGGCGCCGGGGTGGTAGGCGACGCAGGCGGCTCGCTGCCATGCGGCCGTCCAGGCCGGGGAGGTGAGGACGGCTGTGTCGGTGGTGGCGGCGGCCCATGCGTGGCAGACGCCAGGGCATTGGCACGGCCCGGCGGTCTTCATGTTCGGCCGGCCGCCGCACGCGTTGTTCGCGCACTGGTGGCAGTTGCCGAAGGGCGCCTTGCCCGGGCGCAGGGGCAGCACGGGGAGGCCGGCGGCGGCCAGGCTGAGTGCCACTCGCCGGAGGGGGGTCTGTTGGGTCATGCTGGGAGACCTCCAACAGGTCTGTTGAGGACGGTTGGACAAGGGCGGCCCCGGATTCATTGGCGTGAGACGGGGGCCGCCCTTGGCGTAGTTACTGGTCGTCGGTGGCCATGAGGGCGTACTGCTGGCGGACGTAGGCGCGCGGGTCGCAGATCACGCCCGGCTGGTCGGTGTCCATCAGGGACACGGCCGCCGCGTGGGCGGTCTCGGTGGCGTCGCTGAAGAGATTTTCGGGTTCGTCCATGAGCGCGATGCGGTCCAGCAGGGCGGCCTTGCGCAGGTAGAACTCACGGTTCAGCTCGGTGAAGCACTCTGCCGTGGCGATGGTGCGCGCGGTCCAGCCGATCTCGCTGACGATGCTCGGGGCCTTGGCGTAGGCCTGCTCGGGTGTGGGCCAGTCCGCCGGGTCGGGGCGGTGGTCGGCGGTGAGGTAGAGGCGGGTGCGCTCACCGTCGCGGCTCCGGCGCCGGCGCACAGCGCCCGTGGTGAAGGCGGTGGTGAGTGCGGTGGTGACGCGGTCGGTGTCGGCGGGGTCGCAGATGACGCGGATCTCGAACACGGGGGCTCCTGTCAGCCGTTGAAGTGGTTGCGCTTGAAGACGGCCTTGCGGATGTTGAAGGTGTTGCCGCCCTTGTGGCTGCTCGCGCTGAAGACCTGCACGGCGATCCAGCCGCCGAAGATGACGGCGGCGAGGGTGATGAGCTGAGTGACCAGGGCGGTCAGGGCAGTGATGAATGTGGTGAGCAGCAGCAGGCCGCCGCACACCGCGAGGAACCCGACGCCCCCGAGGGCGACGTTCACCGCCGCGCGGGAGACGACCTGCTTGACCGCGACCGGTTCGGGCTTGGCGGGCTCGATGGCGTAACCGGTGACCACGCGACCGTCGGGCAGGACCACGCTCGCCACGGCCGGAACGCTGCCGGGCTGGACGGGAACGAGGGGCGCCGGCGTGACGGCGGCGGGGGTGATGGGGGTGGGCTGGTGGACTTCCACGGCCCGTTCGGTGGGCGCGTGGCCGGAGTGTTCGGGGTACATGCGGAATCCCTTCCGGTGCCGGTTCAGGGAGGCGGAAGCACACCCTTGGGGGTGCGCTGTGGAGGGGGTTTCAGGGGTGCTGACCTGCGCGCCTCCCTGACTCCCTGAACGATCATTCGTGCAGGTCAGAGCGAGGGAGGCGGGTCAGGGAGGCGGTTAGGGAGTTCTCCCTGCCTCCCTGACCCGGGCGGGGTCGCCTCCCTGTCATTCGGAGGCGGAAGCGGAACCCTCGTCGTCGCGGTTGGCGAGGGCGCGGGCAAGCCGGTCACGGCTGATCGTCATGATGCCGTCGGACTTGTAGGGCTCGGCTCCGGTGCCGTCGAGCACCCGCTTGAGGTCGATGAACGACCACTTGCCGTAGGCGTCCGCGTCCAGGTTCGCGAGCCGCTTGAGGACGTCCTGCGTCCGCAGACGCGACGCGTCCCCGAGCACGCTCGCGATGTCGGCGAGCCGGTCACGCTCCTCGCCCCGCTCGATGACGTGCAGGGTGGTGACGCCGTCGCGCAGGGCCTTGGCGCGGTCGGTGATGGCCTCGGCGTTGTCGTCGTCGATGTAGTGCGTGCGCACCGTGATGGACGACTGTCCGGCCGGGATGTCGATGCCGGAGGAGGCAAGGACCAGGGTTCCCTGATCCAGGCCCGGACGCAGCAGGTTCGGCGCCGCTCCGCCGTCGACGGCCTTGTCCCCCAGCGCCATGCGGGCCTGCGACTCGGTGCCCAGCGCGAGCGAGGCACGGGTGTGCGCTCCCTCGCGGACCAGCTTGGGCAGGTTCTGGTCGGTGGGGTCCTGGGTGCCCTGCCACATCAGCACGTTGACCGCACGGCCCTGGTTGTGGATCTTGCGGACGGCCATGAAGTACCGGGAGTTGGCCTTCGCCCCGCCGTAGGGGCGCTTCTCCTCGTCCTTGAGCGGGCACATGAACGCCACCTGCGCCTCGTCGACCAGCACGATGAGCGGCGGGAACACGGTGCCGGGCGGGGCCTGGATACGGCGGTTCATCTCGTCCACGGCGCCTTCGACCATCTCAACCACCTGGATCACGTGCTCATCGGTCGGTCCCTGGATGAGGGTGGTGGCCAGGCCGTCGAACATGGCCCAGTCGCCTACGCCCTTGAGGTCACCCATGAGGAACTGCACCGACTTGTCCAGCGACAGCCACAGGGCCAGGGAGCGCAGGGCTACGGTCTTGCCCTGGTTGGACAGGCCGGTGATGAGCAGGTGGCGCTGATACAGGCTCAGTGCGGCGGCATCTCCTCGTAGGTCCTGGCCCCAGGGGGCGCGGCCCTTGGCGTAGTCGGCGGTCATGGTCTCGTCGGTGACCAGCGGGGACGGGCCGATCGGCTCGTCCAGCGCCCCGGAGTCGGCGACCCACAGCCGCACGGTGCGGGCGGCCTGGGGGATGGTGATGAACACCTCGTGCTCGTGCCGGGTGAGGTTCTCCGCCAGCTTGCGCCGCCTGTTCTGCACCTCGATCGTCGACACCCCCGACGGGAGCGTAACGTCGACCTCGACCCCGCAACCAGCGATCCGGATGGGTCCGAGCATGCTCGCGCCGGCGTCGCCCATCTCCTTGATGGCGTTACGCAGCGCGGGCACGCCGAGGTCGCGCAGGGCCTTGACGACGATGGACGGGGTGATCGGCTCGCCCTCGGCGTTGCGGACGTTGTCGGGCAGTGCCCAGTTCGGTGCGGCCTGCTGCTTGCGCCCGACCGACCACAGGGCGAGCAGGGCGAACAGCGGGCCGAGG
>NZ_JBITGX010000015.1:0-243311 GCF_044457425.1 Streptomyces sp. NPDC050546
CTACGAACGCAAGCCCGAACACTTCCTCGCCTTCACCGCCATCGCAGCGACCCTCATATGTCACCGCCGACTCACCAACTGAAATGACGTCTAAGCCTGGTCTCAGGTTGATCGGGGACAATGAGCGGTAAAAACATCGACTGGGAGGGGGCGGGCCGGCGTGCGGATCATGATCGCGGATGATGAAGCGGCCATCCGTGAGTCGCTGGAGCGGGTGCTCCAGGTCGAGGGCTACGACACCAGCACCGTCGCCAACGGTTTCGCCGTGCTCGACGGGGTCGGTGGGGCCGGCGGTGACACGCTGGATCTGCTGATCCTCGACGTGATGATGCCCCGCCTCGGCGGGTTGGAGACCTGCCGGCGGTTGCGGGCCGCGGGTCGGGATCTGCCGGTGCTGATGCTGACCGCCCGTGACCAGGTCTCCGACCGGGTCACGGGGCTGGACGCGGGCGCCGACGACTACCTGCCCAAACCGTTCGCCACCGAGGAGTTACTGGCCCGGGTGCGGGCCCTGCTGCGCCGGCGCACGCCGACCGACGAGGAGTCGCAGATCCTGTCGTTCGCCGACGTCCGGCTCGATCCCGACAGATTCGAGGCGTGGCGGGGCGAGCGGCCGCTGCGCCTGACCCGGACCGAGTTCTCCCTCCTGCAGGTCCTGATGCGCAACGCGACCCGGGTCTTGACCCGCGACGCGCTGTTCGAGGCGATCTGGGGCTTCGACATGAGCGCCACCGCCAACAACCTCCAGGTGTACGTGAGCTACCTGCGCCGCAAGCTGGAGGCCGAGGGCGAGCCGCGATTGATCTACACGCTGCGCGGCCTGGGATACACGTTGCGGGAGACTCCTCCGTGAGCAGGCCCGCCGGCCGGGAACCGCGCCGGCTGACCCGTTGGTGGCGCCGGCGGTCCCTGCGGACCAGGCTGACGGTGATCGCGGCGACGGCCATCGCGGTCAGCGTGTTCGTGGCCTTCCAGGTGGCCAGCGAACTACTGGACTGGGAGCTGCGGGACACCGCCGAGAATCAGCTGCGCGCCGACTCCCGCGTCCTGGCGACGAACGCGCAGCGCGCCGGTCTGGCGCAGGTCCAGCTACCGCCGTATCCCGGATCCGGTCGCCTGGTGCGGGTCATCCTGCCCGACGGCTCGACCCGGACGCCGGCCGGCCAACCCGAGCTGCCCCCCGTCAGCGAGCACGCCGGGCGCGTGGCGCAGGGCGAGGTGACCGATCTGATGGAGACGAAGGACAGCGACGAAGAGGGCTACCTCATCTACACGCTGCGGGCGGGCGACGGCGCGGTGCAGGTGGCCCGCGCCGCCGACGACAGCCCGATCAACCGGTTCGGGTTCGGCATGCTGCTGATCGGGCTGCTCTGCGTGGTCGGCGGCGCCCTCGTCGGGCGGACCGTGGCGCGGGCCGGGCTGGCACCGATCGACCGGCTGACCGCCGCCGCGGTACGTGTCGCGCACACCCGGGATCTCGACGCCGACGTCCCGGATGAGGGCGGTGGGGAGATCCGGCGGCTGATCCGGTCGATCAACGACATGCTCGCCGCGCTCCGGGACTCCCGGCGGGCCCAGCGGCTGCTCGCCGAGGACGCCGCCCACGAGCTCAAGACCCCGCTCACCAGCCTTCGTCTCAACGTCGAGCTGCTGATCCGGCTCGATCGGCGCGGCACCCTGGACAGCGCACTGCCGGCGGAGAGCCGGACCCGGCTGCTCAACGATCTCGGCGCCCAGGTGGCCGAGTTGAGCACCCTTGCCGCCGAGCTGACCGATCTGGCGCGCGGTGACGTCAGCGACGAGAACACCGAGCTGCTCGACCTCGCCGACGTGGTGGTGGCCGCCGTGACCCGGGCGCGTTCCCGCGTGCCCGACATCGAGGTCGCGCTCGACGTGACCTCCGTGTGGGTGAGCGGGCGTCCCGCCGCGCTCCAGCGGGCGGTGCTCAACCTCGTCGACAACGCCGGCAAGTGGTCCCCCGTGGACCAGCCGGTCCACGTCCGGCTCCGTGCCGAGGGCGCGTCGGCGGTGCTCGAGGTCGACGACGCCGGGCCGGGCATCGACGCCGCCGACGTACCGCGGGTGTTCGACCGGTTCTACCGTGCCGACAGCGCCCGGGCGTTGCCGGGATCCGGGCTGGGTCTTTCGATCGTGCAGCGGGTCGTCGACGCCCACGGCGGCCGGGCCACCGTCGCCCGCTCCGCACGCGGCGGCGCGCTGCTTCGGGTCGACCTTCCGGCCGCGGCCCCGCCCGCCCCGATCCCGCGGCGCACCGCCGGGGAGGACACCGCGGTGCGCTGACCCACCCCGGCGCGTGGCGCAGGACCGGGCGGCGACCGTCGGGCCCATGAAAAGATCCGGGACGGGCCTGGGGCCCCGTCCCGGATCTCGTCCGTGCCGCCGCGCTCACCGTTGCAGCGCGGGCTCCTCGCCCTTGGCTAGCGACTGTTGACCGGCCGGCAGCTCCGCCGCCGGCCGGGACAGCCGGCTCGGCCACCAGATCCGCCGGCCGATCAGCAGGGTGAGGGCGGGCACCAGGACCGACCGCACCAGCAGGGCGTCGAGCAGCACGCCGAAGGCGACCAGGAACCCGACCTCGATCAGCATCACCAGCGGAAGTGTGACGAGGACCGCGAACGTGGCCGCCAGGACCAGACCTGCCGAGGTGATGACGCCACCGGTGGCGGACAGGGCTTTGAGCATGCCCTCTCTGGTGCCGAGGCGCACGGTCTCCTCCCGGGCCCGGCTGGCCAGGAAGATGTTGTAGTCGACGCCTAGCGCCACCAGGAACAGGAATGCCAGCAGCGGCACCGAATTGTCGATGCCCTTGAATCCGAGGATCGTGTCGAAGACGAACACGCTGCCACCGAAGGCCGCGGCGAATGAGACGATCACGGTGGCCATCAGGACCAGCGGGGCCAGGATCGCGCGCAGCAGCAGCCCGAGGACGATCAGGACGACGGCGAGCACCAGCGGGATCACCAGCTTCTCGTCGCTCTTGGTGGTCACCTCGGTGTCGAGGTTCTCCGCACTCGGCCCGCCGACGATCGCCTCCGCCCCGCTCACCGCGTGCACGGCGGTGCGCACCCGCTTGATCGTGTCGTACTCCGCGACGGTGTCCGGCGCGTCCTTCGGGAACACGGAGATGTTGGCCCAGCCACCGCTGGTCTGCTCCGGGATGGCCTGGGCCACACCGCGAGTGTCCTTGACGATGTCGAGCACCTGCTCCTGGTGCGCCGGTCGCATGAAGATCGTCATCGGCTGGCCGCCGAGCTCCGGGAAGTGCTTGCGGAGAACGGTGAAGCCGGTGACCGACTCCGGCGCGGACAGGAACTGGTCCTGCTCCCGCAGGTTGCCGGTGTTGCCCGCCAGCCCGAGGGCGAGCACACCGAGGACGCCGAGCGAGCCGAGCGTCGCCACCCACCGGCGGCGGCTGATGGCGGTGCCGAGCCGTCCCCACAGCCCCGGCTTCTGCTCCATGGCCGTGCCGAACCGCGGGATGGCCGGCCAGAAGATCCGCCTGCCGAGCACCACGAGCACCGCCGGGAACAGCGTCAGCATGGCCACCAGCGCGCACAGGATGCCGGCCGCGCCGATCGGGCCCAACCCGCTGGTGCTGTTCAGGTCGGCGACGAGCAGGCAGAGCAGGCCGGCGATCACGGTGGCCGCGGACGCGACGATGGCCGGCGCCGCGCTGCGCAGCGCGTGGACCATCGCGACCCGGACGTTCTGGTGGTGGTGCAGAGTCTCCCGATATCGAGCGATGAGCAACAGCGCGTAGTCCGTGCCGACGCCGAACACCAGGATCGTCAGCAGCGCCGAGTTCTGGTCGTTGACCACGATGCCGAAGCCCTTGACGAGCAGGTAGACGGTCGCCATCGAGGTCAGTGCGGCCGCGCCCACGGCCACGAGCGGGATGAGCCACAACACCGGGCTGCGGTAGGTGAGGATGAGCAGGAGCGTGACGACGACGATGGTGGTGAGCAAGACCTGCACGTCGATGCCGTCGAAGACGGCGTCCATGTCGCCGTCGATCGCGGCCGGGCCGGTCACGTCGAGTTCCAGGCCGCCAGGGCGGTCCTTCGCGGCGTCACGCAACGGGCCGACGATGTCCTCCGGTGCGCCGTAGGTCGTGCTCACGTCGAGGGTGAACGTCATCGCCTTGCCGTCGGTGGAGCGGCTCGTCGGTGGGCCCTCGTCGTCGTCACCGGCCGGGGCCGCCACCTTCGGCGGGTACCGCTTGGCAAGGGTGTTGTAGTGGCGCTCGACCGTCGCGCGGTCGGCGTCGGTCATGCCGGCGGCGCGGTGGTACACGAAGACGAACGTGTTGTCGTCACCGTCGGGGAGCTTGTCCTCCAGTACCGCGACCTTGGTGGACTCGGCGCCGGCCGGCAGGGTGTCCGCGGCTCTGTCGGTGGTGACCGAACTCAACTTTCCGCTCAGCGGCACCATGAACACCGCCAGCGCCAACCACAGGCCAATCACTAACCACGGCACCCACCGGCCTGCCAACCGACCGGCCGGCGCTTCCCCGGACGGCGCTGCGTTGACTGCCATCACTAGCCTCCTACATACGGGTTGCATCGCTCATCTGATGCCTACTTCCTAATGAGCGAACCTGAGACCACCGTTAGAGCCTGTGAAGCAACCGGCGTCCGTTGTAGAGGGTGATGTTGATCATCGATGTCCTGTGGTGGGTGCGTCGCGGTGAATCGTCCGCACCTCGGGCTGGGTGAGCATCGTGGCCCAGCGTTCCTCGTCGTCCACGATGGACGCCATGATTAGTAGAACTCGACGGTGTTCACCCGGTTGACCAGGTCCTGTCCGTCCAGCAGCCGGGTGGCGTTGGCGGCGAAGAGTTCGGCGATGAGGCGGTCCTCCGAGGCGTCGAGCGCGGCGGTGTGCGGGCTCACCAGCACCCGGTCGTGGTGCCAGAGCGGGCTGCCGGCCGGCAGCGGCTCCGTCTCGAAGACGTCCAGCGCGGCGAAGCCGACCCGGCCGGAGTCGAGCGCGTCGGCGAGTGCCGCCTCGTCCACGACGGTGCCACGCCCCACGTTGACCAGCGAGGCCCCGGGGCGCAGGGCGTCGAAGAACCGCTTGCCGAGGAGGTGTTCGGTCGCCTCCGTTCCGGGGAGCGTGTTGACGACGGCGTCCACGGTGGGAGCCACCTCGGTGATGCGGTCGGGGTGCACCACGGTGGAGACGCCCGGGACGGTGACGTCCCTTCTGCTCGTACCGATGACCGTCGCGCCCAGGGCGTGCAGTGCCGTCGCCACGGCCCGGCCGATCCCGCCCAGGCCGAGAACGAGTACGGTCTGGCGGCTCAGCTGCCCCATCGTCCAGCGTCCGCTCCATTCGCCCTCGCGCTGCTGGCGGTTGAGGCGGGGCAGGTCCTTGGCTCCCGCGAGCACACCGAAGACGGCGAACTCGGCGAGCGGACGTCCGTGCACCCCGGCCGAGGTGGTGAAGAGGACCCGGCCGAGCTCTTCGGCGTTCAGGCCGGCGGCCTTGACCTGCCCGCCTCCGCCCGCGGCCATGGTGTGCACCCAGCGCAGGCGCGGGTTGGCCCGGACGGCGCGGGCCAGGGCGGCCGGGTCCACGTCGGGGATCCCGTACAGGGCGTCGGCCGAGTCGATCGCCGACTCGTAGGCGCGCTGCTGCTCCGGAGTGCGCTGCCAGCCCGGCTCGCCCGAGAAGTCCGCGGGCCAGCGCATCGGGGGCAGCAGGGAGTGGTCGAGCACGAGGTCGATCCGAGGCTCGAGACGCCGGATGTGCGCGGCGTTCTCCTCGGACAGCGGGGCGGCGACGGCGACGCGCAGGCGGTCAGGCACCCGGTCCCGGCCGGTCACCGGACGGCCTGGGCGCGCAGCGCCTCGACCTCGGCGTCCAGCGCGGCCTCGCGGGCGACGATCTCCTCCACGGCCTGGAGTGCCTCCTCGGCGCGGTGCGGCGGGATGACGATGACGCCGTCCCCGTCGGCGGCGACGATGTCGCCCGGGTTCACCACGACACCGCCGATGGCGACGGCCTCGCCGATCGTGCCCGGGCCGTTCTTGAAGGGCCCGGCGGGGGTCAGCCCCCGTGCGAAGACCGGGACGCCGAGCCGTTCGATGATCGCGGCGTCGCGCACAAAGCCGTCGACGACCGCACCTGCGGCACCGTGCAGGGCGAACCGCTGGGCGAGGTTGTCGCCGATGATCGCGCGGCCGTCGTAGCCGAAGGCGTTGATGACGAGGACGTCGCCGGGGCGGATGTGCTCGAGCGCCTCGATCACGGCCTTGTTGTCGCCCGCGACGGTGAGGACCGGGAGTGCCGTGCCGACGGCTGTGGCGCCGTTCCAGATGGGTGCGATGCCCCCGTCGACGATGTTCAGCCGGTCGAGGGCGTCGCCGAGGTTGGCCACGGAATGGGCGCGGAACCGCTTGAGCACCTGCTCGTCGACGCGTTCCCACGCCGTGTTGACGCGCACGTTGTCCTGGGTCATCGCAGAGTCCTTCCAGAAAATGCGAAAGCTTTCGCGTTTCGCGTCAGCCAGTGTGCATCCATCGGACGTGCGGCACAAGAGGTGACCGACGGGAGCGGTCGGGGTGAGAGTGCGAGTTCGACGAGAGGGTGAACGGATCCTTGACCGCCCGAGAATGCGAACCTATTCTCATTCGCGATTCCAGTCGCAACTCGGCTCCGGTGCTGTTCCGCGGTCTTCCACCGTGACACCTCCGCCCGCCCCCTCAGACGCGGGCCGCATGCGAACAGCACCGAGTCACCCGCCCCTGAGGCACTGTCACCGCTTTCCCCTCCTGGCCCCACCTCCGTGGGCGCAGCTCGGCGCATGAGCGATCACCGGCACCCCCTCCGCTCGGCGCGCGATCCTCAGGACACCGTCCCCGGAGTCCGCGACACCGAAAGTGAACGCGTATGACAACGTCAGATCGGCTCGACATCCCCTCAGACCGTGACGAGGCATCGTCACAGACGCCCGGCGCGGCAGCGGTCGACGTCGTCTCCGCCAACCGCAAGGTCGTCCGCAAGGCCACCGTCGCGGGCTCGATCGGCTCCTTCGTCGAGTGGTACGACTACGGCATCTACGGCCTGCTCGTCACCTATCTCGCGATCAACATCATGGGAGAGGCCGAGGCCGGAGGTCTCTTCCTCACCAACGTCGGCTTCCTGGTCAGCTTCGTCGCCCGCCCGTTCGGCAGCGTGATCTGCGGCTACCTCGGGGACAAGCTCGGGCGCAAGGGGCTTCTCGCGGCCCTCCTGGTACTGATCTCCGCCGCCACCGCGGCCATCGGCCTCATCCCCTCCCACGCCGTCATAGGCGTGGCAGCCCCCGTCCTTCTGGTACTGCTCCGGGTGCTGCAGGGCTTCTCCGCCGGCGGCGAGGTGGCCGGCGCCATGTCCTTCGTCGGCGAGTACGCGCCGGACGCCCGCCGCAACTACATGATGAGCTTCATCGCCGTCGGCTCGTTCGTCGCCCTGATGTTCGGCAGCGCCTTCTCCGCCGTCCTCATCACCACCCTCGGCGACGACTCCATGACCTCCTGGGCGTGGCGGGTGCCCTTCCTGCTCGCCGTCCCGCTCGGCTACGTCGGCTTCTACATCCGGCGCCGGCTGGAGGAGACCCCGCACTTCAAGGCGCTGCGCGAGCAGAACACCGTGGTGCGCAACCCGCTCAGGGAGGCCTTCACCAACCCGCGCCATCTGCGGGCGATCGTCCTCACGATCTTCCTCCCGGCCCTCAACGGCCCCGGCTACTACCTGCTCTTCGTCTACATGCCGACCTACTTGAAGACCTCGCTCGGCGAGCACAACTTCTCGATGCTGCGTGCGCTCACGGTCACCGCGGTCAGCCTGGTCGCCATCGTCGTCTGCATCCCGCTCATGGCCCGTCTGTCGGACCGGATCGGCCGCAAGCCCGTCCTCGCCGGCTCGGCCGTCGCCATGGCAACCGTCTCGTACCCGATGTTCCGGCTCATCACCACCGGCGAGTTCGGGCTCGCCTGCATCGGTACCGTAGTTCTCGCGATCGCCTTCTCCGGGCACGCCGCCGTGGTGCACACCGTGCTCGCCGAGATGTTCCCGACCACCGTGCGCTACTCCGCCTACAGCATCGGGTTCAGCCTCTCGACGATCATCTTCGGCGGCAGCGCCCCGCTGGTGATGACCGAGCTCATCGAGTCGACCGGCTCCAACCTCGTCCCGGCGTTCGCCTCCATCATCACCGCCCTGATCACCCTGGTCACGATCGCCTTCCTGCGCGAGACCAAGGGCCGGCCCCTCGCGGCCCGCTGAATCATCCCCCCACGAGGAGAGACACCATGGGAATCAACTCCGTAGCCGTCGTCGCCGACCTCGGCGAAAGCTTCGGCAACTACACGATCGGAGACGACGGCGCCCTGCTCGGCCTGGTCACCTCGTCGAACATCGCCTGCGGCTTCCACGCCGGTGACCCGCGCATCATGGACCGGACGGTCGCCGACTGCGTCGAGCGCGGCATCGAACTGGGCGCCCACCCCGGCTACCCCGACCTGGTCGGCTTCGGCCGCCGGCTCATCGAGGCCACCGAGGAGGAGATCCGCACCGACGTCCTCTACCAGCTCGGCGCCCTGGACGCCTTCGCGCGGGTGCACGGCGGCACCATCAGCCATGTCGCCCCGCACGGCCGGATGGGCTCCATCGCGCAGACCGACGCCAAGCACGCCCGCGCCATCACCGACGCGATCGCCGCTTACAACACCGACTACATCGTCATCTGCCAGCGCGGTCTGCTCGCGGAGGAGTCACGCAAGCGCGGCCTGGAGGTCGGCTACGTGTTCCTCGCCGACCGCGGCTACGGCGACGACGGCATGCCCGTGCCGCGCTCCCACGAGGGCGGACTCATCCACGACCCGGAGCTGATCGGCGAGCGCTCGGCCCAGGTCGTACGGGAGGGGACGGTGCGCTCGGTCGAAGGCAACGTGGTCCCGCTCGGCCACGACGCCGACGTCCTGCTGCTGCACGGCGACCACCCGTCCGTCCTCGCCAACGGCACCGCGCTGCGCGCCGCGCTCGACAAGGCGGGCATCCACGTCGGCGGCCTGCGCGAGGTCCTGGCGCAGAAGGCGGAGGTCGCGCTCGCCGGCTGAGGCGGCGCGCACCAGGTGATGAGCACAGCACAGTACGGCGCCCTCACCGTCGAGCCCTACGGGGACTCGGCGGTGATGGTGACCATCCCGCATGCCGACCAGGCCGTCCGCAGGGCCGGGATCGTGGCGTTCCGCGACCGCTTCCTGGCGCACCGCCCGCACGGTGTGCTCGACGTCGTCTCCGGTCTCGAGTCCCTGCTCATCGAGTTCGACCCGCTGCTGACCGCGCTCGAGCACGTGGAGTACGCGGCGCGGCTGGTGGCGCGGTGGGCTCCGTCGCCCGCGGACGGACCGGCCCGCTCACGGCAGGTGCGGACGTTCGCCATCCCCGTGGTCTTCGACGACGACACCGGCCCCGATCTGGTGTCCGTCGCCGACGAACTCGGCCTGGCCACCACCGATGTGGTCGAGGCGATCGCCCGGTCCACCTTCACCGTCTGCCTCCTCGGGGCGGCGATGGCCCCGATGATGGACGGGCTCAAGGTGCCCCGGCCGGTGCGCCGGCGGGCCGAGCCGCGCACGGACGTCGCCCCCGGCGCCGTCATGATCGCCGGGACCAACGCGATCATCCAGCCGTTCCCCGGCCCGACCGGCTGGCGCGTGGTCGGGCGTACGCCGCACACCATCGTCGACATCTCCCGCCCGGACCCCGTGTCGTTCGGCACCGGCGACGTCGTGCGCTTCGTCCCCGTCACCCGGGACGAGGCCGAGGCGCTGGGCGAGGGCTTCCTGCTGCCGACGGAGGTGGCCGTATGACGACCGTGACGCTCGACTTCACCAGCACCGGATGGATCACCACGTTCCAGGACCTCGGCCGCAGCGGCACGGAACAGCGCGGCGTTCCCACCGGGGGAGCGGCCGACCAGCACTCGGCGGCCGTGGCCAGTCTCCTCGTGGGCAACCCCCGCGGCGCGACCCTGCTGGAGAATCTTGGCGGCGAGCTGGCCCTCGTGCCCGACGCCGATGTGCTGCTCGCGGTGACCGGTGCGCCCGCCCGGGTCACCGTCGCGGGCTCGCCCGCCGACACCTGGTCGCCGCTGGTCGTGCCCGCGGGCCACGAGGTGCGGATCCGCGGGGACATGAGCCGGGGGACCCGCACATATCTGGCGGTGAACGGAACGCTGAGCACGGAGAAGCTGCTGGGCAGTGCCGCCCCGGACGCCCGGATGGGCTTCGGGCAGACCGTCGCACGCGGCTCGCGTGTCCTGCTGGAGTCGGCGTTCCGGGGATTCAGGCACCGGCCGTTCGAGGCGCGGCTGTTCCGGCTCCCCGTGCCCGTACCGCGCTTCGACGACGGACCGTGGGTCGTCGACGTCGTCCCCACCCCCGGCATGCGGACGATCGCGGGGATCCGCGAGGTGATCGAGGAGGCGACGTACGTGGTCACGCCGCGCTCCGACCACGTCGGGCTCAGGCTCGACGGGCCGGTGCTCCACCCGGACACCGACACCGAGATCGTGTCGCACGGCGTGCCCATCGGGGCGCTGCAGATCCCGCACGCGGACGAACTGATCGTCCTCGGCCGCTACCGGAGCCTGACCGCCGGCTATCCCGTCGTCGGCGTCGCCGCACGGGCGTCCCTGCCCCTGCTCGGGCAGGCCGGGCCGGGGCGGGAACTCAGGTTCCGCTGGATCGACCGCGAGACCTCGCTGCGCCGGTTCGCGCACCGCGAGTCCGAGGTTCGCGCGCTCGGACGGGCGGCGGCCGAGGCATTCGGCGCACTCGGATTCACGGCGGCCTTGCCCGCACCCACATCCGAGAACCTGCCCCAGCCCTTGCCCCAATCAATCTGAGAATCTATTCTCATATGCAAGGTGAATCTCATATCACCGATGGAGGAGAAACGGTGACGACATCGTCCGGCGCGATCGCGCTCATCACAGGAGCCGGCAGCGGAATGGGGCTCGAGACCGCGCGACTGCTCGCCCGGGACGGCGCCGCCGTGGTCCTGATCGGACGCAGACAGGAGGCCCTCGACAAGGTCGCCGCCACGATCCGCGCCGAGGGCGGGACCGCTCTCGCACTCGCCGCGGACATCACCCGCGCGGACGACGTGAGCCGCGTCCTCGACCGGGTGCGGAGCGAACTCGGCCCGGTCGACATCCTCGTCAACAACGCGGGCAGTTCCTCGTCGGTGCTCAACCCGCAGTGGCTCCCGCACGACGAGTGGCGCCAGGTCCTCGACGTGAACCTCACCGCCGTCTTCCAGCTCACCCAGGCCGTCCTGCCCGACATGCTCGACCGCGGCGCCGGGACCATCGTCACCGTCTCCTCGCTCGCCGCCGTCAACCCCAACCTGCTCGGCGGCGCCGCCTACGGCGCGGCCAAGGCGGGCGTACGCAACTTCATGACCTTCCTGCACAACACGTTCCGCAACCAGGGCCTGCGCGCCATCACCGTGCTGCCCGGCGAAGCGGACACCCCCATCCTCGACCACCGCGCCCGCCCCCCGGCGCCGGAGGAACGCGCCGCCATGGTGCGGCCCGAGGACGTCGCCGAGGCCATCCGCCTGGCCGTCGCCCTGCCCCAGCGCGTCGTCCTCCAGGAGATCGTCGTCGCCCCCACCCGCCAGCGCGACGTCTCCGCCGACCTCGAGATCAGCCGCCTGGCGGGCGCCCCCGCCGACGCCGCACCGCAGGCCTGACCACCCCGTCACCAGGAGGAGCGCATGCCGCCCACCGTCACCACACAGCCGCCCCTGTACGACACGGCCGCCGCCGTCGCCCGGATCGCCGCCGCCTCCCGCCGGACACAGCAGCCGCAGTCCCGGTCCGACCTCGTCTCCCTCGCGATGGGCGAACCCGACTTCGACACCCCCGAGCGGGTGACCGAGGCGGCCCACGCCGCGCTGCGCGCCGGCCGCACCCACTACTCACCGCTGCTCGGCGAACCGGCCCTGCGCGAGGCCCTCGCCGCGAAGCTGGCCGACACCGCCGGGACCCCGGTGTCCGCCGGCGACGTCCTGATCACCCAGGGCGGCACCGCCGGGCTGGCCGCGTCGATCCTGTCCCTCGTCGACCCCGGTGACAAGGTGGTCGTCCCCGACCCCACCTACTCCCTCTACGGAGACCTGGTCGCCATGGCCGGCGGCACCGTCGTCCCCGTCCCGCTCGCACCCGACCTGCACTGGGACCTCGACCGGCTCGCCGACGCCCTCACCGGTGCCAAGCTCTTCGTCTTCTGCAACCCCGTCAACCCGACCGGCATCGTGCACGGCCGGGAGGAACTCGAAGCGCTCGCCGCCCTCCTCGACGGCACCCCCACCATCGTCATCTCCGACGAGGCGTACTCCGACCTCGACTACACCGGCCGCCCCTTCACCTCGGCGCTCTCCGTCGACGGCCTGCGCGAACGGACCGTCTACTGCCAGACGTTCTCCAAGAGCTACGCGATGACCGGCTGGCGCGTCGGCTACCTCTGGGGTCCGTCGCCGCTCATCCAGGCGGCAGCGCGCATCCACAACACCTTCAACGGCTCCGTCAACACCGTCGTCCAGGACGCCGCGCTGGCCGCGGTGGAGAGCTGCGACGACGACGTCGCCCGGATGCGCGCCGCCTACCAGGAGCGCGGCGAGCTCATGCGCGGGGAACTGGCCGCGATCCCCGGCCTCACCCTCAGCGCACCCGAAGGCGCCTTCTACCAGTTCCCGCGCTACGACATCGATCTGCCGTCCGTGGAGGTCGTGGCGGCGCTGCGCACCCGGCACGGCGTCGCCGTCCGGCCCGGGAGCGAGTTCGGAGCGCGGGGTGAGGGGCACCTGAGGCTGTCGTACGCTGCCAGCCCGCAGTCCATCACCGAAGGTGTCCGCCGCCTGGCCGCCGGTCTTTCGGCCCTGCGATGAGCACCGTCCCGTACACGACGAGGAATCGACCCATGCGCAGTGACTCCGAGCGCAACCGCAGGCACCTCATCAAGGCGGCCGCGCGACTGTTCGAGAACTCGCCCACGCCCGTCAGCCTCGCCGAGATCGCCAAGCACGCCGAGGTGTCCACCGCGACGGCCTACCGCCACTTCTCCTCCGTCGAGGAGGTGCTGCACGCCTTCCGCGCCCAAGTGGGCTCCGAACTGCAGGACTTCAGCGCAGCGCAGACCACCCGCGGCATGACGAAACTCGAGGCGGTGTCGAGGCACTGGGTCTCCCTCGTCCTCGAACACGGCGGCGCGATGGCCCAGATGCGCTCGCACCGCGGCTATCTGGAGCGCCTGCGCGAAGGAACCGGCTACCTCGCGCCGCAGGCCGAGGCGCTCGCCGAACCGCTGCGGCAGACCACCCAGGAGCTCGGCCTGGAAGACCTCGGCGACGAAGCCCTCTATCTGTGGAACGCGCTGTTCGACCCGCGCGACATCCTCGACCTCATCAAGAGCGGACGCACCGAGGACGAGGCCGCCGGCCGCCTGGTGGCCGCACTGCGCGGTGCCCTGATCGGCTGGGCGGAGGCGGACAAACTCTCCCGAGACTGACAGGAAGACCCGGGGCGGCGGTTCCCCCGTCGACGCCGGCCCGCGCCGCGGAGCGCCCGCCGGTGAGTAATTCGGCGCGCTCGCGCGTGGTGGTGGGTGTCCGCCATCGCGAACAACCGAGCATCCGGCCGGCACGAGTCCGGCCCGCACCTGAGCGAAGAGAGACGACGCACATGGACGTCAGCGCCCACATCGAGGCTGTCTACGACACCCTTCGCCGACGGGACCCCGGGGAGACGGAGTTCCACCAGGCGGCACACGAAGTCCTGCACGCCATCGGCCCCGTGCTCCGGGCCCACCCGGAGTACGCCGAGGCCCGGATCGTGGAGCGGCTCTGCGAGCCCGAGCGGCAGCTGATGTTCCGGGTCCCGTGGGTGGACGACCAGGGCACGGTACGGGTCAACCGCGGTTTCAGGGTGGAGTTCAACAGCGCGCTGGGGCCCTACAAGGGAGGCCTGCGCTTCCATCCCAGCGTCAACCTGGGCATCGTCAAGTTCCTCGGCTTCGAGCAGATCTTCAAGAACGCGCTGACCGGCATGGCGATCGGCGGCGGCAAGGGCGGGTCGGACTTCGACCCCAAGGGCCGCTCGGACGCCGAGGTCATGCGCTTCTGCCAGGCGTTCATGACGGAGCTGTACCGCCACCTCGGCGAGCACACGGATGTGCCCGCCGGGGACATCGGGGTGGGCGGCCGCGAGATCGGCTACCTCTTCGGCCAGTACAAGCGGATCACCAACCGCTACGAGGCCGGTGTCCTGACCGGCAAGCCGGTCGGCTGGGGCGGTTCGCACGCCCGCACCGAGGCCACCGGCTACGGAGCGGTGTACTTCGCCCAGGCGATGCTCGCCACCCGCGGCCAGGACTTCGACGGACGCCGGGTCGTGGTCTCCGGGTCAGGAAACGTCGCCGTCTACGCCGCCGAGAAGGTCCACGCCCTGGGCGGCCGCGTGGTGGCCTGCTCCGACTCCTCCGGGTACCTGGTCGACGAGGACGGCCTCGACCTGGACCTGCTCAAGGAGGTGAAGGAGGTGCGCCGGGCCCGGGTCTCCGCCTATGCCGAGGCGAAGCCGGCCGCGCGGTTCTCCGCCCGGGGGTCGGTGTACGACGTGCCGTGCGACATCGCCCTGCCGTGCGCGACCCAGAACGAGCTGGGCCCTCAGGACGCCGTCGCGCTGGTGAAGAACGGCGTGCTCGCCGTGGCCGAGGGCGCGAACATGCCCTGCACGCCCGAGGCGATCGAGGTGTTCCGCGAGGCACGGATCCTCTTCGCCCCCGGCAAGGCGGCCAACGCGGGCGGGGTCGCGACCTCCGCGCTGGAGATGCAGCAGAACGCCTCGCGCGACAGCTGGACCTTCGAGCGGACGGAGGACCGGCTCGCGACCATCATGGGACAGGTGCACGCCCAGTGCCGTGTCAGCGCCGAGACCTACGGCGGCGACGCCGACGACTACGTCCTCGGCGCCAACACCGCCGGCTTCCTCCGCGTCGCCGAGGCGATGACGGCCCAGGGCGTCGTGTAAGCGGGCCGTCGACGTCACCGACGGACGGCGGAGCCCACGGCGAGGACACGATCACGCAGGACGGGCAGTTCGGAGCGGATCCGGGCGACCTCGCCCATGTCGGCCTCCACCGTCACCGTCTCCGCCGCGGTGCCGGCCTCGCCCAGGACCGTCCCCCAGGGGTCGACGGCCACGCTGTGCCCGCCCTGCCGCATACCGCCATGGGTGCCCGTGGCGCAGCAGGCCAGCAGGAAGACCTGCTCCTCCAGGGCTCTCGTGCGGGTCAGGAGCTGCCAGTGGGCGAGCCGGGCCGCGGGCCAGGCGGCGGGCACCACGATCAGCTCCGCCCCTGCGTCGATCAGGCCCCGGAAGAGCTCGGGGAAGCGCAGGTCGTAGCAGATGGCGAGGCCGATCACACCGAATTCGGTGGGCACGGTGACGATGTCGCCGCCCCCGCCCATCATGGTCGCCTCACCCGTGTCGAAGCCGTACCGGTGGATCTTGCGGTAGTGACCGCGCAGGTCACCGGCCCGGTCGAAGAGGAGGGCGGTGTTGTAGAGGGTCCCGTCCCCGTCGCGTTCGACGATCGATCCGGCGTGGAGCCAGACCCCGGCCGCACGCGCCGCGGCGGACATGGCCTCGGCGGTGGGGCCGTCGACCCCTTCGGCGTCGCGCCCCCAGCCCTCGTACGCCCAGGCGCCGGCCGTCCACAGTTCCGGCAGGACCACCAGATCGTCGCCGGCCCGGCCGCGGACCAGCGCGGCCGCCCTGCGGCGGCGCTCCTCGGCGGAGTCCGACGCGTCCACGGACAGCTGTATCAGCGAGGCTCGCATGACTGTCACCTCCGGGAGAACCCGTTCCCTACGAGCGTAAGGAGCCGGACGCGCATCCCGCCTGTTCTCAGGGCTCCCGCACCAGGCCGGCGATGTGCGCGGTGACCGTGTCGAGGATGCCCGACCAGGCGTCGTCGTCGCCGAGCACGAGGTAGTTGAGGGTCAGGCCGTCGGTCATGGCGGCCAGGTAGCGCGCCAGGACCGGGGCGGGGACGCGCAGGCGCAGGCCCATGCTCTGCCGCAGCTGGTCGATGAGCTCGATGTACGCCTCGGCGTACAGCTCGTACTGGCGCCGCGCCAGATGCTCGAAGCCGGGCTGGCGCAGCGCGTACTGCGTGAGCTCATAGGTGAGCATGTGCTCGTCCGGGTGGGCGCGGACGTGCTCCCAGTACGCCTGGAAGCCCGCCCGTACGGTCTCCTCGAGGCCGGCCCTGGGCCGCAGGGCCTCCTTCACCACCGTCACGTAGTGCCTGGTGATGGTGGTGATGACGGACTCGATCAGCTCCTGCTTGGAGTCGAAGCAGTAGTGGAAGACGCTCAGCGAGACGCCCGCCTCGGCGGCGATGGACCGGGTCGTCGTCCTGGGGACGCCGTCCCGGGCCATCGCCCTGATCGCCGCTTCGGTGAGCTGTCGCCGCCGCTCGGCGGACGGCAACCGTGCCATGGAACCCCTCTCGTGGGTGTCAGCCGCCGTGGACCGCGACTTCGGAGAGGGAGTAGCCCCAGCCGGTACCGCGCTCCAGCCCCTGGACGCGTACGTACCTGGCCGGTGTGCCGGTGAATCTCGCGGTGTCCAGGCCACCGTCACCCGCCGTCGTGGACCAGGCGGTCCGCCAGTTCGCTCCGTCCGTGGAGAGCTCCACGCGGTAGGACTTCGCGTAGGCGCGCTCCCAGTCGAGAGTGACCCGCTCGACGTGCCGGGTGGACCCGAGATCGAGCTGATACCACTGGTCGTCGCTCCAGTCGCTCGCCCAGCGGGTGCCGCCGTCACCGTCCACGGCCCGGTGCGGTTTGTAGCTCGTGAACAGGCTCCACTCCGAGGAACTGGCCGACGCGGTGGAGCCGGCCGCGAGATTGACCCCGGCCTCGTGGTTCTCGGAGGCTCCCCAGGTGTCGAGGTAGGACTCGGCGCCGCGGAAGAGGTCGTCCACCACGTCCTGGCCGCCGACCCGGCGGATGTCCTCGATCCAGTCCGGGACGAGGCCGTAGTGGGCCGCTCCGTCGGTGTTCAGGTCCCAGGTGCGCTGACCGGTGGTCTGCCGGTCGATGACGGAGCCGCCGTCGACGCTCTTGAAGGGGTAGGTGACCTTGTTCGGGGCGTCCGCGCCGCGCGGGCCCGGCCAGCCGCCGACGCCGTTCATGTCGGTGCCGTAGCCGTAGCCCACCCCGTACTTGTCGCGCAGGGCCTCGGTGCGCTTCGCCTCCGAGATGAAGCCCTCGGAGCCGTGCATGTACTGGGCGATGAAGCCGCCGAGACCGTAGACCCGCTCGGTCCAGTCCAGGTCCATCCAGCTGTGCGAGGAGAGCACGCCGGGGTAGGACTCGGCCTCGAAGATGTCGAGCACCCGGCCGGTGGCCTTGACGCTCATATGGTCGATCTCCAGCATCATCCCGCGCTTCATCATGCCGCGGGTGGCGTACTCGCCGAGTGCGGTGAGTCCTCTGACGTTGCACTGGGCGTCAGCGCTGTACGAGGGGACCTCCTCGCCGGCCGGGAGCTTCTTCTCGGCCGCGGCCGCCGAGGCGTTGCCGATGGGGTTGTCGTGCTGGGGTCCGGTGCACTTCTCCGTCTTCCAGTACGTGCCCGTCGACAGGAACTGGCCGACGTTGATGGCCGTTCCGAGCGAGCCCGAGTCGAAGCGGACACCGCACAGCGCGTTGTCGAACTTGTGGCACAGGAACATGCTGCGCACGCCCAGCGCGTGCAGTTCGTCCAGGCCCTTGTCGATGTCGGCCCTGCTGCACTGCGCGATGTCGAGGATCTGCTTGCAGCCGAAGGGCTCGGACGTCTCGACGCCGAGGACGACCGCCAGCTTGCCCTGCTTGACGACCTCACGGGCCTGCGCGCTGTCGGTGACGATCCGGAAGAAGCCCTTGCCCGGACCCCCGTAGATCTTGTCGATGTAGGCCTGCATGTCGTACGTCAGCCTGGCCTGCAACCGGATGGACGTCATCTCGTCGCAGCTGCGGTCCTTGAAGAAGTAGACCGAGCAGATCACGCCGTTGGTGACGAGGTCGTTCACCAGCACCCGCTGGCCGCCGCGCCAGGCCCGCTCGACCCAGGCGTAGTAGTTCTGCTGGTGCGTCAGCGAGTCGTGGGCCGGCCAGTCCTTGAAGGTGGGCCAGCCGTTCGGGTCGTGCTTGCCGTCACCGCCGTTGGTGATGAAGTCGAAGATCGCGAGCGAGCCGTCCGGGTAGTGCTCGGGACAGTCCTTGAGCGCGTCCGCGACGCCCTGCTCGGAGAACGGCTTTCCGCAGATCAGACGGCCGCCGAAGGCCTCGTTGGAGAAGATGTGGTCGTGTGCGTCGACGAAGCCGCGGACCTCGCCCCGGTCGTTGGTGCCGGTGAAGGGCTCCCCCGTGACGTTGACCCCGGAGTCCGGCGCGGGCCGCGCGGTCGGGTTCCACCAGTCGGTTCCGGCCGCCGAACTCGGTGTGGGTCCGAGCGCGATGGAGAGCACGAGCAGGAGGAGCGACACAACGGTGATGTTCTTGCGTCTGCGGTACGGGCGTCCGGAACTGATCACAGCCCACGTCCCTTGGTCGGCGGGATGGCGGGGTCGACGTATCGGGCCGTCCTGGGCCTTGTGGGCCGGGGAGCGACAGCCCGATTGTCATGACCTCGCCCATGGTGCGACGAGGATGACCACTACCGCCGTACGAGTCAAGAGTCCGGGACAGATGACCTACTGACGGGGCATCAGAGATCCGTTACCGGCGAGAGCCGGCTCCGTGTCGACCGAGCCGCCTGCGCACGCCCGTCACCAGCCCGACCGGCGCCACGCGCAGCACCACGGCTCCCTTCGAGCCGCGGGGGAGTGGCTTGGCGCAGTAGGGGCGGCCGAGCCGGGCGGCGCGGAACCAGCGGGTGCCGGTCAGTCCCTTCAGCGGCGGGACGGGAATCCGGCTGTTGGGCTCGTCCGTACGGAGGGTCAGCGTCCACCTCCCCGGAGGCAGATTCCTGACCGGCAGACGGGCGGTGAAGCCGATGCTTCCGCCGTCCCGCGCGTACCGCAGGGGCACCTCACGCACCGAGCCCGAGTCGCTTTCGGCGCGCAGGGCCGTGGGCCCGGGGCGGCCCGCGGCTTCGTCGGTCATGCGTCCGGTGACGACGAGCGTGCCGGGCGCGTCCCAGGCGATTGCCGTCACGCGGCAGACCGGCTCGTCCTCGGTCCGCCGGATGTCCAGGGAGAAGTTCCCGTAGGGAGTGAAGAAGGGGCGCGCGGTGGTGGCCATGACCCTGCGCCGCAGTGGGGCGGTCCGCTGGCCGTTCGCGTCCGTCCGGGTCTGCCGGAGCCTGACGATCCGGCTGACTCCCTGGACACGCACATCCAGGTGGAGGTCCCACACCCCGGCGCCCAGCGGTGCGCCCGAGTCGACGGTGCTCAGGTCCACCTCGACAAGGAAGTCGGTGGCCAGGTCATCGGGCTGAGGGGAGTCGTCGTGGACGGTCACGGGCACGCGGATGTCCGGGTGCGGGAAGCCACGCGGGCGCAGGATCAGCCGGGTGGTGGGCTCGAGGGCGCCGAGAGACTCGATACGGGCGTGGCCGGCGAGCCGGAGCACACCGCCGTCGCCCGTCCACGCCGCTTCGGCCAGTTCATGGCGGACCGGGAGCCGGTCCGTGGCGTCGAAGCAGATGTCCGGGACCGCCTTCACCGGGTCCCGGAAGAAGGGGTGGCACCAGTAGACGCGGCCCTTGTCGACGACGTTGCCGCGCGCCGCGTCGTCCTTGGCGTGCCGGGCCACGGTGCGGAGGTCCTCGTACCGGTCCGCGCGCAGGAGGTGGACGATGAGCCGGTCCGGCGGGGCGAGCTGCTGGAAGACACCGTCGGTCACATAACTCAGTGCCCAGTGCCGGAACTGCGGATAGAAACGCTCCCGGGCCTCCTCTTCGTTCTCTTTGTGCAGCAGGCCGCGCAAGGGCCCGCACAGCTCCCACTCCACGTGGCGGCGCATGATCTGGTCCCGGCGCGGGCCGGGTTCCAGACAGCGGGCCACCGTATCGAAGCACAGCCGGGTGCCGTCCATACGGTGGGCCAGGCCGGCGGCGGTGAGGGTGAGATTGTTGCCGTTCTGGCGGTTGCGTGAGTAGTAGCAGTCGTAGTCGGCCACCACGGAGATGCCGTCGGCGTTGAGGAAGGCCGCGGCGGTGAACGGCTTGTCCTCGCAGTTGCGGTACGGCGGGAACCTCAGGTCCAGCCGCTCGATCAGCGAGCGCCGGAACAGCTTCCAGCAGCCCAGCGTGCGGTAGGCGGCGGAGGAGAAGACGTCGGTCCGGGGCTGGTTGTGCGAGAAGACGGCCGTCGGTACGGCACGTCCGCCCACGGACACCATCTTGCCGAGGACCACGTCGGTGCGGTTCTCGTCCGCCATGGCGACCATGCGGCGCAGGGCGTCGGGGCCCAGGTAGTCGTCGGAGTCGAGGAAGAAGACGTAGTCACCGCGGGCCATGTCCAGACCGGTGTTGCGCGGGCCTCCGGCTCCGCCGCTGTTGGGCTGGTGGACGACGCGCAGGCTGGGGCAGGAGCGCGCGAGCCGGTCCAGCTCCTCCGCTGTGCCGTCGGTCGAGCCGTCGTCGACCGCGATGATCTCGATCCTGTCCAGGCCGAGCGTCTGCTCCATGGCGGATCTGACGCACTTCGTCAGTTCCGGCATGGAGTTGTACGCGGGGATGATCACGCTGACGCGGGGCGGGTTCGTACGGAGCATGACGACTCCAATCTCCTCGGAGCTTCCGGCGCGTCCCGGCCCGGCCGCCCCGCGAGAGGCGTCCTCCTACGCCGACGGAGTGGGTGAACCACCCGTTCGGGCGTTGCGTACGAACAGCGCGTGCAGATCACGCACGGCCCGGGGGACCGAGACGGCATGGCGGCGCTGCAGCACCAGCAGCACATCGGTCTCGTCCCCCGCCAGCGGCCGGACCGTGAGGGTGCCCCGCCGCTCCAGGGGATCGCCGAGGACGCTGAAGTCGGGCAGCACCGTCGCCCCGAGCCCCTCGGCGACCATCAGCTTGCCCATCTCGGCGCCGTCGGTGGAGTACGAGAAGGACGGTGTCCGGCCGCGCAGCAGCCGGTGGACGTAGCGGTGCATGACATAGCCGGACCGCATCACGATGAGCGGTTCGGCGAGGAGGCTGTCCACATCCACCGCGTCCAGGGCCGCCAGCGGGCTGTCCGGGCGTACGCACACCACCGGCCGGCCGCGCAGCAACTCGGTCGTCTCGAAGCCGGGCGGCATGTCGTCGCCGTGGAGATAGTTCACCAGCCCCAGGTCGAAGGCGCCCTCCAGCAGCCCGCGGTGGATGTCGGCCTGCTGTGCGCCGACCACCTCGACCTGGGTGGCCGGATGCGCGGAGCGGAACTCCCGCACGGTCGGGATCAGCAGCGGAACGGTGGCCGTGTTGACCGTGCCGAGCCGCACCATCCGGCTGACGCGGTGCTGGTCGCCGGCCGCGCCGCGCAGCCGGTCCACCGCCTCCAGCACCGTCATGATGTGCGGCAGCAGCTCCCGGCCCTCGTCGCTGACCTTCGCCCCCGAACGCTTGCGCTCCAGCAGGTCCACACCGAGCTCCCGCTCCAGATTGCGCACGGTCTCGCTCAACGCGGGCTGGGACAGATGGAGTTCCTCGGCGGCGCGCCGCAGCGAACCGAACCGGGTGACGGCGGCGATGTATTCCAGCTGTTCTGTGCGCACGACAGGAGACTGCGTCCCCCGCGGGGCCGGTTCAAGGGAATCCCTGTCACAACCTCGTGAATACCGACTCTCACCATGTGGAATCACCACCGGGTCTTCTTGACCGGCGGGACCCACGCTTGGTTGGATCGTCGACATGAAGCGACCGGACCTCACGCAGCGACGCCACGTCGATCTCGCGCGTGTCTCCAGCTCCTGCTGTCGCAGCCGCGTCTGAGCGCAGCGCACCCGAGGGAAACCCTCCCACCCGCTTTCCGCGCTCTCTCCGTATCTGAATTCCGGTCCCGGACGCTCTCCGTCGTGCTGACGGCTTTCCCGCGACCGTCGCTCCAGCGCGCCTGAATTCCCCTCGCGAGCACGCTTTCCGTGCGACGCCTGTGTCTTTCGCGTGCCTTTCCGCTCTTCCCGGGAGTTCCCCATGCCCGTACCGCCCGCATCCGAGCCCGTCCGTTTCGCCTACTGGGTGCCCAACGTCAGCGGCGGCCTCGTCACCAGCACCGTCGAACAGCGCACCGACTGGGGCTACGACTACAACCGCGAACTGGCCGTCCTCGCCGAGAAGAACGGCTTCGACTACGCCCTCAGCCAGGTCCGCTACATGGCCAGTTACGGTGCCGAGAACCAGCACGAGTCGACCAGCTTCAGCCTCGCCCTGCTGCTCGCCACCCAGCGCCTCAAGGTCATCGCCGCCGTCCACCCCGGCCTGTGGCACCCCGGCGTCCTCGCCAAACTCGGCGCCACCGCCGACCACCTGTCGAACGGCCGCTTCGCCGTCAACGTCGTCAGCGGCTGGTTCAAGGGCGAGTTCACCGCCCTGGGCGAGCCGTGGCTGGAGCACGACGAGCGCTACCGGCGCGCGGAGGAGTTCATCACCGCCCTGCGCACCATCTGGACCGAGGACCACGCCGAACTCGCCGGTGACTTCTACCGGGTGCGCGACTTCTCCCTCAAGCCCAAACCGCTGAACACCCCCGAGCGCCCGCACCCCGAGATCTTCCAGGGCGGCAACTCCACCGCCGCCCGCGCCATGGCAGGCCGGGTCTCCGACTGGTACTTCAGCAACGGCAAGGACTTCGCGGGCGTCACCGAGCAGATCGACGACGTACGCGCCTCCGCCGCCCAAGCGGGCCGCACGCCCCCGAAGTTCGGACTCAACGGCTTCCTCATCGCCCGTGACACCGAGGCCGAGGCCCGCGAGCAGCTCCGTGAGATCGTCGCCCACGCCGACACCGAGGCCGTGCACGGCTTCCGCGACGCCGTCCGGCAGGCCGGGCGGTCCACCGCCGACGGCAAGGGCATGTGGCAGGACTCAAGCTTCGAGGACCTCGTCCAGTACAACGACGGCTTCCGCACGGGCCTCATCGGCACGCCCGAGCAGATCGCCGAACGGATCGTCGCCTACAAGCGGCTCGGAGTCGACCTCTTCCTCCTCGGCTTCCTGCACTACCACGAGGAGGTCGAGTACTTCGGCAAGCGGGTGCTGCCCCTCGTACGCGAACTGGAGGCCGAGGAAGCCCACTTCGAGCCCACGGCTTCCCACGCCTGATCTCCCCCGCCCGCCCGAGTACAGCCACGAAGGGAAGAGCCCCGCATGGCCGCCATCGTCTCCGTTTCCGGCAGCCCCTCCGCCACCTCCCGCACCCAGCGACTGCTGCGCCACCTCGACGCCCGGCTCACCGCCCAGGGGCACGAGGTGATCCCGCTGGACGTCCGGAACGTCCCCGCCGAGGCGCTCCTCGGGGCGGACTTCCGGCACCCCGAGATCGTCCGCGCCACCGCCCTGGTCGACCAGGCGGACGGGGTGGTGGTCGGCACCCCCGTCTACAAGGCCGCCTACTCCGGGCTGCTGAAGTCCCTGCTGGACCTGCTCCCGCAGTACGCACTGGCCGGAAAGACCGTGCTGCCGCTCGCCACCGGCGGCTCCATCGCCCACGTCCTGGCCATCGACTACGCCCTGCGTCCCGTGCTGAGTTCCATGGGCGCCGCGCACATCGTCCCGGGCTGGTTCACCCTCGACAAGGACATCGCCGTGAGCGACGACGGCTCCCTGACCGTCGCGCCCGGCTCGGCCGAGGCCCTGGCCCAGGTCACGGACCAGTTCTCCGCCGTGCTGGGCGGCCGTACGACCGTGCTGGCGGCCACCGGATGAGCACGGACCGGGTGATCGCCGACGACGCCGAGGCCCTGGCCGTCGCCGCCGAACTGGCAGCGGACTTCCGCAAGGAAGCCGCCGAGCGGGACGTACGGCGCAGGCTCCCGCACGCGGAGCTGGAACGGCTGTCCGCCTCGGGGCTATTGGCCGTCAGCGTCCCGGCCGAGTTCGGAGGCGCGGACGTCCGCGCCGTGACACTCGCCGAGATCTTCCGGCTGCTGGCCTCCGCCGACGCCAGCCTCGCCCAGATCCCGCAGAGCCACTTCGTCTACGTCAACGTGCTGCGCCGCCAGGGCACGCACGCCCAGCAGGAGTTCTTCTTCGGCGAGGTACTGCGGGGCCGGCGGTTCGGCAACGCCCAGTCCGAGGCGGGCACCCGGCACGTCCAGGACATCCGCACCAGACTCGCGCGACGCCCGGACGGCTCGTACGTCCTCGACGGTGTCAAGCACTACTCCACGGGGGCCCTGTTCGCCCACTGGATTCCCGTCCTGGCCCGGGCCGACGACGACACGCTGCACGTCGCGTACGTGCCGCGCGACGCCCCCGGCCTGACGGTCGTCGACGACTGGGACGGCATGGGGCAGCGCACCACGGCCAGCGGAACGGTCCGCCTGGAGCGGGTGTCCGTGCCGGCCGACCGGGTCCTGCCCCACCACCTCACCTTCCAGGGGCCCCAACTCCACGGTGCCGTCGCCCAGTTGCTGCACGCCGCCATCGACGCGGGGATCGCCTCCGGGGCGCTGGCGGAGGCCGTGGAGTTCGTCCGTACGAAGAGCCGCCCCTGGTTCGAGAGCGGGCTGGAGACGGCCGCGGAGGACCCGCTGCTGATCCAGCGGTTCGGCGAACTCGCGATCCGCCTGCGGGCGGCGGAGGCCCTGCTGCGGGAGGCCGCCGGGGCGGTCGACGACGCCCGGGACGACCTGACCGACGACTCGGCGGCAGAGGCCTCGATCGCGGTGGCCACCGCCAAGGTGACCGCCGCGGAGGCCGCCGTCGAGATCGGCAGCGCCCTCTTCGAGGTCGCCGGCACCCGCTCGGCGCTCGACTCCCTGGGCCTGCACCGCCACTGGCGCGACGCCCGCACCCACACCCTGCATGACCCGGCCCGCTGGAAGGTCCAGCACATCGGCCGCTACGTGCTGAGCGGCACCCGGCCGCCCCGGCACGGCCTGCTCTGACCACCCCTTTTTTCTGAACGCCCCCCTCACGATCGGAGACCCCTCGTGTCCCTCACCTTCCACTGGTTCCTGCCCACCAACGGCGACAGCCGCCATGTCGTCGGCGGCGGCCACGGCACCCCGGCCACCGCCTCCGGCCGGGACCGGCCGCCGACGGTCGCCTACCTGAGCCAGATCGCCCGCGCCGCCGAGGACCTCGGCTTCGTCGGCGCCCTCACCCCCACCGGCGCCTGGTGCGAGGACGCGTGGCTGACGACGGCGATGGTCAGCCAGAACACCGAGCGGCTGAAGTTCCTGGTGGCCTTCCGGCCGGGCTTCGTCTCGCCCACGCTCGCCGCGCAGATGGCCTCCACCTTCCAGCGGCAGAGCGGCGGACGGCTGCTGCTCAACGTCGTCACCGGCGGCGAGAGCCACGAGCAGCGCGCCTACGGCGACTTCCTCGACAAGGACGCGCGCTACCGCCGTACCGGCGAGTTCCTGCAGATCGTGCGGGAGCTGTGGGAGGGCAAGACCGTCGATCTGCACGGCGAGCACCTCCAGGTGGCGGACGCGACGCTGGCCCGTGTGCCCGACCCGGTTCCCGAGGTCTACTTCGGCGGCTCCTCGCCGATCGCCGGAGAGATCGCCGCGCGGCACGTGGACGTGTACCTCACCTGGGGCGAACCGCCCGCGCACGTCGCGGAGAAGATCGCCTGGATCAGGAAGCTGGCGGCCGAGCAGGGCCGCACCGTCCGGTTCGGCATCCGGCTGCACGTCATCACCCGCGACAGCTCCGAGCAGGCGTGGGCGGAGGCGAACCGGCTCCTGGACGGCTTCGACCCGGAGACCGTGGCGTCCGTGCAGGCCGGACTCGCCCGCAGCGAGTCCACGGGGCAGCAGCGCATGCTCGCCCTGCACGATGGCGGCAACCGGGACGCCCTGGAGATCCACCCCAACCTGTGGGCAGGCATCGGCCTGGTGCGGGGCGGTGCGGGCACGGCCCTGGTCGGCAGCCACGACGAGGTCGCCGACCGCATCAAGGAGTACGCGGCCCTGGGCATCGAGGAGTTCGTCCTCTCCGGCTACCCGCACCTGGAGGAGGCCTACTGGTTCGGCGAGGGCGTCCTGCCGAGGCTGGAGGCACAGGGCCTGTGGCAGCACCCCTTCCCCCGGGTCGCGGCCGCCGCCCAGGTGCCCTTCGCGGGTGCGGGAAACCCACGATGACACTGGTGATCGCCGGCGACACCTAGCCGGTCGCCGGCGCGGCCGGGCCGACCGCCGGGTTCACGCCGGGCTCGGCGCCGCGCTGCTCTGCGCCGGGCTCGGCGCCGCGCTGCTCTCAACATGAGTTCAGTTCGCCTCATTCTGCACCCTTCCCGCCCGTCCGGGTGAGCCTCAGCCGGGTACCAGTACGGCTCGTCCGCGTATCCCGCCGGCACGCAGTGCGCCGATCGCGGCCGGGGCCTCGGTCAGCTGGAACAGGCTCGTCTCGACCGTGACGGCGCCGGAGCGTGCCAGCGCCACGACCTCCCCCAGCTCCGGCCGCGTCCCCCAGAACGGCAGGGAGAGTCGGATTCCCGAAGGCAGCGCACCCGGCTTGCGGACCGTCAGTTCCCCGCCGCCGCTGCCGACCAGGGCGAGGTCCCCACCTGGCCGCAGGGCCCTCACCCCCAGCCGGAGGGTGGCGGAGGTGCCGACGAAGTCGAGCACGGCGTCGACGCCCGCGCCGCCGGTCCGGCCCCGGAGGACCTCGGCGGTGTCCGGGCGTACCACCGTGCCGAAGTGGGCGCCGCAGTCGTGGGCGAGGGAGATCGCCGTCTCCCGTACGTCCACCGCGAGAACCTGGGCGGAGGTGACGGCGCGAAGGATCTGGACCGCCAGATGTCCCAGGCCGCCGACGCCGATGACGGCCACGCTCGTGCCTGCGCCGCCCTCGGTGCCGCCCGGCACCGGCCGGATCCCGGCGACGGCGTGGAAGGCGGTGAGTCCCGCGTCGGACAGCGGAGCCGCCTGGGTGGGAGCCAGGTCGCCCACGGGCAGGAGGAGTCGCGCCGAGGGGACGAGCAGGAAGTCGGCCAGCCCGCCGTCGCGCCCGAGTCCGGCTCCGGTCCCGGTGCGGGCCGCGTCCAGCTCGGGGCGCCTGTCGCAGTAGTTCTCCGCGCCCGCCGAACAGCGCCCGCATCGCCCGCAGCCCCAGGGCCCGTAGACCACCACGCGCTCTCCGGTCCGTGGCCCGGTGGCGTCCGGGCCCAGCTCCGCCACCCGGCCGGCCACCTCGTGTCCGAGGGTGAACGGCGCCAGGTAGGGCAGGGCGCCGGGCTCCGCGTCGAGGACGTGCAGGTCGGAGCCGCACAGTCCGGCCGCCTCGACCCGCACCAGGACCTCCTCGCCCCTCGGCGTGGGCCGGTCCACCTCGGTGACCACCGGTGGGCCGCCCCAGTGCGTCAGCCGGACCGCTCTCATCCCGTCCTCCCGGCGCTGCCTGTTGACATGCGGCCCAGCGTAACAAAAATGAAGTCAGTTCAGTATCGCAGGGAGGCGGTGGCCCGATGAGTGGCAGGAGCCCGGAGTACGGCCGTTTCGCGGGGCGGGTCGCGCTGGTCACCGGCGCGGGCTCCGGGATCGGCGCGGCGGTGGCCTGCGGGCTGGCCGCGCAGGGTGCCGAGGCCGTCGTCGCGGCGGACATCGACGGCCCGGCGGCCGAAGCGGTGGCGAAGGGACTGTCCGGAGCCCGCGCGGCGCCCGTGGACGTGGCGGACGCCGGGCAGGTCGACGGGCTCGTCGACGAGGTCGTGCGAGAACACGGGCGGCTGGATGTGGTGGTGCACGCGGCCGGCGTCGACGATCCCGCCGTGAAGCAGTGGCTGGCCGACGCGGTGCTGGCCGGCCGGCCGCCCGAGGTGACCACACGCCTCGGCCTCGAGGCATGGCGACGGGTCCTGCGGATCAACCTGGACGGTACCTTCCACGTCTTGCGCGCGGCTCTGCGGGCGATGCGGCCGAACCGGTCGGGGGCCGTCGTCACCTTCGGCTCCTCGGCGGCCTTCGACGCGCTCACCGGCTATCCGCACTACGCGGCCTCGAAGGCCGGAGCGCAGGCGCTCAGCCAGTCCGTGGCGAAGGAGGCCATCGCGTTCGGGGTGCGCGTCAACACCGTGGCTCCCGGCCCGACGGAGACCGGCATGGCCGCCCACACCCCCCAGGTGCTGCGGGAGGGTTTCGCCGACCCCCGGGTGCGGCCGTACGCCACCCCGGAGGAGATCGCCGCCGTCGCGCTGTTCCTGGCGAGCGACGAGGCGGCGAACCTCGTCGGCGCGGTGCTGCTCGCCAACGGCGGACGCTTCACGGCGTAGCGAGCGGCCCCGGTACGGCGACCACCCCGCGCGAGCGGACCGGCCGATGCGCGAGCGGATCGGCCGATGCGCCAGCGGATCGGCCGACGCGCCAGCGGATGGCCGCATGTGACGGCTGAGGAACAACACACCACTGCGATGCGGGGAGGCCCTGATGTTCCGGTTCGATCTCGACCCGGCGCTGCTGCTGGAGACGGAGGAACGGCGGCAACTGCGCGCGGTGCTGCGGGAGTTCCTTGCCGAGGTGTGCGGGCCCGAGGAGGTGCGCGAGCAGGCGGGCGGCCCGCGCGGGTTCGACCAGGTCGTGTGGGAGCGGCTCGCCGGCGAGATCGGGGTGCACGGTCTCGCGCTGCCCGAGGAGTACGGCGGAGCGGGCTGCTCCTTCGGTGAACTCGCCGTGGCCCTGGAGGAGACCGGCCGCGTCCTGTGCCCCGCGCCCCTGCTCCCGACCGTCGTACTCGCCGGAGACGCCCTGCTGGCCAGTGGTGACCGGCGAGCCTGTGAACGCTGGCTGCCGGACATCGCCACAGGTGCCCTCACCGCGACGGTCGCCGGGTTCCTGCACGGATCCGAGGTCACGGCCGAACGCGGGCCGGACGGCTGGCTGCTGCGCGGGGAAGCGGACTTCGTGCCCGCCGGTGAGGATGCCGGGCTGATCCTGGTGGTCGCCCGGGCGCCCGACGGTGCGCGGCTGTTCGCCTGCGAACCCGGCCCGGGAAGCTGCGACCGTACGGCGCGGCGGGTGCTGGACCTCACCCGCCGCCAGGCTCTCGTCCGGTTCCGCGGGGCGCCCGCCGAACCGGTCGGGGAGGAGGGGCAGGTACCCGGCATCGTCGACGCCGTACGGGACTCCGGGCGGACGGCGCTGGCGGCCGAGCAGCTCGGCGGATGTGCTCACGCGCTGGACGCCGTGCTGGCGTATGTGTCGCATCGAACTCAGTTCGGGCGCCAGATCGGGTCATTCCAGGCGGTCAAGCACCGGCTGGCCGATCTCCTGGTCGAGGTCGAGGCCGCCAGGTCGGCATCCGGGTACGCGGCGGTCTGTCTCGCGGACTGGTCCGCCGAGCTGCCGGTGGCGGCGAGTGCCGCGGCCGTGGCCTGTTCCACCGCCTACCGGCGTGCGACGGCGGAGTATGTGCAGCTCCATGGGGGGATCGGCTTCACCTGGGAGCACTCGGCGCATCTGTACCTGCGCAGGGCCCGGGCCGATGACGCCTTGTTCGGCACCGCGGACGACCATCGGGTCCGGCTGGCGGAGCTCCTCCGCCTGACGGGGCGCCCCGCCTGACTCCGCGGCGATCGGTTCCGGGCGAACCCCATGGCGCGACTGTTGACAGGCTCCTGCCGGACCCCGAGAATTAAGTGAATTCAGTTCAGTTTGAAGGAGTGGGCGGATGGCTGTGGAAGACGAGATCCAGTTCGAGCGAGACGGCCATGTGGCCCGGGTCTGGCTCAACCGGCCGCACAAGAAGAACTGCGTGACCGTGCCGATCCTCAACCGGCTGGACGAGATCATCACCGAGGTCGACGCCGACCCCGGCTTGCGCGTGCTGATCCTGCGCGGACGCGGCAACACCTTCTGCTCGGGCTTCGACCTGGACAGCCTCAAGGCCGACTTCATCGGCAGCTCCACGGCCATCGACGTCGCCGTGTTGTCGGCGAAGGTGTGCGACCGGCTGTACTCGATGAAGACCCCGTCGATCGCGGTGCTCGAAGGGCATGTGACGGCGGGCGGGTTCGAGCTGATGATCTCCTGCGACTTCGCGATCGCCGCGGACGACGCCCTGATCGGCGACTTCCACATCCGCCGCGCGCTGTTCGGGGGCGCCGGCCCCATCTACCGCGTGCCCCGGATGATCGGCGTCCGCAAGACCAAGGAGCTCATGCTCACCGGCAAGCTCCTGACCGGCGTGGAGGCGGCCGACTTCGGCCTCATCAACACCTCGGCACCTGCGGACAAGCTGGACGCCACGGTGGAGGAGTTCGCCGACCAGCTCACCGACAAGAGCCCGTTCACGATGTGGATCACCAAGATGACCATCGACCGGAGCCTGGACGCGGACATTCAGTCGCTGATGGTCATGGAGCACCTGGCCGTCGGGGTCATGCTCAATTCGGAGGACGCGGCGGAAGGCGTCGCGGCCTTCCTGGAGAAGCGCGACCCGCAGTGGAAGGGGCGCTGAGGTCCGTGCCCGCTCGCGCGCTGCGCGGGTCTCGCTGCCCGCGCTGTGAGGTCGCCGTCTACCCGCCGGACCCCGCGTGCCCGAACTGCTCAGGCCCGGCCGAGCCGGTGGTGCTCTCCGGCGAGGGCACGCTGTGGACCTGGACCGTACAGCGCCACGCGCCCAAGTCGCCGCCGTACACCGCCCCCGACGACGGGTTCCGGCCCTTCGCGGTCGGCTACGTCGAACTCCCCGAAGGCGTACGGGTCCTGGCCGTTCTGGACGGCGTACGCCCCGAGGACGTCCGGATCGGTATGCGGCTCACCGTCACGGCGGGCGACGGGGTGCCGCACGCCTGCCCGGCCGAGGTGACGGTGTGACCGGGGCGAGCGCCGCCGACGTCCTGGTCTGCGGCGCCGGCATCACTCCCTTCGGCCGGTCGGACGCCACCGGAATGCACCTGGCGGTGGAGGCCGTGAACGCCGCACTGGCCGATGCCGGGCTGCCGTGGTCCCGGGTACGGGCGGCGTTCGGCGGCAGTGACGCGGCCGGGAACGCCGACACCCTGGTCACCCGGCTCGGACTCACCGGACTGCCGTTCGTGAACGTCCGCAACGGCTGCGCGACCGGCGGCAGCGCCCTGGTGTCCGCCGTGAGCGCGATCCGGTCCGGCGCCGCCGACGTCGCCCTCGCCGTCGGCTTCGACAAGCACCCGCGCGGAGCCTTCGACCCGCGGCCCGCCGACTGGGGGCTCGACGAGGCCTACGGCAGCGAGGGCCTCATGGTGACCACCCAGTTCTTCGCGATGAAGATCCAGCGGTACATGTACGACCACGGCATCACCCCGCGCACCCTCGCCCTCGTCGCGGAGAAGGCGTACGCCAACGGGGTGCGCACCCCGCACGCGTGGCGCCGCAAGCCGCTGGACGCGGACGAGATCCTGGCCTCCGGCCTGGTCAACGACCCCCTGACCCGCTACATGTTCTGCTCGCCGGGGCAGGGCGCGGTCGCCCTGGTGCTGTGCGGCCGGGAGGTCGCGCGCGAGCTGAGCGGTGGCACCACCGCCACCCCGGTCGCCCTGCGCGCGGCGGTCGTCCGCACCCGCCGGTTCGGCTCCTTCGAGGTGTTCAGCCCCTGGGCGCCCGGTGGCACCCCCACCAGCGTCAGCACGGACGCCGCGAGAGCCGCCTTCGAGGAGGCCGGCATCGGCCCGGACGACATCGACGTCTGCCAGCTCCAGGACACCGAGAGCGGCGCCGAGGTGATGCACATGGCCGAATGCGGATTCTGCGCACACGGCGAACAGGAGCGGCTGATCGCGTCGGGCGCGACCGCGATCGGCGGCGCGCTGCCCGTCAACACCGACGGCGGCTGCATCGCCAACGGCGAGCCCGTCGGAGCCTCCGGGCTGCGCCAGGTGCACGAGATCGTCCAGCAGTTGCGCGGCCGCGCGGGCGAACGACAGGTCCCGGGCGGCCCGCGCACCGGCTTCACCCATGTCTACGGAGCGCCGGGCGTCAGCGCGTGCACCGTGCTGGCCCGCTGAACGGAAGGGAGCGGAGGTGAAACCTCAGCACCAGGTGCCCCCATCGGCGCCGGACCCGGAGGAGTTCCGGGCCGAAGCCCGCCGCTGGCTGTCGGCCGTGGCGGACCACCGAGGCCCACGGGGGCAGGAGTGGGGCAGCGGCGACGACTCCGTGGCCGTGTTCGAGAACTGGACCGAGGACGAGGAACGCGCCCGCACCGAGCGCATCCGCGCCTGGGAGCGCACCCGCTACGACCAGGGCTGGGGCGCCCTCGGCTGGCCCGAGGAGTACGGCGGCCGCGAACTGCCCGCCTACTACGACCACCTGTACCGCGCCCAGGAGGCGGCCTTCGACGTGCCCCGGCGCACCGAGATCTTCCCCGTCACGCAGCAGCTCGTGGCTCCGGCGGTCCGGGTCTGGGGCACAGAGGAACAGAAACGGCGCTGGCTGCGCCCCATGCTGCGTACCGACGAACTCGCCTGCCAGCTCTTCTCCGAGACCGAGGCGGGTTCCGACCTCGCCGCCGTCCGCACCAGGGCGATCCGTGACACGGACGGTGACGGCTGGGTGCTGCGCGGCCACAAGGTCTGGACGTCCGGCGCCCGCGTCGCCACCTGGGGGGTGGCCGTCTGCCGCACCGACCCGGACGTGCCCAAGCACGCCGGCATCACGGTCTTCCTGGTCCGGATGGACGCTCCCGGTGTCACGGTACGGCCCATCCGGCAGATGACCGGCGGCTCCAGCTTCAACGAGGTCTACCTGGACGACGTCCGGGTCCCCGACACCGACCGGCTCGGCCCCGTGGGCGAGGGCTGGCGCGTGACGCTCACCGTGCTGGCCGCCGAGCGGCTCGACTCCGGCACGCTCGGCCTGGACAACGCGGACCGTGCCCTGGACCTCGCCCGGCACCTGCCCCGGCCGCTCACCGGCGGGGAACAGCAGCGGGCGGGCGACCTGTTCGTCCGTACCCTCGTCCAGCGGCTCATCGGCCTGCGTGTGACGGCTGCCCAGGTCGCCGGCCGCGAGCCCGGCGCCGAGGCCTCCGTCGGCAAGCTCTACGCCACCGCGACCCTGCGCGCCACCACCGACCTCGTCCAGCAACTGCTCGGCCCGCGCCTCGCCGCGGACACGGGGGAGTGGGGCACCTTCGCCTGGACCGAGCATCTGCTGGGCGCTCCCGGCTACAGCATCGCGGGCGGCAGCGACGAGATCCAGCGCAACATCCTCGCCGAGCGGGTTCTGGGGCTGCCCAGGGAACCCAAGTACCGCAAGGAGGAACCGCGTTGAGCTGGCTCACCGAGGAGACCGGACTGACCGCGCGGGTGCGCGAACGGCTCCGCGCCCTGCATCCCGGCGTACCGCTCGGGGAGCTGGAGACCCTGCCCGGCGGCCACTCGGGCCTCACCTTCTCCATCACCGCGGGCTCGGCGTCGTACGTCATCAAGGCCGTCCCGCCGGGACAGCGTCCCGTCGGCCGCAACGACGTGCTGCGCCAGGCCCGTGTGCTGAGCGCGCTCGCCGAGGCCGGCTCGGTGCCGGTGCCGGGTGTCGTCGCCGTCGAGGAGAGCCGGCCCGCCTGGTTCGCCATGGAGTTCGTCACCGGCGAGGCGGTCGAACCGGTCCTCGACGACCACCGGCTCGACGCCGGCCTGTGCCGCGGGAGGATGCTGGCGCTCCCGGCCGTCCTGCGCGAGCTGCACCGGTCCGGACCGCCCGCCCTCGAGGTGGCGGACCCCCTCGACCCGGCCGCCGAACTCGACCGGTGGAGCCGCACCATGAGCGCGGTACCCGCCGAACTGCGGCAGGGAGCCGGGGAACTGACGGAAGCCCTCGCCGCGAGCGTGCCCACGGGCCTGCCACCGGTCCTCACCCACGGCGACTTCCGCCTGGGCAACGTCCTGTGCGCGGGAGAACGCCCGGCCGCCGTCGTCGACTGGGAGATCTGGGGCCACGGAGACCCACGCATCGATCTCGCCTGGTTCCTCCTCTTCGCCGACCACCGCAACTTCCCCCGCCTCGGCCGCCAGATCCCCGGACTGCCCACCGAGGACGAACTGCTGGCCGCCTACCTCGACGGCCTTCCGCCCCCACCCGACTTCGCCTGGTTCCGTGCCCTGGCCCGCACCAAGATGGCCGCGATCATGGGCCACAACCTGCGCCGTCACCGCGAGGGCAAACACCACGACCCGGACCAGGAACGGCTGCCGCCGACCATCGCGGCGATGATCCGCACGGCACGGGACCTCCTCGGCTGAGCGAGCGACACGCAAGGAGCGACAGGCATGGACTTCGAGCTCTCCCCGAAGACGCGCGAACTGCACTCACGCATGGGCGCGTTCATGGAGGAGTACGTCCTCCCGGCCGAGGCCGTCTACGACCGGCAGCTCGCCGAGGCGGACGACCCCCATCAACAGCCCGCCGTCATGCGCGAGTTGCAGGAGAAGGCCCGCGCGGAGGGCCTGTGGAACCTCTTCCTGGCGCACGGCGACCGGGGCGCCGGCCTGACCAACCTCGAATACGCCCCGCTCGCCGAGCTGGCCGGGCGGTCCGTCATGGGCCCCGAGGTGTTCAACTGCTCCGCCCCCGACACCGGCAACATGGAACTGCTCGCCCTCTACGGCACACCCGAGCAGCAGGACCGCTGGCTGCGGCCCCTGCTGGCGGCCGGCATCCGGTCCTGCTTCGCCATGACCGAACCCGAGGTCGCCAGTTCCGACGCGCGCAACATCCGCACCCGGATCACCCGCGACGGCGACTCCTACGTGGTCAACGGCCACAAGTGGTACACCTCCGGGATCCTGGACCCCGACTGCGCGCTGATCATCCTCATGGGCGTGACCGACCCGGAAGCGGAGACGTACCGGCAGCAGAGCATGCTGCTGATCCCGCGCGACACCCCCGGCATCACCGTCCTGCGCGATCTGCCCATGTTCGGGTACACCGACCGCTGCGGCCACGGGGACGTGCTCTTCGAGGACGTACGTGTACCGGTCGGGGACCTCCTCGGCGGCGAGGGCGAGGGCTTCGCCCTCGCCCAGGGGCGGCTCGGCCCCGGCCGGATGCACTACGCCATGCGCGCGGTCGGCTTCGCCGAGCGGGCCCTGGACCTGATGTGCCGGCGGACCATGAACCGGAGCGCCTTCGGCGGCCCCCTCTCGGACCAGGGCGTCGTACGCGAATGGATCGCCCGCAGCCGCATCGAGATCGAGCAGGTCCGGCTGCTGGTGCTGAAGTCGGCCTGGCTGATGGACACCCGGGGCAACGCCGCCGCCCGCACGGAGGTCGCCGCGATCAAGGTTGCGGCGCTGGAGACGGCGCACCGCGTGGTGGACCGGGCGGTGCAGGCCCATGGCGCGGCAGGAGTCAGCGACGACACCGTGCTGGCCCGGCTGTACGCGATCACCAGGGCGCTGCGCATCGCGGACGGGCCGGACGAAGTTCATTTGCGCACGGTGGCCCGGCGGGAGCTGGCCAAGTACCCCGAGGAGCAGACGTGAACGGACAGCCGCTGCGCGGCCGGGTCGCCGTGATCACCGGCGGCTCGCGCGGGATCGGCCTGGGCATCGCCAAGGCGTACCGCGAGGCGGGCGCGCATGTCGTGGTCGCCGCCCGCAAACCGGAAGGGCTCGCCCGGGCCCGGGCGGAACTGCTGCGGCTCAAGGGCGACGGCGATGTCCACGAGGTGGTCGCCAACGCCGGGGAGCCCGACCAGGCCCAGCGATGCGTCGAGGAGACCATGGCCCGGTTCGGCCGCCTCGACGTCCTCGTCAACAACGCGGCCACCAACCCGTACATGGGCGACCTGCTCGACCTGGATCCGCCGCGTGCGGAGAAGACCGTACGCGTCAACCAGTACGGCATGGTCGCCTGGACCCGCTGCGCCTGGCGGGCGTGGATGTCGGAGCACGGGGGAGCGGTGGTCAACATCGCCTCCGTCGGCGGACTGGTCGTCGACCCCCACATCGGCTGGTACAACGCCACCAAGGCGGCGATGCTGCACCTGACCCGGCAGCTCGCCTACGAACTCGGCCCGCGGGCGCGGGTGAACGCGATCGCCCCCGGCCTGGTCAAGACCGAGCTCGCCAGGGCCGTATGGGAGCCCAGGGAGCCCGTCCTGACCGCGAAGCTCCCGCTGCGCAGACTGGGCACGGTCGAGGACGTGGCGCACGCGGCGCTGTTCCTGGCCTGTGACGCTTCCTCCTGGATGACCGGCCAGACGCTGGTGCTGGACGGCGGCGCCACCGTGCTGCCGATCGGGGTGGACGGATGACCCCGGCGGCCGACCTCTTCTCCCTGCACGGCCGTACGGCGGTGGTCACGGGCGCGTCCTCGGGGCTCGGCGCGCGGTTCGCCCGCGTGCTCGCACAGGCGGGTGCCAGCGTGTTCGCCGCGGCCCGGCGGCTGGACCGGCTGACGGAATTGGCCGGTACCGAACCCCGAGTCCACCCCGTGGTCTGCGACGTCTCGCGGGAGGCGGACCGCGTCCGGCTCGCGGAGAGCGCGCTCGCGGCCACCGGACGCTTCGACGTCCTGGTCAACAACGCCGGCGGGGCGGGAGCCGTGCGGGCCGAGGACGAGAGCGCGGAGGACTTCGCGGCCGTGCTCACGGTGAACCTGGTGGCGCCCTTCCACCTCGCCCGGCTGATGGCCGAGTCCTCGGACGCCCCGGGCCGGTCCGTCGTGAACGTCTCCTCGATCCTGGGCCTGGTGGCCGGGGCCCCGCTGGGAGGCGCCTCCTACGCCGCCTCCAAGGCGGGCCTGATCGGGCTCACCCGCGAGCTCGCCGGTCAGTGGGGCCCCGCGGGGATACGGGTCAACGCCCTCGCCCCGGGCTGGTTCCGCTCGGAGATGACCGAGGAACTGTTCGCGGACGACCGCTCCCGCCGGTGGGTCGAACGGGGAACCATGCTGGGCCGGGGCGGCGCACCGGGCGAGCTGGACGGGGCGCTGCTGTTCCTCGCGTCGGACGCCTCCTCCTACTGCACCGGTCAGGTGCTCACCGCCGACGGTGGATGGACGGCCCGGTGAGCGTCACGGTCCGCGTCGACGCGGCGGGCGTGGCGCACGTCGAGATGTGCCGCGAGAAGGCCGGCAACGCCATCGACCTGGCCATGGCCACGGCACTGCTGGAGGCCGCCGGATCCTGCGCGAGGACCGACGGCGTACGGGCGGTGCTGCTCACCGGGCGGGGGCGTTCCTTCTGCGTCGGGGGCGACCTGCGGGAGTTCGCCCCGCTGTCCGGAGACCGGCTGGCCGCGCACCTCACCGCGGTCACGGACGCGCTGCACGGTGCGCTGCGGGTGTTCGCGGGGCTGGACGCGCCGCTGGTGGCCGCCGTGCAGGGCGCCGTCGCGGGAGCCGGCCTCGGACTCGCGGCGGCGGCCGATCTGACGCTCGCCGCGTCCGACGCCACGTTCGTCGCCGCCTACACCGGCATCGGGTACTCACCGGACGCCGGGGTCAGCTGGTCGCTGCCCCGGCTTGTCGGCCCCAAGCGGGCCCTGGACCTGCTGCTGACCAACCGGCGGATCACCGCGCCCGAGGCGGCCGAGATGGGCCTGGTCAGCAGGGTCGTCGCCACCGACAGGCTGGCCGGGGCGGCAGCGGAGACGGCGGCGGCGCTCGCCCGGGGAGCCACCGGAGCGCTCGGCGCCACCCGGCGGCTGGTCGCGACGGGGCTCTCGGCGGGTCTCGACGGACACCTCGACGCCGAGGCCCGTCACCTGGCCGATGCCGCGGTCTCGGATGAGGGCCGGGAGGGCGTCGCCGCGTTCCTCGCCAAGCGCGAGCCGGACTGGGCCCGCCGCCGGGCCCGAGCCGGGTTCGTAACCGAGTTCAAGTAGGTCTACCCTCAGACATCCGGTCGGCGGCTGGCGCCGTCCGTGGAGCGCAGGGGAGAGGCAATGGCGAGGGCGCGGATCGTGGATCCCGACCAGGGACCCAGGTCGAAGCGGGCGGCCATTCTGGAGGCCGCGGTCGAGTACTTCGGCGAGACCGGCTACGAGACCACCAAGTGGTCCGACGTCGCCGACCGCGTCGGGATCGGACAGACCGCGCTCTACCACTACTTCGAGTCCAAGGCGCACTGCCTGCTCACCATCATGCGCCTGGAGCTGCAGCGCTCCCACGACATGTTCACCGAGGCGACGGCCGGCGAGCCGGATCCCGTCAGGGCGCTGCGGGCCGGGGTCCGCTCGGCCTTCGCGGTGTCGGAGCACGAGATCCGGCAGATGCGCGTGCTGCAGGCCAACATGTCGCTGCTCGCCACGCCGCGGAAGTCCAAGCGCGAGGAGACCGAGCGGATCGCGGCGCGGCAGCTGGTGCAGATGGTGGAGCGGGACTGGACCAATCTGCTGATGCGCGGCATGGCGAAGGGCGCCTTCCCGGTGCGGGACGCGCACATGCTCGGGCTGGCGGTGCTCGGCATGATCGTCAGTGTGTGGCGGTGGTACCGCCCGACCGGGGCGATCCCGCTGCCGGAGATCAGCGACCTGATCGAGGGCTGCGTGGTGCGCATGGTCGGGGAGTAGGGCCCACGCCCCGCCCTCTTGTGGGGGGCGGGGCCTCCGCATTATATTCAAACTGAACTGAACTCAGGTTGATGTTCTGAGTGGGAGGACGGTGACCATGGTGCTCCGCGAGTACATGGCCAGGATGGACGGTCAGGACCCGGAAAAGGCACTGGCGCTCCTGGAGCCGGGGTTCCGGTTCCTCCTCGCCCTGCCGGACGGCGAGAGGACCGGGGAATCGAGGGCCGACTTCGCGGCGTACATCGCCGGCCGCAACGCCGGGGACCGTGTGCACGAGATCGTCCGCTACTCGGTGGACCAGGATCTCGAGACGGCCTACGGCTTCGTGGTGGAGGCGGGTACACCGACCGGCGCGTTCCTGTCGGCCGCCGTCGTCTCGCCCTCCGGTCTGATGGCGCGCTACCAGTCCTACTTCACGCCCGTCTTCGACCTCGTGGACCGGCCGTGACAGCGGGTACGGCACAAGCGCCGTTCCTGAGCGCGTGGTTCGCGCTGCTCGACAGCGAGGACGCGTCCCGGATCCTCGACCTGATCAGCGACGACTTCTCGTTCTCCATCCTCTTCTCCACCGGCGGCGACGGCGCCACGGACTTCCACGGCGGCCGGGCCGAGATGGAGGGCTACCTCGCACAGCGCGAACGGGGCGTACGCACCCACCACCTGCTGACCGCCAGTGCCGACGGCCCCGACGAACTGTTCCTCGGCGAGGTCCGGCGCTCCGGAGTGCCGGAGGCCAGCTTCGTGGCTTCGGCACGGCTGAACGAGGCGGGCAAGGTCCGGCGGCTGCTCATCGGCCGCTCACCCGCCCTGCTGTTCGCCTGAACTGCTCGACGCCGCTCGTCCCGCATCGGGAGGTGCCATGTACAACCTCGTCCTGCTGGCCTCGCGGCCGCCCGACTGGACCCATGACCGGTTCATCGACTGGTGGCGCGGCGAACACGCCGAACTGACCCGCCGGCTGCCCGGACTGCGCTCCTGGCGGCACACCGAGATCGACGCGGCCCTGGAGCCGCGCTCCGAGGGCTGGGACGGCGTCTCGATCCTCGGCTTCGACACGGCCGAGGACCTGCGCAAGGCCCTCGACAGCCCGGAGTGGGCCGCGGCCGTCGCCCAGGTCGGCGACATGAAGGGCCGCAGGATCGCCGTCATGGGCGACGAGCGGGAGCTGTACCCGGGCTGACCGGTCCCGGCCGGGCGAGGAACCTTCCCGAGACGAGGCGAGGAAGCGGGATGCGACAGACAGTGCGGGAGTTCCGGCAGCGGGCCGAGGAGAGCGACTTCACCGCCGTCATCGACGACGACGGCCGCCATGCGGCGCGGGACCTCATCGAGCGCGCGGCCGACCTGGCGGAGACCATCACCCCGGACGGGGCGCGGGGCGGCACGATCATGGTCCAGGCCGACAACTCGTGGCGCACGGTCGTGGCCACCCTGGCCGCGGGGATGACCGGCGGCGTACTCGCCGTCGTGAACCGGCACACCACGAGTGCGGAGTTCCTTGCGGCCCTGGAGGACATCCGGCCGGACGTCGTCGTCGCCGAGCCGTCCGCGCTGCGGGAGTGGCAGGGGCCCGGACTGCCGACGGGGCGGACGGCCGAGGCGCTCGGCGGCTGGACCGTCCTGGCCGCCGCCGGCCCGAGGGAGGTCAGCCGCTGGAGGGGCGGTGCCGTCATCGGCTTCACCTCCGGCTCCACCGGGCGCCCCAAGGGCGTCGTCCAGTCGGAGACGGCACTGCGCTACGCCTGCTCCCGGACCCGTGACATCAACGGGCTGTACCCCGGTGACGCGGTGGCCGCCCTCGTTCCGCTGTCCTCCACCGCCGCGTACTGCTTCGGGGTCTGTATGTCCCTCATGCTCGCCGGGCCGCTGGTGCTGACGGGCCGTTGGGACCCGGCGGCCGCCCTCACCCGGCTGGCCGAGCACGAGGTCCGGTGGACCATGTGCGTACCGACGATGGCCCTGCAACTGGGTGCGGCTGCCACGGGGTCGCGGGTTCTGGACGGAGTGCGTGCGATCACGGTGGGCGGCGGTCCCATGGACCGGGGCGCCCTGGCCCGTGCCGAGCGGTCGCTGGGCACCAGGATCCTTAGGGTGTTCGGCATGTCCGAGTGCCTCGGGCACACCTCACCGCGGCCCGACGACACCGAGGAGATCAGACTGGGCAGGGACGGCCGCCCCTTCCCGGGGACCGAGTTGAGAGCGGTCGCCGCCGACGGAACCGTCCTGGGGGCGGGGGAGACGGGGCGTGCCGAGGTCCGCGGCCCCTCCCTCTTCCTCGGGTACGCCCGCGACGGCGAGGTGGAGCCGCCGGCTCTCACCCCGGACGGCTTCCTCCCCACCGGTGACCTGCTGATGACCGCGCGAGACGGCACCGTCACCGTCATGGGCAGGGAGAAGGACGTCATCATCCGCGGCGGCCGCAACCTCGACATCACCGAGATCGAACGCGCCGTCGCCAGCCACCCGAAAGTGGCCCGCGTCTGCGTCGCACCGGTGCCCGACCCCCTGCTCGGCGAACGCCCGGCCGTGCTCGTCGTCTCCGAGAACGGCAGCGGTGACCTCGGCCTCGACGAGATCACCGCACATCTGGAACGTACCGGCCTCTCCAAGGCCAAGTGGCCCGAATTCGCCTTCACCGTCGGTGAGTTGCCGCAGACCAGGGTCGGCAAGCTCGATCGCGGGGGCGCCCGGGAACTCGCCCGCGAACTGCACGCGCTGCTTCCCGTCGTGCCGGGACCGCCCGGCGCGCGACCCGAACCGTCTGAGCTGGGAGATGTATGACGACCCGTTTCGACCGTGGACAGTGGGCGCAGGGCGGAGCCCAGACCGTACGGCCCGGAGTGCACCGCGTACCGCTGCCGCTGCCGGAGGACGGGCTGCGGGCCGTCAACGTCTACGTGCTGGAAGAGGACGACGGGCTGGTGCTGATCGACGGCGGGTGGTCGATCCCGGAGTCCCGCAAGGCGCTGGAGGACGCCCTGGCCGGCCTCGGCCACGACCTCGCCGAGATCAGCCACATCCTGGTCACCCACATCCACCGCGACCACTACACCCAGGCCGTCGAGCTGCGCCGCCTGCTCGGCTCCCGGGTCTACCTCGGCTCCGGCGAGCGGCGCGGACTCGAACTGCTCGGCGAACTGCGCACCGACCAGCCCGTCGGATCGCTCAGGACGCTGCGCCGGGCGGGCGCCGGAGAACTGGCCGACCGTATCGAGGCGATGGACCACGGCGGCTTCGACCCCGCCGTATGGGAGGCGCCCGACCGCTGGCTGGACGCGGAGGAACTGCGGTTCGGGGCCCGGACCCTGCGCGTCGTGCCGACACCCGGCCACACCAGGGGCCATGTGGTCTACCTCGACGAGGCGCGGGGGCTGCTGTTCTCCGGTGACCACGTGCTGCCGCACATCACCCCCTCCATCGGCTTCGAGCTGGGCGACGGCCCCGGACTGCCGCTGGGCGACTACCTCGCCTCACTGCGGCTCATGACCACGCTCGCCGACGCCGCGCTGCTGCCCGCGCACGGACCGGTCGGTCCCAGCGTCCACGGCAGGGTCGCGGAGCTGCTGGCCCACCACGACGACCGGCTCGGCGAGACCCTCGCGGTCCTCGGGGGGCGCACCCTCGACGCCCACGCCGTGGCCCAGGAGCTCGGATGGACCCGGCGGAAGGTGCCGTTCGAGGATCTGAGCCCCTTCAACCGGATGCTGGCCGTCAACGAGACGGCGGCGCATCTGGACGTCCTCGTGGCCCGCGGCCATGCCGCCCGCGCCTCGGCGGACGGCGTGCACCTATACGCCCGGTGCGAAGCCGGCGCCGACACCGGCGGCGACCGGGGATCCGTCCCGGTGCCGGAGCCGGCCGGGCTTCAGCGGGCGGTCCAGCCGCCGTCGACGTAGAGCTCCGAGCCGGTCATGAAGCCCGCGTCGTCCGAGGCGAGGAACGCCACGGCGGCCGCCACCTCCTCGGTCGTGCCCAGCCGGCCGAGCGGGGTGCCCTCGATCATCGCGGTCAGCCGTGGCGTGCCCCGCCACAGCTCCCGGGACAGGGGCGTCTCGATGAAGCCGGGGTGCAGCGAGTTGACCCGCACGCCGCGCCTGCCCCAGTGCAGCGCGGCGTTCTTCGTCATCAGCCGGACCGCTCCCTTGGCAGCGTGGTACGAGAACTGGGCGCCGAAGCCGCCGACCGTGCCGAAGATCGAGGCGATGTTGACGACGGAGCCGCCACCAGAGCGCTCGATGGCCGGGCCACCGTGCTTCATGCCGAGCCACACACCGGTCTGCGTCACGCCGATCACCCGGTCCCAGGACTCCTGGGTCTCGGTCTCCACCGTGCCCATCGCGGCGATCCCGGCGTTGTTGACCAGCACCGACAGGCTTCCCAGACGGTCGGTCACCTCGGCGACGACCGTCTCCCAGGCCGACTCGTCACTGACGTCCAGACGCAGTCCCAGGGCACCGCCCGGCAGTTCGCCGGCGAGCTTCTCGCAGCGCTCCGTGTCGAGATCGGTGACCACGACGGTCGCCCCCTCGGCCGCCAGCCGTCGCACGATCGCCTCGCCGATGCCTCCCGTGGCACCGGTCACCAGCGCCACCTTCGCCGAGAGCCGGGCTTGCCTCACCACGCCACCCACATCCCTTCTCAGACACGCGACAGATCGACCGACAGACCGGAGCGCAGCAGCGCGGGCACCGCCGAGCCGACCCGGTCGAAGCCCGGGCCGACCGTGCGCCCGGCGAGATGGCGGGCGTGGATCCCCTCCGCGATGACCGCCAGCTTGAAATACCCGAGGGCCCGGTGGAAGGGCACTGCCGAGACATCGCGGCCGGAGCCCACCGCGTACCGTTCCGCCAGCTCGGACGCGGAGAGAAAACCCGGGTTGGCCGCCGGGACGTGCCCCTCCCCGAGGACCGCCTCACACGCCGGGTCCCAGTAGACGAGCAGCAGCCCGAGGTCGGCGAGCGGATCGCCGAGCGCGGCCATCTCCCAGTCGACGATCGCGGCGATCCGCCCCGGGTCGGCGGCGTCCAGGATGACGTTGTCCAGCCGGTAGTCACCGTGCAGCACCGACCCGGCGCCGTCGCGCGCGGGCAGGCCTCGCTCCAGCTTCCCGTGCAGCGCGTCCAGTTCGGGCAGCTCACGGGTGGCGACCCGGTCCCACTGGCCGCGCCAGCGCCGCACCTGCCGCTCCACGTAACCGTCCGGGCGTCCGAACCCGCCCAGCCCCACCTCGTGCGGATCGAGGGAGTGCAGCGCGACCAGCTGGTCGACCAGCGCCTCGGAGCACCGTCTCGCGTCCGACGCGGACAGCTCGGCCGCCTGTTCGCCGTCCCGCAGCACAGCACCGTCGACGAAGGTGACGACGGTGAACGGCGCCCCGATCACCGATGTGCCGGCCGAGCAGACCACGGTCCGCGGAACCGGGACCCCGGTATCGGCGAGCGCGGCCATGACGCGGTACTCGCGGTCCATGTCGTGCGCGGTGGGGGTGAGGATGCCCAGCGGCGGCCGGCGCAGCACCCAGCGGTGCGTGCCGTCGGTCACGAGGTACGTGAGATTGGACCGCCCGCCGAGCAGCGGGCGCACCTCCAGAGGGCCGGAACACCCCGGAACCTCGCGCTCGAAGAAGCGCCGCAGCGCGGGCAGGTCCACTCCCGCCACGGCGTCCTCGCCGGCGGCCGTCACCGCACGCCCTCCCGCTCCCGTGCCGCCCGGACCGCCCGCCTGGCGATGGCCCACCGGTGGGTCTCCGAGGGCCCGTCGTACACGCGGAACGGCCTGACCTCCCGGTAGAGGGCGGCCAGCGGAATGTCCTCCGAGATGCCGAGGGCCCCGCAGATCTGCATCGCGCGGTCCACCACCCGGCCCACGGCCTCGGACACGAAGGTCTTCGCGATCGACGTGTGCTGGGCGCCGGGCCCGCCCCGGTCGAGTTCCCAGCAGGCACGCCAGAGCACGGCCCGGCTCGTCTCGAGGTCGATCTCCGAGTCCGCCAGCTGCTGCTGCACCATGCCCAGTTCGGCCAGGGGCCCGCCGAACGCCGTACGCCGGGCGGCGCGGTCCAGGGCGATGTCCTGGGCCCGGCGGGCCACCCCGAGCCAGCGCATGCAGTGGGTCAGCCGGGCGGGCCCCAGACGCACCTGCGCGTACTCGAACCCCTTGTCGACCTCGCCCAGCACCGCGTCGTCCGTCACCTCGCACTCCTCGAAGGCGAGTTCGCTGTGACCGGCGAACAGGGCACGGTCGAGGGTGCCGATGTTCCTGACGACCCTCATGCCGGGGTTGCCGGCGCAGACCAGGAACATGGTCGCGCCGCCCGGGTCGCCGGGTGCGCCGCTGGTGCGCGCCATGCAGATCGTGAACGCGGCCCCGTCCGCCCCGCTGATGAACCACTTGCGGCCGCTGATCCGCCATCCGCCCGGAACCCGGACCGCCGTCGTCGCCAGCGCCCTCGGGTCGGAGCCGGCGCCGGGGGAGGGCTCCGTCATCGCGAAGCACGACCGGGACTCCCCGGCCGCCAGGGGAGCGAGGAAGCGAGCCTTCTGCTCCTCGGTGGCGACCGCTTCCAGGAGGTGCGTGTTGCCCTCGTCGGGCGCGGCACAGTTGAGGGCCAGAGGGCCCAGCAGCGAGTATCCCGCGGCCTCGAAGACGACCGCCTGACCTCGCAGATCAAGGCCGAGCCCGCCCCACCGACGCGGCACATGCGGGGCGAACACGCCCGCCGCGCGGGCGGCCCTTTGAAGCTCGCGCCGCAGGGACTCGGGGCCCGCGTGCACGTCCCCCTGGCAGTCCTCCTCCACCGGCAGCACGGTGTCCCGGACGAAACGCGCCGTCCGCAGCGCGATGTCCGCGACGTCCCGGTCGACATCGAAGTCGATGGCCATACGGCCCCTCTCGATCGTGTACGTGGTGGCGTACGGGTCACACCCCGACCCCGCGCCAGGCGAGCGCGCCGCCGTCGACGACGTACGAGGCACCCGTGATGAACGCCGCGTCGTCGGAGGCCAGGAAGCAGGCGAGCGCCGCCACCTCCTCCGGCCGTCCGAGCCGTCGTACGAGCTGCGGCGCGGTCAGCTCCCGCTCCATGGCGTCGCGGTCGTCGGCCGCCTCGAAGAACTCCCGGGCCAGGGGCGTCTCGATGACACCGGGGCAGAAGCAGTTGCAGCGCACCGGTGCCAGGTCGACCGCGGTGACCTTGGTGAGATGGATGACGCCCGCCTTGGTGGTGCCGTACACCGGGGCCCGGGCGAAGCCCGTGAGCCCGGACACCGAGGCCGTGTTGACGATCGACGGGCCGAGCGTGGAGCGCCGCAGATGGGGCGCGGCGAACTTCGTGGTGAGCCAGACGGCCTTGAGATTGACCTCGTAGACCGCGTCCCACACCTCCTCGGGGAGGGTGTCCACCGCGCGGTCCTGGGGCCGGTCCACGAACGCCGACTCGATCACCCCGGCGTTGTTGACCAGGACGTCCAGCCCACCGAACCGTTCCGCCGCGCGGGCCACCATGGCCTCGACCCGGTCGCGGTCGCGCAGGTCGCAGACGATCGCCTCGGCCTCGGCTCCGGCGGTGCGGACCAGGTCGGCTGTCCCGGCCGCGGTGGCCTCGTTCCGGTCGGCGACCGCGACCGCCGCCGCGCCCCGGCGCGCCATCTCCACGGCGATCGCCTGCCCGATGCCCTGGCCTGCGCCCGTCACGAGCACCGACCTGCCGTCCAGCGACCCCATGACCCTGCCCCCGTTCACAGCTTCTCGAAGATGTCGGAGCCCGCGACCGACATGGCCACGAAGACGCCCGCCGAGGTCACCAGCGTCATGACCAGCGCGATCGCCGCGACCAGCGGATAGGAGCCGTTGGACCAGTAGTCGAACAGGATGGTGCCCATGACCTGCGTCGTGGGTGCCCGCACCAGCAGCGAGGCCGTGAACTCGTGGGTGAGCAGCACGAACATCAGCGCCGCGGCCCCCGCGATCGTGGGGCGCAGCAGCGGAAGCACGATGTCGGTGGTGGTCCGCAGCGCGCCCGCCCCGCTGGTCCGCGAGGCCTCCACGTAGGTGTCACCGAGCGCCACCATCCCGGACAGCTGCATCCGGGTGGCGAAGGGCAGCATCAGCGTGACGTAGACGAGGACGATCACCGTTCGGGTGCCGTACAGGATGAACGGCTCACGGCTGTACGTGAGCAGGAACCCGGCGCCGAAGACCACCGCCGGGATGCCGAGTGGCATCGCCACGATGAAGTCGACCGCGGCCCGGATGACGCGGAACCGGCGCCCCTTCAGCAGCAGCGAGGCGGCGACGAAACCGAGCGGGAGCGCGATGGCGACGGAGATGACCGAGGTGAGGAGGCTGTTGACGATCGCGTCGGTGATCCCCGACTCCTGGAACACCTGCCGGAAGTTGTCCAGCGTGAAGCCGCTGGGCTGGATCTTCCCGCTCCAGAAGGAGGACAGCGACACCACGATGAGCGCGCCCAGGGGCAGCGCCAGGGCCAGCAGGCCGTAGAGGACGATGCCGGTGACCGCCACCCACGACGGCCGTCCGCCGGACCGGAACGCCTTGCCGCCGTGTGTGACGAAGCGGCTGTGGTCGCCGAGGATCACCTTCTGGAAGAAGACGACGGCGATACCGAAGAGCAGCAGCGGCGATCCGATCGCGGCGGCCCTGCCGTAGTCGACCGGGCTCTGCGACACGGCGACGTACATGTCGGTGGTCAGCACGTCGACGCCGTTGTTCCTGCCGAGCAGCAGCGGCCCCGTGAACTGGCCGAGCCCCAGCAACAGGGCCACGAACCCGCCGTACACCAGCACCGGGCGCAGCAGCGGCAGTGTCACCCGGAAGAACACCCCGGCGGGCGAGGAGCCGTTGACCTGCGCCGCCTCGATCAGCTCGGCGTTGATGTTGCCGAAGCCTGCGCTGACGAACAGATAGACGAAGGCGGTCAGGCCGAAGCCCGTGATGAGGACGATCCACGGCATCGTGTAGATGTCGACCGGTCCCTCCTGGAGGTGGTTCCACCAGGGCAGCCGGCGCAGTGCGGCGTTGAGGTAGCCGGGGCGGGGCGAGAACAGGAACGCCCAGCCGGTCACCGATGCCACGGCCGGGACCACGATCGGCAGGATCGGCAGCACGCGCAGCAGCCGCAGGCGGGGCGGAAGCCGGGTCGCAGCCCAGGCCAGGAACGTGCCGAGGACGAGCGCGATGGTCAGCGAGCCCAGGGCGAGACCGGCCGTCGTCCACAGCGTCTTCGCCATGTCCGGGTCGTCGAAGGCGGTGCTGTAGCCGCGGGCGTCGTCCTCGAACGCCAGCCGTTGCAGGCCCACCAGTGGTGCGACCACCAGATAGCCGATCGCGGCGAGGAAGACGAGCGCCCCCAGCCGGGGGAGATGGCGTCGCAGGTGGGAGAGCGCGGTGGGACGCGGTGGGTTCGGCGGCGGGACCGCCGTGGCGGAGGGCGCGGATACGACGGGTGCGGTCACGGCGTCACGCCCTCACCGCGGCCGGGGCTTGCGCGGCTGTCCGTACCCCGTCGGCGTCGTAGTAGAGGGCCGTGTCCTTGGCGAACCAGGCGGTCACCCGCTGGCCGCGCGCCAGACCCCGGGCCCAGGGCATGCCGGTGAGGGGCGCCCGGGCGTGCAGCCGGCTGTCCGCGATCGTGACGACCACGTCCATGTGACGCCCTCCGAACTGTGCGTCCACCACCTCCGCCACGAGGCCGACGCCATGGGCCGGCGGGTTCTCCTCGGCCGGGCGGAGCTGGAGGTCGTCGGGGCGCAGCCGGACGGTGACCTCCGAGTGCGAGCGGGGCACCGGAAGCTCACCGGCCACAGCCGAGCCGTCGGTGACCGTCCATCCCCCGCCCGTGCGCCGCAGCGTGAGGCGGTTCGACATGCCGATGAAGCCGGCGACGTACTCGGTGGCCGGTTCCTCGAAGACCTGCTCCGGAGTGTCGAGTTGCTCGATCCGCCCCGCCCTCATGATCGCCAGACGGTCGCCGAGGGCCAGCGCCTCGCTCTGGTCGTGGGTGACGAACACGGCGGTGAAGCCGAGCCGCGCGTGCAGTTCGTGCAGCTGGGCGCGGACCTGGTCGCGCAGCCGGGCGTCCAGGTTGCTCAGCGGCTCGTCGAAGAGCACCAGGTCGGGCCGGGCGGCGAGGCCCCGGGCCAGGGCGACCCGCTGCTGCTGGCCGCCGCTGAGCTGTGCCGGGTAGCGGTCGAGGAGGGCGGCGCAGTCGACGAGCCGCGCCGCCTCCTCGATGCGCCCGCGCGTCTCCTCGCGGGCCACCCTCCGGGTCCGGAGCGGATAGCCGATGTTGCGGCGCACGGTCATGTGCGGCCACAGCGCGTACGACTGGAACACCATCCCGATGTTCCGTTTGTTCGGCGGCAGGTCGACCTTGTCGCGCAGGTCCAGCACGGTCCGGTCGCCCAGCGAGATGCGTCCCTCGTCGGGTGTCTCCAGACCGGCCAGGCAGCGCAGGGTCGTGGTCTTCCCACATCCGCTCGGGCCGAGGAGCACGATGAACTCGCCCGGTTCGATCTCCAGTGACAGATCGTCCACGGCGACCGCGGGCGGTTTGCCGGCGAACCTTTTCGTCAGACCCTCGATGCGCACGTGGGACACGGACAACTCCTTACATCGGCTCGCACGGGGCAGCGGGACTTCTACTGGAAGAGGGACTTCCATTTCTTCTGGTACGCGGCCACGGCGTCCGGTGTGAGCTTGGCCGGATCCTGCACCCGGACCTTGTCGTTGGTGATCACCGTGCCGGGGATCCCGGGCAGCACCGAGCCGGCGGACGGCGTGATCAGCTTCTGTCCCTCGGCGGTCACCATGAAGTTGGCGAAGAGCTGTCCGGCGTTGGGGTGCGGGGCGCTCTCCAGCACCATCCCGTAGTACCGGGCCCCCCATGCGCCGTTCGGTGCCATGCGGTAGTCGACGGGCGCGCCCTTCTTCTTGGCGGGCTCGAGCGTGATCGGGGCGACGAAGCTGCCGGCGGCGATCTCGCCGGACGTCAGGGCCTCGCCCATGGGCAGGGAGCTGGGGTAGATGCGCGGCTTCTGGGCGGCCAGCTTCTTCACGAAGCCGGCGCCGTACTTCTCCTCCAGCCACAGGTAGAAGTCGACGATCGACGGCGCCGTCGGCTCGATGACGCCGATCTTTCCGCCCTTGAGCGACGGGTCGAGCAGGCCCGTGTAGTCGGTCAGCCCCTTGGGGTAGAGCTTGGTGTTCCAGCCGAAGGTGAGCACCGCGGAGTTGGTCTCGAAGTAGTTGCCCTCGTGGACGTACTTCTTGGCGTCGTAGTCGCCCTTGCCGGTCAGTTCGGGGCCGGTCGGCGCCAGGAAGCGCTTGGCCTCGGCCTGCGGTTTCACCCAGGACAGGCTTGCGCTGACGTACATGTCGGCGATGCCCTTGCCGGTGTTGAACTCGGTCTCGACCTTCACGCCGAGGTCACCGTCGACGCCCCGGACCGTGTTGACGTCGATCCCCGGGTACTTGGCCTCGAAGGCCTTCGCGAGGTTGTTGAGGGCTGTCAGGTCCTGAGCCGAGTAGACAGTGACCTTTCCTTCCTTCTTCGCTGCGACGACCAGTTCGCTCATGCCCGCCGAGGCGGGCACGACCTTGGACTCGGCGTTGTCGTCGTTTCCACCGCCGCATGCGGTGGCCAGCAGTGAGGTGATCGTCAGCAGGATGAGCAAAGCCCCACGCCGTCGTGGATCTGATCTCATTCTCGGCTCCCTTGGGCCAGGGCGAAGAACGTCAAGATTTCACGGAAGTTACCAAACTGAACTAGGTTAGGCAATAGGGTGCGCAAGCGGCGCGAGGAGGGGGTCCGTGGGTGGCCGCCCCTGGTGTCAGCTGGTGAAAGGCTGGTTGACGACTGGGGCGGGTCGGTCGGGCATCCGGCCCGGGATCGTTGTTGAAGTCATTTCAGTTCTGTGGCAGCGGCGTCGGGCTGGGCCGCGGGTGCCGGCGGCGTTCTCAAGATGCGTGACGCCGTCGATCCGCACAAGCCTCTCGGCGTTCTCCGCTGCCGCCCCCGTCAGCCGGGGCCCCTCCGCCCCTCGGGCGCGGTGCGCGGTGTCGCGGTGTGCGCCGCGGTGAGTCCGAACACGAGGGCCGACGCGATGCCACCCGCGTAGGCCCGGTACCACAGGCCTCCGGTGTCCGAACCGGCAGCGAGGAGCCCTTCCACGGGCTCCCCGTCCTCTCCCAGCGCCCGCGCCCGGTCGTCGATGCGCACCCCGTGGAACGGGAAGGTGAGGGCAGGCACCGCCTCGATGACGTAGTACGGCGGTTCGTCGAGCGGCGCCCGGTCGAGCAGGCGGCCCGGCACCGGCTCCGCACCGGCCGCCGTCCGGGCGTTGAACCGCTCGACGGCCGCGCGCACGGCCGGTCCGTCGTACCCCCACTCCTCGGGTAGGTGATCAAGCTCGTCGAGGTTCTCGGCGAAGCCGGCCCGGCCGCCCCTTCGGGCGGCCAGCGCGAACTTGTCGACGGCGACCGCCCCCTGCACGTACGAGCCCACCACCCAGTCGCGGAACACGCGCGCGTCGGCGATGAGGAGCCCGCGGTTCTCGGGTTGCTCCATCAGCGCCATCGTCGTCAGGTGGTCCCCGAGCGTCTCATCGGTGAACCGCTCGTTGTCCACGTTGAGCAGCAGCGCGTGCTCGCTGTAGTACAGCGACAGATCCACGAAATCGGACGGGTCCCTGAACGGGACGCCGCTCGGGATCAGATGTCCGTAGAAACCGGCCCCGGGCAGCCCGGTCGACGCCCCGGCGGCGGTCGCCAGGCGGTAGCCGGCTCCCCTGCTGTGGGGGTTGGAACGCAGTTCCAGCCGGCCGGCGCGAGGATGCACGAGCTCGTTCCGGAGCTCCGCGTCGCCCTGGAAGCCTCCCGTGGCCAGGAGGGTCGAGGTGGCGCGCACCTGCCGGCGCGTGCCCTCGCCCGTGACGAGTACCGCTCCGGTGACGGCGCCGTCCTCCAGGACGAGCCGCTCGGTATCGGTCTCGAGGAGCAGTTCACCACCCGCCTCGACGATGATGCGGCGGCAGGTGTCGGCATAGTGATTCGTGTCGAACTGGTGCCCCTGCCCGAAACCGAGGATGGGCTGGGGGTCCTTGGCCTCGACCCCGGTGCTCCGGATCCACGCGATGCCCTCCTGGAACCGGTCCACGAGCGCGCGCTTCAGTGAGACGTCTCCGCCGGGGTTGTGCCGGTCCATCGCCTCGTGGCTCGGGGCGGTCCAGGCGTACCCCGCGTAGCGCGCGGATCCGCCGACGTCGCCGCTGATCTCGACGACGGTGACGGACAGTCCGTCGCGGACGGCTCTCGCGCCCGCGGTCAGCCCGGCCATGCCTGCCCCGATGACGAGCAGGTCGACCGTTCGGTGGTCCGGCATTCGCACCCCGTCCTCGCGTCAGTTCACGCTGTCGGTACTCCCGGCGCCCTCGGGGCCGCCTCGGACGGCGGCGCGCTCGCGCCGGGGCACGCCGTCGATCCGTACGAGCGTCTTTCCGGTGTTGTCGCCGCGCAGCAGTCCCGCGAGCGCCGCAGGCGCCCGCGTCAGCCCGTCGACGATCGTCTCGCGCCATCGCAGGCGGCCCTCGCCGATCCAGGTGCCCATCTGCCGCCTCATCTCGGGCAGCACATGCGTGTGTTCGCTGCCGCGGAAGCCGCGGATCGTCAGGCTCTTCGTCACGGCCAGCATGAGGTTGTCGGGGCCGTGCGGCGGCTCATCCGCCGCATACTGCGAGATCATGCCGCAGACGGCGACGCGGCCGGACTTCCGCAGCGCTCCGAGAGCGGCCTGGAGATGGTCGCCGCCGACGTTGTCGAAGTACACGTCCACGCCGTCCGGTGCCGCCGCGCGCAGCAGGTCGGGGAGGCTGCCGCTCCGGTGGTCGAACGCGGCGTCCAGGCCCAGCTCATCCAGGAGGTAGCGCACCTTCTCCTCGGAACCGGCGCTGCCGATGACGCGATGGCCGCGGATCTTCGCCAGCTGTGCGACGAGGCTGCCGACGGCCCCGGCCGCGGCGGAGACCCACACGACGTCGCCGTCGCGCAGCCCCGCCACGTGGAAGAGGCCGGCGTAGGCGGTGAGGCCGGTGGCGCCGAGCACACCGAGGTGCGCCTGGGGCGGTGCGACGCGTACGTCGAGCCTGGTGAGGGCGCCGACACCGCCGAGCGCCTGCTTCCCCGCCTCGACGATCGCGTAGTCGCGCCAGCCGGAGGCGTGCGACACCGTGTCACCGGGAGCGAACCCGGCGGCGCGCGACTCGACGACCTCCCCGACGGTCATGATCCCGTCCATGGCCTGGCCGAGGGGGAAGGCCGGAAAGTAGCCGGGGGGCGCCGTCTTCCTGAGCCGCAGCCGGAGCGCGGCGTCGATGGACGTCCAGGTGTTCCGGACCAGCACCTCGCCCGGCCCTGGCCGCCGCACCGCGGTTTCGGCGACGCGGAAGTCGGACGCCCGGATCTCGCCGCGGGGGTAGGCGACCGGCCGGACCTCACGGCCGATCGTCACCGCGCCCGGGCGGGACGCCTGATCCGCCCCGCCCAGGGCGCGCATCTGGTCCATGAACTGAACTTGTATCATGACGCGGTTTTCCCGTCCACCGCTTGCAGTCATGGAAACAGATAGTGCGATCGCCGATGAACTTGAAGTGAGTTCACCTATTCAACCCCGGGGCAGGTCAGGCGGAGAGCCGGTGCTGTGCGTGCTGGTCCTAGGACGAGGCGACCCACCTTCCCCGCAGTCCGAGCGGCCCGGTGCGGGGAACATGGAACGCATGGCCGTCAACGTCGATCTCAGTCAGTTCCTGCGCCGATGCCGTGCGCGCATGGCACCCGAATCGGTGGGCCTGCCGGAGGGTGGCGCCTACCGGCGCGTGCCGGGCCTGCGGCGCGAGGAAGTCGCGCAGCTCGCCGGCGTCAGCACGGACTACTACACACGGCTGGAGCAGGGCCGCAACATCACTCCCTCGGACAGCGTGCTGGGGGCGATCGCCGAGGCGCTGCGGCTGGACGACGCCGAGCGTGCCCACCTCTTCGACCTGACGAGACCCAAACCGGCCAAGGCCCGCCGTGGTACGCCCGCCGTGCAGAAGGCCCGGCCCGGGCTGCGCCGGTTCCTGGACTCCTTCGGCGACCACGCGGGGTTCGTCCTCGGCCGGCGCGGTGACGTGCTGGCGACCAACCATCTGTGCCGGGTGCTGATGGCCGACTTCGACGCCATGCCCTACCGCGAGCGCAACCTGACCCGCTGGATCGTCCTGGACCCCGAGGCACGGGAGCTGTACGAGGACTGGGAGAAGATCGCCGCGGAGATGACCGCGATCCTGCGGCTGGACGCTGGACGGCACCCTGACGACACCCGCACCGCCGAGCTGGTGGGGGAGCTGACCATGAAGAGCGAGCACTTCCGCCGCTGGTGGGACGACCACAAGGTCCTCGACCGCACCTTCGGCCAGAAGCACTTCCGCCACCCGGTGGTGGGCCCGCTGACCATCGACTACCAGGCGTTCACCCTGCCCGGCGAGGAGGACCAGACCCTGTTCCTCTACATGCCCGCACAGGACCAGGCTTCGCAGGAGGCCTGGCAGCTGCTGACCAGCTGGAACGCCGACGAGACCGCCGTACGGCCCGAACCCGCCGACCCTTCCCCGACAGAACGGAGCACCCCGTGAGCGACACCGCCCCTGACTCCCACCGCCCGCTGGCCCTGGTGACCGGAGCCTCGGCCGGCATCGGCTACGAACTGGCGCTGCTGCTCGCCGTCAACGGCTTCGACCTGGTGGCGACGGGCCGCGGCGAGAACACCGACAAGGCGGCCGCCGAACTGGCCGTATACGGCGGCGAGGTCAGGGCCGTGCGCGCCGACCTCGCCGAGTCCGACGGCGTGGAGACCGTCTGGCGCGCCGTGGAGGAGACCGGCCGGCCACTCGAAGCGGCCGTCCTCAACGCCGGGCGCAGCATCGGCGGGGCCTTCCTCGACACCGACCTCGACGACGAACTGAGCCTGATCGATCTGAACGTCACCTCCGTCGTCCACCTGGCCAAGCACGTCGCCCGGCACATGGCGGCCAACCGGCGCGGCCGCATCCTGATCACCTCATCGCTCTCCGCCACCCTGCCCACGCCCTACGAGACCGTCTACGGACCCTCACGCGCCTTCACCCGCATGTTCGCCCTCGGCCTGCGCGAAGAGCTCAAGGAACACGGCGTCAGCGTCACCACACTCATGCCCGGCGCCACCGACAGCGACTTCCACGCCCGCGCCGGCATGAACAACACGGCCTTCGGTCCGGGCATGCGGAAGAACAACCGCAAGGACGTCGCCCGTCAGGGCTTCCTTGCGATGATGGACGGCCGGGCCCAGGTCGTCGGAGGCGACCTCGCGACCCGGCGCACGGCCCTGAAGCACCGCTTCCTGCCCGAAACGCTCAAGGCCGCGCGCCACGCCCGCATGGCCGCTCCGCGCACCTGAGCGCGCGGCGGCCGTCCGCGCGGCGGGAGTTCGGCCCGCGCGGGGAGTTCCGGTCGCCGGGCCACGGCTAATCTGCACGGGTGACCACCGACCTGACCCTGCTGCCGCGTGTCGCCTACCGCGGACAGGAGGTCACCGCACCCCGGCTCCGGGGCCTCCTCGCGCTGCTCGCGGGCGACTTGCGCACCGGCTGCAGCACCGACCGCCTCGTGGCGGGGCTGTGGCCGGACGAGCTGCCGGAGCGGCCGGCGAAGGCGCTGCAGGTCCTCGTGTCCAGGGCGCGGGGGCAGCTGGGCGCCGACGTCATCGCCGGCACCCCGACCGGCTACCGGCTCACCCTCGCCGAGGACCAGGTCGACAGCGCCGCCCTGCTGCGGCACTCCACCGCCTGCGCGGACCGGGCCAGGGCCGGGGACCACGCCGGATCGCTGGCGGCCGCCGACGCCGGGCTCGCGCTCTGGGAGGGCACCCCTGCCGGGGCCGCGGACACCGGCGACCCGCTGGCCGCGCTGCGCACCGAACGCGCTCCCGTGCGTGGCGCGCTCGTCCGCGCGCGGGCCCTCGCGCTCGCCCGCCTGGGACGCCACGCGGAGGCGGCCGGACCGCTGGCCGTGGCCGCCGCGGAGCATCCCCGCGACGAGGAAGTGCTCGCCGAACTGCTGCGCGCCGAGGCCGCGACGGCCGGCCCGTCCGCCGCGCTGACGCGGTACGAGGCCTACCGCCGCGAGCTGCGCGACGAGCTCGGCACGGATCCCGGCGCCGGGCTCAAGGCCGTACAGCGGGAGCTGCTGCGCGGCGAGGCGCCCGCGGTCAGACACGGCGTGCCGCACGAGCCGAACCCGCTCCTCGGCCGGGACGAGGACATCGCGGCGGTGGAACGGCTGCTGCGCGTCTCCCGCGCCGTCACCGTCGCCGGCCCCGGCGGCCTCGGCAAGACCCGGCTCGCGCACGCCGTAAGCCGCCGGGCCGAGCAGCGCGTGGTGTACTTCGTGCCGCTCGCCGGCGTCACCGCGGACGCGGACGTGACCGCTGAGGTCGCCTCCGCGCTCGGCGCGGGCGAGGGGCGGCCCGGTGCCGCCCTGAGCGGCCACGATCCCGTGTCCGGCATCCTCGGCGTGCTCGGCCCCGGGCCCGCTCTGCTGGTGCTGGACAACTGCGAGCAGATCGTCCGGGGCGCCGCCGACCTGGTCCGGGCACTGGTCTCCGCGTCGAAGGACCTGCGGGTGCTCGCCACGAGCCGAGCGCCCCTCGGTCTGACGTCGGAGGCGGTGTACGCGCTGCCGGAGCTGGAACTCGCCACCTCGGTCGAGCTGTTCACACAGCGGGCCCGGGCCGCCCGGCCCGGCGTGCGGTTGCCGCCGGACGCGGTGGCCGAACTGTGCGGCCACCTCGACGGGCTGCCGCTCGCCGTGGAACTGGCGGCGGCGCGGGTGCGAGTGCTGTCGGTGCCGGAGATCGCCCGCCGCCTCGGCGACCGGTTCGCGCTGCTGCGCGGCGGGGCGCGGGACGTCCCGGAACGTCACCGCACCCTGCACGCGGTCGTGGACTGGAGCTGGAACCTCCTCGACGAGGAGGCCAGGGCGGCGCTGCGCCTGCTGTCCGTCTTCCCCGGCGGCTTCACCGGCGAGGCGGCGGAACAGGTCCTGGGCGAGGACGGGGACGCGCTGTTCCTGCTGGAGCAACTGGCCGACCAGTCGCTGCTCACCGTCGCCGACACCTCGGCCGGTGTGCGGTTCCGGATGCTGGAGACCGTACGGGAGTTCAGCGCGGCCCGGCGCACGGAGGCCGGCGAGGACGAGGAGGCCGTCGACCGGTTCCTCGCCTGGGCGCGGGACTTCGGGGTCGCGTACCACGACTGGTTCTTCGGCTCGGGGCCGCTGTCCGCCTGGGAGCGGATCAGGGCCGAGCAGGACAACCTCGTGCCGGCCCTGCGGCACGCCCTGGCCCGTACGGACGGCCCCACCATCGCCGCCCTCACCGCGGTCCTCACCGCCCTGTGGTCCACCGGCTCCAACTTCACCCGCCTCACCACCCTCGCCGCGGAGACCGGTCCGCGCCTGTCGCACTACTACCCCGAGCCCGAGTACGTCGAAGTCGCCCGTGCCGCCGCGGTGTTGTCCACGGCGACCCTGTTCATGGGCTACGGCCCGCACGTCGTACGCCAGCTCGTCACCCTCCGGCGGCTGCCCCCGGCACCGCCGGACACCCTGGTGCGCGCCATCGCGATCGTGCTGGGCGCGGTCCCCGAGATGCTGCCGCCCGACTACGAGGTGCTGCGCAGGCTCTGCGACAGCGAGCAGCCGCTGCTCGCCGGCATCGCCGAGTGTGTCGCCACCTACGTCTGGGAGTACGAGCACGACATCGACCGCGCGCACGCCTCGGCGCGGCGGATCATCGCCGCACTCGGGCCGGTCGACAACCCGTTCCTGCACGTCATGGGCCACGCCAGGCTGGGCGAGCTGTGCCTGAGGACGGAGCAGGGCGAGGCCGCGTACGAGCATCTCAAGGCGGCGCTGGAGGCACTGCCGCGGCTCGGTGACGAACACGACTCCATCGGCGTACGCAGTGGCCTCGTCCTCGCCTGCCTGCACCGCGGCGATCCCGACGAGGCCGAGTACTGGCTACGGCAGGCGGAGGGCCACAACGCCCCGCTGCAGGACGACTTCCACAGCCCCGGCCTCGGCGGGCGCGCCGAGATCGCGCTCGCCCGCGGGCTGACGGAGGTCGGGCTCGGCCTGTGGCGCAGCGCAGTGGAGGCGATGGCCGAGGTCGGGCCGGTGGACGGCGGCGATCCCTTCCTCGACCGGTGGGTGCTGCAGATCCGGTCGGCAGCGGTGACGGCGCACGCACACGTGGGCCGTCTGGAGCTGGTCGCGGAGGTCGTCGACGGGCTGCGGCAGGAGCTGCGGACCATGCTCGACGGTCCGGCCGGCTCGCCCATGGAGCTTCAATACGGGACGGCGCTGCACGCCCTCGGCATGGCAGGGCTCGCGTCCGGCGACTCCTCGGCCGTACGGATGATCGCGCTGGCCGAACGGCTGCGGGTGCTGCGCGACTACCAGCCCACGATGTCGGCGGCCCGGGCCCGGCGGGCGGCCGAGAAGGCCGACAGGGCGGCCTACGCCGACGCGGTGTCGGAGTACGCCGCCCTGGAGCGGAACGAGTTGCGGGATGCGGCCCGCGCTGTCATGGCGGTCGCCGCTACTTCGGGTCGCGGTTGAACTGCGCCGTCGACCAGCGGTAGCCGAGTGCGCTCAGGCCGACGCACCAGGCGACGGCGATCCAGCCGTTGTTGCCGATCTCGGTACCGAGGAGCAGACCGCGCAGGGTTTCGATGGCGGGGGTGAAGGGCTGGTACTCGGCGATCGGCTGGAACCAGCCCGGCATGGTGTCAGCCGGGATGAAGGCGCTGGAGATGAGCGGGAGAAGGATCAGCGGCATGGCCATGTTGCTGGCCGCCTCGGGGTTGGGACTGGCCATGCCCATGCCGACGGCGATCCAGGTGAGGGCGAGGGAGAACAGGGCGAGCAGGCCGAACGCCGCGAGCCATTCCAGCGGGGTGGCGTCGGTGGAGCGGAAACCCATCGCGACGGCGACGACACTGACCAGGACCAGGCTGGCGAGCACCTGCAGCACGCTGCCGACGACGTGCCCGATGAGCAGAGAGCCCCGGTAGATCGCCATCGTCCGGAAGCGGGCGATGAGGCCCTCGGTCATGTCCATGGAGACGGCGATCGCGGCCCCGATCACCGTGCTGCCGATGGTCATCATCAGCAGGCCCGGGACGATGTAGGCGATGTAGTCGGAGCGGTCGGCGCCGCTGCCACCGATGCCCGCGCTCATCACGTCGCCGAAGATGTAGACGAAGAGCAGCAGCAGCATGATCGGCGTGAGCAGCAGGTTCAGCGTCATCGACGGATAGCGGCGGGCGTGCAGCAGGTTGCGGCGCAGCATCGTGGACGAGTCGCGGACGGCGAGGGAGAGGGAGCTCATCGGACGTTCTCCTTGGGCTGGCTGGGCTGACTGGGGACGGTGGTGGGGCCGGTCAGGGCGAAGAACACGTCGTCGAGGTCGGGGGTGTGCACGGTCAGCTCGTCCGCCTCGACACCGGCCGTGTCGAGCCAGTCGAGGATGGAGCGCAACTCGCGCTGGCTGCCGTCGCTCGGAATCTGCAGCGCCAGTGCCTCGTCGTCGCGGGTGACCTCGCGCAGCGCGGCGGCGGCCGACCGGTAGACGTCCGGGTCGGTGAAGCGCAGCCGCACATGCCCGCCGGGGATGAGCCGCTTGAGTTCCTCGGCGCTGCCCTCGGCGGCGATCCCGCCGTCGTTCAGCACCGCGATGCGGTCGGCGAGTTCGTCGGCTTCCTCCAGGTACTGGGTGGTGAGGAAGACGGTCGCCCCGTCGGAGACCAGCTCGCGGATGATGCCCCACATGGTGTGACGGGAGCGGGGGTCGAGTCCGGTGGTGGGCTCGTCGAGGAAGATGATCCGCGGGTTCCCGACCAGGGTCATGGCGATGTCGAGGCGGCGCTTCATGCCGCCGGAGTAGGTGGAGGCGGGCTTCTTCGCGGCGTCGGTGAGGTCGAATCGCTCCAGCAGCTCGGCGGCCACCCGCCGTCCCTCCTGCCTGGACAGGTGGTGGAGGTCCGCCATGAGGAGCATGTTCTCCTCGCCGGTGATCAGCCCGTCGACGGCGGAGAACTGCCCGGTGACACCGATCGCGGCCCGCACGGCCTGCGGGGCGGCGGCCAGGTCGTGTCCGCCCACCCGCAGTTCACCGGCGTCGGCGGTGATGAGGGTGGAGAGGATCTTGACGGCGGTGGTCTTGCCGGCGCCGTTCGGACCGAGCAGGGAGAAGACCGTGCCGGCCGGCACCGCCAGGTCGATGCCGTCGAGGACCGTCTTGTCCCCGTAGGCCTTGCGCAGTCCCTTGGCCGAGATGGCGAGGGAGCGCGATGTCGTTGTGGTCATGCCGCAGAGCTTGCGGCAGGGCGCATTCAGCGCGGTTTCACCATGGTTTCAGCGCCCTGGAACCGGGCGGGGCGGGAAACGGGGCCGACGGGAAACGGGGCCGACGGGAAACGGGGCCGGCGGGAATTCTCGAACCTCATCCGTCACTCGCGTTTCAGGCATCGGTGTTTCGGACAACTCCTGCCGCCCGACAGCGGCTTCAACGCGGCGTTCCCGTGTCCGAGCCCTTGCCGTGTCCGGGGCCGTACGCGTCCGGAATCGCTCGCGTTCGATTCCCGTGCCGGGTCGTTAGGCCGTGCACCGCCGAGCCACCCAGGCGCGGCATCGACCCTGAGGAGGCATGCAGGTGACTGTGACCGACACCTCGACCGACAACGCGAAGACGCCGCCCCCTCCACCGCCGGCCACCATCAGCTTCGAGGGGAAGTTCGGCAAGAACCCGCTGGCGGACGCCGGTTTCGGCGCGATGTGCCGTCGGCTGCCCTCCGTGCTCGTACACACCGCCCGGATGGCCTGGGCCGTCGACAGGCCCGCCGTCCTCCTGCTCCTCGCCTGCCAGTTGCTCACCGGCACCGCGGCCGCCGTCGTTCTGGCCTTCACCGCACTGGCGATGACCCACATCCTCGGCGCCGGGACCGTGTCCGAACGCCTGCACGCGGCGCTGCCCGCCCTGATCGTCGTGACGGCGGCCGCCGCCATCGGCCGCGTCAGCAGTGCCCTGTCCTCGTACGCCGACGGAAGGATCACCCCGCTGCTGATGACCGAGGCGGACATCGCGCTCGTGACCGCCGTGTGCCGAGTGGAGTCGAGCGCCTACGGCGAGGACGGCTTCGCCGACCGGCAGGAGGCCGCCGAGATCGGCGTCACCCGCACCCGGCTGATGGTCCAGGACGCCCAGCGCTTCATGTCGGCCCTGATCCGTATGATCGCCGCGAGCGGCGTGGTCACGACACTGCACCCGCTGCTGCTTCCCCTGCTCCTGCTGGCCGTCCTCCCGGCCGGCGCCGGAGCCGTCCTGTCCGCACGCGTCGACTACGAGACCCACTACCTCAACCTCGGCGACCGCAACGTGCGCTCCATGATGCGCTGGTGGGCCACCTACTCCCGCTTCGGCGACGAGGTCCGCGCCAACGGCATGACCGGCTACCTCACCTACTGGTACCGCGCCCTGTCCGACCGGATCGACCGGCGCACCCTGACCGCCGCGCCGCGCATGCTGCACATCTCCCTGGGCGCCGGCGCCCTGGGCGGGACCTTCCTGCTGTGCACCTGGTCCGCCCTCGCCTGGCTGGCCGCCACCGGCCGTGTCGCCCTGCCCGTCGCGGCCACCGCGGTGATCGCCGTCCAGACCACACTGGCCGCCCTGTCCCAGTTCGTCATCCACGGCGCCGCCCTGTTCCACACCTCGCTCTACCTCGCCGACATGCGCTCCTTCCTCGACATGGCGCAGGAACGCGCCCCCAGGCGCGGGGGAGCTGCCATCCCGGAACGCGTGGACCGGATCCGCCTCGACGACGTCGTCTTCCAGTACCCGGGCAAGGAGGAACCCGCCGTGGCGGGCGTGTCGCTCACGCTGCGCCGCGGCGAGATCCTGGCCGTCGTCGGCGAGAACGGCTCGGGCAAGTCGACCCTGACCAAACTCCTCACCGGCATCCTGCTCGCCGACAAGGGCCGCGTCCTGTGGGACGACGTCGACCTCGCCCAGGCCGATCCGGACGCCGTGTGGAACCGCACCGCGCTCGTCCCGCAGAACTTCGCCTGCTGGCCCCTGCGCGCCCGCGAGAACATCACCCTGGGCCAGCCACGGACGCATGACGACGGACCGGTGTGGGATGTCGTCGACGCCGTCGGCATGCGCGAGGCGATCGAGAAACTGCCCCGGGGACTCGACACCCTTCTCGCCAAGGAACTGTGGGGCGGTGCCGAGCTGTCCGGCGGGCAGTGGCAGCGCCTGGCGTGCGGCCGCGTGCTCTACCGGCGGACCCCGCTGCTGATCCTGGACGAACCGACCTCGCAGATGGACGCCCGCGGCGAGCACGCCATCTTCCTGGAGATCAAGCGCGTCGCCGCCGAGCGCATGACGATCGTCGTCACCCACCAACTCGAGAACACCAGGCTCGCCGACCGCATCCTCGTCATGGACCGGGGCCGTGTCATCGAACAGGGCACGTACGAGGACCTGGCGAACGCCGGAGGACTCTTCGCGGAACTCCTCTCCCTGTCGCAGGACCGGTGAGGCCCTCCGCCTTCACGCCCTCACGGCCGGGCCGCCGGTTCGGTGGCGGGTGAGGCCGTGGCGGGGCGCCTGCCGACGGCGGGAGCGAGGACGATCGCCACGGCGGTGAAGGCGAGGACGACGATCATGGCGACGCGCAGCCCGTAGTGCTCGCCGAGGAAACCGAGACACGGGGGCCCGACGAGGAACGCGACATAGCCGATCATCGCCACGAGGCTGACACGCGCGGCCGAGTCGGGCCCCGAGTCCCCGGCCGCCGAGAGGGTGACCGGGAAGCCGAGCGAGGCTCCCAGGCCCCAGAGGAGCACGGCGGCCCCCGCGAGGACGGCCGAGTCGGCGAAGACGACGACGGCGATACCCAGAGTCGCGCAGACGGCGCTGGCCCGGACGACGGGGGCGCGGCCGAGCCGGTCGATGAGGAGTCCGCCGCCGAAACGGCCGATGGTCATGGCGGCGGCGAAGCCCGTGTAGACGGCTGACCCCAGGGCGGGATCCATGCCGTGGCCGTCGACCATGAGCAGGGGCAGCCAGTCGTTGGCGGAGCCCTCGGCCAGCGCCATGGCGAGGATGACACCGCCGATCAGCAGCAGCCGCGGGTCCTTCCAGACCCGCACCTCGGCCGGTGCGGAGCCGGCGTCAGGCCGCGAGCCGCCGTCGTCCCGGGTCTTGCCGACCGCGTGGGGGATGGCACGGAAGGCATGGGCGAACATGACCGCCGTGACGGCGGCCATACCGGTCAGGTGCCACTGCACCGGCCACGAGACAGCGGTGCACAGAATGCCGAAGGCGGCCCCCACGACAGTGCCCAGGCTGAAGAACCCATGGAGCGTGGGCAGTACGGTCCGCCCCGTGATCCGCTCGACGTCGGCGCCGTCGATGTTGATCGCCACCTCCCCACCGCCCATTCCGGCCCCGAAGAGGAACAGCCCGGCGGTGGTCGCGGGCGCGGAGGACAGCATCGTCCCACCGCCTATGACCGCCATGCTCAGAATGACCAGCAGCGTCGCGACGCCCATGACGGGCCGGGTGCCGAACCTGGCCACCAGCGTTCCGGAACTGAGAATGCCGATCATCGAGCCGACCGAGAGCCCGAACAGGACGATGCCCATCTGCGCCGTCGAGACGTCGAGCTGGTCCCGGATGTCGGGCGTCCGGGTCACCCACGAGGAGATCGACAGTCCGGGTATGAGGAAGAAGAGGAACAGCGCCGCTCGGCGGCGGCGGGTGGCCGGGTCCATCAAGAAGCTCGCTCTTTCACGCGTGTCGGAGAACTGGTCACAGGATCGCCGCGAGCGCGTCCAGTGACGCCAGGTGGTCGTCGCCCACCGGGGTGAGGACGGCGCTGGTGACGCCCGCGTCGAACAACTCCCTGACCCTGGACCGGGCCTGCCCCGGGGTGCCGGCGACGGCGAGTTGCCCCACCCAGTCGTCCGGCAGGGCGCGGGCGAAGTCCTGGGGGCTGTCGCAGCGGGACCGCAGGGCGACGAGTTCGTCGTAGAAGGGGAGCGGGGCGATGTGGGGCCGCCAGTCCGGTTCTCCCACCACTTCGAGGGCGGGGCGGACCGCTGCCAGGGCGACGGCGGGGTCCTCGTCGACCGCCGCGACGTTGTAGGCGACCAGACGGTGTGCGCGAGTCGGGGCGATGTGCTGGAGGGCCTCTCGAACATAGGCGGGGGTGACCGGCTCCGCGAGGAGAGTGCCGTCGGCCACGTCACCGGAGACGGCCAGGGACTTGGGGCCGCGCACCCCGGCCAGGACGACGGGGGCCGTGACCGGTGTCGCGGTCTCGTGCAGGTGTGTGCCGTCGATGCGGACGTACTGCCCGTCGTGGTGCACGGGCCTGCCGCTCAGGACCGCCTTCAGGACGGTGATGTACTCGCTCAGGAGCGTGAGGGGGCTCTTGGGCCATGCCCCGACGCCGCGCATCCACGCGGGCATGCCGTGGCCGACGGCGATGTCCACGCGATCGGGATGCAGTTGGACGAGAGTCGCGATCTCCATCGCGGCGAAGGCGGCATTGCGGGCGGCGGCCGGCAGCAGCCCGACTCCGACGCGGATCCGCGTCGTGGCGGCGAGGACGGTGGCCGCCTGCACCAGCCCGCCCCGGTAGCCGAGGTCCTCCACCACCCACAGCTCGTCGAAGCCGTGCTCCTCCGCCCGCCGGGCGAAGGTGACGATGTCCCGTGCCGGGATGTCGCGGGGCAAGAGGGCGCCGATCGCGCCGTCCCGATTCGTCATGGTGATCTCATCCTCCGCAGGTTCACGTCGTCATCGTCCAGCGGCCGACCAGGGACATGCCGGGAGTCCGATCGTAGTCATTGGGTGATACACCGGGTGCGCGGACGGATCGCTTTCCACGCACAAAGATGCGCCAGGTCGTCGTTGACCGGCACTCCGGGCCAGGGCCAGGGTGAAAGGGACATCAATTCCGGTCACCTTTTTCCGGTCACCGAATGGCGTGCGGGAGGCCGCGATGCTCCAGACAGAAACCCGGGAAGACACCGGGCTCGGGGAAGGCCTCTTCTTCCAGCGCTGCCTCTGGTGCGGCACTCCCGCCTACCGGCGCTCGTACTGCCGTGCGTGCGGCGCCGCGGCCTTCGGCCGGGAACGCAGCGCGGGTGCCGGAGTGGTGGTCCGCCGTAACGGCCAGGTCCAGCAGAACACCTGGTTCGTCGCGATGGACGAGGGCTTCAACCTGCTCTGCCAGGTGACCGGCACGGCACCGGTCGTCGTGGCGGTGGGCGCCCGGGTGACTGTCGTACGAGCCGTCGCTCCCCACGGCCAGGGCCTGCCCGTGGTCGAAGTCGTCCACCCGGAAACGCCTTCGCGCCATGGGTGGTGACAGGTACACCGCTCCCGCGGAGCCATGGACCGGCGGGACGATCAGAGAGGAGGGTGCGTGAGCACCCAGGACAACATGCCGGACGGACGGGGCGCACTGGGCGGGGTGCGCATCGCCGACTTCTCCCGGGTTCTCGCGGGGCCCTACGCCACCATGCTCCTCGCCGACCTGGGCGCCGACGTGGTCAAGATCGAGCGGCCGGGCACCGGGGACGACACCCGGGCCTGGCAGCCGCCGGCGGACCACGACGGCACGTCGACCTATTTCCTGAGCGTGAACCGGAACAAGCGGTCGGTCGTTCTGGACCTGGCCACGGAGTCCGGCCGCGAACAGGCGCGGACCCTGGTCGCCGAGTGCGACGTGGTCGTGGAGAACTTCCGGCCCGGCACGATGGAACGGCTCGGGCTGGGTCATCGTGAACTCCGGGCCCTGCACCCGGGGTTGGTCTACTGCTCGATCAGCGGTTTCGGCAGCGGCGCGGGCGCGGCGATCCCCGGTTACGACCTGCTCGTGCAGGCCGTCGGCGGGCTGATGAGCGTGACCGGGGAGGCGTCGGGTGAGCCGGTGAAGGCAGGTGTGGCCCTGGTCGACGTGATCACCGGACTGCACGCCTCGCTCGGCATCCTCGCGGCTCTCCGGCACCGGGACGCCACCGGGCAGGGCCAGCACGTGGAGGTGAACCTCCTCAGTTCGCTGCTGTCGGCCATGGTCAACCAGGCATCGGCCTTCGCGGTCGCCGGTGTGGTTCCGGGCCGTATGGGCAACGCGCACCCGAGCATCGCCCCGTACGAGACCTTCCCGACCGCCGATCGCCCGATCGCGATCGCGGTGGGCAACGACAAGCAGTTCGCGGCCCTCGCCGACCTCGTGGGGGATCCCGGTCTCGCGCTCGACGAACGCTTCCGCGCCAACGCCGACCGCGTCGCCCACCGCGGCGAACTGCGGGGCGTCCTGACGGAACGACTGGGCGCCGCAGGCGCGGACCACTGGTCGGCGGTCCTGCTGGCCGCGGGCGTGCCCGCAGGCCCCGTCAACACCCTCGACGAGGCATTCGACTTCGCCCGGAAGCTCGGCCTCCCCGGCATCGTCGACCTCCCGGCCGCACTCGCCGATGAGGCAAGCGGCCCCTTCCGGCAGGTCGCCGGCCCCATCGCGCTGAGCGCCACACCCGCGACGTACCGCCTGCCGCCACCGAGCCTGGGCCAGCACACGACGGAGCTTCTCCCTCCGCGCTGACCATCCCTCCCACCCCTCACCTCCGAACCCACCACCGCTACCACCAGGAGCACACGATGAGCGGCGCCAAGCCGATGAAGGACCCCCTCGACCTGCTCGACATCGCCTCCGTCCTCTCCGACGAGGAACGTGAGATCCAGTCCACCGTCGCCAGGTTCCTCGCCGACCGGGTGCGCCCGCACATCGGGGAGTGGTTCGAGAACGCGCACTTCGCCCGCGAACTCGCCCCCGAACTGGGCAAGCTCGGCGTTCTCGGCATGCATCTCGAAGGGTACGGCTGCGCCGGGACGAACGCCGTCAGCTACGGCCTCGCCTGTCTGGAGCTGGAGGCGGCCGACTCCGGCTTCCGCAGCTTCGTCTCCGTACAGGGCTCGCTGTCGATGTTCTCCATCTGGAAGTGGGGTTCGCAGGAGCAGAAGCAGGAGTGGCTGCCCCGGCTTGCCGCCGGTGAGGCGATCGGCTGCTTCGGCCTCACCGAGCCCGACTTCGGCAGCAACCCGTCCGGAATGCGCACCCGGGCCGTCCGCGACGGCGACGACTGGATCCTGAACGGCTCCAAGATGTGGATCACCAACGGCGGCATCGCCGACGTGGCCACCGTCTGGGCACAGACCGAGGACGGAATCCGCGGTTTCCTCGTACCGCGCGGCACCCCCGGCTTCACCACACAGGACATCAAGCAGAAGATGTCGCTGCGCGCCTCGATCACCTCGGAGCTGTACTTCGACCAGGTACGGCTGCCCGACTCCGCGCGACTGCCGCTCGCGGAGGGCCTGCGCGGCCCGCTGTCCTGCCTGAACGAGGCCCGCTTCGGCATCCTCTTCGGCGCGGTCGGCGCGGCCCGTGACTCGATCCAGACGGCCATCGACTACGCCGACTCCCGGGTGCAGTTCGACAAGCCGATCAGCGCCTTCCAGCTCACCCAGAGGAAGCTCGCCGACATGACCGTGTCCCTGGGCAATTCCGCGCTGCTCGCCCTGCATCTGGGCCGGCTCAAGGACCAGGGCCGTATCCGGCCGGAGCAGATCAGCGTGGGCAAGCTCAGCAACGTCCGGGAAGCCATCGCCATCGCGCGGGAGTGCCGCACCGTCCTCGGCGCCAACGGCATCTCCCTGGAGTACTCACCGCTGCGCCACGCCAACAACCTCGAGTCCGTCCTCACCTACGAGGGCACCAGCGAGATGCACACGCTCGTCGTGGGCCAGGCGATCACCGGCTACCCGGCGTTCCGCTGACCACCGCAGACCGAAGGAAGACGACCGTGAACATCGTCGTACTCGTCAAGCAGGTCCCGGACACCGCAGCCGAGCGCACCCTGGCCGGAACCGGCCACCTCCTCGACCGCGAGAGCGCCGATCTCGTCCTGGACGAGATCAACGAGCGTGCCGCGGAGGCGGCCCTGACGCTGAAGGAGACGGTCGGTGCCGAGGTCACCGTCGTCTCCATGGGGCCCGAATCGGCGCTGGACGCCCTCCGCAAGGTCCTGGCGATGGGTGCCGATCGAGGGATCCACATCTGCGACGACAGGCTTGCCGGTGCCGATGTCGTGACCACCGCGAAGGTCCTGGCAGCCGCCGTGCGGACGGTGGAGGACGCCGACCTGGTGCTCGCGGGCAACGCCACGACCGACGGACAGGCGAGCGCGGTCCCGGCCATCGTGGCGGAACTGCTCGGCGTGCCGCAGCTGACGCATGCGCGGGAGCTGACCGTGGAGCCGGGGCGGGTGTGCGCGGAGCGCGAGACGGAACACGGCGAGGCGACGCTGGACGCACCACTGCCGGCGCTGGTCAGCGTCACCGAGAAGATCAACGAACCGCGCTACCCCTCCTTCAAGGGGATCATGGCCGCCAAGAAGAAGCCCGTGAGGACGGTCGACCTCGACGACCTGTTCCCCGACGCGGACACCGGGTTCCTCGTGACCCGCACCCGGGTGGTGGACGCCGTCCCGCGTCCCGCCCGGGCAGCCGGAGTACGCGTCACCGACGACGGCTCGGCCGGCCGGCGACTGGCCGGATACCTCATCGCCCAGAAGCTCGTCTGAACCGCCCGACCCTCGTCTGAACCGCCCGACCAAGGAGCAGCCGCCCATGCCCGATGTCCTCGTCCTCGTCGACCACGACGGGAAACGTGTCCGCAGAACCACGCACGAACTCCTCGCAGCCGCACGGCGACTGGGCGACCCGGCCGCGGTGGTCGTGGGCACCCCCGGCACCGCGGCACGCCTCCGGGAGGACCTCGCCCGGCACGGCGCCACCAGCGTCTACGCCGCCGAATCCCCCGAAGCCGACCGGTTTCTCGCCACACCGGCCGTCGACGCCCTGGAGCTCGCGGCCGGGGACGCCTCCCCTGCCGCCGTTCTGGTCTCCGCGACGACGGAGGGCAGGGAAGTGGCCGGGCGTCTCGCCGCTCGGCTCGACGCCGGGCTGCTGATCGACGTGTCCGGCGTCGACCCGTCCGGCGTGGTGACCCAGGTCGTCTTCGGCGGGTCGTACACCGTGCGCGCACAGGTCACGCACGGCATGCCGGTGATGGCCCTGCGGCCGGGTTCCTTCGAACCGCAGGAGCGTCCCGAGCTGCCGGAGGAGCGTCAGCTCGCTCTGCCACCCGTCGACCCGGCGGCATCCGCCCGCGTCACCGCTCGTCGCGCGGCGCCCGGGGGCGACCGCCCGGCCCTCACCGAGGCGGACGTCGTCGTCTCCGGCGGACGCGGGGTCGGAGGAGCGGACGGCTTCAAGGTGGTGGAGGAACTGGCCGACGCCCTGGGAGGCGCGGTGGGTGCCTCACGGGCCGCGGTGGACGCCGGCTACTACCCCCACCAGTACCAAGTGGGGCAGACCGGCAAGTCCGTCTCCCCTCAGCTGTACATCGCCCTGGGCATCTCCGGGGCCATTCAGCACCTCGCGGGGATGCAGACCTCCAAGACGATCGTCGCCGTCAACAAGGACCCCGAGGCCCCGATTCTCGGCCTGGCCGACTTCGGCGTGGTGGGCGATCTGTTCGCGGTGGCCCCCGTGCTCACCCAGGAGATGGCGGCCCGCCGCGCGGGCCGCTGAGTCCCCGGAATTCCGGGGCAAAAGCTCCCGGCCCCCTCCGTCACATGAACGGAGGGGGCCGGGAGCTTCTCGCATGCCGGACCTCGGACCGTGAGGCGGCCTCTGATGCTTCGTCACGCGGCTCGGTAGCTGAAGAATCCCTGCCCCGACTTGCGGCCCAGCAGACCCGACTCGACCATGCGGCGCAGCAGCGGGGGAGGGGCGTACAGCGGCTCCCGGTACTCCTCGTACAGGGCCTCGCCGATCGCCGCCACGGTGTCAAGGCCTATGAGGTCGGCCAGGCGCAGCGGGCCCATGGGGTGGGCGCAGCCGGCGGTCATCCCGGTGTCGATGTCCTCCGCCGTCGCCGTACCGGAGCCGACCATCCGCACGGCCGCCAGCAGGTAGGGAACCAGCAGCGAGTTGACCACGAAACCGGCGCGGTCCTGCGCGACGATCGTCCTCTTGCCCAGGATCTCGCTCGCGAAGGCACGTACCCGCAGCTCGGTGTCCTTCGAGGTGTGCAGCGAGGGCACGACCTCGACCAGTGGCATGACCGGGACCGGGTTGAAGAAGTGCAGGCCGACCACTGTCGCAGGGCGTCCGGCCGCCGCCGCGAGCCGGGCGATGGGGATCGAGGAGGTGTTGCTGGCCAGGACGGCAGCCGGGTCCCTGACCACCTCGCCCAGCCGCCGGAACAGTTCCGTCTTCGCCCGCTCGTCCTCGACGGCGGCCTCGATGACCAGCTCCGCACCGCCCAGGAGGGAGAGGTCGTCGGTGACCGAGATCCCGGCCAGGGCGTGTGCGCGGTCCTCGGGTGCGAGGGCACCGCGCTTCTCCGCCTTCAGCAGGGAGTCCGCCACGCCCGCCAGGCCGGCCCGGGCCCTGTCCTCGGTCAGGTCGCACAACGTGACGCGCAGCCCGGCCCGGGCACACACCTCGGTGATGCCCTGGCCCATCTGGCCCGCGCCCACGACGCCCACATGCTTGATCGCTGTCATCTCATTCTCCGCCTGTCCTCCGTCGTCGGGCGGCCGATCGACGCCGCCACGATGTGTGCCGCGGTGTCGAGCGTAGGCCGGGTAGACCCCCTCTGACCTGCTCGAACAGTGCGTCATCCACGTACAAACGTGCGCCGGTTCGAAGGCGGGATCGGCGTTTCAGGCCGCGGCCGTCGCGGCGGCCGCCTCCCTCAGCCGGCGGATCACGCCGCGCACCGCGGGCGAGGTCTCCCTCTTGCGGTAGGCCCCGACCAGCCGGGTGGTCAGCGCCACGTCCGCCAGGGGCCGGTACGCCACTCCCGGAATCCGCACGCGGCGCAGCGAATCGGGGACCAGGGCCACCGCGAGACCGCCGCCCACCAGTGTCAGAGCCGCGATGTAGTCCCGCACCGGGGGAGCGCACCGCGGACCGAACCCGCCCTGCTCCGCCACGTCGAGGATCTGGTCACGGCAGCCGTACTCCTCGTCGAAGTGCGGGGCCACGAAGCACTCGTCGCGCAGCTTCGCCGCCGGCACCGCGTCGTACGCGGCCAACGGCGCGGCGGCCGGCAGCGCCAGGACCACCTGCTCCGTGAGCAGGCAGGTGGCCGTGACGTCGGGTGGGTACTCCGGCCGCCAGCGCAGAAAGCCGACGTCGATGTCCCCGCAGGCCAGCGCCTCCAGTTGGGCAGGCGTCTCCAACTCACGCACCTGTACCGTCAGTTCGGTACCGGGAGCCGCGCAGCGGGTGAGGACGTCGGTCAGCACCCCGGAGAACGCTGCCGAGGCGACGTAGGCGATCTGCGCGTGCCCCAGCTCCCCACGGCCCGCGCGCCGGCCCACCGCCTCGGCCCGTGCCGCCTGGGCCAGGGTCGACCGGGCTTCCTCGAGGAAGAGCCGCCCGGCGCTGGTCAGGGCAGGGCGTGTACGCCGTCCGCGGTCGATGAGCCGCACGCCCAGGTGTGACTCCAGCGCTCTGATCTGGGCGCTGAGCGCGGACGGCGCGAGGTGCAGCCGGTCCGAGGCCCGTGCGAAGTGCAGTTCCTCCGCGACGACGACGAACGATTCCAGCCAGCGCAGTTCCACCGGTACCTCCTCCGTCCTGCCGGGACACCCCGCGGCGGCGTCAGGGCAGAACAGGTCCGCCGCGGGGTGAGTATGGGGGATCGGCGCCTCAGGGGATCACGACGTAGTTGCTGAATCCGCCGTCGAAGTCCGTGGCGCGTCCCGAGATCGCCTCGTTGACCTCGGACAGCGGGAAGGGCTTGGTGATCAGGTACGACAGGTCGAGCGCTCCGGTCGCCACCATGTCGGCGACCTCCTGGCCCTGCGCGGTGGTGAACCAGTTGGAGCCGATCAGCTGCACCTGCTCGTCCATCAGCCACTTCACGTCCACGGGCAGCCGGTCGGCCACACCGCCGACGTTGACCACCCTGCCGCCGCGGCGGACGCCCTGCATGGAGTCGAGCATCGTCTCCACAGGGGCCTTGGCACCGAGCGCGCTGATGACGAAGTCGGCCCCCTCGCCGCCGGTGCGGGACCTGGCCCACTCACCGGTGGACCCCTCGCCCAGCCGCATCACCTCGATCCGGTCCGGGGCCAACTCCACGACCCGCTTGAGGAGTTCCTCGTTGCGGCCGGTGCCGAGGACCCTGGAGACACCCGAGGCCAGCGCGAGCAGGGCGGAGGCGACGCCGAGCGTGCCGGTGATCCCGTCGATCAGCGCGACCTGACCCGGGCCGGCCGCGGCGTGCCTCAGAGCGCCGTAGGAGGTGCCGATGTAGCCGAGCTTGCCGGCCTGCTCGAACGTCATGGTGTCGGGGATGTTGACGATCGAGTACTGCGGAGCCGTCATGTACTCGGCGAAGCCACCGTACGGGTAGAGGTCGAAGATCCGCTGACCGTCGCGGGACGTGCTGAAGTAGCCGTTCAGAGTGAAGTAGCGGCACCGGCTGAGTTCACCGCCGCGGCACACCTGACAGCTCCCGCAGGACCGCAGAGGACTCACATAGACCCTGTCCCCGGGCTTGGTGTTGAGGACGGCCTCACCGACCGCCTCGACCACACCCGCGGGATCCAGCCCGAAGATCGCGGGCAGCTGGGGCAACGGCTGGTGCGGATACCAGGTCGGCCAGTTGTTGATCACGTTGGCCATGTTCGGCACGATTCCGCATGCCTTGACCCGCACCAGCACATCGGTCGGCCTCGGGGTGGGCACGTCGAGCGTGTCCACTCTCATCGGCTCACCGAGCCGGTGCAGTCGTGCGGCGAGCATTTTCGCCATTGAAATACTCCTGAGAAGACGGGCCGTACGGTGCCGAATTACCGGGAACGGGGGAAAGGATTCGGGTAGTTGTCCTCGAGGTCGATGTCCAGCAGACCCATGATGCGGACGCCGGAGTTGTACCAGGCGATGGACAGCGAGAGTTCGACCATCTGCCGGTCGGTCAGATGAGCGGCCGCGGCGCGCCAGGTCTCCTCCGAGACGTCGACCTGGAGCGTGGACTCCCTGGCGAGCCGCATGACCGCCCGCTCCGTCTCGTCGAACAGGCCGGAGGACTCGAAGTCGGCCACCGCCGCGAGCTGTTCGCCGGTCAGCCCGGCCTTGAGCCCGTGCGACTGGTGGTGGGCCACCTCGTACGCGGACCGGGTCGCGTGGCCCACGGTCAGAATGGCCAGCTCGCGCAGCCTCGGGCTGAGGTCGGCGGCGCGCAGCGAGTTGGCGTAGGTCAGGAAGGCGTCCAGCTGAGCCGGCGCATGGGTCAGGGCGAGGAAGATGTTCGCCGTCGGTACCTTGCGTTCGGCTTCCAGCCGGTCGTACAGGGGCTTCTGCGACTCGTCCGCGTCCTCGCGGCGCAGATAGGAAACTCGTGCCATGTCGTCTCCTCGGGGGACGGGAAGGTCAGTGCGGGGACTGCTCGAGCAGGAAGCGCTCGAGCGTCAGCGGATTCGGGGGGTCGGCGGGCGGGGTCTGCCGCACCCCCGCGAAGGGCGACGCCTCGAAGTACCACTTCTCCAGCGCCGGGAACCCCCAGCGGACGTTCGTGCTGAGCGATCCCGCGTCCCACCGCACGGGCTCGATCTCGGTGTCGATCGTCTGGTAGTGGGCGTTGAAGACCTCCACCCGGTGCCCGTCGGGGTCACGGAGGTAGGTGAAGAGCATCCCGCCCGGACCGTGCCGCCCCGGGCCCCGCTCGACGCCCTCGCCGTAGCCGAGGATGCCCGCCCAGTCGCAGGCGGTGAAGATGTCACGGCTCTCGGAGACGGTGTAGGCGAAGTGATGGAGCGCGGGGCCGGTGTTCTCCACGAGCGCCAGGTCCAGGGTGGTGCCCTTGCGGTACATGAACGAGCTGAGCAGCTTGTCGCCGTGTGCCAGGTACTCGGAGTTCCGGAATCCGAGCTCTCCGTAGAACGCGGTCAGCTCGTAGGTGTTCGGCGCGAAGGTCTGGAAGTGGTCCAGCCGCTGGGCGTGGGCTCCCCGGTAGTGCTCGAAGTCGATGTGCAGTCTCGGCCGGGTCTCCATGTGCGCGCAGAGTTCGAGCGGGGTGCCGAAAGGGTCGGCGACATGCAGCGTGCGGCCCTGGTAGGGGAGGTCGACCCACTCCGCGGGCAGACCCCGGTCGCGGAACCACGTGTAGGCGATGTCGAGATCCTCGTCGAAGAAGACGCGGAAACCGATCCTCCGGCAGGCGCCGGCCTCCTCCTCGTCCAGCTCCAGTACGAGGCTGTGGTGGCATGCCTCGGCGAGACCGCGGAGGTGGCAGGTGCGCTCGTCCTCGTCGCTGACGACGAGCCCGAGGGCCTTCACGTAGAAATTCCGGCTCTCGGCGAGGTCGGCGACGGTGAGACGCACATGGGAGGCGCGGGTGATGTTGAAACTCGGGCGCAGATTGACGGGTGGCAGCATGCTGGTCTCCGTGCTCCGATCAGCTCTTCATTTCGATGACTTTAATACTTCTGGGCGGTTTTACGGTTTGGTCGTGGAAGGCCCGGAACCGGAGAATGTGAAAGCGGACCAACCACTGAATTCCGCGGATTCGCCGAGGGACTCCTCGATGCGCAGCACCTCGTTCCACTTGGCCATCCGCTCGGAGCGGGTGAACGAGCCCACCTTCAGCTGGCCGGCGTTCCAGCCGACGCTCAGATGCGCGATGGTGACGTCCTCGGTCTCCCCGGACCGGGCCGAGACGACGGTGCCGAATCCGGCGTCCTTTCCGGCGCGCAGCGCCTGGAACGCCTCCGTGACCGTGCCGGCCTGGTTCGGCTTGACGAGGACGGCGTTCGCCGCCCCGCCGGTGGCCGCCGCCTCCACCCGCTTGGCGTTCGTGACCAGGTAGTCGTCGCCGATCACCTGGCAGCGGTGGCCGTGGCGCCGGGTGAACTCCACCATGCCGTCGGTGTCGTCCTCGCCCACCGGGTCCTCGACGGACAGGATCGGATACTGCTCGATCCAGTCGCCCAGCATGTCGATCAGCGCCGCGGTGTCCAGCGTGCGGTCGTCCAGAGCCAGCGTGTACCGCCCGCCACTGCCGAACTGCGAGGCCGCGACGTCCAGCGAGATGCCGACCTGCGCCAGGGGTTCGAACCCCGCCGCCTCGATCGCCCGGGTGAGCGTCTCGAGTGCCTCCTCGTTGGAGTCGAACGCGGGCCAGTAGCCGCCTTCGTCGGCGACGCCCTGGGCCTTCCCGGCCCCGCGCATGAGGCTTCCTGCCGCCCGGTAGATCTCCGCGGTCCAGTCCAGGGCCTCGGAGAAACTCCGTGCCGCGGGGCACATCACCATGAAGTCCTGGACGTCGACGCGGCGGTCGGCATGGGCGCCGCCGCCGAAGATCTGGATCTCCGGCAGCGGGATGCGGACCGGCCGTTCGCCCGCCAGGTGCCGCCACAGCGGTACGCCCGCCGAGGCGGCGGCGGCGTGCAGCACCGCCATGGACGTGGCGACGATCGCGTTGCCGCCCAGGCGAGAGCGGTCGGGCGTTCCGTCGAGGTCCACCAGCAGCCGGTCGACGGCTTCCTGATCGGCCGCGTCGCGGTCCAGCAGAGCGGGCGTGATCTCGCCGTTCACCGAACCGACCGCGCGGCGCACGTCGAGGCCGCCGAAGCGACTGCCGCCGTCCCGCAGGTCGAGCGCCTCACCCTGCCCCGTCGAGGCGCCTGCCGGTGCGATGGCACGGCCGGTCGCGCCGTCCGCCAGACGCACCTCGACCTCCACCGTCGGACGCCCGCGGGAATCCCACACCCTGCGGCCGTGGAGTTTGGCGATCCGCGCGTCTGTCATGGCGGTGCAACCTTTCGAAGATCGGACGATCGGGGCACCGAGCGGTGCCCGCGCATGCCGTCAGGGGAGGGGGCGCGCCCCGCAGCCGGAGGCGTACGGATTCCGCGCGCAGGAGAAACGGGCGCGGTCCGAGGCCAGGGGCCGGTCTCAGAAGAGGTGCTCCCCGGCCGCGAGTGACCAGGGGGACGAGGAATGCTCATCCGCTGCGGCTCTGATCGTGCTAACGATAGCGCAATCGTGCGCAGTGCCGAGAGTTCTGTCAAGAGGGGCTGGCGCATGGATCTGCGGGTAGGGTGCTCGGCCCCATTCCTCTTGGGGTGACGGCACCTCCGTGCTATCGTTCGCACAACCCGCTGGTGCGACTGTGGCGCTGCGGCAGACACTCCGGCGAGCCCGCGCCGTCCTGGACGGACGGACAGCACAGGCGGCGTGGGCTCGCCGGGCTCGATCGCGGCCGCCACCGAGCACGTCGAAGGCGCCCGGAGCCGATCGCTCCGGGCGCCTCTCGCCATGAGGCCCCGCCCGTGGCGCGGCGTGACGGCGAAGAGCGGCGTGACGACGAAGAGCCGTCTCCGAACTCAGGCGGCCCCGGACCGAGCCTTCCCGCCCGCAGGTGGAGCCGTGCTGCCGCGCAGTACGAGCGAGCCGGGGGAGACCGAGGTGTAGGGGCCGTCGTTGCTCGGCTTGGTCTTGAGGCGGCGCATCATCCACAGCGCGCAGCCGGTGGCCATCTCCTGGATGGGCAGGCCGGTGGTGGTGAGTCCGGGGCCCCACCAGGAGAATCCGGGCTCGTCTCCGAATCCGACCACGGACAGCTCCTCGGGCACCTTCACGCCCTGCCCGGACAGCTCCTCGAGGACGCCCAGGGTGAGCTGGATCGAGCCCAGCACGAGCGCGGTGGGCGTGTCCGGCCCCTGGAGCAGCCGGCGCACCGTTTCGCGGCCGTGCTCCATCGACGACGGCGGTCCCAGTGCCGTGCGCCCCGCATCGTCCGGCAGGCCTCCTTCGCGCAGGGCGCTGCGGAAGCCGCGCAGCCGCTCCGCGCCCGTGGGCAGCTCTTCCGGGCCGCCGAGGTAGGCGATGCGGGTATGTCCCTGGGCCACCAGGTGGGCCGTGGCCCGGCGCAGCGCCTCGTGGTCGTCCACGCCGAACCACTGTGAACCGAGGGACGGGTGGCGGCGCAGGAGCTGCAAGTGAGGCAGGGCACGCAGGAGTTTGACGGACTCGCTGTGCGGGCGGGCGGTGGGCACGATGATGACGCCGGCCACGCGGTTCGCGGACAGCTCCCGCAGATGGCGCAGCTCCGCCGTCCGGTCGTCGTCGGTCTCCGAGAGCATCAGCTGGAAGCCCTCGGCCTCCATGTTCTTGGACAGCTCGTGCGCGATGGTCGAGTAGAAGCTGTTGCGGATGTCCGGGATCACCAGCGCCACCACGTTACTGGACGCTCCGCGCATCATCCGGGCCGCGCGGTTGCCGACGTAGCCCATGTCGGAAGCGGCCTGCCTGACGCGGAACTTCGTCTCCTCGCTGATGCGCGGATCGTCGGCGAGTGCCCGCCCCACCGTCGACACGGAGACTCCGAGGCGCTCGGCGATGTCCCTGGTCGTGATCACGTAAGGAGTCCCCTCGGCTGACTGTCCCGTGCCGTCACTGTGCGTGTGCCAACGATAGCAGTGACACGGTCGTGCTAACGTTAGCATCGCTGGATGGGCCGTGCAGCCGCCCTCGGCTGCCCAGTTGCGGAGGTGTCCGTGCGGATCGTCAGATATGCCGTCGGTGGTGTGCATTACTACGGAGAACTCGAACCCGGTGGCGTCACCATCGCCAGATACGAGGGTGATCCCTTCACCGGGCTTTCCCCCACGGGGCGCATCGACCAGGCCGCCGAGGCCGTCATTCTCCCGCCGGTCGAGCGCCCCCGGATTTTCGGGTTCGCCTACAACTACGCCTCACATGTCGACGAGACCGACCGTGAGATTCCCGAGGTTCCGGTGTGTTTCATGAAGCCGAGCACGGCGGTGGTGGGGCCGGGGGAGGCGATCGTGTATCCGGCCGATGGCGAACTCATCCATTTCGAAGGTGAGTTGGTGGTCGTCATCGGAAAGGAAGCGCGTCATGTGAAACCCTCCGAGGCGCCGGAGTACATCCTCGGCTATACCTGCGGCAACGACGTCAGCGACCGCGTCGTCCAGCGCAAGGAGAGCGCATTCGGAACGCTTCTCATCGGCAAGGGCCAGGACACCTTCGCTCCCCTCGGGCCCGTCATCGCGACCGGACTCGACCCTTCGGCGCTCTCCCTGACCACCCGGGTGAACGGCGCCGTCACGCAGTCCGCGAGCACGGCCGATCTGCTGCTGCCGGTTCCGGGAATCGTCAGCTACCTCAGCCGATATCTGACACTGCTGCCAGGAGACGTGATCATGACCGGCACACCTTCCGGTGTCGGTCCGATACGCCCGGGGGACGAGGTCGAAGTGGAGATCGAGGGCATCGGCGTGCTGCGCAATCCGGTCGTGGCCGAGAGCCGTTGACGGCCGGCCGCAGGCGTCGGCCACGATAGGGCCTGCCCACCGCTCGGCGGTGGGCAGGCCCTCGGTGTGCCGGCGGGTGTGCCGCTAGCGGATCGCGTTGTTGAACCGCGCGGGACGGACGAAGGCCAGTGCGGCGACGCCCGCCAGCGGGAGGACCGTGACCTGGAGCAACCCCGCCCGGCTCCAGCCGAAGGTCTCCACCAGGGCGGCGAAGAGCAGGCCCGAGAAGGCCGCCGGGCCGTAGTAGCTGCTGACGAAGAGCCCCGAGGCGCGTCCGATCTGCGACGGGCGCACGGCCCGCTGCATCGCGCTGTTGGTGTTGGGATAGACGAAGCCCAGTCCGAAGGCGCCCATGAGGAAGGCGAGTACGCACTGCGGCCCCACGGCGGCCCGCGTCTCGTAGATGCACATGCTGATGACCGAGACGGCCAGCAGGCTGAGGATCAGCAGATTGCGCTGGTTCACGCGGTCGCCGAGCCAGCCCCCGAGCACGGCCGTCATGCCCCCGAAGCCGAGGCAGCTCATGGCCAGAGCGGCCTGCCCGGCGGAGTAGTGCAGCGAGCTGATGAGGTAGGTCGGATACAGGCCGAGGAACCCGTAGACGGCCACGCCGCTGACGACGGAGTGGACGGTCAGGGCGATCGTGTTGCGGTTGTAGGCGGAGGCCGGCATGTAGTCGTAGGTCCTGGCGGAGGCGACCCGCTCGACGGAGCGCTCGGTCAGTCCGGCCTTGACGAGGAACAGGGAGGCGGCGGCGATCAGCAGCCCGGCCGTGCCGAACAGGTAGAAGGGCGCGTGCCAGGTGCCGTGCATGCTCATGAGCTCGACGCCGATCAGCGGGGCGATGAACACGCCGACGGAGTAGCCGACGCCGATCACCCCGAAGACGAGGCCGCGCCGGTGGGCGAAGTAGGCGCCCATCGCCGCGAAGATGGCGGCGGACTGCATGCCCTCACCGAAGCCGGAGACGACCCGGTACAGGGTCATGTCGGCGAGCCCGGTCGCCAGCGGTGTGGCCATCGTGCCCAGGGAGTAGATCACGATGCTGACCAGCAGGACCGTCTTGCGGCGGAAGCGGTCCAGGAGATAGCCCGCGGGCAGGCCGGCCAGGGCCATGCCGAGGGTGAAGTTCGTTGCCAGCAGCCCGCCCTGCTCCAGGGAGAACCCGTACTCCGCACGGATGTCGGGCAGCAGGGGCGGAAAGACCTGGCGGTCCATCGCGTTGACCATGTAGGAGAGGACGATCAGCAGAAAGCCGACCCCGGTCATGGCCCGGGAAAGGGGCGGACGGCTGTCTTCCGGTGTTCTGTCGGCGGGGACTGCGTCGAGGTCGGCTTGCGCTGTGTGAGTCATGGCGGCTCCTGAGGAGGAATGTGCCGCGGCAGGGCGCGGCGGACGCATCGCCGGTACGGGGTCCGTACCGGCGGCGGCAACGGAATGCGGTGAGGCGGGAAGCGGTGAGCTGAACACGGACTGCGTCGGCCGGGCGTCGGCGAGCGGCCGCCGGCCGGCGGCAAGGGGGCGATGTGCTGCCGTGCGGATCGGATACCGCATGCGGAATTCAGCCGTATTTCGCCCGTCGGGGACGTCCGTGGCTATGGCGTCTTCGACAGCCGGACTTCGTGCGGACTCTTATGGGGTCACACGGTCGGCATTGGCAGAACCATGGAGGCAAGTCCGTTGCGCGTCAAGATGTCGACGCCGGAATTCTTCGGCCTTCTCCGCTCTTCGCGCTCTTGACGAGTGGAAGTGCGCCAGTGCTATCGTTAGCATCACGTGGCTATGACAGAGTGATGCGACGTGTCCCGGCATCTCGCGACCCCGGGTGCGGCGCCCGAGACCGACCAAAAGTCGGGGGCGCCGGCACCCCACCCCAGCCCGGTGAACCTCTCCTATCTCACCCGCGCACGATTCTGCGAGGACGACCTTCCATGAAACCACCGAGCCGCCCCGGCACCGTGCTGCTCACCGACCACGCCTGGCCCGATGACTCCGTCGAGCGGTCCGTCGTCGAGCGGGCGGGCCACACCCTGGTGACCGGCCCCGCCGAACCCGCCTCCGCCGAGGTGATCGAGGAACTGGTCGCCGAGCACCGCCCCGCGGGCATCCTGACCTGCTGGGCGCCCGTCTCCGCCACCGCGATCGGCACCTCGCCGGAGCTGCGGGTCGTCGCCAGGCTCGGCGTGGGGCTGGACAACATCGCCGTGTCCACGGCCACCGAGCACGGGGTGTGGGTCACCAACGTGCCCGACTACTGCGTGGAGGAGGTCTCCGACCACGCCGTCGGCATGGTGCTCGCCTGGACCCGCGGACTGGCCGCGTTCGACCGGGAGGTCCGCGCGGGCCGCTGGAACCCCGCGAGTGCCCGGCTGCGCCGACTGGCGACGCTGACCTGCGGCGTCGTCGGCTACGGGAGGATCGGGCGGGCCACCACACGCAAGCTCGGCACTTTCGGCTGCCGGATACTGGCCCACGACCCGCACCCGCCGAAGGACGTCCCCGGTGTGGAGATGGTGGCGTTGGACGAACTGCTGCGCCGCAGTGACGTGGTGATCCTCCACCTGCCGCTCACACCGGAGACGTTCCATGTCATCGGAGCCGAACAGCTGGACCTGATGCGGCCGGGCGGTCTGCTGGTCAACGTCAGCCGGGGTGGCCTGGTCGACACGGATGCGGTGATCAAGGCGCTCGACAGCGGGCACCTGGACGGTGCCGCTTTCGACGTCCTGGAGACCGAGCCGCACGTCCCGGCGGGACTGTCGGCACAGCCCGGGGCGCTGCTCACCCCGCACGTCGCCTTCTCCTCCGACGCGTCGGTGACGGAACTGCGCCGCCGCGCCGCCGAGGAAGTCGTGCGCATCCTGGCGGACCAAGCGCCGGCTCACCCCTGCAACACCCCTCATGGCCTGCCCGCCGGTCCGGGTGAACGGCGATGAGCGCGGCTTCGGCGGAGGTCGGTCCTGGCCCCGTGCCCGACACCGCGCTGACGGACTTCCTGAGGGCCGAGGGTCTCGCCGTGCCCGGTGAGACCGCGACCTGGACACCATTGGCCGGCGGTGTCTCCTCCGACCTGTGGCGCGTGGACCTGCCGGGACGTTCCCTCTGCGTCAAACGCGCCCTGGCGAGGCTGAAGGTCGCGGCCGACTGGGAGGCACCGGTGTCGCGCAACGCCTGCGAATGGGCGTGGATGCGGTTCGCGTCCCGGCACCGCCCGGACAGCGTGCCGGAGCTGCTGGCCCACGACCCCGGAGCGGGCCTCTTCGCCATGGCCTACCTGCCCCCCGAGCGGTATCCGGTGTGGAAGGCGCAGTTGCTGTACGGCGAGGTGCGGGTGGCGACCGCTGCGGCGGTCGGGAAGCTGCTCGGCAGCCTGCACGCGGCCAGCGCGGGCGATGCCGCCCTCGCCGAGGAGTTCGCGACCGACGACAACTTCCACGCCCTGCGCATCGAGCCGTACCTGCTGGCCACCGCCGCCGCACACCCCGGCCTCGGCGATGTCCTCCAGGGCCTGGCCGACCGTACCGCCGGCACGCACCTTGTCCTGGTGCACGGAGACGTCAGCCCCAAGAACATCCTCGTCGGCCCGTCGGGGCCCGTGCTGCTGGACGCCGAGTGCGCCTGGTACGGGGACCCGGCCTTCGACCTCGCCTTCTGCGTCAACCACCTGCTCCTGAAGAGCTTGGTGGTACCGGGGGGCCGCGACGACCTCCTGCGGTCGGCTCGCGTGCTGGCCGCCGAGTACGTCGAGCGCGTCGACTGGGAGCCCCGCGCCGCCCTTCAGCAGCGCGCCGCGACCCTGCTGCCGGCGCTGCTGCTCGCGCGGGTGGACGGCAAGTCCCCCGTGGAGTACCTCACCCACGAGGGCCATCGGATGCATGTGCGCGCGGTCGCGTCGACGCTTCTGCGAGCGCCCGTGTCCACGGTCGCGGACGTCGTGGCCGCCTGGGAATCGGCCCTCGCGGCGCAGACCGAACCGGGCACGCGGCCCTGCTGACAACGGAAGCGACGGTCCGGTGACCGGCTCGACGGTCCGCCGGACGTCAGCGAGGAGAGACGTATGCGCAGAGTCGTCACCGGCCACGACGAGAACGGCAGGTCGGTCGTCGTCAGCGACGGCCCGATCCCGCGCAGCCGGGAGTTCACCAGCCTGCCGGGCTGGGTGTCCCGGCTGCCCTGGGCCACCGAACCCGGTCAGCGGCTCAGCAGGACCGGGGAGGACCCCACTCCCGAGGTCACCAGTCTGCTCCCGGCGCCCGGCGGCACGCGGTTCATCGTGCTGACCTTCCCGCCGGAATCGGCGCTGGCCGACCCGGCGTTCGACCCGGCGGCCTTCGATCAGGAGCAGCGGGCCGACTCGCCCGGCATCGCCGAGCTCATCGAACCCGACGGTATGCACGCCACGGCGACCGTGGACTACGGCATCGTGCTGACGGGCGAGATCGTTCTCGAACTGGACGACGGCCGGTGCACGCCGCTCTCGGCCGGGGACATCGTGGTCCAGAACGGCACCCGTCACGCCTGGCGCAACCGCAGTGGGCTGGCGGCAACGATGGCCTTCGTCCTCATCGGCGCGGACGACGGCTGAGCGACCGGCTGGGAGTCGTACCGGCGCGTCAGGGAGCGGCGTCGAGGTCCACCTCGATGTCCTCGGCGTCGGTCCAGAAGCCGTCGTCCGCGTCCTGGAGGCGGGCGGCGGCGTGATTCATGTGGAGGCGTGCGGCCGTACGGGCCGCCTCGGCGTCGCGCGCCTCGACGGCGGCGAGGATGGCGTGGTGCTCCGCCCGGACCGCTTCGATGAAGTCGTTCCGGCGTGCCTCGTTCGCCCGCGTGACGCGGATACCGCTGCGCGACACATCACCCAGGTACCGCAGGGTCGAGACCAGGACCGTGTTCCCGGTCGACTCGGCGATGGACCGGTGGTAGGCGAGGTCCTCGTCCACGCCGTCGCCGCCGGCCGCGACCGCCGAGGCGATCGCGTCCAGGGCCTGACGCATCCGTGCGAGGTCGAGGGGCGTGGCCCGGGTGGCCGCGAGATGGGCCGCCTCCCCCTCCATGGCACGGCGCACCTCCACGATCTGCAGCACCTTCGCCTTGGTGTCGGCGGCCTCCAGATCGAGCGGGCGGGTGCGGCGCGGCAGGACGAACACGCCGATGCCCTGACGCGGTTCGATCAGACCCGCGTTACGCAGCCGCGACAGGGCCTCGCGCACCACCGTGCGGCTGACGCCCAACTGCCTGACCAGCTCGACCTCGGTCGGCAGTCGGTCGCCCTCGGCCAGCCGCCCCGACTCGATCTCCTCCGAGAGGGTCGCGGCGACCTGATCCGCGAGCCGGACGGGACCGCTTACCTTGGAAAACATGGTTTTCAGTCTATAGGCCCGGGTCTGGTCGTTCCGCTGTCCGCTACGCCTTGACCAGGACCGCGTCGGGGTGGCCGGCGAGGTAGTCCCGCACCACCGATTCGAAGCTCGGGTCGGGCTCCAGCCCGAGCGCGGCGGCGCGCGTGTTGTCGAAGACGGAGGGCCACGATCCCACGACGGCCTCCACGTCCGGATCGGGCGCGACGGTCACCAGATCGGCCGCGGCGTCCCCCGCCACGCGCCGCAGCGTGGCCAGCATCTCGGCGACCGAGACCGTGAGCGCGGGGAGGTTGACGGGCAGTCCGCCGTCGAGCCGGCCCCGCCCGCCGCCGCGCTCGGCTTCCGCGACGCGGAGGATCCCCTCGACCGTGCGCCGCGGTGACGCCAGGGCCACCCGCAGGTCGGGGCGTACGGGGCAGATCGCCGGGAGTCCCGCGAGCGGCTCGCGGACGATGCCCGACAGAAAGCCGGAGGCGGCGGCGTTCGGCTTGCCGGGACGTACGGACACCGTCATCAGCCGGGCGACGCGCCCGTCGATGAAGCCCCGGCGTGTGTAGTCCGCGACCAGCTGCTCACAGATGAGCTTCTGGATCCCGTAGCTCGACCGGGGCGTGGGCAGCGTGGACTCGCTGACCACCGGCGGGAGCGGCAGTGCCGGGTCTGAGCCGTAGACCGCGACGCTGCTGGAGAACACCAGGCGCGGTGCCGGTCCGCCGGAGGCCGACTGGGCCCGGGCGGCTTCGAGGAGGGCGCGGGTGGTGTCCAGGTTGGCGCTCATCCCGAGATCGAAGTCGGCCTCGCACTCGGCGGAGACGGCCGCGGCGAGGTGGATCAGCACGTCCACCGGCTCCGCGAACACCTCGTCGAGACACTCGACCAGGTCACCCCGCACGATCTCCACCAGGGGATCAGCGGCCTGCGCCGCCCCGGGCGGGACGAAACGGTCGGTGAGCACCAGTTGATCGATCGGCGTACCACCGAGCGTCCGGGTCCTCAGCAGGGTGTCGGTGATCTCGCGTCCCAGAAAGCCGAAGCCGCCGGTGATGACGATCCTCATGCCTTGTCTCCTCGGTAGTGGTTCAGCCAGCCGAGTCCCTCGCTCGTGCCGGCCCGGGGGATGTACTCGCAGCCGATCCACCCGTCGAAGCCCAGGTCGTCGACGACGCCGAACAGATGCCGGACGTCGAGCTCGCCGCTGTCCGGCTCGTGGCGGTCCGGCACGCCGGCGATCTGCAGATGACCGACCCGGCCGGTCGGCAGGTCGCGGCGCAGCGTCGTCGTGAGATCGCCTTCGACGATCTGGCAGTGGTACAGGTCGAGTTGCACCTTGAGATTCGGAGCGCCCACCTCCTGTACCACCGCGTGGGCCTCCGCCTGCCGGGACAGGAAGTAGCCGGGCATGTCGCGGCCGTTGATCGGCTCGACCAGGATGTCGACGTCCGACTCGGCGGCCCGCTCCGCCGCCCACTCCAGGTTGGCCAGGTAGGTGTCGCGGTGCTGGGCCAGCTCCTTCGGAGTCAGGTCCGGCGGCACGAGACCGGCCATCACGTGCAGCCGCGGGCAGTCCAGTGCGGCTGCGTACTCGAGAGCTTGGGCGATCCCGGAGCGGACCTCCGTCTCGCGGCCGGGCAGTGCCGCGATGCCGCGTTCTCCGGACTCCCATGCCCCGGGAGGTGCGTTGAAGAGCACCTGCTCGAGGCCGTGGTCGTCCAGCCGGCGCCGCAACTCCTTGCTGTCGTGGGCGTAGGGGAAGAGGTATTCGACGGCGGTGAAGCCGTCCGCCGAGGCCGCGGCGAAGCGGTCGGGGAAGTCGTGCTCGGGATACATCATGGACAGGTTCGCTGCGAACCTCGGCATGCTGGCTCCTGTGAGGGGACCGGGAGGACCGGTCAGCGGTTGACGGTCTGCTTGTCGGTGGTGAGCACCGCGGCGGCGCCGACGACGAGACTGAGCGCCAGGACGTACATCGGGAGCGATGTCGAGCCGGTGGCGTCCTTCACCGCGCCGATCATGTAGGGACTGACGAAGCCGGCGAGGTTGCCGACCGAGTTGATCACGGCGAGGCCGACCGCGGCGGCGGTACCGCCGAGGAACGCGGTGGGCAGCGACCAGAACAGCGGCGAGCAGGTCAGCACACCGGCCGCGGCGACGGACAGCGCGACCAGGGACAGTGCGGTGGACCCGGACCAGCCGGCCGCAAGCGAGAAGCCGACGGCGCCCATGAGGCTCGGGACGACCAGGTGCCAGCGCCGCTCGCGGTGCTTGTCCGCCGAACGCCCGAACAGGTTCATCGCGACGAGAGCCGCCAGGAACGGCACCGCGCTGAGCACGCCGATCGCGAGGTTCCCCTCGATGCCCGTGGACTCGATGAACGTGGGCATCCAGAAGGTCAGGGCGTACTGCCCCATCACGAAGCAGAAGTAGATGAGGCACATCAGCCACACCTTCGGCTCGCGGAAGGCGTCCCAGACCCGGCCGTGCACGGTCTGGTGCGTGGCGTCCTCGGCGATCGCCCGCTCGACGACGTCCTTCTCCTCGTCGGTGAGCCACTTCGCGTCGCGCACGCTGTTGTCGAGGTAGAACAGGGTGGCCACGCCGATCAGGAGGGCGGGGATCGCCTCCAGCAGGAACATCCACTGCCAGCCCTGCCAGCCGTTCACACCCTGGAACCGGTCCATGATCCAGCCGGACAGCGGGTTGCCGAAGATGCCGGCCACCGGGATGGCGGACATGAACATCGCGATCACCCGGGCCCGACGCCGCGACGGGAACCAGTACGTGCAGTACAGGATCACCCCCGGGTAGAACCCCGCCTCGGCGGCACCGAGGAGAAACCGCAGGACGTAGAACATCGTCTCGTTGTGGACGAACATGAACGACGCCGAGACGACGCCCCAGCTGATCATGATCCGGGCGATCCAGGTGCGGGCGCCGACGCGTTGCAGCATCAGGTTCGACGGCACCTCGAAGAGGAAGTAGCCGATGAAGAACAGGCCGGCGCCGAGGCCGTACGCCGCCTCGCTGAACCCGAGGTCGTCGGACATCTGGAGCTTCGCGAAGCCGACGTTGACCCGGTCCAGGTAGGAGACGACGTAACAGAGGACGAGGAAGGGGACGATACGCCGTACGACCTTGCGGAAGACGGCGTTCTCACGGGCGGCGTCGGGGGCGGTGGACGCCGATATAGGCATGGACATGGCGATCCTTTGAGCGGCTCAGGGGAATTCTCCGGCAGGGGAGAAGGGGTTCACCACGCGGCGTTGAACGTGGACCTCAGTTCATCGAGCGCGTGATCGGGGAGCGGCTCGGGGCGACGGTCGGTCAGGAGCCAGAGACGTGCCGTCTCCTCGAGTTCTTCGAGGACGGCGAGAGCGGTGGCCGCGTCGGGGCCCCAGACCACGGGGCCCAGCCGGTCCAGCAGCACCGCCCTGATGGGCGTGCGGCTCGCTGCGTGGTCGGCGATGAGGGCGGTCACCAGGTCGGCCACGCGGGGGTCGCCGGGCCGGTGGTAGGGGATGAGCGGGACGTGCCCGACCTTCATCACGTAGTACGGCGTGACGGGCGGCAGCACGTCCTCGGCGCTCCACACACCGGCCAGCGTGAGCGCGACCAGGTGTGTGGAGTGGGTGTGGACGACGAACCGGGCCGTGGGGTCGGCGGCGCAGATGCGCCGGTGGAGCGTCAGGGTCTTGCTGGCACGGTCGCCCGCGACCTGTTCACCTGCGGCGTCGACCAGCGCCAGGCGGCCGGGTTCGAGGAATCCCAGGGCGGCGTCGGTGGGCGTGATCAGATGGTGGTCGCCGACCTTGGCGCTGATGTTGCCCGCGCTGGCGTGGACGTAGCCCCGGGCGAACAGGCTGGTGCCCACCCGGACGATCTCGTCGCGGGCCTGCTCGACGCCTTCGTCAAGCGCTGTCGGCTGCGGATTCATACGGCCTCCTCGTCCAGGAGCGCGAAGGAGCGGGTGAAGAAGTCGGGCCCGCCGAAGTTGCCGGACTTGAGCGTGATGTGGAGTGTGTCTCCGCCCGGAAGCGCCGCCGCGCACCAGGGCACTCCGGGGTCGATCTGCGGCCCGATCCGGAGGCCGGTGATGCCGAGCGCCTGGACGACCGCCCCCGAGGTCTCACCTCCCGCGACGACCAGTCGGCGCACGCCGCGCTCCACGAGCCCCTGGGCGACGCGGGCGAGCGTCCGCTCCACGAGCTCACCGGCTTCGGCGGCACCCAGCCGGCCCTGGACGGTCCGGACCGTGTCGGCGGACTCGGTGGAGTAGACGAGCACCGGACCGTCGTCCAGGTGCGACTCGGCGAAGGCCAGGGCCTGCCCGACCACGTCCTCGCCGGCGGCCACGCGCAGCGGGTCCACGCTGAAGGCGGGCCGTCCTGTGCGCAGGTACTCGAGGACCTGACGGTTGGTGGCAGTCGAGACCGAGCCGGAGACGACGGCTCGGTGACCGCCGGGAGGCGGCAGTTCCGCGGCGGCGCGGGTCGGCTTGAACCCCCAGTTGGCGGGCAGGCCGATCGCCAGCCCCGAGCCGGCGGTCACCAGCGGGAACCCCTGGACGGCCGCGCCAAGGCGCACCAGGTCGTCGTTGGAGACGGCGTCGACGACGGCGAGCCCGAAGCCGCCCTCACGCAGGGCGTCGACGCGGGCTCGGATGGCCTCGACGCCGTCGGCGACGACCGTGTGGTCGATGAGGCCGACCTGCCGCGTGGTCTGCGCGCCGAGGACGGAGACCAGGTTGGAGTCGGTCATCGGGGTGAGCGGGTGGTGGCGCATGCCGCTGTCGCTGAGCAGCACGTCGCCGACGAAGAGATGCCCCTTGAAGATCGTGCGCCCGTTGTCGGGGAACGCCGGCGTCGCGACCGTGAAGCCGGTGCCCAGCGCGTCCATCAGGGCCTCGGTCACCGGCCCGATGTTGCCGGCCGGAGTCGAGTCGAAGGTGGAGCAGTACTTGAAGTAGATCTGCTCGGCGCCCAGGGACCGCAGCCAGGCCAGTGCCCGCAGCGACGCCTCGACGGCGTCGGCCGCCGGGACGGTCCGCGACTTGAGGGCGATGACCACCGCGTCCGCGTCGATCGCCTCCTCGACGCCGGCCGGTGGTGTGTCGATCAGCTGGACCACCCGCATGCCCGCGCGCACCAGGTTGTTGGCGAGGTCCGTGGCACCGGTGAAGTCGTCGGCGATGCATCCGAGACGGATTCCCATGTCAGGCCTCCACCGGCTTCGGCAGGTCGACGCCCGGGAAGATCTTGATGACCGCGCTGTCGTCCTCGGCGCCCAGTCCGGACGCCGAGGCCTGGAGGAACATCTGGTGGGCGGTCGCGGCAAGGGGGAGAGGGAACCGCTCCGGCCGGGCGGCGTCCAGCACGAGCCCGAGGTCCTTGACGAAGATGTCGACGGCCGACAGCGGCGTGTAGTCACCGTCGAGCACATGGGCCATGCGGTTCTCGAACATCCAGGAGTTGCCGGCGCTGTGCGTGATGACCTCGTAGAGCGCCTCGGCGGGAACGCCCGCCTTGATGCCGAGGGCCATCGCCTCGGCCGCGGCGGCGATGTGCACGCCCGCCAGCAGCTGATTGACGATCTTGACCTTCGAGCCTAGCCCCGCGTGCTCGCCCAGGCGGTAGACGGTGCTGCTCATGGCCTCGAGCACCGGGTCGGCGAGGGCGTACGCCTCGATGGAGCCCGACGTCATCATGGTGAGTTCACCGGCCGCGGCGCGAGCGGCGCCGCCGGAGATGGGAGCGTCCAGGTACAGCACGCCCCGTTCGGCCAGGCGGCCTTCGAGCGCGGCGGACCAGCCCGGATCGACCGTGGAGCACATGACGAAGACGGAGCCGGGGCGGAGCCGGCCGGCCGCGCCCCCGGCACCGAACAGCACGGTCTCGACCTGCGCGGCGTTCACCACCACACCGACCAGGACGTCCACCGCGGCCGCCAGCTCGCCACAGGTCCCGAACGCCGTCCCGCCGTCGCGGGCGAAGTCCGCGGCCGTCTCAGGACGCAGGTCGTGAACGCCGACGTCGTACCCTGCCGCCCGCAGGCTCCGGGCCATTCCGAGGCCCATGGCTCCTAGACCCACCACGCCCACGCGCGGTCGTTCGGGCTTGTTCTGGTCGCTCATGCCCATCCTCGCCTTGCTGTGCCGTCCGGAAGGCGGTTGCACTCAACCGCCCGCCGCGAGATCAGGTCATATGATGACCTGAGGACAGCAAAATGCGACGTGTGATGTCCGTCACTCACCCTCTTCGCGTGGGGGCGCCTCACCTCGGCGGGTACGGCATGGAGAAGATCGACCTGCCAGTCCACCAGCTCCTGGAAGGAACCGACGAGATCATGCGCGTCATCGCGGCCCGAGGCCTGACGGAGGCACTCGGATGACCGACGTCCAGTTCCGTACGACGGGCCGTGCCGCCCACATCCTCCTCAACCGGCCCAAAGCCCTCAACGCCCTCACTCACGCCATGGTGCGCCGCATCGACGAGGCCCTGACCGACTGGGAGCGGGACCCGGCCGTCGAGACCGTCGTCATCACCGGAGCGGGGGAGCGCGGCCTGTGCGCGGGCGGCGACATCCGCGGTATCCACGACGACGCCCGTGACGGGGACGGCACCGCCTCGGCCGCGTTCTGGCACGCCGAGTACCACCTCAACGCCCGCATCGCCCGCTACCCCAGGCCCTACGTCGCCGTCATGGACGGCATCGTCATGGGCGGCGGCGTCGGTGTCTCCGCGCACGGCAGCGTCCGTGTCGTCACCGAGCGGTCGAGGATCGCCATGCCCGAGACCGGCATCGGCTTCGTCCCGGACGTCGGCGGCACCTATCTGCTCGGCCGCGCCCCGGGCGAACTCGGCACCCACCTCGCGCTGACGGGCGCCCAGATCGGCGCCGGTGACGCACTGCTGTGCGGCCTCGCCGACCACTACGTACCCTCCGAGGCGCTGGGGCGGTTCGTCGACGACCTCGCCGAGATGCCCGTAGAGCAAGCCCTGGACCGGCATGTGGAGCCCGCACCGGAAGGGGAACTGGCGGGACAGCGGGAGTGGATCGACTCCTGCTTCGCCTCCGGCACGGTCGAGGAGATCGTCGAGCGGCTGCTCGCGCACGGCGACCCGGCGGCCAAGGAAACCGCCGAGACCCTGCTGGCCAGGTCGCCCACTTCGCTCAAGGTCACCCTCACCGCCCTGCGCCGCGCCCGCCGGCTCGGCTCGCTGGAGCGGGTGCTGGAGCAGGAGTACCGGGTCTCCTGCGCGTCCCTGACCACGCCCGACCTGGTCGAGGGGATCCGCGCCCAGGTCATCGACAAGGACCGCGAACCCCGCTGGTCACCGGCGACTCTCGGCGAGGTCACCGACGCCGACGTGGAGCGCTTCTTCGCACCCCTCGGCGAGCGCGAACTCGGCCTCGACGGATCCGAGTAGAGGCCGGGCACGGCCGCGGGCTGGTGCGACGTGGTGTGCGACAAGGGCCGGGGAAAGGCGTACCCGAGCACAGCTGTGCTGGTAGGCGCCCAGTAGAGTGCCCCTCTGTCGCCACGACAGCTGCCCCCGAATCCCGAGGTACCGCGCAGTGAACCCCGCACGTCCCGCACCGACCGCCGCCGTGACCGTTGTCGGGATCGGGGCCGACGGCTGGGAGGGCCTGACGGACGTCTCTCGTGCCGCGCTGAGCGAGGCCGAGGTCCTGATCGGCGGCCCGCGTCAGCTGGACCTGCTGCCTCCGCACTGCGCCGGGGAGCGGATCGCCTGGCCCTCGCCCCTGCGTCCCGCGGTCCCCGGCCTGCTCGCGGCACACGCCGGCCGCCGGATCGCCGTACTGGCCAGCGGGGACCCCATGTTCTACGGCATCGGACGCGCCCTCGCGGAGGAGGTCGGGGAAGCGGGCGCCCTGCGCGTCCTGCCCCACCCCTCCTCCGTCTCCCACGCCGCCGCCCGCCTCGGCTGGCCGCTGGAGGACGTCGAGGTCGTCACGCTCGTCGGCCGGCCCGCCGCCCGTCTCGCCGCCGCCCTGCACGACGGCCGGCGGATCCTCGTCCTCAGCGCGGGCGCCGGCACACCCGGCGAGGTCGCCGCCCTGCTGCGGGACCGGGGATTCGGGGCGAGCCGGATGCGGGTCCTGGAGCAACTCGGCGGCGCGCGGGAGCGCATGACCGACGAGGCCACCGCGGACGACTGGCCGGAGGCGCGGCCACCCGGCGACCCCCTCAACATCGTCGCCGTCACCTGCCACCGCGCCCCGGACGCCCCGCGCCTCGGCGCCGTGCCCGGCCTCCCGGACGACGCGTACGAGCACGACGGGCAGCTCACCAAGCGGCACGTCCGCGCCGTCACGCTCGGCACACTCGCCCCCGCCCCCGGGGAACTGCTGTGGGACATCGGAGGCGGCTCGGGCTCGATCGCCATCGAGTGGATGCGCACCCACCCCTCGTGCCGCGCGATCACCGTCGAGCGGGACCCGGTGCGCGCCGCACGCATCATCCGCAACGCCGACCGCCTCGGCGTGCCCGGCCTGCGGGTCGTCACGGGCGCCGCGCCCGCCGCCCTGGCCGAACTGCCCCCGCCCGACGCCGTGTTCGTCGGCGGCGGTCTCACCGCGCCCGGCCTCCTCGACGCCTGCTGGGAGGCCCTGCCGGCCGGTGGGCGGCTGGTCGCCAACACCGTGACGCTGGAGTCCGAGGCGCTCCTCGCCGGCGCCCACCGTCGTCACGGCGGCGAACTGGTGCGGCTCGCGGTGGCGCACGCGGTGCCCGTGGGCGGCTTCACCGGGTGGCGGCAGGCGATGCCCGTGACCCAGTGGGCCGTACAGAAGACCCTCGACACCCCTTCGGGAGCCAACAGATGACCGTGTACTTCATCGGCGCCGGACCCGGTGCCGCCGATCTGATCACCGTGCGCGGCGCCCGCACCCTCGGGGCCTGCCGGGTCTGCCTCTACGCGGGCAGCCTGGTCCCGCGCGAGCTGCTGGCCGAATGTCCGCCGGACGCGCGGCTGGTGGACACCGCGCAGCTCACCCTGGACGAGATCACCGCCGAACTGGTCCGCGCCCACGACGAGGGGCACGACGTGGCGCGGCTGCACTCCGGGGACCCGTCGGTGTTCAGCGCGGTCGCCGAGCAGATGCGACGGCTGGACGCGGCCCAAGTGCCCTACGAGGTGGTCCCGGGCGTCCCGGCCTTCGCCGCCGCGGCGGCGGCCCTGAAACGGGAGCTGACCGTGCCCACCGTCGGCCAGACCGTGATCCTCACCCGCGTCGCCCAGCGTGCCACCGCCATGCCCGACGGGGAGGACCTGGCCACCCTCGGCCGCAGCGGCGCGCTGATCGTGCTGCACCTGGCCGCCGGTTACGTGGACCGCGTGGTCGGCGAACTCCTCCCGCACTACGGCGCCGACTGCCCGGCCGCCGTCGTCGCCTACGCCTCCCGTCCGGACGAGGTGATCATCCGCGGCACCCTCGACGAGATCGCCGGGAAGACCAAGGAGGCCGGTGTGCTGCGCACGGCCGTGATCATGGTCGGGCGGACGCTGGGGGCGGAGGGGTTCCGGGACAGCCACCTCTACTCGGCGGAGCGGGAGCGTCACGTGTGCTGAACGGCTCGGGGAGGCACTTCCGGCACCCGGGCGCTCAGGCCACGGAGCTGCGCCTTCAGGCCACCGAGCTGCGCCCCACCACCGTGCCCGCCCGGTCGATGCAGATCACGTCCACCGTGACCGGCGCACCGCGCAGCACGGCCAGCGCCTCGTCACGAGCGGTCCTGGCGACCAGGTCACCCAGCGGCACACCGGCGGCCATGCACGACTGCAGGGCCGCGAGACCGGTGTTGGCCTCGGCCACCTCGGCCCGCAGCGCCTCGTCCGCACCGCCCTGCCGGGCCAGTTCGGCGAGGAAGCCCTTGTCGACCTGGGAACGGCCGGAGTGCAGGTCGAGATGGCCGGCGGCGAGCTTGGACAGCTTGGCGAAGCCACCGCAGATCGTCAGACGGTGCACGGGATGGCGGCGGATGTACTTCAGCACGGCGCCCGCGAAGTCGCCCATGTCGAGCAGGGCGTCCTCGGGCAGCCCGTACTCGGCGACGACCGTCTTCTCCGACGTCGAACCGGTGCACCCGGCGACATGCCTACGGCCCGCGGCCCGCGCCACGTCCACACCCCGGCGGATGGAGTCGATCCACGCCGAGCAGGAGTACGGCACCACGATCCCGGTGGTGCCGAGGACGGACAGGCCGCCCAGGATGCCCAGCCGCGGGTTCCAGGTGGAGCGGGCGATCTCCTCGCCGTGGTCGACGGAGACGGTGATCTCTACGTCGCCGCTGCCACCGTGCCGGGCGGCGACCTCGGCCACGTGCTCGCGCATCATCCGGCGGGGCACGGGGTTCACGGCGGGCTCGCCGACCGGCAGCGGCAGGCCGGGGCGGGTGATCGTCCCGACCCCGGGCCCCGCCCTGAAGACCACCCCGGCCCCGGCGGGCAGCCGCCGTACCGTGGCCCGGACCAGCGCGCCGTGCGTGACATCCGGGTCGTCGCCCGCGTCCTTCACGACGCCCGCCATCGCGTATCCGGCGCCCAGCTCCTCGGCCGCCAGCGCGAACGACGGCGTCTGCCCCTTGGGCAGGGTGATCGTCACCGGGTCGGGGTACTCCCCGGTCAGCAGCGCCGTGTACGCGGCCGTCGTGGCCGCCGTCGCACAGGCGCCGGTGGTCCACCCGTGCCGCAGGCCGGTGTGCTCCAGCTGGGCCCTGCGGCCACCCTTCACTTCGCTGCTCATGAACGGACCTGGACTCCCATGCACGTACTGATACTCGGCGGGACCACGGAAGCCCGCCGCCTCGCCGAACTGCTCCACGGCACACCCGGCCTGACCGTGACCAGCTCCCTCGCCGGGCGGGTGGCCGGCCCCCGGCTGCCCCCGGGCGAGGTCCGGATCGGCGGCTTCGGCGGCGTGGAGGGGCTGACCGCGTGGCTCACCGAGCACCGGGTGGACGCACTCATCGACGCCACCCACCCTTTCGCAGGGACGATCAGTTTCCACGCGGCACGGGCCGCCGCCACAGCCCATGTTCCCCTGCTCGCGGTGCGGCGCCCCGGCTGGGTCCCGGTAGCCGGTGACGACTGGCGCGAGGTCGGCTCCCTGGACGAGGCCGCGACGCTGCTGCCCACGCTCGGCCGCCGCGTGTTCCTCACCACCGGGCGCATGGGCCTGGCCGCCTTCGCCGCCCTGGACGACCTGTGGTTCCTCGTCCGTTCCGTCGACGCGCCCGAGGCCCCCCACCCGCTCCGCATGGAGGTACTGCTCGACCGCGGCCCCTTCACCCTCGACGGCGAGCGCGAGCTGCTGCGCCGCCATCGCGTCGACGTCGTCGTGACGAAGGACAGCGGAGGAGCCGCCACGGCACCCAAGCTCACGGCCGCGCGGGAGGCCGGGCTGCCGGTGGTCGTGGTCCGCAGGCCGCCGGTTCCCGGAGAGGTGGAGGTGGTGGGGGAGCCGGAGGAAGCGGTCCGGTGGATCAGGAGCCGGCGCACTTTCCCGGCTGCTGGCTGAAACCTGACGGGGGCTTTGCCGCCTCGGTCTTGTACCTGCAACATGCTCGCAGAAGTCTGGAGGGTGCGGCTGAGAACAGCCGATCGCCGACACGTAAGGCCCGCGCCTCCATGACCATCGCTCACGCATCCGCCCGCACCACGATGACCCGCAAGGAGTGGACGAGCCTCGGCGGAATGGCCGCGTTCATCCTCGCGCTGCACCTCATCGGCTGGTTCACGCTCGTGGTGATCGTCGCCCCGGAGCACTACAGCCTGGGCGAGCGGACCTTCGGCATCGGGATCGGCGTCACGGCCTACACCCTGGGCATGCGGCACGCCTTCGACGCCGATCACATCGCCGCCATCGACAACACGACCCGCAAGCTGATGAGCGAGGGGCAACGCCCCCTGTCGGTCGGCTTCTGGTTCTCGCTCGGGCACTCCTCGATCGTCTTCCTCCTCGCCTTCCTGCTCTCCCTCGGCGTGAAGGCACTGGCCGGACCGGTCGCGAACGACGACTCCACCCTGCACGGTCTCGCCGGCTGGATCGGCACCACCGTCTCCGGGACGTTCCTGTACATCATCGCGATCATCAACCTGGTGATCATGGTGGGGATCTGGAAGGTCTTCCGGCAGATGCGCTCGGGCCACTTCGACGAGGCGGCACTGGAGGAGCAGCTCGACAACCGGGGGTTCATGAACCGCGTCCTCGGCCGCCTGATGAAGTCGATCACCAAGCCGTGGCAGATGTACCCCCTGGGCCTGCTCTTCGGCCTGGGCTTCGACACGGCGACCGAGATCGCCCTGCTGGTGCTGGCCGGTTCGGGCGCGGCGTCCGGCCTGCCCTGGTACGCGATCCTGTGCCTGCCGGTCCTGTTCGCGGCCGGCATGTCGCTGCTCGACACCATCGACGGCACGTTCATGAACTTCGCCTACGGCTGGGCGTTCTCCAAGCCGGTCCGCAAGGTCTACTACAACCTCACCGTCACCGGCCTGTCGGTCGCCGTGGCCCTCCTCATCGGCACGGTCGAACTGCTCGGCCTGATCGCGGAGAAGGCGGATCTGCACGGCCCGTTCTGGGACTGGGTGTCCGGCCTGGACCTGAACGTCATCGGCTACGTCATCGTGGGGCTGTTCTTCGCCACCTGGGCCGTGGCCCTGGTGGTGTGGAAGGCCGCCCGCATCGAGGAGAAGTGGACGGCGGGCCTGGCGCGGACCACCCCGGCCCCCGCCTCGGCCGCTGCCCCGGCCCCTGCCTCGGCCGCTGTCCCGGCCGAGGAGGGCTGACCCGCGGCGCCGCCGCCCGCGCTCACGCCTCCGGATAGCGCCGAGGGGTCCAGACGATCTCCTCGCCGTCCCCGCGCCGTACGGCCCGCGTCTGCGAGGACCCGACCAGCAGGATCGTGCGCATGTCGACCTCGGCCGGGTCCAGGTCGGCCAGCCGCACGATCCGGACCCGCTCACCCGAGCCGCCCACGTCCCGTGCCACCACCACCGGGGTGTCCGGCGCCCGGTGCTCCAGCAGCAGCTCCCGTGCCTTGCCCACCTGCCAGGTACGGCTGCGGGAACCGGGGTTGTACAGCGCCAGCACCAGGTCGGCCGAGGCGGCCGCGCCCAGCCGCTCGGCGATGACCTCCCACGGCTTGAGCCGGTCGGAGAGCGAGAGGACGGCGTAGTCGTGCCCGAGCGGGGCGCCCGCGCGGGCCGCCGCCGCGTTGGCGGCCGTCACACCCGGCAGCACCCGCACCACGACGTCCGCGTACTCCTTCTGCGACGCGACCTCCAGCACGGCCGTCGCCATGGCGAAGACGCCCGGGTCGCCGCCCGAGACGACCGCGACCCGCCGCCCGCGCCGGGCCAGATCCAGGGCGAACTCGGCGCGCTCCGACTCGACCCGGTTGTCCGAACCGTGCCGGACCTGCCCGGGACGTCGCGGCACCCGGTCGAGATAGGTCGTGTAGCCGACCAGGTCGTCGGCGGCGGCCAGCGCACCCCGCGTCTCGGGCGTCAGCCACAGCGGACCGGCAGGCCCGGTACCGACCACCACGACCTCGCCCCGCTCCCGGGCCTCGGGCCGCTCGGCGTCGACCCGGCTGGGCAGCACGGCCACCGAGAAGTACGGCACCGACTCCGGGTCCACGTCCGCCAGTTCGGCGAGCCGCTCCCCGGCCATGGTGGCCCGCTCGACATAGCGGGCCTCGCCGAGCCGCCCCGAACTCTCCAGCGCGCCGCGCACCTTGGTGAAGGTCCGCCCCAGCTTCATCACCACGGCCACGTCGGTCGCGGCGAGCCGTGCGGTCAGCTCCTCCTCCGGCAGCGTGCCCGGCAGGATGGTCAGCACCTCCTCGCCCTCGGCGAGCGGGGTGCCCAGCCGGGCTGCGGCGGCGGACACGGACGTGACGCCGGGGACGACCTCGGTGTCGTAGCGGTCGACCAGCCGCTTGTGCATGTGCATGTAGGAGCCGTAGAAGAGCGGATCGCCCTCGGCGAGGACCGCGACCGTCCGTCCCGCGTCCAGGTGCGCGGCGAGCCGCGCCGACGCCTCGGCGTAGAACTCCTCCATCGCGCCCTTGTAGCCACCGGGGTGGTCGGTGGTCTCGGTCGTGACCGGGTAGACCAGCCGCTCCTCGATGTGGTCGGCGCGGATGTGCTTCGCCGCGATCGAGCGCGCGATGGAACGGCCGTGCCGCGCACTGTGGTACGCGATCACGTCCGCCTCGGCGATGGCCTCCACGGCCCGTACGGTCATCAGGGACGGGTCACCGGGGCCGAGCCCCACCCCGTACAGCTTGCCGCTCACTCTTCCTCACTCGCGATCGCGTTGAGCGCGGCGGCCGCGATGGCACTGCCCCCGCGTCGGCCGCGCACGACCAGGTGCTCCAGGCCCGACGGGTGTGCGGCCAGCGCGTCCTTGGACTCGGCGGCCCCGACGAAACCGACCGGGACACCGATGACGGCGGCAGGCCGGGGCGCCCCCTCCTCGATCATCTCCAGCAGCCGGAACAGGGCGGTGGGCGCGTTGCCGACGGCGACCACCGAGCCCTCCAGCCGGTCCCGCCACAGCTCCATCGCGGCGGCGCTGCGCGTGGTGCCCAGCTTCGCCGCCAGCTCCGGCACGGACGGGTCGGAGAGCGTGCACAGCACGTCGTTGCCGGCGGGCAGCCGCTTGCGCGTCACACCGCTGGCCACCATCTGTACGTCGGTGAAGATGGGCGCGCCGCCGCGCAGGGCCTCACGGGCGCGGGCCACGACGGCCGGGGTGTAGGCCAGGTCCCGTACGAGGTCGACCATCCCGCAGGCGTGGATCATCCGGACCGTGACCTGGCTGACGTCGGCGGGCAGGGCCGTGAGGTCCGCCTCCGCGCGGATGGTGGCGAAGGACTGGCGGTAGATGGCCGGGCCGTCCTTCTCGTAGTCGTACGTGGTCACGGTGTCCTTCTCGCTGCCTTCGGTCGTCGTAGGGGTCATGTCGTCGTAGGTGTCATCAGATGATCGCCGCCAGGGCGCCGGCGAGTCGGGCGGGGTCGTCGATCGAGGTGGTCGCGGGTTTCCGGCCGCTCACGGCGGTGGAGAGCAGGTAGCCGCCTTCCGGAGCGGCGACCACATCGACGCGGTCGCCCCGGGGGTGCCCGCAGCGGCGTTCGCACCCGGACCAGTACAAGGGGAGGCCTCCCGGCCCGATCGCGTCGAGGGCCCCGGCCGCGTCGGCCCGTACGTCCGCCCGTGACTTGGCGCAGCCGGGCCTGCCGATACAGGCGCCGACGCGCAGCCAGGGGGAGCCGGGATCGGTGACGAGGCCGGTGGCGGCGAGCCGGGCGAGGGATTCGTCCGGGTCCGTTCCATGTGTGGGAAGAACCACACCGCGCCACGGGGTGAGACGCAGCTCACCGTCGGCGACGTGCGTCAGTTCACGCCACTGCTGCGCCGAGAGCCGTCCCAGGGGAACGTGTACGGAGAGGCCGGCCCCGATGGCTCCGGGTGGCGGGCCGGCCGTGCGTCCGGTCTCCCGGTCCCGCCGCTGGTGCCGGACACCCTCCGCTCGCAGCCGCCGACCGACCGCCTCGAGCAACTCGCCGCCGGAAAGCGACAGTTCATCCACGCGCCAGACACGGTCCCCGCTCGTCCGGGCCGCCTCCAGGAAGGCCTCCGCGGCCACCAGCGCCGCCCGGGCCGCTTCCGCGACACCGACGTGCAGCGCCTCTCCGGCCGTCCCGAGCGCGAGTTCCGCGCCGCCGTCCGCCGTCGCCCGTACCGTCACATCGGCATCGAGTCCGGCCACGTCGCCGCGTCCGTCGTCGAGGGCGAACAGAAAGCGTCCCGACAGGTCACGCGCCGCCTCGCTCGCGCACAACGCCGTGTCCAGGGCCGTCAGCCAGGGGCGTACGTCCAGCACGCCCCGCCCGTCGAGACCGGACAGCGGCGAGGCCACGATGTTGCGCACCCGCTCGTGCCCACGCGAGGGCAGCAGCCCGGCCGCGTCCAGCAACTCGGCCAGCTCCCCGGCGCATCCGCCGGGCAGACCCCGCAGTTGCGCGTTGCCGCGTGAGGTCAGATGCAGGTCTCCGTCGCCCAGCCGTTCGGCCGCGGCCACGAGAGTCTCCGCCTGCGCAACGGTCAGCACACCGCCGGGAATCCGGACGCGAGCGAGCGCTCCGTCGTCCGCCGCGTGCAGCCGCAGCGTCCCCGGACAGGCGTCACCGCGGTCGCGTGGGACCGCTGTGGCCTGGGTCGATGAGCGCTGGGCAGCCGTGGACATGGCGGCGAGCATACCTACCATCACACCTGGTGTATGCCGTGCCCTCTTCCCCTGGCACTTACTATGATCGCGGCGGATCATCCGGTCCGCCATCGCCACGAAGGCGACAGGGGAGGAAGCCCGGTGCGAGTCCGGCGCGGTCCCGCCACTGTGAGTCCGGCCCATGCGGCCGGGCGAGTCAGGAACTCCCTTCCCCGAGCGCTCGGCCCAGCCCGAGCAGGGGAGACCCCATTTCGAACCACCCGGGGCGCGGACACCCCGAGGAAGGCCGACGCCGCATGATCCTTCTCCTGTCGACGTCCGACACCGATCTGCTGAGCGCCCGCGCGGCCGCGGGTCCGGTGCCCTACCGCTTCGCCAACCCCTCCCGTCTCGCCCTCGACGACCTCCCCGGCCTCCTCGACGGGGTCGACCTGGTCGTCGTCCGCCTCCTCGGCGGCATCCGGGCCTGGCAGGACGGCCTCGACCTGCTCCTGGCCGACGGCCGCCCGGTGGTCGTCCTCACCGGCGAACAGGCCCCCGATGCCCAGCTCATGGAAGCCTCCACGGTCCCCGTCGGCATCGCCGCCGAGGCGCACGCCTACCTCGCCCACGGCGGTCCCGCCAACCTGGAGCAGCTCGCCCGCTTCCTCTCCGACACGGTCCTGCTGACCGGCCACGGCTTCGAGGCACCGGCGGCGGCACCCACCTGGGGCCCGCTGGAGCGCACGCCCCGCGACGGCGCCGACGGTCCGACCGTCGCCGTGCTCTACTACCGGGCCCACCACATGAGCGGCAACACCGCCTTCGTCGCCGCCCTGTGCGACGCGATCGAGGACGGGGGCGGCCGGGCCCTGCCCCTGTACGTCGCCTCCCTGCGCGCCCCCGAGCCCGAGCTGGTCGAGGAACTCCGCGCCGCCGACGTGATCATCACCACGGTCCTCGCCGCGGGCGGCACCAAGCCCGCCCAGGCGTCGGCCGGTGGCGACGACGAGTCCTGGGACGCCGGAGCGCTCACCGAGCTGGACGTCCCGATCCTCCAGGCCCTGTGCCTCACGGGCTCGCGTGCCGCCTGGGAGGAGAACGACGAGGGCGTCTCCCCGCTCGACGCGGCCAGCCAGATCGCCGTCCCCGAGTTCGACGGCCGCCTCATCACCGTCCCCTTCTCCTTCAAGGAGATCGACGAGGACGGCCTCCCGGCCTATATCGCCGACCCCGAGCGCGCGGCCCGCGTCGCCGGAATCGCCGTACGCCACGCCCGGCTCCGCCACATCCAGCCGGCCGACAAGCGCCTCGCGCTGGTCCTCTCCGCCTACCCGACCAAGCACTCCCGCATCGGCAACGCGGTCGGCCTCGACACCCCCGCCAGCGCCGTGGCCCTGCTGCGCCGTCTGCGCGAGGAGGGCTACGACTTCGGCACGGACGCCGAGGTGCCGGGCCTCGCCTCCGGCGACGGCGACGAGCTGATCCGTGCCCTGATCGAGGCGGGCGGCCACGACCAGGAGTGGCTCACCGAGGAGCAGCTGGCCCGCAACCCGGTGCGCATCCCGGCGGCCGACTACCGCCGCTGGTACGCCACGCTCCCCGAGGAGCTGCGCACGTCGGTGGAGGAGCACTGGGGTCCGGCGCCGGGCGAGATGTTCGTCGACCGCAGCCGCAACCCGGAGGGCGACATCGTTCTCGCGGCCCTGCGCTTCGGGAACCTGCTGATCCTCATCCAGCCCCCGCGCGGCTTCGGCGAGAACCCCATCGCCATCTACCACGACCCGGACCTCCCGCCCTCCCACCACTACCTGGCCGCCTACCGCTGGATCGCCGCCCGGGCAGAGGACGGCGGTTTTGGCGCCGACGCGATGATCCACCTCGGCAAGCACGGCAACCTGGAGTGGCTGCCCGGCAAGAACGCCGGCCTGTCCGCCGCCTGCGGCCCCGACGCCGCCCTCGGCGACCTCCCCCTGATCTACCCGTTCCTGGTCAACGACCCCGGCGAGGGCACCCAGGCCAAGCGCCGTGTGCACGCCACCCTCGTCGACCACCTCGTCCCGCCCATGGCCCGCGCCGACTCCTACGGCGACATCGCGCGCCTGGAGCAACTCCTCGACGAGTACGCCCAGATCTCCTCCATGGACCCCGCCAAGCTCCCGGCGATCCGCGCCCAGATCTGGACCCTCATCCAGGCGGCGAAGCTCGACCACGACCTCGGCATGGACGACCGCCCCGACGACGACGGCTTCGACGACTTCCTGCTCCACGTCGACGGCTGGCTCTGCGAGGTCAAGGACGCCCAGATCCGCGACGGTCTGCACGTCCTCGGCAACCCGCCCACCGGCGCCGACCACGTCAACCTGGTCCTCGCCGTCCTGCGCGCACGGCAGATCTGGGGCGGCACCACCGCCCTGCCCGGCCTGCGCGAGGCGCTGGGCCTCGACGAGTCCGCCGCCACCCGCACCACCGCCGACGCGGCGGAGGAGAAGGCCCGCACGCTGGTCCAGGCGATGGAGGACGCGGGCTGGGACCCGGCCGCCGTCCCCACCGAGCACGGCGAACAGGTCGCCGCGATCCTGGAGTTCGCGGCCCGCGAGGTCGTGCCCCGCCTCGCCGGGACCACCGCGGAGATCGACCACGCGGTCCACGCCCTGAACGGCGGCTTCGTGCCTGCGGGCCCCTCCGGCTCCCCGCTGCGCGGACTGGTCAACGTCCTGCCGACCGGCCGCAACTTCTACTCCGTCGACCCCAAGGCCGTCCCCTCCCGCCTCGCCTGGGAGACCGGCCAGGCACTCGCGGACTCCCTGCTGGAGCGCTACCGCGCCGACAACGGCGAATGGCCCACCTCCGTCGGCCTGTCCCTGTGGGGCACCAGCGCCATGCGCACGGCGGGCGACGACGTGGCCGAGGCCCTCGCCCTGCTCGGCATCCGCCCCGTCTGGGACGACGCCTCCCGCCGTGTGACCGGGCTGGAGCCCGTCCCCGCCGAGGAGCTGGGCCGCCCCCGCATCGACGTCACCCTGCGGATCTCCGGCTTCTTCCGGGACGCCTTCCCGCACACCATCGGACTGCTCGACGACGCCGTACGCCTGGCGGCGTCACTGGACGAGCCGGCCTCGGTGAACCACGTCCGGGCCCACGTCGAGGCCGACCTGGCCGAACACGGCGACGAACGCCGCGCCACCACGCGCATCTTCGGCTCCCGCCCCGGCACCTACGGCGCCGGACTGCTCCAGCTCATCGACTCCCGCGACTGGCGCACCGACGCCGACCTGGCCGAGGTCTACACGGTCTGGGGCGGCTACGCCTACGGCCGTGAACTCGACGGCCGCCCGGCCCGCGAGGAGATGGAGACGGCCTACAAGCGCATCGAGGTCGCCGCCAAGAACACGGACACGCGCGAGCACGACATCGCCGACTCCGACGACTACTTCCAGTACCACGGCGGCATGGTCGCCACCGTCCGTGCCCTGCGCGGCACGGCGCCCGAGGCGTACATCGGCGACTCCACCCGCCCCGAGACGGTCCGCACCCGCACCCTCGTGGAGGAGACCTCGCGCGTCTTCCGCGCCCGCGTGGTCAACCCCAAGTGGATCGAGGCGATGCGCCGCCACGGCTACAAGGGCGCCTTCGAACTCGCCGCCACGGTGGACTACCTGTTCGGCTACGACGCCACGACCGGCGTGATCGCCGACTGGATGTACGACAAGCTCACCGAGACGTACGTCCTGGACGAGACCAACCGCGAGTTCCTCCAGCAGGCCAACCCCTGGGCCCTGCACGGCATCGCCGAGCGGCTGCTGGAGGCCGAGTCGCGCGGCATGTGGGAGAAGCCCGATCCGGCGGTGCTTGAAGGGCTGCGGCAGGTCTACCTGGAGACGGAAGGGAACCTCGAGGGCGAGGACTGACCACCTGGGCCGGGTGCCTGACCGAAAGGCGGTCAGGCACCGTCGACCACACCTACACCTCGATCTGCGAGCCCATGATGACCGTACGGTCGCGGGGCAGGCCGAAGTACTCTGCGGCGTCGGCCGTGATGTAGGAGGTGGCGACGAACAGCCGCTTGCGCCAGGGCGCCATCGTCGGGGCCTTCCCGCGCCGGATCTCGATCTTCGACAGGAAGTAGGACGCCTGGTCGAGCTGGAGCGGCCCTTCGGTGTCGGCCGGGTCGAGCCGGGCCAGGGTGCCGGGCACGTCCGGTGTCTCCATGTAGCCGAACCGGGCGGTGACGTGGATGATCCCGTCGTCCGCGTACCCGAGGTCGTCGACGGCGATCCGCTGGTCGGCCTGGACGCGGGGCACGGGCTCGGTCCTGATGGACAGGATCACGACATGGTCGTGCCGCACGTGGTTGTGCTCGACGTTGGCCACCATCGCCAGGGGCGCGGTCTCCTTCCCCCGGTTCAGGAAGACGGCCGTGCCGGGCGTCCGGACCGTCGGCTCGTCGCCCGTACGGAGGCGTTCGACGAACTCGGGCAGCGGGCCTTCCTGGCGCGCCCGTTCCTCGGTGACCAGTGCCCGGCCGCGTTGCCAGGTCGTCATGACGGTGAACGCGGTGAGGCCGATCAGCAGCGGCAGCCATGCACCGTGGACGAGCTTGGTCAGGTTGGCCGCCACGAACAGCAGGTCCACGAAGAGGAGCACACCCGCGCCGACGGCGAGCAGCCACCGGGGTGTACCCCACCTGGCTCGGGCGACGTAGAAGAACAGCAGGGTGGTGATGGTGATGGTGCCGGTGACCGCCATGCCGAACGCGTAGGCCAGCGCCTCGGAGGCGCGGAAGGCGAAGACCAGGGTGAGGACCGAGACCATCAGGAGCCAGTTGATCCAGGGGACGTAGATCTGGCCGATGGTGGACTCGGAGGTGTGCGCGATGCGCAGCCTCGGCAGATAGCCCAGCTGGGCCGCCTGGGAGGCGACCGAGTACGCACCGGTGATCACCGCCTGGGAGGCGATCACGGTCGCGGCCGTGGCGAGCACGACCATCGGCCAGCGTCCCCAGCCCGGCACCAGCAGGAAGAACGGGCTGCTGATGTGGTCCGGGTCGTCGAGGATCAGGGCGCCCTGGCCCAGGTAGCTGAGAACGCAGGCGGGCAGGACGAGGAACAGCCAGCCCCGGGTGATCGCCCGGCGGCCGAAGTGCCCCATGTCCGCGTAGAGCGCCTCGGCGCCGGTGACCGCGAGGACGATCGCGGCCAGGGCGAAGAAGGCGGTGCCCCAGTGGCCGAACAGGAAACCCAGCGCGTACGTCGGTGACAGCGCCTTGAGGATGTCCGGGTGGTCGGCGATACCGACGCCGCCGCACGCGCCGATGGCCACGAACCAGACGATCATGACCGGGCCGAACACCCGTCCCACCGCGGCGGTTCCCCTGCGCTGCACCAGGAACAGCAGCACGATGATCACCGCGGTGATGGGCACGACCGCGTCCTCCAGCGACGGCTGGACGACTTTCAGACCCTCGACCGCGGACAGCACCGAGATCGCCGGTGTGATCATGCTGTCGCCGAAGAACAGCGACGCACCGAAGATGCCGAGCGCGGCCAAGGCGGCGGCGGCCCGGCGCCCACGCTGTGAACTCAGCAGCCTCAGCAGGGTGATCAGCGCCATGATGCCGCCCTCGCCGTCGTTGTCGGCGCGCATCGCCAGCAGTACGTAGGTGACCGTGACGATGATCATCACCGACCAGAACACCAGGGACACCACCCCGTACACATTGTCCGTGCTGACCGGGACCGGGTGCGGGTCGCTCGGATTGAACACCGTCTGGAGGGTGTAGATCGGGCTGGTCCCGATGTCGCCGAAGACCACGCCGAGAGCACCGACGACCACCGCGAGCCGCACCGTGTCGTGCGTGTTCGTCCGGCGGGCCTCGGGTGCCGGCGACGCGGACCCGTCGTCCGGCGCGGGTCCCTGCCGGCGCTCGGCCATGGTGCTCCTCCTCGTGCGGGCCGCTGAGGCATGGCCCCGGGGCGTCGGGGCGGACGATACCGAGCCCGATCGAATCGGCGAAGACGCCGAGGCGACACGATATTTGATTCTTTCCGTTGCTCATGCGAACGGGTGATTGAAGTCCGGTCGAATACCGGGAGGATTACCGGTCGACCTTCGGCCGTTGTCGCGTGACAATACTTGCCGGAATCAACTCGGGGCCGGCCGGGCCATACGATAAGGGCGTTCGTAGCGGCCGGCGGGGGCGAGAATTCCGACAGTTGACGGCAGGTCTGAATGTCGGAGCGAATGCCGTGGGGTGTTCGGGGAGAGGGAGAGCATGGACAAGGCGGGGACCGCGATCCAGGATCCGGGCGTAGTGCCGGGGGAGCCGGAGCTACGGCGGTTGCTGGCCGGGCTGACGGCGGTGCGCGACGGCGACTTCGGCACCCGGCTGCCGGAGGAGGCCGGCGGCCTGCTCGGCGAGATCGCGTCCGTGTTCAACGGCATGGTCGACCAGTTGTCGCTGTTCACCTCAGAGGTGACCCGAGTGGCACGCGAGGTCGGTACCGAGGGCACGCTGGGCGGCCAGGCCCAGGTACCGGGGGTTTCCGGAACGTGGGCCGACCTGACCGACTCCGTCAACGCCATGGCCGGCAATCTGACCACCCAGGTGCGTGACATCGCCCAGGTGGCCACCGCTGTCGCCAAGGGCGACCTGTCGCAGAAGATCGACGTGGACGCGCGCGGCGAGATCCTGGAGTTGAAGAACACCATCAACACGATGGTGGATCAGCTTTCGGCGTTCGCGGACGAGGTCACGCGGGTGGCGCGGGAGGTGGGGACCGAGGGGCGGCTCGGTGGTCAGGCGGATGTCAAGGGTGTGCGGGGTACCTGGCGGGACCTGACGGACTCGGTGAACTTCATGGCGGGGAACCTGACCGGTCAGGTGCGCTCCATCGCCCAGGTGGCCACCGCCGTCGCCAAGGGGGATCTCTCCCAGAAGATCACCGTCGATGCCCGGGGCGAGATCCTGGAGTTGAAGAACACCATCAACACGATGGTGGACCAGCTCTCGGCGTTCGCGGACGAGGTCACGCGGGTGGCGCGGGAGGTGGGGACCGAGGGCCGGCTCGGTGGTCAGGCGGATGTCAAGGGTGTGCGGGGTACCTGGCGCGACCTGACCGACTCGGTGAACTTCATGGCGGACAACCTGACCGCCCAGGTCCGCTCCATCGCCGAAGTGACCACGGCCGTGGCGCAGGGCGATCTGTCGCAGAAGATCCGCGTGGACGCCCGGGGCGAGATCCTGAAGCTGAAGGAGACCATCAACACGATGGTCGACCAACTGTCGTCCTTCGCCGACGAGGTCACCAGGGTCTCCCGTGAGGTGGGCACCGAGGGCAACCTCGGCGGCCAGGCCACCGTGCGCGGGGTCTCCGGCACCTGGAAGGACCTCACCGACAACGTCAACGTGATGGCCTCCAACCTGACCGGCCAGGTCCGCTCCATCGCCCAGGTGGCCACGGCCGTGGCCCGCGGCGACCTGTCCCAGAAGATCACGGTGGAGGCCAAGGGCGAGGTCGCCGCGCTGGCGGGGACGATCAACACCATGGTCGACACCCTGTCCGCCTTCGCCGACGAGGTGACCCGCGTGGCCCGGGAGGTCGGCACCGAGGGACGGCTCGGCGGCCAGGCCCAGGTGCCCAACGTCGCCGGGACGTGGAAGGACCTCACCGACAACGTCAACTCGATGGCGAACAACCTGACGGGGCAGGTCCGCAACATCGCGCTGGTGACCACCGCCGTCGCCAACGGCGACCTGTCCAAGAAGATCGACGTCGACGCACGCGGCGAGATCCTGGAACTCAAGACCACGATCAACACGATGGTCGACCAGCTCTCGTCGTTCGCCGCCGAGGTCACCCGCGTGGCGCGGGAGGTCGGCAGCGAGGGCCGGCTCGGTGGTCAGGCCGAGGTCGAGGGCGTCTCGGGCACCTGGAAGCGGCTCACCGAGAACGTGAACGAGCTGGCGGGCAACCTGACCCGGCAGGTCCGGGCGATCGCCGAGGTGGCCAGTGCCGTCGCCGAGGGCGACCTCACCCGGTCGATCACGGTGGACGCCTCCGGCGAGGTGGCCGAACTCAAGGACAACATCAACGCGATGGTGGAGTCCCTGCGCGACACGACCCAGGCCAACCAGGAACAGGACTGGCTCAAGTCCAACCTGGCCCGGGTGTCCTCCCTCATGCAGGGCCACCGTGACCTGGACGTCGTCGCCGAGCTCATCATGGACGAGCTGACCCCGCTGGTCTCCGCGCAGTACGGGGCGTTCTACCTGGCCGAGGAGACCGGTACCGGCGTCGAGCTGCGGCTCATCGGCTCCTACGGCTACCCCGCCGACGCCGACCGCCTGGAGCGCGTTCCCCTCGGCCACACCCTGATCGGCCAGGCGGCACGCAGCCGCCGCACCATCACCGTGGACGAGCTCCCGGCCGACTACGTGACCATCTCGTCCGGGCTCGGCAGGACGACTCCGACCTCGCTGACGGTGCTGCCCCTCACCGTCGAGGAGCAGGTGCTCGGCGTCATCGAGCTGGCCTCGGTCACCCGCTTCACCCAGATCCACCAGGACTTCCTGGGGCAGCTGAGGGAGACCATCGGCGTCAACGTCAACACCATCCTCGCCAACGCCCGCACCGACGAACTGCTCGACGAGTCCCAGCGGCTGGCCGAGGAACTGCGTGTCCGCTCCGACGAGTTGCAGGTCCGCCAGGGCGAGCTGCAGCGGTCCAACGCGGAGCTGGAGGAGAAGGCCACCCTGCTGGCCACGCAGAACCGGGACATCGAGGCGAAGAACCTGCAGATCGAACAGGCCCGCCAGGAACTGGAGGACCGCGCCAAGCAACTGTCACTGGCCTCCAAGTACAAGTCGGAGTTCCTGGCCAACATGAGCCACGAACTGCGCACCCCGCTCAACAGCCTCCTCATCCTCGCCCAGTTGCTCGCCCAGAACCCCTCCCGGAACCTGACGCCGAAGCAGGTGGAGTACGCGGGCATCATCCACTCCGCCGGCTCCGACCTGCTGCAGCTCATCAACGACATCCTCGACCTGTCGAAGGTCGAGGCGGGCAAGATGGACATCGCCCCCGAACGCGTCCCGCTGCGCCGCCTCCTGGACTACGTCGAGGCCACCTTCCGGCCGATGACCACCCAGAAGGGCCTGACCTTCGCCATCACCAGGGCTCCGGGCGCGCCCGCCGACCTCGTCACGGACGACGCGCGGCTGCGCCAGGTGCTGCGCAACCTGCTCTCCAACGCGGTGAAGTTCACCGAGCGAGGCAGCGTCGAGCTGCACATCGAACCGGCGGCCGACGACGACGTGCCCGGGAACGTGCACCGTGGCGGGCCCGTGGTGGCCTTCCGCGTCGAGGACACGGGCATCGGCATTCCCGAGCAGCAGCTGGAGACCATCTTCGGCGCCTTCCAGCAGGCGGACGGCACCATGAGCCGCAAATACGGCGGCACCGGTCTGGGCCTGTCCATCACCCGGGAGATCGCGCATCTGCTGGGCGGCGCGGTGACCGTGGACAGCAACCCGGGACAGGGCAGCACCTTCACGCTCTACCTTCCGGTGGCGCGCGCCGACTTCGAGGAGCTCCCCGCCGCACCGCGGCAGGACGGCACGCACGACGACGACAGCGCCGACACACCGGCCGAGGGACAGCGTCCGGGCACGGCCCCCGCACTCCCGGTACCGCACACACGGCGGCTGCTGATCGTCGAGGAGCGCGTGCGCGGGCTGCTCTCCGTGGTCGCCGAGAGCGCGGTCGCCGACCTGGACCACAGCCGTGCCGCACGGGACCAGCACGACGCCGTGGAGATCGTCACGGCCATGGACGCCCAGGAGGCGGCTTCCGCCCTGGCCGCGGGGCCGTGCCACTGCGTCGTCCTCAGCATGGACCTGCCCGACGGCGAGGGCCCGCGGCTGCTCGAGGCCGTGGACGGCGACGCCGCGCTGGCCACCGTTCCGGTCCTCGTCCACAACAACCACCGTCCGAGCGCGGCTCAGGAGGCCGACCTGCAGGCCCGGGCGGACAACCGCCCCCTGGAGGTGCTGTCGAGCCTGGACGAGCTGAAGGAACGGATCACCCTGCACCTGTCGGCCGAGCAGCCCGGGGACGTGGTGCCGCTCGTGCGGATGGAGGAGAGCCTGGGCACGGCGCCGGAGGTCGACGTCACCCTGGCGGGGCACACGGTGCTCGTCGTCGACGACGACGCGCGCAACCTGTTCGCCCTCAGCGGCATCCTCGAACTGCACGGCCTGCGTGTGCTGCACGCGGAGAACGGCCGCAAGAGCATCGACATCCTCACCGCCCACCCCGAGATCCGGCTCGTGCTGATGGACGTGATGATGCCGGAGATGGACGGGTACGCCGCGACCGCCGAGATCAGGAAGATGCCCGAGTACCGGGGCCTGCCGATCGTCGCCGTCACCGCCAAGGCCATGCCGGGCGACCGGGAGAAGAGCCTGGCGGCCGGCGCCAGCGACTACGTGACCAAGCCCGTCGACGCGAACGACCTCATCGCCCGCGTGCGGCACTGGCTGTCCTCGTGACGCCGAAACCCACAGACATCACGACGCCTCCCACACGGTGTGCGGGTCAGAAGGAGCAAGCGTCCACGTGAGCAACACCGATCTGTCCGGGGCCCCCTCCCGGGACGATGAGCCGCGACGGCAGGGCGCCGCGGCGGGCCCGCCGGCCGCCGAGCCCGCCGAGGGCGACGTCATGCCAGTCGCCGAGCCGCCCGGCGGACCGCTGACCTCTCCGGTCGGCCGGCTGGCCGTCACCGTGGAACGGCTGCGCCACGAGGTGCAAGCGGCGCACGCCGCGGCCGATGGACGCGCCCTCATGGACCTCGCCAAAGGCGTCCTCGTCGAGCGCCTGCACTGCGGTCCCGCCGAAGCCGCCCGGCAACTGGCCGAACTCGCCGAACAGTCGGCGATGACCCCTCTAGAGCTGGCCGTCGACATCATCAACCAGGCGGCACACGACCGCCTGACCGAAGTCGCGGTCGACTTCGCGACGGCGGTGCGGGACACCCCGCCCGCCATGCCGTCCGCCCCGTCCGCCGCCGTACGGCTGCGCACGGCGGAGAGCAGTGCCCTGGCCGCCGAGGACACCCAGGCCGTCGCCGACTCCCTGCTGCAGCACGCGCTGGAACCGCTCGGGGCGACCGGGGTGGCGATCTGGGCGGCCGGCGCCGACGGCTCCCTGACACTCGCGGGCAGCTCCGGGTTTCCCGAGGGCGAGGCGGAGCGCTGGCGCTATGTGCCGCCGGGCGTGGCGACCGTCGCCCGCACCGCGCTGACCGAGCGCAGGCCCGAGTGGACCCGGTCCCTGGCAGCCGGACCTCCGTCCATCGGCCGCACCCACCACCCCGACGGCGGACGGGTCGCCGTCCCCACGGGCGTGGGCGGGCGGATCCACGGCGTGCTCGAGATCTGCTGGCCCACCCCGCTGGTCGAGCAACCACCCGCCGTCGTCCGCCAGTTCGAGGCACTCGCGGAACTGTGCGCCCACACCCTGGAGATCCACTCTCCCTCCTCCTCCCCGCCGCTCGACGGCCCGGCACCGAGGACCGGCCTGTCGGAACTGACGGACCTGGCCGACTCGCTGTACGATCCCGCGCTGGTGCTGATCCCTCAGGTGGACGACACCGGACATCTCACCGACTTCCGCATCCACCACGTCAACCACCGCTTCCGCGACCCCGCGGGGCGCCCCCGCAGCACCGTCGACGGCGCACTGCTGCTGGAGGCGTATCCCCTGGCGGCCGACGAGAGCGGCCTCTTCAGTCATCTGGAACGGGTCTACGCCACGGGCGAGCCGTTCCGGGCCGGTCACATGACACTCACCGCGCTCGTGGACCAGGTGCCGCTGTCGTCCGTCGCGGAGGTCAGCATGACCCGGCACGGCGACAGCGTGCTGCTGATCTGGCGTATCGAGGACGAGGTGGCACGCCTGGCCAACCTGCTCGAGCACGCGCAACGCCTGGGCCGGATCGGCGGTTTCGAGGAGAACTTCGTCACGGGCGAGATCACCTGGAACAGCCAGCTGTTCGCCCTCTACGGCAGGGCGGAGTCCGACGGGCCCGCCCCCGTCGAGGAACTGCGGGCCCACGCCCACCCGGACGACGCCGTCGCCATCGGACGCTTCCTGCGGACCGTGCTGCACCACCGCAAGCCGGCATCGGAGGCCTTCCGTCTGCTGCGCCCGGACGGGGTGACCCGCCACATCCGGGTGGTCGCCGAACCCGTCGTGGACATCGACGACAGCCTGCTCGCCGTGCGCGGCGCCTACCAGGACGTCTCGGCACAGCACTGGACGGAGGTCGCCCTCGCCGCCACCCGCGACCAACTCGCCCACTCGGAACAGCAGTCCGCGGAGCGGAACCGGCTGGCCCTGCAACTTCAGCAGGCCATCATGCCCTCCACGGCGGCGCCCCTGGACGCGCCTGGACTGCGCACGGCCGTGCGTTACCGGCCCGCCGAGACCGATCACCTCGTGGGCGGTGACTGGTACGACGCCGTGGTCCTGCCCTCGAAGCACATCCTGCTGAGCGTCGGGGACGTCGCCGGGCACGGCATCGAGGCGGCCACCAGCATGGTCGTGCTCCGCAACGCCCTGCGCGGCCTCGCCGTCACCGGAGCGGGCCCGGCACAACTGCTGTCCTGGCTGAACAGCGTCGCCCACCACCTCTCCGACTCGGTGACGGCGACCGCGGTCTGCGCGCTGTACGACCCCTCCCGCCGGGTCCTGCGCTGGGCCCGCGCCGGGCATCTGCCGCCGGTTCTCGTACGGGACGGAGAGGCGACCACCCTGCCCCTGCTCAAGGGGCTGCTGCTCGGCGCGGCGTCGGACATCACCTACCAGGAGGCCGAGATGCGGCTGGAGATCGGCGACACGTTGCTGATGTACACCGACGGTCTGGTGGAACGCAGGGACCGCTCCATGGAGGAGTCACTGAAGCACCTCCTGGTGACCGCCAGCGCCAAGAAGACCACCCTCGACCAGCGCCTCGACCATCTGCTCACCTACAGCAGATCCGACACGGACGACGACACCTGCATCATCAGCATCGAAGTCATGCGGGCGTCGGCGTCAGGCCGTCACGGGTGAGCGGCGATCCCAGAAGGTGTACTCCGGCCGGCGTCGCTCCGGGACGTAGGTCTCGGCGTGATTGCCTGAGTCGCTCGTTCTACGTAGCGCTCCGGCCATGTGTGACAGGCGCCATAGGCGCCCTCCGGAACTCGGCTGACGGCCCGTCCGACCTCTGAACCGGTGCGGCGCGATCCCGGCGACGTCGTACGACGTGACCTGGAGACGCGGTTGATGGACGAGGCCCAGCAGTCCCCTTCGAACGGCGTGAGCGCGGGCCTGCGGAAAGCGGCGCCCCCGCCCGCCCTCTGCGGTTTCCTCCTGCTGCTGGTGCTGATCTTCGCGGTGTCCTACGCCGTCGGCGTCGGCGCCGGCCCTGTCGCACCCGGGATGCACGGCGACAGCACGAGCGGCGACGGCGGCGACCCGGGTGATGGCGACGGCGGCGACCCGGGCGATGGCGGCGGCATGGGAGAGATGGACGGCATGCAGGGGGGACACGGCTGATGGGGGCCGAACCGGGGGCCGTTCTGGTGACGACCGACCTGACCGTCGGCGGCATGACCTGCGCGGCCTGTGTGGCCCGGGTCGAGAAGAAGCTCGCCAAGCTGGACGGGGTCACCGCGACCGTCAATCTGGCCACCGGCACGGCTCGCGTGAGCCATCCGGCGGACATCGGTCCGGAGGAACTCGTCGCGACCGTCGAGAAAGCGGGCTACACCGCCGCCCTGCCCGAGCCGCCCGAGACGCGGGAGCCGGCGGACGATGACGGCGACGATGCCGAGGGCACCCGGCGGGAACGGCACCGGCTGGTCGTCACCGCCCTGCTCGCGTCGCCCGTGCTGGTCCTGTCCATGGCCCCCGCGCTGCAGTTCCGCAACTGGCAGTGGCTGTGCTTCGTGCTCGCCGCACCCGTGGCCGTATGGGGTGCCTGGCCCTTCCACACACGGGCGGTCCGGGGGCTGCGCCACTCGGCGGCGACCATGGACACGCTCGTCTCGCTGGGCGTGGCGGCGTCCTTCGCCTGGTCGGCGTACGCGCTCTTCCTCGGGGGCGCGGGCGACCCCGGGATGCGGATGCCGTTCACCCTCGTGCCCACCGCCTCGGACGGCGTCGCGCACATCTACCTCGAAGCGGCCGTGGGCGTACCGCTGTTCGTGCTCGCCGGGCGGTATCTGGAGGCGCGGGCGCGGCACGGAACCGGGGAGGCACTGCGGTCGCTGGCCGGGCTCGCGGCCAAGGAGGTCTCCGTCCGGACGGACGACGGCTCGGAACGACTCGTCCCGATCGAGGAGCTGAGGGCCGGAGAGGTCTTCCTCGTACGGCCGGGCGAGCGGGTCGCCACCGACGGGCAGGTGACGGAAGGCAGTTCGGCCGTCGACCTGTCCCTGGTCACCGGCGAGAGCGAGCCCGTGGAAGTCGGACCGGGATCAGCGGTGGTGGGCGGAGCCGTCAACTCCGGCGGCCTGCTGCTGGTCCGCGCCACGGCCGTCGGAGCCGGCACACAACTCGCCCGGATCACCCGGCTGGTGACCGAGGCGCAGGCCGGGAAGGCGCGCGCCCAGCGGCTGGCCGACTCGGTGGCCGGGGTGTTCGTGCCGGTCGTGCTCGCTCTGGCCGTCACCGCGCTCGGGTTCTGGCTGGGCGCCGGTGCCGATCCGCAGGCCGCGCTCACCGCGTGCGTCGCGGTCCTGGTCGTCGCCTGTCCGTGCGCACTGGGCCTCGCGACACCGACCGCGCTGATGGCCGCGACCGGCCGGGGCGCTCAGCTGGGCGTGCTGGTCACCGGCCCGCAGGCCCTGGAGGGGCTGCGGCATCTGGACGCCGTCGTGCTCGACAAGACCGGCACCCTCACCACCGGGCACATGACCGTCGCCCGGGTCACGGCCGTATCCGACGGGCTCGGGAGAACGGCGGCACTGCGGCTGGCGGGGGCGGTGGAACAGGGGTCGGAGCATCCGCTGGGGCGGGCCGTCCGCGCCTGCGCGCGGAAGGAACAGGACGGGCGGAGGCTGCCGGACGTGAGCGAGTTCCACGCGCTGCCGGGGCGCGGAGTGCGGGGGCGCGTCGAGGGACGGCTCGTCGAAGTCCTCGCTCCCGACGACGACTTGCTCGGCGCACTGGCGGATGCCCTGGCCGGGGCCGAGGCTGCCGCTCGTACGCCTGTGGTGGTCCGCGTGGACGGCACGGCCGAGGCCCTGATCGAGGTCGGGGACGTTCTGCGGCCCGGCAGCTACCGGGCCGTGGACCGGCTGCGGCACCTCGGCGTACGGCCCGTCCTGGCCACCGGCGACCGTGAGGCGCCCGCCCGGGCCGTCGCACAGGCACTCGGCATCGAGGAGGCGCACGCCCGCCGCAGCCCCGAGGACAAGGCCGCTCTCGTAAGGGACTTGAGGGAACAGGGGTACCGGGTCGCGGTCGTCGGTGACGGTGTGAACGACGCGGCCGCGCTGGCGGGTGCCGATCTGGGCATCGCCATGGGCGGCGGCACGGACGTGGCGGTCGGCGCCGCCGACGTCACGCTCGTGCGCGGCGACATCGAGGCCCTGGCGGACGCGGTCCGGCTCGCCCGGCGCACGCTGGCGACGATCCGCGCCAACCTGGTGTGGGCCTTCGGCTACAACGTCGTCACCGTGCCGCTCGCCATGGCGGGCCTGCTCAACCCGATGCTCGCCGCCGCGGCGATGTCGGCGAGCTCGGTGCTGGTCGTCGCCAACAGCCTGCGGCTGCGCGCCTGGCAGCCCTCGCGCTCAGCCTCCCCCGCCGCCCGGAGAGATGCCCGATGACCGGACAGCGCCCCTGGCGCCCGACCCGCCGCCTGCTCGCCGACAGCCTGCTCGCCGCGGTCGCACCCGTCGCCGCGTGCGGGCTCGCCCTCGGCGGACTGAGTGTCTGGACCGCCTACGGCAACGCCGGCACCCCGGCCTCGATCACGGTCACCGACGGCAAGGTGTTCGCGCCCACCGGTACCACCCCGGACACGGCGGCCTTCTTCCGCATCACCAACAGCGGAGGCTCACCGGACCGGCTGCTCAAGGTGACGACCGCCGAGGCCGGCGACCGCGGGCTTACCCTGAGCCGCCACGTCATGACCAGCTCCAACACGGCCTCCGACCGGACGGTGTCGTCGGTGGGAATCCCGGCCGGGAGGAGCCTCGCGATGTCACCGGCGGGCTTCGACGTGATCGTGCCGGTGAGGAAGGGCGGCTGGCGGGCCGGCGACCTCGTCGCCTTCACGCTGCACTTCGAACGCGGCGGGGCTGTGAAGACCCTCGCGGCGGTGGTCCGTCCGGGACAGGACAGAGGCTGAGTAGCCGGTATGACCGCTGGGTGGTGTGCGCGCACGGTGCGGGCCGCGGTGTTCGCGGCCGTCTGCGTGCTGCTCGCCGCCCTCGGGCATGCACTGATGTCGGGCGCCACCGCGCCGGGGCGGACACTGGCCGCCGGGTTCGCCGTCACGAGCGGCGTCGGCTGGGCACTGGCGGGCCGTGAGCGGGGCTTCCCACTGGTCGTGCTCGTGGTCGTCGTCGTCCAGGGGGCGCTCCACTCGGCCTTCTCATGGGGCCGGTCAGCGAGCCCGGTGGACATGGGCTCCCTGCACCTGGGCCACGCGGCACACACCGCGCACCTGGGCCACACGGCCCACGGCACGGGCGACACGTCGTCGCTCGGTATGCCCGCCGCTCACCTGCTGGCCGCACTGCTGACCGGTGTGTGGCTGGCGTTCGGTGAGCAGGCCGCGTTCCGACTTCTGCGGGCGGTCGCGGGCCGGCTGGCCGCTCCGCTGCGGCTGCCGCTGTCGCTGCCCGCCCCGCCCCGCGGGCCCCGTCTGCGGCCGGCGCGCGAGCGTGCGGAGCGGGTCCCGCGTCTGACCTTCGCGTACACGATCACCTCTCGGGGGCCTCCGGCCGGGACCGCTGTCCTCTGAGACAGCCGGATCCATCCCACCACCGTCCCGGGACCCTTCGGCCGTGGCGCGTTCACGCGTGCCGCGTCGCCGAACCGATCCCGGATCACCCGAGAAGGACACCAGGTGATCACTCCTGTCCGCGACGACCGTGCCACGGCCTGGGCTCTCGCCGCCCGGACCGGCGACCCCGACGCCGTCGACCGCTTCGTACGCGCACTCCATCCGGACGTCGTCCGCTACGTCACGTACCTCTCCGCCGACCGTCAGCTGGCCGACGACCTGACGCAGGACACGTTCCTGCGGGCGCTCGGCAGCCTGCACCGGTTCGAGGGGCGCTCGTCGGCGCGCACCTGGCTGCTGTCCATCGCGCGCCGCACGGTCGTCGACAGCCTGCGGTACGCCGCCACACGGCCGAAAGCGGCCGACGTCCACGACTGGACGGCATGGGCCGAACGCGCCCAGCCGACCGGCCTGCCCGGCTTCGACGACGGCGTGGCGCTGCTCGACCTGCTGGACGCACTGCCGGGCGAGCGCCGTGAGGCGTTCGTCCTCACCCAACTGGCAGGGCTGCCCTACGAGGACGCCGCGCAAGCCGGCGGCTGCCCCGTGGGCACGATCCGTTCGCGGGTGGCCCGGGCCCGGGCCACCCTCGTCGCGCTGCTGAACGAGGGAAATTGATCCGAAGAAGCGGGGAACTGGAGCCCGACCCCGACCGACTAATAGCCCGACAGAACAGTTCGAGGGCGCGGAGATCGGTGTGACACCAGAGATAGAGAATGCCCTCGCCGCCGTCAGAGCCGAATTCGGCGCGGAATCGATCACCCGTGTCGAACAGATGCTGGAGCCGGGCGGGGGCGGGCGGCATCCGCTGCAGAAGGCAGCCAAATGGATCATGCCGGGCCTCTCGTCCACGCCCTGGCACGATCCCTACGCCTACGCCGAACTGACCCCCATAGTCCAGGAGTTGGAGGCCCGTCACCGGACCATCAAGAGGGAGCTGCACACCGCATGGGAGGCACGCCGGGAGGCGTTCGCCGACTACGAGCACTATCTGACACGCCAGGAGAACTGGCAGGCCCTGTACCTCTACCGCAAGGGCGGCCTGGTCGAGGAATCCGCCAGCGCAGCTCCGACCGCCTATCAGGTAGTGAGGGAATTCGCCGTCGACACGGGCAGGATCTGCCCTCTCCTGGAATGCCACTTCTCCACCCTGTTGCCAGGCGCCGTCATCGAACCCCACTGCGATCTGTGGAACTTCAGCATCAATCTGCATTTCGCCGTGGACATCCCCGAAGGGTGCGGCATCACGGTCGCGGGGGAGACCCGCTCCTGGCAGGAGGGGAAATGCCTGCTCTTCGACTACTCCTTCGAGCATGAGGCACGTAACCACGGCACCAGGCCACGGACCTGCCTGCTCATCGATCTCTGGCACCCGGAGACGACCGTTCCGGAGCGTCGGGCGCTGGTCGCCCTCATCACCGAGATCCGCCGGCTCATGGGGGAGAGCGGGGGTGACCGATGACGGCCGCGACAGAACCCGGAAGGACCACGCCGCGAAAGCCGCTCGGGCTTCCTCTGCTCGTGCTGGCCTCGGCGCAGCTCGTCATCTCGCTCGACTACAACATCGTGTACGTCGCGCTGCCCCGCATCGGCACCGGGCTGGGCTTCTCCGGCCACGACCTGCAGTGGGTGGTGAGCGCCTATGTCGTGGCCACCGGGGGCTTCCTGCTGCTGGGTGGCCGGGCCGCGGATCTGCTCGGCCGACGCCGGATGTTCGTCCTGGCGGCTCTGCTGTACGCGGGATCCTCCCTCGTGGGCGGAGTCTCGGAGTCACCCGGCGTCCTGATCGCCGTCAGGGCGGTCCAGGGGATCGGCGGCTCTCTGCTGTTCCCGGCGACGCTGTCCCTGATCAACACCCTGTACGCCGAAGGACCGGACCGGAACCGCGCCCTGGCGGTATGGAGTGCCGCCGGCGCCGGCGGGCTCTGTTTCGGCTCGCTCCTCGGCGGGTTCCTGGTGGAGGCGTTCGGCTGGCCGGCCGTGTTCTTCGTCAATGTGCCGGTGGCCGGAGCCCTCGCGGTCGCCGCGTGGTCGCTCTTCCCCGGGGACGGCCCGCTCGACCGCTCGCGGCACTTCGACGCGGCGGGCGCGCTGACCGCGACGGGCGGGGTCACACTCCTGGTGTTCCTGCTGGTGCGGGCGCCGGTGGACGGCTGGGGCACTCCCACCGCCCTCACGGGCGCGGCGCTCTCGGCCGGTCTGCTGACGCTGTTCGCCGTCGTCGAGACGCGGTCCCGTGATCCGCTCATGCCGGCGAGACTGTTCGCCCGCCCCGGCCTGCTCACGGCCATGGGGGTGACCGCCCTGTTCGGCGCGACGTTCAGCTCGGTGCCGTACTTCCTGACCCTGTACTTCCAGACCGTCCACGGCTACAGCCCGGTCGCGACCGGGCTCGCGTTCCTCGTGCCCGCCGTGGTGGTCGCCCTCGGCACGCAGGCGGGCGAACGGGCCGTGTCCGCCTTCGGGACGCGCCGCATGCTGGTGGCCGGCCTGGCGCTGGGTGCCGTCGGGGCCGCGGCACTCGGCCTGGCGCTCACCTCGGACGGCTCGTATCCCGCGCTGCTGCCGGGGATCGTGCTGCTGGGACTCGGCCAGGGAGCCGCGTGGACGGGGATGTGGATCGCCGCGTCCGCCGGAGTGGCCCCCGAGGACCAGGGCATCGCCTCGGGGCTGGCGTCGACCACCCTCCAGGTGGGCGGGGCGGTCGGCCTCGCCGTACTGGTCGCCGTCGCCGGGGGAGTCGGGCAGAACGGATCCGGCCCCGGGCTCCTGGACGGCATCCGCACCGCTGTCTTCGTGACCGCGGGCGGTATCGGCTGCGGCGCGCTCGCGTTGCTCCTCCTCCGCAGGCCCACTGGCACCACCGCAGCCGTCTGAACCCACGGAAGGACACCCCGTCATGGAGATCAAGGAACAGCCCGGCGACGCGATGGGCGCGACGGTCGAGGGCTTCGACCACACCACCGCCTCGGACGCCGACATCGCGGCGCTCAAGGACACCGTCTACAGACAGAAGATCGCGATCCTGAAGGGCCAGGACCTCACCCCCGAGGAGTTCCTGGAACTCGGCGAGCGGCTCGGCAGGCCCGAGACGTACTACGAGCCGATGTACCGGCATCCGGAGGTCCCGGAGATATTCGTCTCCTCCAACGTGCCGGAGAACGGCAAACAGATCGGCGTACCGAAAACGGGCAAGTTCTGGCACGCCGACTACCAGTTCATGCCGGACCCCTTCGGAATCACCCTCATCCACCCCCAGGTCATTCCGCGGCAGAACCGCGGCACGTACTTCATCGACATGGGCCGGGCATACGAGAAACTGCCCGAGGACCTGAAGAAGGAGATCACCGGAACGTACTGCAGGCACTCCGTGCGCAAGTACTTCAAGATCCGGCCCGATGACGTCTACCGGCCGCTCTCCGAAATCATCGACGAGGTCGAACGGAAGACCCCGGCCGTCCGGCAGCCGACCACCTTCACCCACCCCATGACCGGCGAGACGGTCCTCTACATCAGTGAGGGCTTCACGGTCGGTATCGAGGACGAGAGCGGCCGGCCGCTCGACGAGGAGCTGCTGAAGCGGCTGTTCGACGCCACCGGCCAGCTCGACGAGGCCTTCGAGCACGAGAACATCCACCTGCAGGGCTTCGGAAAGGGCGACCTGCTGGTCTGGGACAACCGCAGCCTCGTCCACCGCGCCCGGCACACCACCACACCCGAGCCGACCGTCTCCCACCGCGTCACCGTGCACGACGAGCGCGGGCTCCACGCCGGGACGGAGGCGGCGGCATGACGGACGAAGCTCTGCTGGCCCAGGTACTGACGCCCTACAAGGAGCACTGCAAGTACCTGCGTTCGGCCGGCGTGACGGAAGCGGACGGCCGGGCTTTCGCCCGCTGCGAGTTCGAGATACCCGAGTCGTGCTACATCGACGACACCGGACACCTGAATTCCGTCGAGGTGAACATCTGTTACAACCAGATGATGTATTACCTCGTCGCCAAGTCCGTGAAAGAAGGAATCGGTACGGGGTTCGCATCCTGGACGCTGGACGACTTCTGGAAGCACCAGCTGCCGGACATTCTCATCGCCCGCTTCTCGGCGCGTTTCCGGCGCCCGGTCGACCCCCGTGCCTTCTCCGGGGAGATGGAGTTCCGGTCCGTCACCCGGCGCACCCGTGCCGACGGCACCCCGTTCCTGCACGCCGAGACCGCCTTCCGCTACCAGGACGCCGCATCGGGCCGCTGTGACGGCGAGGCGACCCTCGCGTTCGTCAACGTCCCCTGAACGCCGAAGGGTTCGACCATGAAGACGCTCGTCCAGACCACCCGGCACCACGCCGAGCGCCGACCGGACCACCCGGCGGTGCTCTGCGAGGGCCGCAGCCTGACCTACGCCGGACTCCACCGCGAGAGCAACCGCGTCGCCCACGCCCTGCGCGCCGCCGGGCTCACCCCCGGTGACCGGGTCGCCTACCTCGGCAAGGAGTCCGAGCACTACTACGAGATCCTCTTCGGCTGCGCCAAGAGCGGCACCGTCCTCGTCCCGGTCAACTGGCGGCTCACCGCACCCGAGGTCAGCCACATCCTCCAGGACTCCGGCACCCGGCTGCTGTTCGTGGAGGAGGAGTTCGCGGCGGCCGTCGAGTCGGAGCCCGAAACCGTCGTCCCCCTCGGCTCCTTGGAGGAATGGCGCGCACCGCACCCGCACCATGACACGGAGTTCGAGGCCACCTCCGACACCCCCGTCGCCCAGCTCTACACCAGCGGCACCACCGGACTGCCCAAGGGCGTCGTCCTCGCCCACCGCAGCTTCTTCGCGATCCGCGACGCCCTGGCGAGCGAGGGCCTGGACTGGATCGACTGGCGGGCCGGCGACATCGCCCTGATCGGCATCCCCGGATTCCACATCGGCGGACTGTGGTGGGCCACGCAGAACTTCAACGCCGGTACCACGGTCGTCGCGATGCGTGCCTTCGCCGCCCGCCCGGCCGTCGACCTCATCCGCGACCTCGGCGTCACCACCGCCTGCGTCGTGCCCGCCATGCTCCGCATGATGCTGACGGAACCCGGCGTCGGCGCCGAGGACTTCACCACCCTGCGCAAGACGGTCTACGGCGGCTCCCCGATCTCCGAGGCCCTGCTGGAGGAGAGCCTCGCCGTCCTCGACTGCGAGTTCGCCCAGATCTACGGCCTGACCGAGACCGGCAACACCGCCGTATGCCTGCCCCCGGCCGCCCACGTCCCCGGCAGTCCCCTCATGCAGGCCGCGGGCCGTCCCTACCCGGGAGTCCGCACCAAGGTGATCGACGGGGAAGGCCGCGCACTGCCGCCGGGCGCCCTCGGGGAGGTCTGCCTGGCCACGCCCGCGCACATGGTCGAGTACTGGGGACTGCCCGACAAGACCGCCGAAACGCTCGTCGACGGCTGGATCCACACCGGGGACGCCGGATACGTCGACGAGGACGGCTATCTCTTCATCCGCGACCGGATCAAGGACGCCGTCCTCGTCGCCGGGGAGAACGTCTACCCCGCCGAGATCGAGAACGTCCTGGAAAGCCACCCCGCGGTCGCCGAGGCGGTCGTCGTCGGCGCCCCCGACGAACGCTGGGGCGAGTACGTGCACGCCTTCGTCGTCCCGACGACCGGACAGCAGCCCAGGCCCCGCGACCTGCACGCCTTCCTCGTCCCGCGGCTGGCGAGCTTCAAGCTGCCCGCCCGCTACGAGTTCATCGACAGCGTCCCGCGCAACCCCAGCGGCAAGATCCTGCGCCGGGAACTGCGCGACCGCTTCTGGGGCGACTCCGTCCGCAAGGTCAACTGACCGGCCGCCACGGCCCATCGGCCCATCGGCCCATCGAAAGAGAACGACATGCCTGCTCCCCTCACGCTGGAGGGCTTCCGCGCCGACCTGGCGGAGTTCCTGCACCAGCGGCCCGACGAAGTCGACCTCGACGAGAACCCCTTCCACGCGGGACTGGACTCCCTGCGCGTCGTCACCCTCATCGAACGGTGGCGGGAGACCGGCGTGGACGTGACCTTCGTCGACCTCGCCGAGTGCACCTCCTTCGCCCAGTGGTGGCGACTGCTCTCCGTACCTCGGGGAGGAACCACGTGACAGCGGTGCGCCACCCGTTGCTCCCCGCACAGGAGGGCATCTGGACGGGTCAGCAGCTCGACGCGGCCAGTCCCGCCTGCAACACCGCCGAGTACGCGCACATCCACGGACCGGTGGACCCGTCCGTCTTCGACGCGGCGCTGCACCACGTGGTCGCGGAGACGGAGGCCCTGAACGCCGCCTTCGTCACCGACGACCAGGGCCGCCCCTGGCAGATCGACGCCCCGGCCGCCGACTGGCGTGCGCATACCGCGGACCTCACCGCCGAACCCGACCCGCACGCGGCCGCGCTGGCCTGGATGGACCAGGACATGGCCCGTCCCGTCGACCTGACGCACGGCCCTCTCTTCGGCCACGCCCTGCTCCGCGTCGCACCGGAGGAGTACCTCTGGTACCACCGCGTCCACCACATCGCCCTCGACGGCTTCGGCCTGTCCCTGGTCGCCCGCCGGGTCGCCCAGGTCTACACGGCCCTGACCGCGGGCCGGCCGGTCGAGGACAGCGGCTTCGGCACCCTGGCCTCGGTTCGGGACGAGGAGCGGACGTACCGCGCGTCACCCCGCTTCGCCCAGGACCGCGCCTACTGGACGGACCGCTACGCGGACAAGCCACCCGTGGCCACACCCGCCGGCCGCACGGCCCTGCCCGCGCGCACCTTCCACCGCCGGGTGGCCGACCTCGACGCCGCGCCCCTGCGTGCCGTCGCCCGCGACCTCGAGGTCACCTGGTCCGAAATCCTGCTGGCCGTGACCGCGGCCCACCTGCACCACGTGACCGGAGCCCCGGAGATCGTCCTCAGCCTGCCGGCGATGGGACGGCTCGGCTCCGTCTCGCTGCGCGTCCCCTGCATGGTGCGCAACATCCTTCCCCTGCGCGTCACCGTCACCCCCTCGGACAGCCTGCGCGACCTCGCCGCCCGGGTCTCCGCCGAACTCCGCACCGGACTGCCCCACCAGCGCTACCGCTACGAGCACCTGCGACGCGACCTCGGACTCGTCGGCGGACAGCGCCGGTTGTCCGGGCCGGGCGTCAACATCATGCCCTTCGCGTACGACCTGCGGTTCGCCGGACACCGCAGCACGGTCCACAACGTCTCCGCGGGCCCCGTCGACGACCTGTCCGTCAACGTCTACGACCGCTCCGAGGGCGGGTGCCCGCGCATCGCCGTGGACGCCAACCCCGGCCTCTACGACGAGGCGGACGTCACCGCGTTCCAGGAGGGACTGCTCTCCCTGCTCGGAGAAGCCGTCGCCGCCCCCGGCCGGCCGCTCGGGGAACTGCGTGCGCGCGAGGCGGTCCCGGTCCTGGACGGAGGGCCGCTGCCCCGCCCGGCACGTCCGGTCCTCGCCCTGATCGCCGACCACGCGGCCCGGAGCGGTGGATCCGTCGCCGTGGAGCATGACGGGCGCGGCATCACCTATGCGCAACTCCTCGACTCGGCAGACGCGCTCGCCTCCCGCCTGTCCGCTCGCGGGGTCGGCCAGGGTGACCTGGTGGCCATCGTTCTGCCGCGCGGCATCGAGGCCGTCACCGCCGTCCTGGGCGTCCTGGCGTCCGGAGCGGCCTACTGCCCGCTCGATCCGACGGCGCCCCCGGCGCGCCGGGCCGAGCTGCTGGACGACGCCCGCCCCACCCTCGTGGTGACGTCCGGCGCCCACGCCGGCGACTTCACGGACCGGACGACTCTGCGACTCGACCAGCCGGAACCCGAGTCCGCGGCCGCCTCGCCGACGACACCGGCACCGGCACCGGACGGCCTGGCCTACGTCATCCACACCTCGGGCTCCACCGGCCGCCCCAAGGGCGTGGAGATCGGCCACCGTGCCCTGGCGCACTTCGTGTCCGGCGCCACCCACCGCTACGGCCTCCACCGCGGGGACCGCGTCCTGCAGTTCGCCCCGCTCCACTTCGACACCAGCGTCGAGGAGCTCTTCCTCACCCTCTGTGCCGGCGCCACCCTCGTGGTCCGCACCGGCGACATCACCGAGTCGGTCCCCGGGTTCCTGGACGCCTGCGCCCGGCTGCGGATCAGCTTCCTCGACCTGCCGACGGCCTACTGGCACGAAGTCGCCTACGCCGTCTCGACCGGTGCCGCGACCCTGCCGGCCGAGGTATGCACCGTCGTCATCGGCGGGGAGCCGGCCCTGCCCGCCCGGGTCGACGGCTGGCGCGAGGCCGTGGGGACGTCGATCCGGCTGCTGAACACCTACGGCCCGACCGAGGCCACCGTGGTCGCCACCGTCGCCGACCTCCACGACCCCGCCCTCGCCCCGGGGGACGTCCCCATCGGTCTGCCGCTCCCCGGCACCCGTGCCGCGGTCGCCGACGGCGAACTGCATCTCCTGGGCGACAACCTGGCGCTCGGCTACCGAGGGGCACCGGTCCCGGACGCCTCCCGCTTCGCCTCCCTCGACCGGCTCCCCGGGGCGCCCCGCGCCTACCGCACCGGTGATCTGGTGCGGATCGGTGACGACGGGCAGCTGCGCCATCTGGGCCGTGCGGACGCCGAGTTCAAGATCAGCGGACACCGGGTGCACCCGGCCGAGGTCGAGAAGGTCCTGGTGACCCACCCGGGGATCCGTGACGCCGCTGTCGTCGGGCAGGTGCTGGGCGACGGAACACGGCGGCTGAGCGCGTACGTCGTCCCGGACGGGCCCGCCCCGGCCGTGGCCTCGATCCGGGACCGTCTGCGGGCGGTGCTGCCCGCCGCGATGATCCCGGGGGCCTTCGAGTTCCTGGACCGCCTGCCCCGGACGAGCTCGGGGAAGATCGACAGGAGGGCGCTCGCCACGCCCGGCGAGCAGCCGGCGCTGACCCACAGCTCGCTGGAGCGCACCATCGCCGCCGTCTGGCAGCACATGCTCGGCGGGGCCGCCGTAGCCGCACAGGACGATGTCTTCGACCTCGGCGCCCAGTCGCTCCAGGCCATCCAGGTCGCCAACCGCCTAGGAGTCGCCCTGCGCCGCGAGGTGAAGGTGGCCTGGCTGTTCCAGCATCCGACCCCGGCCGGGCTGGCCCGGTACCTGGAGGGGCAGGGGCAGCCAACGACCGCGGGTCTTCCGGCGGCCCTGCTCACCGACTCCGTCCTCGACCCGGACATCCGGCCCGGCGACGGCCCTCGGCCGTACGGCACACCCGACAGGGTGCTGCTCACCGGCGCCACCGGCTTCGTCGGCGTACACCTGCTGGCCGAACTCCTCACCGGCACCGACGCGGAGGTCGTCTGCACGGTCCGGGCCCCGAGTGCGGCCGAGGCCACCGCCCGCCTTCACCAGGCCCTGGAAGCCCACCTGATCCACCTCGGCGACCAGGCGCGGAAGCGCATCACGGCGGTGTGCGCGGACCTGGCCCGCCCCCGACTCGGCGTGGACGAAGAGACGTTCAGCGAACTAGCCCATACCTGCGGGGCGATCTTCCACAACGCGGCGACCGTCAGCATCATGCGCGAGTACGCCACCCTCAGCGCCGCCAACACCCGCTCCACGAAGGACCTGTTGCGCATGGCGGCCGTACGGTCGATCCCGCTGCACTTCGTTTCCACCCTCTCCGTCGCCCCGCCCCTCGCCCTCAGCCCCGAAGTGCCGGAGGAGTTCCTTCCGCCCCACCCCGGACTGCGCCACGGCTACCAGCAGTCCAAGTGGGCGGCCGAGCGCCTGCTCGAACAGGCCGCCGAGCGCGGTCTGCCGGTCACCGTGCACCGGCTGGGCCGCGTCGTCGGCCCCTCCGCCACCGGCTACGTCAACGACCGGGACTTCCTGTGGAGCGTGCTGAGCGCGGGGGTGCCCGCGGGCATCGTGCCCGACCTGTTCGAGGAGGAGGTCTGGACGCCGGCCGACCACGTCGCGAAGGCCCTGGTCCACCTCTGCCTCGGCCAACGACTCCCGGTCGCAACGGTGTTCAACCACGCCCACAGCGCCCCCGTGCGACTGGGCGATGTCTACGACTGGCTGGAGGAGTACGGCTACTCCCTGCGGAACATGCCGCTGGAGCAGTGGCGGGACGAGCTTCCCCGCACGTCCGGCGCCGCCGAGACCACGCTCGCCTTCTTCGACTCCTGGGACACTGAGCCCGACCTGCGCCTGGGGCGGGTCCGCGCCGACAACGTCGTGAGCGGCCTGCACGGCAGCGGCATCACCTGCCCGTCCGCCGACCGGGACCTCGTCTTCCGCTACCTCGATCACTGCGTCACCACCGGAGCGCTGCCCGCCCCGGTGGCTGGGCGGGGCCATCTCGCCGCCCCCGCAAAGTAGTCGGCCCCTTCGGGAACTCCGGGGCTCCGCCCCCCGACTACTGCACCAGAACCCACCACAGCTCACGAACTGCCCGCAACAAGGAGCAAGCATGTCGACGAAACGGCCGGTCGCCGTCGCCCTGGCCGGTGCCCTCTGCCTCATCACCACGGCTTGCGCCGGCTCCTCGACGGACAAGGACGGCGCCACAGGCGGCAACGCGGCCGCCGCGCGGTCCGGCTACCCCGTGACCCTCGACAACTGCGGGGTGTCCCAGAAGTTCACCCAGGCCCCCGGCCGCGTCGTTGTCATGAACGGAGCCTCGGTCGCCGAGGTCTCCACCCTGCTCGCCCTGGGCCTCGGCGACAAGATCGTCGCCAACCAGCAGAGCTACGGCATGTCCGAGGTCCCGGGGCGAGCCAAGGCGATCAAGTCGCTGCCCAACGGGGACGTCAAGCTCAACGACGCCTACGACATCCCGCGTGAGGCGATGATCGGGCTGCGCCCCGACCTGGTGCTGTCCACGACCTCCTACGGCTTCGACGAGAAGAACGGCTTCGCCACCCGCGAGCAGCTCGACCAGGTGGGCGCCAACACCTACGTGTCCCCGCAGGGGTGCGACCAGGACACCTCCAAGATGACCATCGCCGACAGCTACACGCTGCTGCGCGACATGGGCAAGGTCTTCGGCAGAAGCGACCGGGCCGAGAAGCTGATCGCCGCCTCGGAGAAGAACATCGCCGGCGTCTCCGCCAAGGTGAAGGGGGAGAAGAAGCCCAAGGTCATGGTCCTGTTCTCCAACATGGCCATGGGCGGAAACGACTTCAGCTCGGTCGTCGCCAAGGGCATCTACAACGACATCCTCGCCAAGGCCGGCGGCTCCAACGCCTTCCAGAACGCCTCCAAGACCTCCTTCGCCGACCTGAGCAAGGAGAAGGTCGCCGCCACCGACGTCGACGCCCTCGTCGTCATCGGCTACAACGACCCGAACCCGGCGGCCTACGCCGAGAAACTGCTGAAGGAGTTCCCCCAGTGGCCGGCCGCGAAGAACAAGAAGTACGTGGCGCTGTCGGACTCGATGTACCTCGGCCCGAGCAACGACCTGGCCGTGGAGAAGATCGCCGAGATGCTGCACCCCGGCAAGGTCTGAGCGGCCCGCGGTTGTACCTGGCCGTCGGCGCGCTGCTGGTGGTGCTCGTCGCCGTCATGGTGGTGGCGGTGAGCATCGGGGCGGTCAACATCCCGGTGGCCGACGTGTGGCGGATCCTCCTGCACCACGTCACCGGGCAGGGCGCCACCGCCGACCCGGCGACGGACCAGATCGTCTGGAGCTTCCGGGCCCCGCGCGTCGCCCTGGCCGCCCTGGTGGGCGCGGGCCTCGCCATCGCCGGGGCGGTCCTGCAGACCCTGGTCTCCAACCCGCTCGCCGACCCGATCGTCCTGGGCTTCTCCTACGGTGCCTCGCTCGGGGCCGTACTGGTCATCACCCTCGGCGGTGCCGCACTCGGCGGGCTCGCCGGCCTCGGGGTGTCGGGTGCCGCGTTCGTCGGTGCCCTGGCGGCCGGGGCCCTGGTCTTCGCCCTCGGACAGCGGCGGGGCCGCCTGGCCCCCACCCGCCTGGTCCTGGCCGGAGTCGCCGTCGGCTACGTCCTGCTGTCGATGACCAGCTTCGTCCAACTGCTGGCCACACCCACCGAGTTGCGGACCGTGATGTTCTGGATGCTGGGCAGCGTCGCGGGCGCCCAGTGGGACCAACTGCCCACAGTGACGGTCGTGGTCCTGACGAGCACCGTCGTACTGACCCTGTTCGGACGGCGGCTCAACGCCCTGCTGGCCGGCGACGAGTCCGCCACCGCGCTCGGCGTGGACGTCAACCGGCTGCGCGCCGTCCTGCTGGTCATCAGCGCGCTGCTCACCGGCACCGTCATCGCCGTCGCCGGCGGCATCGGCTTCGTCGGCCTGATGATCCCCCACCTGGTCCGCCTCACCGTGGGCGCCGACCACCGCAGGCTGCTGCCCCTGACCGCACTCCTAGGAGCCGTCTACCTGGTCGTGGTGGACCTGCTCTCCCGCACCGTCAACCGCCCCAACGAACTGCCGCTGGGCATCCTCACCGCCCTGTTGGGCGCCCCCTTCTTCCTGTGGCTGCTGCGCCGCGACAAGGGCCTGGACACCGTATGAAACTGACCGTGGACAACCTCCACATCACCCTGGACCGCAAGCCGATCCTCCGCGAGGTGAGTCTGGAGGCCGCCAAGGGCGACATCGTCGGGCTCGTGGGGCCCAACGGCAGCGGCAAGTCCACCCTGCTCCGCGCGGTCTACCGCTCACTGCGCCCGGCGGACGGCGTGGTCAGGGTGGGGGACGACGACGTCTGGGAGCTGTCCGCGCGCACCGCCGCCCGCCGCACGGCGGCCGTGCTCCAGGACGCCGGTACCACCACCGGCCTGACCGTGACCGAGATCGTCGCCCTGGGCCGCACACCGCACCACGGCCTCATGGGCCGGGACGGCACCGAGGACCGCCGGGCCGTGACCGAGGCGGTCGACCGCTGCGGCGTCGCACCCTTCGCGGACCGCGACTACGCCACCCTCTCCGGAGGCGAACGCCAACGCGTCCTCCTGGCCCGCGCCCTCGCCCAGCGCCCGCACCTCCTGGTCCTGGACGAACTCACCAACCACCTCGACATCCGTGCCCGTTTCGAACTCCTGGACCTGATCCGCAGCACCGGGGTCACCACGCTGGCGGTCCTGCACGACCTCGACCTCGCCGCCCGGCTCTGCGACCACCTCGTCGTCCTCCACGAGGGCGAGGTGGTGGCGGCAGGACCCGTACTGGAGGTCCTGACGCCGGACATCCTGCGCGGTGTCTTCGGCGTACTGGGCAGGACCGAGCGGCACGAAGACGGCGTCGTCCGCATCACGTACGCGGCCCGGCCGCTTGCTCCCGGCCGCCCGTCCGGAACGGCGTACCCCCAGGCCCCGGCCCCTGGCGTCAGGGATCCGTCAGCATCGGCCCCCTCGCCGTCAGCGTCGCGTCATGAAGGGTCGGAGCACCCCGCGAGCCGGGCATAGCCTCACCGGAGAGCCCCGGTACGCGTCCCGCACCGGGGTGTCCGTCACCCGGCACCTTCCAGGAGGCGTCCCATGCCAGAAGTCTTGCCCGGTGAAGACCCGGAGCCTTCCGATCGCCTCCCGGCCGGACCTCTGTTCGTGCCCGTCCGGCCGGGACCAGGCGGGTGCGTGGCCCGTCTCTTCCGCACACCACTCGGTGAGCGCACGAGCGTCGGATTCACGTCCCGGCGCGCACTGGCCGAGACGCTCGGCCCCGGCCAGGAGTGGATCAGGCTCGCCGAGCCCGCGCTGCGCGCGCTGACCGCACCGCTCGGCGTCACCAGCCTCACGGTCGACCCGCAGCTCTGCGCACCGGCCCCCGCACGGACCGGCACCCGTGCCCCTGCCGGCGCACCGGCGCAGTCCATGGCCGCGCCGCCGCGCCCGCAGGCCGCCGAGCCGCCACTGGCACTGTTGATCGCGGGAGAGGGGATCACCCGATGACGACCGTCCACGAACCCGCGGTCACCGCCGGCACCGCCGCCGGCCTGTCGGTGTGGCCCGCCTCCACCACCGAGCCCCGCCCGGGCGACCTGACCGTCGGCGGCATACCCCTCGCGCAGCTGGCGGACCGCTTCGGCACCCCCGTCTACGTCCTGGACGAGAGCGAGGTCCGCGACCGCTGCCGCACCTACCGGACCGCCTTCCCCGACGCCGAAATCCTCTACGCGGCCAAGGCGTTCCTGTGCCGGGCCATGGTCCACTGGATGGAGGAGGAAGGCCTGGGCCTGGACGTCTGCTCGGCCGGTGAGCTGGAACTCGCGGTCACCACGGGCTTCCCGCCCGAGCGGATCGTCCTGCACGGCAACGCCAAGTCGCCGCGCGACCTGGAGACCGCCCTGCGCCTCGGCGCCGGACGGATCGTCATCGACAGCCCCTCGGAGATCGCCCGGCTGGCGGCCGCGGTCGGACCCGGCGCCATCAGAAGGTCATGGTCCGGGTGGTGCCCGGCATCAGCGCCGGCGGCCACGCCAAGGTCCGTACCGGCACGGACGACCAGAAGTTCGGCCTGTCGATCTCCGACGGCTACACCCAGCACGCCATCGCCCGCATCCTCGACCAGCCCCAGCTCGAACTGACGGGCCTGCACTGCCATCTGGGTTCACAGATCACCGGCGTCAAGCCCTACCTCTCCGCCGTACGCCGCATGGTGGGGCTGATGGCCCGGCTGCACGAGCAGCACGGCCTGGTCCTGCCGGAGCTCGACCTCGGCGGCGGCCACGGCATCGCCTACCGCCCCGGCGACGAGGCCCTCGACCTCACCACCCTGGCCCGCAAGGTCCGCGCGGAGCTGGCCGAGGCGTGCGCGTCGGCCGGCCTCACCGTGCCGCGCCTGATCATCGAGCCGGGCCGGGCCATCGCCGGCCCGGCGGGCATCGCGCTGTACCACGTCCTGTCCGTCAAGCGCACCGGCGGCCACACCTTCGTGGCGGTCGACGGCGGCATGAGCGACAACCCCCGCCCGGCGCTGTACGGGGTGCGGTACGCGCCCCGCCTGATCGGCCGGCGCGGCAGTGCGTCCCCGGCCCTGGTGACCGTCGTCGGGCGGCACTGCGAGGCCGGTGACGTGATCGCCGCCGACGTCCCGCTGCCCGACGACGTACGCCCCGGGGACCTCCTCGCCGTGCCCGTCGCCGGCGCCTACCACCTGTCGATGGCCAGCGGCTACAACCTGGTCGGCCGCCCGCCGGTGGCCGCCGTGCGGGACGGCCGTGCCCGGCTCCTCGTACGCCGGGAGTCCTTGGACGACATCCGCAGCCGGGACGTGGGCCTCTAGCCCGGCCCCCGCCCCCCGCCCACCACCTTCGGGCGAGCCTCGGCCCCGGCCCTCGCCCGGAGGTGACCAGCCTGCCCTGGCCTCCCCGCCCCGGATGCTCGTCCCGCTCCTCGTCCCAGGACGCTGTTCACGCTTCCGTGCAAAGGTGGTAGTCGCGGCACGCGCGAACACCCGCGTCCCGCAAGGAGGTGAGCCATGACGGCCCACGACACGCCTCGGCAAGAGATCCCCGTCGTCGACTGTGCCCTGTACGAGTACGGGCGTCGCAGGCCCGGACGGCTGGCGCTGGACGAGGCCATGGAGGCCACCCGCACCACCCCTGGCGGATTCGTCTGGATCGGCCTGCACGCCCCGACCGCCGGACAGCTCCAGATCGTCGCCCGGGCCTTCGGCCTGCACCCGCTCGCCGTCGAGGACGCCCTCAACGCCCACCAGCGTCCCAAGCTGGAGCGCTACGACGACACCCTCTTCCTCGTCCTGCGCACCGCGGTCTATCTCGAACACGAGGAACTGACACCCACCACCGACATCGTCGGCACCGGCGAGATCATGGCCTTCGTCGGCCGCGACTTCATCGTCGTCGTACGCCATGATCCCGCCCGGCACCTGGGCGGTGTCCGCACCGGTCTGGAAGCCGACCCCGGTCGTCTGGCCCACGGACCCGGCGCGGTGCTGCACGCGATCGCGGACACGGTCGTCGACCAGTACCTCGACGTCGTCGCCGCCCTGGAGGGAGACGTCGACCAGGTCGAGTTCGACGCCTTCTCCCCGGACGCCAGACGCGACGTCGGCCGCGTCTACCAGCTCAAACGCGAGCTTCTCGAACTGCGTCGCACCGTCACGCCGCTGGCCCAGCCCCTGGGCGAGCTCGCCGAGCGCCGTGTCCCCGGCGTGGACCGGGAGCTGGCCGCGTACTTCCGTGACGTCGCCGACCACCTGGCCCAGGCCGCCGAGCGGGTCACCGTGCTCACCGAACTCGTCGACAACGCCCTGACCATGGCCCTCGCGCAGACGAGCGTCCAGCAGAACCACGACGTGCGCCGCATCAGCGCGGCCGCCGCCCTGATCGCCGTCCCCGTCGCCATAGCGGCCGTCTACGGCATGAACTTCGACCACATGCCCGAGCTGCGATGGCTGTTCGGCTACCCGGCGGTGCTGATCACCACCGCGGCCCTGGTCACCCTCGTCTACCTGGTCTTCCGCAAGAAGCGCTGGCTCTGACCGGACGCTCTCCGGCACGTCCTCGGCGGGACGCGGAGGGCCTTCAGCCGACGTCGAAGAGATTCGGCAGCCGGAGGCGGTAGCGGGTGCGGTCGTGCCGCTTGAGCGCCTCCAACTCCGGAGCCCGGTACAACGGGGTCACGGTGCACCTCTCGGCGGTCGACCCGATCCGTTCCAGCAGGGCGTTCACGGCCTGCCGGGCCGAGCAGTTGGCGCCCTCCATGGTGGCGAGATCGATGGGCACGGCCACGTAGTCGCCGGCCAGGAAGAGGTTGGGGATCTTCGTGGCCGATCTCGGGCGGTGGTGGTAGGTCCCCACCGGGTGGATGAGCAGTTGTTCCTCGTTGACCGGGTTCGGGGTGCCCAGTCCGTCCACGGCCGGATCGAGGAACCAGGAGTGCAGCACGGAGTCCTTCAGGACCGTACGGCCGCTGTCGTTGAGCGCCGCCTTCAACTGTGCCCACACCTCGCGGGCGACTTCGGCACGGGTGCATTGCTTGGCCGTCTTGCCGTACAGGATGCCCGGCCGGTCCCACTCCGAGACGTCCACGGACAGGCAGTCCGCGACCGTGCCGTCGCCGAAGTCGGCGGGGAAGTCGTGGCCCGGCCAGTGCTGGGCCTGGGCGATCGCGGTCAGCGACCACGGGGAGTCGATGAGGTTGAGGTGGCCGTGCAGGATCGGCGTACGTTCGGTCAGATAGAACTGGATGCCGGTCATCCAGTCCGTCTCCAGCCGGTCGCACTCGGCCAGTTGGGGGTCGGCGGCGCGTACGGCGGAGTTCCAGGTGCGGCGGGCGTGCTCGACCGGCATCGCCGAGATGTAGTGGTCGGCGGTGACGGTCCGGCGCGCGCCATCCGGGTCCTCCACGACGGCTCCGGTGATCGCACCCCCGCCCAGGGTCAGGTCACGTACGGTCCAGCCGACGCGGAACTCCACCCCGAGTGACCTCAGATATGTCACCCACGGGTCGATCCAGGCCTCGTTGGTGGGCGCGTTGAGGATCCGGTCCAGTGGTCCGTCCGCGCCCCGCCCGAGGAGGTTGAAGACGAAGGCCTCCATCAGGGTGGCGACCGTACGGGTGCTGGCCTCCTCCGCCTTGGTGGCCACGATGTTGCGGGTGATGCCGACGGCGAGGATCCGCTGGTAGTCGTCGGACATCTGTCCGGCCCGTACGAACTCCCACCACGGCGTCCGCTCCCATACGTCGTCGCGGCGCTCGTCGCAGCTGGTCAGGAAGACCAGGAAGCGGTTGGCGAAGTAGAGGGCCTCGTGGAGGGGGAGGTTGAAGGCCGTGTCCAGCACCCCGGTGAGGGCGCGGCGGATCTCGTCGGGGGTGAGTTCGGCCGGGGCGTCACCGTGCCCGGGCAGCGGGAGCCGGATGTCCTCGCGGCCGCCCGACCGGGCGAACAGCATCTCCTTCGGGGCGACGAGGTTGTCGTGCACACCGTTGGGGTTGCCGGGGAACGGGATGCGCCGCATGGTGTCGGGCAAGTTGTGGTAGATGCCGGGGATGAAGCGGAAGCCGTGCTCTCCTGGCAGGGGTCTGCGGCCGCCCGTGCCGCTGTCCGGCACGTCCATGCTGCGGGCCTTGCCGCCCAGCGCCTTGCGTTCGTAGACCGTGACCCGGAAGCCGCGCTCGGCGAGTTCGTGAGCGGCCGTGAGCCCGGCGACGCCCCCGCCCAGCACGGCCACGGTCCGCGCCGCCGCGCCGCTCTCGGCCGAAGCCCGCTGCGGGGTTCCGAGAGCGACCCCACCGCCGGCGGCCGCGGCAGTGCCCAGGAAGTCTCTGCGCGTGGTGCCGCTCATCGCCATCCCTTACCGTCGGTAACATCGGCGCCCGAGGATATGAGCGGGGCGACGATCCCGGAAGACGGCGGACACGACTTTGGCTTGATGCCGCATCACACGACGCTGCGGTTGCGGCCGACGAGGGCGACGGACTGCTCCGCCGCGCGGTCGGGACGGCACGCGGCTGCCTCGCGCCACGCGCGCCGCCCGGACCGGGCCGACCCGGCGTTTCGCCGCTCTCCAGTGGGCCGAACGGGCGGCACGCCGAACCTATTCGCCACTCACCCCCGGTCCCTTCGTACGGATGAAGGGCCGGGCATTTCATGTCCGGCCTGCGACAGCACCTCTGACGATGGGTCTGTCCTCGCGCCGCTCACAGTCCTTCAGTCCGCCTCCGGAGCGGGCTGCTGTGCCATGCGCGCGCACGGAAGGAGACGACCTTGTCCGAGCAGGAGCAGGCCGAGCGGACCGTCGGGGAGTTCACTCTCGCCGCCCCCGTGAGTGCCGAGCCGTCGGCCCCACTGCCGTATCCGGTCCCGGAGCCCGACGAGCAGTGGGAACTGCCGAACGGATTCGTCCATGTCGTCTACGGCGAAGGCAACCGAGGCATCACCCGGCCGGTGATCATGGCCGACGGCTTCAACCTCGGCAAGAGCGACCTGAAGTCGCTGTACGCCGGTCTCGACCGCGACCACCCCCTCCTGAGCGAACTGCGCCGCCGGGGCCGCGACGTCATCCTGCTCGGATTCGACGAGCGCTCCGCCTCGGTCCCGGACAACGCCGAAGCCGCGATGGCCGCCATCATGCGAACCTCCGCCGAGCAACTGGGCGACGCGCCGCTGACCGTGGGCGGCTTCAGCATGGGCGGGCTGGTCACCCGCTATGCCCTCGCCAAGATGGAGATGCTGCGGATGGACCACCGCACCCGCCTGTACTTCTCCTACGACAGCCCGCACCGCGGCGCTTTCGTGCCCATCGGCCTCCAGGCGTTCGCACACTTCATCCCGGTCCCGAACCCCTTCGCCCGGCAGATGAACAGCCCGGCCGCCCGGCAGATGCTCTGGCGGCACTACGACCCGGGGACCGGGGAGATCGGGATCGCGCCCGAGCGCGAACAGTTCCTGGAGGAACTGGCGCGGATCGGCGGCTGGCCGTCCATCCCTCGCAGGCTGGCTCTCGCCAACGGCCGTGGTGACGGCACGGGCCTGACGATCCCGCCCGGCGAGAGCGCGCTGAAGGTCGGGCGGATCTACCCGGGCACGACCTTCTACACCCAGGCCCAGGGCAAGGACGTCATCGTCGCCGAGCTGAAGCGGAGGTTCCCCCCGGCCGAGAAGACGATCACGACGAACGACTTCCCCGAACTGGACGGCGCCCCCGGCGGCACCCTCCGCTCGTACGGCATCCTCGCCGACACGCTGAAGAAGGCCGGAGCCGAGGTCGATCCGCGGCACGAGAGTGTCTGCTTCGTCCCCTCGGTCAGCGCGGTCGCGATCCGCGACATCGACCAGCAGAAGGACCTCTACGCGAACATCGACGACCTGCCGCCGGAGGAGAGCGAGTTCGACGACTTCATCTGCTCCTCGGCCACGACCGCGCACACGGCCATCACCCAGGAACTCGGCGAGTGGCTGCTGGACCGGCTGCCTGACTGATCCTTCTTGACGGGGGCTGCCGTCCGCGGCGGGTCTCTCCCGGTGTGCCGTGCTCATTTCAGGGCGTAGATGAGCCCGTTCGGTCCGAGCCGGTACCGGTGCAGAGCCGCCCGGGCGGCATTGGCTCCCGGGGCGCCATGGACCCGCCACCCGGATGGGCGGAGGCGGAGGCGGAGGCGAGATTGAGACGACCCACGGGTGTCTCTGGACTGCCGGTGCCGGGGACGGGGCGGAACACGAGCTGCTGGTGGAGGGCCGCGGTGCCGCCGTTGAGGACGCCTCCGTGCGGATGGCCGTCGAGCGACTGGAGCGTGGGCGGCGCCAGGACGCGCCGCGCGCGGATACGGGAGCGGAAGCCGGGAGCGAACCGCTCGACCTGGCGCTCGATCCGGTCGGCCATCACGTCCTGCTCCGAGCTGGTCCAAGCACTGTTCCAGCCCGCCGGCCGAAGCCTCCGCTGCCCGCGGCCTCCGGTGCGAGGTCGGCGTGCAGCGCGTTCCCGGCGAGCAGCGTTTGCCGCTCTCGCCGCGGAACTCCTCGTCGCCCATGCGGCGCACCGGCGGGATGGGGGTGAAGTGCTCGCCCCAGGGGAGGAGCTCGAGGGCGATCCGTGCCGTCCCCAGGGCTCCTGCCCGGGCGGGTGAGGCTCAGGTGGCGAACGTTTGCCCGGAGGCGGTCATCGGCACTTTCGTCCGGTGTTGATGCACTGCACCATCCGGTTCATCAGCGTCTCGTCGAAGACATTGATGAAGTCACCGTGGTCCGTGATCGGCTTGTGCATCTGCTCAGGGAAACCGTCCACCGCATAGAACGGGCTGGACGCTCCGTTGTCGTTGAGGCTGGGCGCGTCCACGTCGTAGACCAGACGCTGGACCAGCTGCGGAATGGCCTTGAAACCGTTCGGGCAGCTGCCGGTCCTGGGGTCGGCGAAGGCGACGTGTGACCGGTGGTTCGCGCTGTCGACGTCCCGGCCGTCCCAGCAGCTCTGGAACTTGGAGGTACGGACCAGGCTGCTGCCTTCGGGACAGACCGGGTACTTGTCCGTCAGTTGCCGGTTCTCGAAGCCGGTGCAGCTCCAAGACGCGTTGGCGTTGGCGGTGCCGTTCGTGAACGCCTTGGCGTCACCGGTGATGATGCGCAGGAACCTGGGCATGGCCACGACCCTGCCCCTTGGGCTGCCCACGAAGTTCAAGGTGACCCGCGAGGCCGTCAGAATGCGGCCGGTGTTGCCCTCGGCTCCGCCGCCGGGCTTCCCTGCGTCGAACTCCTGGGTGCCGTCCTGGAGACGGAGCACCGGCCAGTAGTACGTGGACTTGTCCCCCTTGTTGCGGCAACTGGTCCCGGCAGCGGCGAACTCCTCGTTGCCGGCGAAGGCGTTGTTGCCCTGATTGCCGACGTAGTCGTGCGTATGGTGCGCGCCGTTTCCGACACCCGGGGCGACGATGACGTTGTCGGAGTTGTACAGCTTGTTCGCGTTGACGCCGCACTGTGTGGTGAAGACGCCTCGGGAAGCGCCACGCGTCTTGCGGGGGTTCCTCACATTCGGCTGGACCGTGGTGATGTCCACGAAGTCGGCGGCCACGGGGCCATTGCCGCTTTGTCCGCTGTTGCCGTCCTGGCCGGTGCCCTGCTGGTTGCCCGAGGCGCGCAGCGTACAGGCGGCCAGGGAGTCGAGGCCCTGCGGCCTCGTTCCCGTCCTGCCGATGGCGATCGCGATCCGGTCGATCGTTGCGACCCGCTTGTCCTTCAACGGCCCCATGATCGCGTTGTCGGCGAAGCTGCTGTCCTTCTGGATCGCCTGCGCCGAGTTCTGCAGCCGCTGGTACGCCTCGGCCACTTGTCCGTCGAGGAGCGCGAGTTCCTTGTCCACCTGTGCCCTGGCCTGGTTGGGGACCGAGGTCAGCTTGGCCCCGACGTCCGGGCAGCTGATGGTGGCGGTTCCGGCGGCGAGCGCTTGCGTCCGGCCCGTCGAGGAGCGCTTCGTCGAGTTGCCGGTTCCGCTCTCGTCGGCTGAGGCGTACATGTTGATCGATATCAGCCCTCCTGCCCCCAGGGCCAAGCCTGCTATGGCGGCAATGGCTCGATTGGTTGACTTGGACCGCTTGGGTGTGTGGTGGCGCATGGGGCTCCTATGAGCTTTTCGAATCGAGGGGGGCGTCGTGTGTGTGGCGGCACCGCGGTGAACGCGATGGGGGAGGATCCCTGCCGGCGAGAGCGGGTGGACGGACGCGCTACCTTGCCGTGAACTGCTCGTCCTTCGTCACCGCAAGGTCGATGACTCCTAGCTGACCACTCGACGGTGTGTCAGTTTCTGTCCCTGGACGTGGAAGGAGGTCACGCCGCGGCAACCGCGAGGACTCCCGCTCCGGCGACGGTCAGTCGAGCCTGCGACGGTGACGTGCGCCTTGTATGCCTGCTCATGCGCTGTTCCTCAACTCTCTCTCCGCCACCCGCCTTGGGTGAGCAGCGGAGCCAGCATCGCCACTTGGGCAGTTGAGGCGACAGAGATTTCGACCCCACGTCAGACTCTCGTAAGGCGTGACCGTGGTTCCGACTGCCGTGAGCCACCGCGGAGTTCGGGGCGGCGCACCGTAGCGAGGCGAGTGCACTGCCTCATCTGCCTCGGCAGCTCACCAGGCCGCGTCCTCCCACTGGTCCAGCACGCCGTCGGCCGACATCTCGTCCGTGTCGCCCGCCGGCGCCCGGGTGGACTGCTCGGTCCAGATCACCTTGCCGCGGGCTGTGTAGCGGGTGCCCCAGCGCTGTGCGAACTGGGCGACGAGGAACAGGCCCCGGCCGCCCTCGTCGGTGGTGGCGGCACGGCGCAGGTGGGGTGAGGTGCTGCTGCCGTCGGCGACCTCGCAGATGAGGCTGTCGTCGTCGTGCAGTACGCGGAGCCGGATCGGTTCTGTGCCGTAGCGGATGGCGTTGGTGACCAGCTCGCTGATGATCAGCTCGGTGGTGAAGGGCATGTCTTCCAGCTCCCAGGCCTGCAGCCGCCGGGCGACGTCCGCCCGGACGCCGGCGACCACTGCCGGGTCGCTGGGCACGTCCCACTCGGCGACCTGGGAGGGGCTCAGCAGGCGGGTGCGGGCGACGAGCAGGGCGATGTCGTCGCTGGACCGGGCGGGGAGTACGGCGTCGAGGACGTCCTGGCAGGTTTCCTCCGGTGTCCGGTCCCGGTGCGCCAGGGCGGCGCGCAGCGCGTCGAGGCCGGCGTCCATGCCGCGTTGCCGGTCCTCGATCAGGCCGTCGGTGTAGAGAACGAGGCGGGAGCCTTCGGGCAGGGTGAGTTCGGTGGTCTCGAAGGGCAGGCCGCCGCCGAGGCCGAGTGGCGGTGATCCGGGTACCCGAACGTATTCCACGGTGCCGTCGAGGCGGACGAGAGCGGGCTCCGGGTGTCCCGCGCGGGCGAATGCGCACGCGCCGGATGCCGGGTCGTAGATCGCGTAGAGGCATGTGGCGCCCGAGACGCTCTCATGGTCCCGGTCGGCGTTCTCGTCGCTGTCGATCCGGGCGACCAGCTCGTCCAGATGCCCGAGGAGCTCGTCCGGGGGCAGGTCGAGGGAGGAGAAGTTGTGCACCGCGGTGCGCAGCCGGCCCATGGTGGCCGCGGCGTGCAGACCATGGCCCACCACGTCGCCGACCACCAGGGCGACCCGGGCGCCGGGCAGGGGGATCACGTCGAACCAGTCGCCGCCCACACCCTCCTGGGCGGGGAGATAGCGGTGGGCGACCTCCACGGCCGAGTGGTGGGGCAGGGAGCCGGGCAGCAGGCTGCGCTGGAGCGACTCGGCCAGGGTGTGTTCGCGGGTGTAGCGGCGGGCGTTGTCGACGGCGACGGCGGCGCGGGCGGCGAGTTCCTCGGCGAAGGCCAGGTCCTCCTGGCCGAAGGGATCGGCGTCCGAGCGCCAGAAGTTCGCCATGCCCAGCACCACACCGCGGGCCTGGAGCGGCACCGTGATCAGGGAGTGGAAGCCGAGCTCCAGCAGGCGCCGGGCACGGTCCGGGTCCTGGTCGGCCATCCAGCCGCCGGAGCTGGTCAGATCGGCGTCCAGGACCGCACGGCCCCGCTCGGCGCCGACGGCGACCGGAGAAGTGGGAACAAAGCGGATCAGCTCCCCCACGGGGTAGAGGGAGCGGGCACCGCCGTCGCCGTGTACGGCCACCCGGCGCATCTCGGGACCCGGCCCCGCCGACACGGCACCCCGCAGGATCGGATCGAGCAGGTCGACCGTCGCCGCGTCGGCGAACCTCGGTACCGCCACCTCGGCGAGTTCCTGCGCGGTGCGCACGACGTCCAGCGTGGTGCCGATCCGTACCCCGGCCTCGTACAGCAGCCCGAGCCGTTCCCGGGCCACCTCCGCCCTGCCCGCCAGGGCGCGCAGCTCGGTCGAGTCACGAAGGGTGACCACGGTTCCAGAGGGTCGGCCATGGGGGTCGACGGGCCGGATGTTGATGGCCAGGAGCCGGTCGCCGGCAAGGTGCACCACGTCGGTGATCTCCCGGGCCGAGCACAGGAGCCCGGCGGTGTCCGCCGCCAAGCCGAGATCGGTGACCCTGCGGTTCTCGGCGTCCGCGGGCAGGTCGAGCAGCCGCCGCGCCTCGTCGTTGGCGAGCAGCAGCCGGGCGTCACCGCTGATGATCAGTACGCCCTCGCGCACGGCGTGCAGCACCGCGTCGTGGTGCTCGTACATCCGGGTCATCTCGGAGGGGTCCAGCCCGCGCGTCTGCCGCCTCAGCCGCCAGGAGACCAGTGCTGTACCGACGGCGGACACCGCGAGGGCGGCGCCGGCGAAGCCCAGCAGCTGCGGCAGCTGGTCCTGCACCACGTCATCGACGCTCGCGACGGTCACCCCGACCGACACGAAGCCGACGATCGTGGTGCCGTTGGTGTCACGGACCGGGACGGTCGTGTCCACGGCGAGGCCCAGACTGCCCTCGAACGTCTTGGTGAAGGGCCGGTCGGCGGCAGCGCCCTCGCGCAGGGCGAAGATGTGCTTCCCGATCAGCTTCGGATCGGGATGGGTCCAGCGAAAGCCCTGTGGATCGAACGCGACGACGTAGTCGACCCCGGTGTTCTTCCGGGCCTCCTCCGCGCGCGGCTGAAGCAGGACCGTGGGGTCGCCGGACTTCATGGCCGCCAGCGTGCCCGGGGCCTGCGCGAAGGACTCCGCGACGCCCATCGACAGTTGCCGGGCCTCCTGTGTGCTCGATTTGCGGGCCTGCACCACGAGAGCCCCGCTCGCGGCGGCGGCGAACAGCACCATGATCACGAGCTGGAGCAGAAACACCTGGCCGGCGACACTGCGCACCCTCGGCAGGGCCCTCCGGAGTCTCCCCGGAGGCCGGCTGTCGGTCTCCCACTGCGGAAGTTCCCCGGAACGCTCCGGGGACGGTCGGGGACGCTCACCGCCCAGAGCGTGGGACCTCAAGGCCGAGAGCCGGCCGAGGTGCTTGACCATACTGACTCTTTACCATGAGTGCACGTATACAGCCACATGGCCGCATTTGGTCAGTCACGTACGCACCCATTGCTCCCAGCGTTTGGTCACGTCGTGCTGGTGTTCGAACCACCACTCGATGTCCAAGTCGAAGCCCGTCAGCAGATTCCCGGGAGTGCTGGCCAGATTCACGGCCACGGCCTCGGTGAGATATCCGTACGCGGCGGGGACCACGGGTCCATCGAGGTAGAGCCGGGCCATATGGGCCTGCACTTCGGGTCGCAGCGCAAAATCAATGAGCCGATAGGCGGCGTCGGGGTTCGAGGAGCCTTTCGGGATTCCGTAGCCGTTGCTCTGCCTGCGGGCGCCGTTCCATTCGTAGGCGAGCGGAGACCCCCGCTCGATCACATTCCGGAGGCGGCCGGCCCAGGTGCTGGAGGCCACGACCGTGTCGCGATCGAGCAGTTCACCGGGCTCCGCGCCGTACTCCCAGAAGCTCCGCACAGAGCCCTTGATCTCATCGAGGACCTTGAAGGCGCGGTCCACGTCGAGCGGGTACAGCCCGTCGAGCCGCACACCGTCGGCAAGCAGGGCGAACTCCAGCTCCGGCAGGTCCACTGTGCCCTGCAGGGACCGGCTGCCAGGGAAGTTTCCGTGATTCCAGAAATCCGCCCATGACTCGAGCTCCCGCCCGTCGAAGGCGTCGGTGCGGTAGGCCAGGACGCTGGCCCAGTAGCTCTTGCCCACGCCGTAGGGGGTGAGCAGGGACTCCGCGATTCCCGCGTTCTTCGTGTTCTTCAGCCGGCCGTAGTCCAGTTCCTCCGAGGCGCCTTCGTGATCGAAGCGCACCAGGTTGGACATGTCGATGTCCATGACGTCGAACTGCGGACGGCCTTCCTTGATCTGCGCGAGTATCTGGGTGTGCCCGAAGTTGACCACCTTGATCCGGACGTCGGATTCCCTGGTGAACGGGTCGTAGATGGCTTTTCGGTTTGCTGTGCCGTAGGCGCCGCCGAAGTCACGGACCACGAGCACTTTGCTGTTGTCGTCGGAGCTGCGGTCCGTGCGCGTGTCACATGCGGTGAGTGACCCGGCAGCCATACCCGCCGCGAGTCCGCCGACCCCGCTCAGGAAGGCTCTGCGGTCAATTCCGATGTCGCTCACCGGCTGCCTCCAGAGCGTCTGTGCGGTTTAAGTCAGTGTTTACCAGGATAGGTCCTGCTCCTGTGGCTACCGTGTCGGCTCAGACGTGACGCTCGGGGCAGTCATGCGCGAGCGAGCCGCTCCAGCCGCTGGTGCAGCTCCTCGACGTAGGTCTCGGACTCGGGCTTCATGAGCACACTGCGCAGGATCCGTGCGCCGTCGGCGTCGGCGGTGACTCCCGGATGGCGGGCGGTGAAGCGGTCGGCACCCACCCGGAGCGTGCTGAGGAAGAGCGGATCCAGGGTGTCGGTCATCCCTTCCTTCAGGATCCGGCCGCCGGCCGCGTCGATCTGCGACAGGCGGGTGCCGGCGGTCACGGGGAAGTAGCTGACGATGTCGAGCTCCGGGGGCTGGTAGAGCTCCAGGTGCTCGGAACCCTCGATCAGCCCGGCCCAGCGCACCGCCGCCCGCCGTCCGGCCCCCAGGACCTGGCCCAGTCCGTCCGGGGTGGGCGGCAGCAGCTGGAAGGTCAGCCACAGCGCGGCGGCCGCCGCACCCGCGCGGGAGCACTCCAGGCTGATCTCGCCCAGGTGCAGGTCCTCGGAGGTGAAGTACGTGTACGGCGAGTCGTGCAGGTAGAAACGGCCGACCGCGGGATCGCGGAACAGGACGGCACCGCAGCCGTAGGGCTGGAGGCCGTGCTTGTGCGGGTCCACCACGATGGAGTCGGCCTGGGCGATGGCCCGCCACGGCTCGGCCGGCAGCCCCTCCGGGCCGTCCGCTCCGGCCAGCAGGGTGAAGAACCCGCCGTAAGCGCCGTCGACGTGGATGCGCACCCCGTAGCGCTCGCGCAGGGCCAGCGCCTCGTGCACCGGCTCGACGGCGCCGAGCCCGGTCGTGCCGGTGGTGAGTACGACGGTGCCGACCTGTCCGCCGCGCAGCAGCTCCTCCAGCGCGTCGAGGTCCATGCGGCCGAGGTCGTCGGTGGCAACGGGGAAGCCTTCCACGCCGAGAACGCCGCACATCCGGCCGTGCGTGTAGTGGGCCTCCGTGCTGTAGGCGATCCCCTTGCCGGGGTGCAGTTCCCTGGCCACGAAGAGGGCCTCGAGGTTGGCGATGGTGCCGCTGGTGGTCAGGTGCCCGAGGTGGGTCTCGTAGCCGAACATCGTGGCCAGCTGCTGGACGACCTCACGCTCCATCGCGGCGGTGGCGGGGCCGCCGTCGAGTGCGTGGTTGTTGGGGTTGATCAGCATCGCGGTCAGGTAGCCGACGACGGCCGCCGGGTGCGGGGGCTTGAGCATCTGGCCCGCGTAGCGGGGGTGGAAGAAGGGGTAGTTGTCCTTCAACCGCTCGGTGAAGGTCTCGAACGCTGCGGCGAAGCGGTCGTCGTCCACGGCCAGCGCCGGGTGCGGATCGAAGGAGCCGAAGGTCTTCGCCCACACGGTGTTCGACGCGACCGCCGCGGTCAGCCACTTGGTCAGATCCATCTCGTCACTCCCCTTCTCCATGTTGTTTGAGCCCAAATAAATGCCTGGAGTGTGGAACGGTCAAGGGGGCCGGAGAAGATTCTTGAAACCTTGACCTTCCGCCTCCCCTCCCCGGGCGGCAGCGGTGCGTGGTTCAGAACGCTGTGTAGCCCCCGTCCACGGGCAGGACGGCGCCGGTGATGTACGACGACTCCCGGCAGGCGAGGAACAGAACCGCGTCAGCGACCTCTTCAGGGGTGGCGAGCCGGCCGATCGGGATGGAGTCCTCCCTGGTGCGCCGGTAGGCGGCGGGGTCGGGTCGTCGCTGGAACGACGCCTCGATGACGGGCGTCACGGTCAGGCCGGGCGCCACCACGTTGACACGGATGTTGCGGTCCGCCCATTCGATGGCAGCGCCACGCGCGAGCGCGATGAGGCCGCCCTTGGCCGCGGAGTACATGGTCTGGTTCGGCATGCCGACCATGCCGAGACGCGAACTGACGCACACCATCGACGCCCCCGCTTCCGGAGCCAGCGGCATGAAGTGCTTCATGACCAGGAATGAGCTCAGGAGGTTACTGTGCAGCACCTCGCGGGCGTCGTCGTAGTTCATGTCGGCAATGGGGCTGGACGCCTGGAAGCCGTGGCAGAGGACGACCACCTGGACCTCCCCCAGGTGGTCCGCCGCGCGCTCGGAGAGTTCGGAGACGAAGGACTCGTCGTTGAGATCGCCCGGGAGGTAGAGGTCATCCGGATCGTCTTCGGGCAACTCGGGGCGCCGTCCCGTGAGCAGGAGGCTTGCGCCCTCGCGGCGGAAATGGGAGGCGACTGCCTGACCGATCCCGCTCGACGCTCCGGTGATCACTGCATTGACGTTCTGGAGTCTCATGCTTGCCCTCGGCGGGTTGCGGGTCGGTTGAACGGGCGAGCGTTGCTCTCGACTCGTGGTGCCTGTCCTTGACATCCCAGCGGCCCGACCAGTCCTGGGGCTGCACGACGACGTCGCCGGCGGAGATCTCGAAAGTCTCGCCCGTCGCGGCGTCGGTGACGACCGCGCGGCCGCTCAGGATGTAGCAGGTCTCGGTGTCCTCGCGCTACGCCCGCCTGCGGAAAAGGCAGTGCCGCCGGCGCCGTCATGCCACGGGGACGGCGATGTACTTGTACTCGAGGAACTCGCCGATGCCGACACGGCCGCCTTCGCGGCCGAGGCCGGACTGCTTGACGCCGCCGAAGGGGGCCGCGGGGTTGGAGACAATGCCGGTGTTGAGGCCGATCATGCCGCTTTCGAGGCTATCGCTGACGCGCAGGGCACGGTCGAGATTCTGGGTGAACAGGAAGGCGGCCAGGCCGAACTCGGTGTCGTTGGCAGCGGTGACGGCCTCGTCCTCGGTGTCGAAGGTGAGGATGGCGGCGACGGGGCCGAAGACCTCGGTGTCCATGATCGAAGCCTCGGCGGCGATGCCGGTGAGCACGGTGGGCGGGTAGAAGCAGCCCGGACCCTCGGGGAGCTCGCCGCCGGTGAGGACGGTGGCCCCGCGCTTGACGGCGTCGCGGACGACGTCGTGGGCCTTGCTCTGGCCCGCCCGGTCGATGAGGGGGCCGACGTCAGTGCCGGGCTCGGTGCCGTCGCCGACCGTCAGGGCGCCCATACGGGCGGCGAGACGGGAGGCGAACTCCTCGGCGATGGAGGAGTGGACGTAGATGCGGTTGGCGGCGCAGCAGGATTCGCCCATGTTGCGCATCTTGGCGACCATGGTGCCTTCGACGGCGGTGTCGAGGTCGGCGTCGTCGAAGACGATGAGGGGTGCGTTGCCGCCCAGTTCCATGGAGGTGCGGATGACCGCGTCGGCGCACTGGGCGAGCAGGATCCGGCCGACGCCGGTGGAGCCGGTGAAGGACAGCTTGCGGATCTGCCCGCCGCGCAGGAGGGGTTCGACGACGCCGGCGGCGTCGGTGGTGACCACGATGTTCAGGACGCCGTCGGGCAGGCCGGCTTCCTTGAGGATGGCGGCCAGGGCCAGGGTGGTCAGGGGGGTCTGGGGGGCGGGTTTGAGGAGCATGGTGCAGCCGGCGGCGATGGCGGGGCCGATCTTGCGGGTTCCCATGGCCAGGGGGAAGTTCCAGGGTGTGATGAGCAGGCAGGGGCCGACGGGCCGGCGGGTGACCAGGAGGCGGTTCCTGCCGTCGGGGGAGGTCATCATGCCGCCGTCGATGCGGACGGCTTCCTCGGAGAACCAGCGGAAGAACTCGGCGCCGTAGGCGACTTCGGAGCGGGCTTCTGCCAGGGGCTTGCCCATCTCCAGGGTCATCAGCAGAGCGAGGTCCTCGGTCCGCGCGATGATCAGGTCGTAGGCGCGGCGCAGGATCTCACTGCGCACACGCGGCGGGGTGGAGGCCCAGGCGGGCTGTGCGGCGACCGCTGCCTCGGCCGCCCGTCTGCCGTCGGCGGGGGTCGCGTCGGCGACCTGGCAGAGTTCCTCACCGGTGGCCGGGTTGTCGACGGACAGTGTCCGGCCGGACTCCGCGTCCCGCCAACTGCCGCCGATGAAGAGCTGCTTGGGAACGTCACGGATGACGGTCGTGGTCATGGCTGGCTTCTCCTATGAACTGAAACAGACGGTGTTGTCGACGGGCGGCCGGTGTTTCGGGACACCGACCGGGAAGCGGGCCCGGGGAGCACGCACAGGCAAGGAGCGGCGCTGCGGCTCGCCGGCCCTTTGACCGGGCAGCGCTTCGCGGGGATGTCCGGGCGGAAGCACGGGGCCCACCGGGGGGAGAGGGCCCCATGCTTCGCCGGCGGACGTGATGCACGTCCGAGGATGGGCACCACACCTGCGACGGGGAGGGGACAGGGGGTGCCGCTGTCGGGGTGGAAGCGGGCCGAGCACCGGGCAAGGGTGCCGGGCCCCGCCGGCTCAGCAGCCCAGCAGCTCGGGCAGCTTGCTCAGGTCCGGGAGCTCCTCGTAGTCGTAGGCGGGGGAGCCCGGCTGGTTGCGGCGGTTGATCCACACCAGGCGCTTGAAGCCCAGGTCGTGGCCCGGGATGATGTCGTACTCCCAGCCCATGGCGACGTGGATGATCTCTTCCGGCCTGGCGCCGATCTTCTGGAACGCGCACTCGAAGGCCTGGCGGTCCGGTTTGTACGCGCCGGCCTGCTCGGCGGTGATGACGTGATCGAACTCGACGCCCATGATCTCGATGTTCTTCGCGATGAAGCCATCCTGGGTGTTGGAGATGATCGCGATCTCGTAGCGGTTCTTCAGGCGGCGCAGTGCGTCGGGAACCTCCGGGAAGGGGCCGAACGTCGGGATGAGGGCGACGACGGCGTCACCGTCGGAGTCCTGGTAGCGCAGCCCGTGTCGGCGCATGGCGTTCCTCAGGCTGGAGCGCAGCACCTCCGCGTAGGGGCGGTAGGGCTCCACCACCGCCTGGAAGCGCATGATGTTGAAAGTGCCGAGGAACTCCTGGGCGTCGACGCCGACTTCGGCGATGCGGTCCTTCAGCAGCTCCACAGTGGGGGCGTTGAGCTTGAAGTCGACGAGGGTGCCGTAGGCGTCGAAGGTGATGATTTCGCGCACGGAGATCTCCGTTCGAGGGGGGGCGCCGCAGCGGCGGACATGGAACAGGGAGGGCTCGCGGATCAGGTGAGGGGTTCCGTCGGCAGGAGGCCGCCGCCCTGCTGGTTGCGGTGGCCGCCGAGTCTGCGGACGAGGGCGACCAGGGCGAGGGCCACGATCGCGAGTGCGATGAGGACGGCGCTGACGGCGGTGACGGTGGGGTCGACGTCGAACTGGAGGGCGTTGAAGACGAGGACCGGCAGGGTGCGGGTGTCGGGGGTGGAGAGGAACTGGGCGATGAAGAACTCGTCGAAGCTGGTGATGAAGGAGAAGATGGCTGCGGCGATCAGGCCGGGGGTGGCCAGGGGGAAGGTGATGCGGCGGGCGATGGTCATGCGGCTGGCGCCCATGCTGGCGGCGGCGTCTTCGAGGCGTTCGTCGATGCCCTTCAGCGTGGAGATCATGATGAGGATGGCGATGGGCGCGGCCAGGACCGTGTGGCCGAGGGCGATCGCCAGGGGGCTGCCGAGCAAGCCGGCGGGTTCGAAGAACAGGAACAGGCCGAGTGCGATGACCACTTGGGGGATGAGCATCGGGGCCAGGACCAGCCCGTAGACGGCCGCGTGCAGGGGGAGCCGGCCGCGGGCCAGTGCGGTGGCGGCTGTGACGCCCAGTATCAGGGAGAAGACGGTGGTGAGTGCGGCCACCAGGCTGGACAGGGCGATGGAGGTGGCCCAGTTGCCTTCGGGTGCGGCCATCTGCTGGTACCAGCGAGTGCTGTAGTCCTCCGGCGGGAAGGTGCCGATGCCGTCGGCGCCGAACGAGGTGACCAGGATGATGACGATGGGCATGGCAAGGAACAGCAGGATGGCGGTGGCGCTCGTCGCGCGGCCGATGTGTCCGGCCCGGGTGGCGGGCAGTTCCATCATGAGCCGCCACCCCCTCCACGTTCGGTCTTCTTGCGGCGGAGTCCGGCCAGGCCGAGTACGCCCAGGCCGGCGAAGGTGAGCAGGAGCAGGATGACGCCGAAGGCGGCGGCGCTGTTCCACTGGTCCTGCTTCATCACCTGCTGGTCGATCAGCGCCGCCACCACCGTCTGTTTGTCGCCGCCCATCAGGGCGGGGGTGATGTAGTAGCCCAGGCAGAGGATGAAGCTGAGCAGGCCTGCTGTGCCGATACCGGGGGCGACCAGCGGCAGGTAGATCCTGAAGAAGATGGTCGGGCGGGAGGCCCCGAACCCGGCCGCTGCGGCGAGCAGCCTGCGGTCCACGCCCCGCATGACGCCCTGGAGGACCAGGACGGTGTAGGGGAGCATCACCGAGGTGGTGCCGATGACGACACCGATCTCGTTGTAGAGCAGGTCATAGGGTGCGCCCGGCGCGTGCAGCGAGGTGGCCAGCGTGTTGATCAGGCCGTGCTCGCCGAGCATGATGATCCAGCCGTAGGTGCGCACCAGGGCGCTGATGAAGTGCGGCACGACCACGATCAGCATCGCGAGCGCCGCGAACACCGGCCGCATGCGGGCGATGGCGTGCGCGAGGACGAAGCCGACCAGCAGGCTGAGTACGGCCGTCTCGGCGGAGATCCGCAGCGTCGACATCAGCACGGAGAGGTTCGCGCCGCTGAGGGCGTCGGTGTACCAGTGCAGGGTGAACCCGCCGGCGTCGCCCTCCAGGCTCAGCGAGAGGACGCCGATGATCGGGTAGACGAACAGAACCAGCAGGAACACCGTGACGGGGACGGCGTTGACCAGTGCGATGCGGGAGCGGTGCCCCCGTATCGGGGACGTTCTCACACGCACCTTGCCGGGTGCGAGAGCGGTTCCGGCCACGGGGTCACCCCCCGTCCGTCGCGTCGAAGACACTCACGTCCTCGGGGTCGGCGGTGACACAGACCCGCTCACCGGTGCGCGGCGGAGTGTGAGCGGTCTCGATGCGCAGCGGCGGCGTCCCCGGAGCGGCACCGTCCAGACGCACCGTGATCCGCGTCAGCGAACCGACGTAGACGGCCATCTCGACCGTGCCCGTACAACAGCTCTCCTCCGGGGCGACCAGGCGCAGCTTGCCCGGCCGGACCGCGGCGCGGACCATCTGCCCCGGCGTGACGGCATGCGCGCGGGCCTTCAGGATGCCGCCGGTGTCCAGACGCACCGGGGTGCATCCGTCGGCGGTCGTCTCCTCCGCCTTGCCCGACAGGAAGTTGGCGGAGCCGAGGAAGTCCGCGACGAACGGCGTGCACGGGCGTTCGAACAGGCCGCGGGGCGTGTCGAACTGCTCGATCCGGCCGTCCTTCATGATGGCGATCCGGTCGGAGAGGACCAGGGCTTCCTCTTGGTCGTGCGTCACATATACGACGGTCAGGCCCAGTTCACGCTGGATGGACTTGATCTCGGTCTGCATCTGGTCGCGCAACTTCTTGTCCAGCGCGCCCAGCGGTTCGTCCATCAGCACGATGGGCGGGCGGTAGACCAGGACCCGGCACAGCGCGACGCGCTGCTGCTGACCACCGGACAGCTCACGGGGCTTGCGGCCGGCGAACTTCGACAGGCCCGCCGCCTCCAGGGTCTCGCCCACCCGGCGGCGGATCTCCGCCTTCGGCACGCCCCGCAGTTGGAGGGGGAAGGCGACGTTCTCGGTGACAGTCATGTGCGGGAAGAGCAGGTACTGCTGGAAGACGAACCCGAAGTCCCGCTTGCCGGGGTTGAGATGGGTGATGTCGTGGCCGTCGACGGTGATGGTGCCGGAGTCGGGCTCGGTGAACCCGGCCAGCATCATCAGCGTGGTGGTCTTGCCCGAGCCGGAGGAGCCGAGGAAGGTGATGAACTCACCCGCCGCGATCTCCATGTCCACACCGTCGACCACCGTCGTCCCGCTGTAGGACTTTCGCAGCCCCGTGACCGACAGCGACTTGCCGGTCTGCGCGTTGGACCGTGGAGCCAGGGCCGCGGCGAGGTCGTCCGCCGACAGCTTCCCGGTGCTGATCGTGTTGGTCCGCTCAGGCATCCGCCCACTCCTGCCAGCGCTTGGTGACAGCGTCACGGTTCTTGTCCCACCAGGCGACATCGGCGTCGAAGCCGGTCTTCAGGTTCTGCGGGGAGGTCGGCAGGGTGGCCAGGACGTCGTCCGAGAGCAGCTTGATGGCGCCGGGGACGACCGGGCCGCCGGGGTAGAGCTTGGCGAACGCCGCCTGCACCTCGGGACGCAGCGAGAAGTCGATCAGCTTGTAGGCCGCGTCCGTGTTGTCCGCGCCCTTCGGGATGCCCCAGCCGTTGGTGAGCCGTCGGGCCCCGTTCCACTGGTAGGTGACCGGCTGTCCCTGCTTGATCAGCTCGTCCGCGCGACCGCCGTAGAGGCTGGTCGCGACGACCTCCTTGCGGCCGATCAGGACGGCCGGCAGGGCGCCGGTGTTCCAGAACTTCTTCACGCCGCCGCGGATCCGCGACATCGCCTTGAAGGCCCGGTCCACATCCAGCGGGTACAGCTTGTCCAGTGGCACACCGTCGGCCAGCAGCGCGAACTCAAGCTCCGGGATGTCGACTTCCGCGCTCTGCAGGGAGCGAGGGCCGGGGAAGGAGCCGGTGTTCCAGAAGTCCGCCCAGCTCTTCGGAGCGCGCTTCAGGCTGTCGGTGCGGTACGCCATCAGGCTGCACCACACGTTCTTGCCGACCGCGTGCTCCGGCAGTTGGTGCTCCGGAATACCGGCCCCCTTGACGCTCTTCAGCCGGTCGTGGTCCATCACCTCCAGACACTCCAGGCGCGCCATCTTCTGGAAGACCAGCAACGAGTTGTCCATCAGGTCGACCTGTGGCCGGCCCTGCTTCACCTGGGCGATGACCTGCGCCGACTGGTAGTTCACGGTGGTGACCGTGATACCGGTCTCCTTGGCGAACGGCTCGTACATCGCCTTCGTCAGAGCATCGTTGTAGGCGCCGCCGCTGTTGCTGACGACGATCCGCTTCTTGCCTCCGCCCGACGAGCGGCTCTCACTGCTGCCCATGAGGGTGCCGCAGCCGGCCACCGAGGTGGCGGTGGCCAGAGCGCCTGCGGTGCGGAGTACGGTTCTGCGTCCTATCCGGTTGCCTTCCATGGCGGTGCCTCCTGGAGATCGCTGGGATACGGTGAATCCGTTTGAGCTGGAAACTGCGTCAGATGCCGAGCATGGTGTTGAGGTCGTCGAGGGACTTGACGGTGACGTAGTCGTAGCCGTGGGTGACGGGGTCGTAGCCGCGGTCCAGGAGGATCAGGTTGCGGAAGCCCATGTCGTGCATCGGCATCAGGTCGTAGCGGGTGTGCGAGGAGACGTGCACGAAGTCCTCGGGTGAGGCGCCGAGCTGGTCGAGCATGTACTCGAAGGCGGCATAGCGGGGCTTGTAGTAGCCGGCCTGTTCCGCGGTGTAGACGGCGTGGAAGTCGGTCCCGAGGCGGGGCACACTCTCCTCGAGGAAGGAGTCGTCGGCGTTGGAGAGGATGACGAGCTTGTAGTTGTCGCCCATCTTCTTCAGCGGCTCGGGGACGTCGGTGTGCGGTCCCCAGCTGCGGACGCCGTCGGCGAAGCGCTTGCCCGCGTCCGGGGCGGCCTTCAGGCCCCATCGGTTGCAGATCCGCTCGAAGGAATCGTGCAGCACCTGCTCGTAGGAGTAGTAGGTGCCGCGGATCTGGTCGTAGCGGTAACCGCGGAACTCCTTCACGAACTGGTCCCACCGCTCGGCGGGAACCTGGTCGCCGACCAGCTCACGCGTGATGGGGGTGATCTGGTAGTTGATCAGCGTGCCGTAGCAGTCGAACGACACGTACTTCGGGCGGAACTGCAACGAGGGGATCTTGCTCATGAAAGAGCTCCATTCTTTTTCTGTGGAAACCGGAACGGGGCGGTGGGCTTTCAGGCATGCCCAGGGCGGGCTTCCTTGAGCTGCGCGACGACGTCGTCCAGGCCTACGGCCAAGGCGCGCTCGATATTGACCCAGTCGTCCTTGGCGTGGCCGAGGAGATACTCGCGTCGTTCGGGTGCGCGCTCCGCTCGCCAGTTCGTGAGGAGCGCGCGCAGGGTGAGCCGTGCCAGTGCCGCGACCGGAAGCAGGGGGATTTCCGAGGCCTTGATCGGTCTCTCCCGCTGATAGCCGACGACGAACGCGCAGGCATCCCGCCAGGGCTGGTACGACGTTCGTCCGAGCAGGTTCGCCATGGGCACGGCGGGGTCGAAGATCAAGGCGCTGCGCACGGTGTCGCCGAAGTCGATGACTCCGGTGACGTAGTCGTCACTCTTCGGATCCACCACGATGTTGTACGGGCTGAAATCGCCGTGGATCACCTGCGTCTCGAGATCATTCAGCCTCGGGACGACGGATTCGGCGAAGCGCCAGAAGACCTCACGGGCCAGACGGCGGTGCTCGGGATCCGGTGTGTACTGGACCAGGCTGGTCAGCTGGTGGAAGTGCCGGATGTCCCAGACCAGACCGCGTCGGTCTGCCGGGTGTGAGAACGCCTTCAGCGCCTTGTCGACCCGCCCCAGCATCTCGCCGGCCTTGGCGAGCTGTTCGGGGTCCGGGGTCGTCTGGGCCAGGACCGGACCGGCGACGAAGTCGAACACGCGCAGAATGCGGGTGCCGCCGTCGTTCAACGGGACGGCCACGCTGTCGTCGCCGTCGACGGTGAGTCTCACTCGCTGGACGGGAAGATGAGGGGCGGCGCTTTCGAGAAAGCGCATCGCGGCGGTCTGGAAATGGACGATCATTTCCGCCTCGTCCGGGGGTGAGACCTTCACGAGGAAGTCGCCGGTCTCGGTGCTGAGCCTGAACGTGTCGTCCTTCTCGGTGGCCAGTCGCCCGAGGCGTCCGCTCAGGCGATAGTGCCTCTCGAGAGAGATACTCACCAGCACTACGTCGATGGGCTCGTGGGACGAGGTCAGGCCGCTCTCCTCGAAGAGCCGTCGGGCAAAGTCGGTAGCCGGTGAGGTGCTCACGGTCGATCCCTTCGGGCCAGCCTGTTACAGACGGTTTTTCGCGACCTCGGCGAAGGTCTCCAGGAATCGGGTCACATCGGCGGAGTCGAAGGCCAGCGGAGGGCGGATCTTCAGGGTGTTCGCCGACTTTCCCGTGCCGTTGATGAGAATCCGGCGGTCGCGCATGTCGTTGATGACGTCTTCGGTCAGCAGGCGGTCCGGCTCAAGGGTTTCCCGGTCCTTGACGATCTCCACGCCGACGTACAGACCGGCGCCGCGGACTTCGGCGACACGGGGAGAGTTCCTGGTGATCTCCCGAAGTCCCGCGCGCAGCGCGTTGCCGCTCTCCAGGACTCGCTGCTGCACGTTCTCCTTCTCGATGACGTCCAGCACGGCCGCGCCGGCAGCCACGGGGATCGAGCTGCCACCGAAGGTGTTGAAGTAGCGGACGTTGCGCCCGAACTCCTCGCTGACTTCGGGACGGAAGACCACGCCCGAGATCGGCATGCCGTTGCCCATCGGCTTGCCCATGGTGACGATGTCCGGCAGGACGCCGTGGCGGGTGAAGCCCCACATCGACTCTCCGAGCCGGGCGAACCCGGACTGCACCTCGTCCGCGATGTAGACACCGCCGGCCGCGTGCACCTCCTCGACGACGCCCGGCATGTAGTCGACAGGGTCCGTGAAGATCCCGTCGCTGGTGTAGGCGCAGTCGGTGATCAGCGCGGCGAGCCGGTAGCCGTGGCGCTCCAGGTCATCGATCGCGCCGCGTACCTGCTTCCGCATGTGCTCGGCGAGCGTGGTGCCCGGCGCGGCGAGGCGCGGGTCCGGCGGGTCGATGAGCCGGACGTTCGGGCCCAGCGGCGACCCGGCGCCCAGGTGCGGCGAGAAGCTCGCAACCTCCCTGGTGATGCCGTGGTAGGCCCAGCGGGTGACGATGATGCCCTCGCCGCCCGTGTGGAACCTCGCCACTCGGACCGCGAGGTCGTTCGCCTCCGAGCCGCTGCACGCGATGCTCAGCTTCGACAGTTCCCCGGGGAAGGTCGCCAGAAGCCGCTCCGCGTAGTCGACCAGGGCTTCCTGGACATAGCGCGTGTTGGTGTTCACCGCCGTCATCTGGCGGGCGACCGCCTCGGCCACATGAGGGTGGGCGTGCCCGACGCACGGGACGTTGTTGTAGGCGTCGAGGTAGTCGTTGCCGTCCCGGTCGATCAGGTGGGCCCCGTGACCGGAGACGAACTCGACCGGCTCCTTGTAGATGAGTGTGTATCCGGGACCCAGCACTTCGTCCCGGCGCCGAATGGTGTCCCGGAGATGTTCGGGGAGTTCGCTCAGTACCCCCGGGTCGAACCGGTTGGGGTAGTTGGCGATTGCCCGACTAAGAGTCGAATTCATCTGCAGGCACACCTTCAGTCTTGTTTCGTCGAGGTTTGCTCGCTGCTGTGGCTGAGACCATACCATCGTTCGTTCCAGTTCCAACCTGAAACTAGAAAGTTTTTGGCTGGATCTGCGACTGGGGTCGCGGCTGGATCTCGGCGGCTCGTCGGCGTCCTGCGCAGGGGCTGACGGCGCCCGCGCTTACTGATGACCGATGCCCCGCGCCTGGCGGGGGTCTCGTTCAGCTGGTCGCGGAGCCGGACCATCGGCTCACGCGCGGCGGGCGGAAGGCCGGCGCTCCGCAGGGGGCGGGACGCGATTCAGCGCCCGGTATCTCGGTCATGAGGCCTCGCCCGGTCAGGAGTGGGGTCGAGGAGTTCGGCGAGGTGCCGGGCGTGGATGTTCTGGTCCGCGGCGAGGTGGTCGATCTGGGTGGCGCAGCTGAAGCCGTCGGCGACGACGGGGCGTCCGTCGAGACGCGGGGTGAGGGCGAGGCCGGCTACGGCGATGGAGGTGTCGTAGTGCTGGGCCTCGAAGCCGAAGTTGCCGGCCAGTCCACAGCAGCCCTCGGCCTCGTCGACGCTCTTCACGCCCAGGCGGCGCAGCAGGTCGGCGGGGCGGTGGCTCCTGAAGGTGGCGTACTCGTGGCAGTGCGTCTGGAGCACGACGTTCTCGGGCAGGGCCGGCGGGCTCCAGTGCGGGTCGGCGAGGTCGGTGAGGGCCCCGGCGAAGGTCTGCACCCGGTCCGCCACACGCTGTGCGGCCTGGGTGCCCAGCAGTTCGGGCACGTCCCGCTTGAGGGCGGCGGCACAACTGGGCTCCGCCACGATGATCGGCCGGTCGTCGCCGTCGTCCAGGGCGGCGACCGTACGGGCCATGACCCTGCGGGCCGTGGACAGCTGGCCGGTGCTGACCCAGGTCAGACCACAGCACAGGCCGTCGCGCGGTGTGCTGGGGATGCCCGCGTCAGCCAGGACACGGCTTGCCGCGCCCGCGACCTGGGGGCGAAAAGCGCGGGTGAAGCTGTCCACGAAGAGCACGGCCTTCGTCGGCCCGGTGGCTCTGGCCCCGCGCAGGGTCTTGCGCAGGGCGCGGCGGGAGGCGAACGCGGGAATCCTCCGCTGCGTGGTCACCCCGCCGAGGTGCGCGAGGAGCCTGCCGAACGGCCCGCGCAGCAGCGCGTTGACGGGGCTGGCCGCGTATCCGGCGAGTGCGGAGGTCCTGGGCAGCCAGCCGAGCGAGTAGTGGGAGCGGGGCCTGAGCCTGCCCTTGTAGTGCTGGTGCAGGAACTCCGCCTTGTAGGTCGCCATGTCGACGCCCACCGGACAGTCGCTGGAGCAGGCCTTGCACGACAGGCACAGATCCAGAGCGTCACGGACCTCCGTGGAGCGCCAGCCGTCCGTGACGGCCTCGCCGCGCACCATTTCCTGGAGCATGCGGGCCCGGCCACGGGTGGAGTCGTTCTCCTCCCCCGTGGCCCGGTAGCTCGGACACATCACCCCGCCCACGTCACTGCGGCAACGGCCCACACCCACACAGCGGCGCACCGCACCAGCGAATCCGTCCTCGTCGTGCGGGAAGGTGAACGACGTGTCCACGAGCGGGAGTTCACGCAACGCGAGGTCGGCGTCCAGGGGGGCCGGGGCGACGATCACCCCGGGGTTGAGCAGCCCGAGGTGACCGTGGCTCGCGGCCGGGCGATCAGGAGGACCTCACGGCGCTCCACCCATGTGCTCAGCATCTCTGTCCCGCGCCTACTTGATGACGTCGAGGAACTTGTAGAAGCCGCCTGCGAAGGGCAGGAACCAGGGCGGGCCGAAGTGGCCCGGGATCCGCTTGAAGGGCAGGTTGCTCCAGGGGTTGGCGCCCGTGTCCCCGTTCATGTACTCGGCCATCTGCTTACCCATGTGCGTCGCCATCTGGACGCCGTGGCCGGAGTAGCCGAGCGAGTAGAACAGTCCGTTCTCTTCGCCCGCGTGCACCATGCGGTCCATGCTCATGTCGACCAGGCCGCCCCAGCAGTAGTCGACGCGCGCGTTGGTGAGCTGGGGGAAGACCTCGGTCATCGTCTTGTGCAGGATGCGTCCGCTCTTCGCGTCCGACTGCTGGTTGGACCCGGCGAACCGGGCGCGGCCACCGAACAGCAGCCGGTGGTCCGGAGTGATCCGGAAGTAGTTCAGCAGGTTCAGGGAGGTCGATGCCATCCGCCGGTTCGGCAGCAGCATGTCGCAGACGTCTTTGCCCAGCGGCTCGGTCACGATGATGAAACTGCCGACGGGAGCGATCCTGACCTGCTGCCAGCGGAACGGCCGGCGGGTGTGGCCGCTGGTCGCGACGAACACCTGGTCGGCCTGGACGGTGCCGCGCGGGGTGACCAGCTCGTGCTTGGTGCCACCCAACCGCTTGATCTGCTCGACCGGAGCCTTCTCGTGAAGGGTGGCGCCCAGACGTGCTGCCGCCTCGGCAAGGCCCCTGGTGAACTTGCCGACGTGCAGACCGGCGCTCCTGGCGTCGACCATTCCGCCGTGGTAGAGGTCGGTGCCGATCTCGGTGTGGAGCTCGCTCTTGGAGATCATCCGGGTCTCGATCCCGAGTCGGCCGGACATGATCTCGTGGGTCTTGCGCAGACCCTCGAGGTGAGCGGGCTTGGAGGCCAGGTTCAGCTTGCCGGTGCGGGCGAAGTCGCAGTCGATGCCCTCTTCCTTCACGAGATCCTCGATGGTGTCGACCGCGTCGTGGTAGGCCAGCAGATACCGCTTTGCGGTGTCGAAGCCGTAGCGGGAGACCGCGGAGCGGAATCCGATCGACATACCCAGGGTGGCCATACCGCCGTTGCGCCCCGACGCGCCGAATCCGACCGTCTCCTTCTCGAAGACCTGCACGTCGGCGCCCTTGCGCGCCAGGTGCAGTGCAGTCGAGAGGCCGGTCAGGCCGGCGCCGATGATCGCCACGTCCACGCGTCCGCCGATCTGGGTCCGGGAACGGTCCGGACCCTGGGGAGCGGTGTCGAGCCAGTAGGGGGTGAACTTCATATCGCTGCTCTCTCTCCTGCCAGTGCCGTCAGCCGCTCTGAACGCACGTGAGTCAGGCTGTCGAGATGCGCCGGATCCATTGATCCCGGCCACCGTTCGACGACTCGCTGATCTGTCGGGGTGTCGGAAGGGGGCTCGCTGCTGCGCTCCGACCCTACCACTCCTTGTTCCAGTTCCAATCTGAAACTAGAAACTTTGCCGTTCGGTGATCGGCTGGATGGAAGGCGGTGGACGTGGCCGGCCTGTCACGGTCGGCGGGGGATCGATCCCGCTCATCTCGCCTCAATCTAGACAGCGAGCGGGTGGTCCACCAGGGCCAGGAACAGAGAGGGGCTTCCCCCAGAGGGGGCGTACGTCGACGGAAAGGCGCTGATCCTGGGTGGTAGCCTGGCCGACCTGCGGTCAAGTCGTCCTGAACACAGGCCGATCCGCCCGGTGGCGTCAACGACGCCGCAGTGGCTTACCGCGGAGGGGTCCACCGTCTGAACGATGCTCGCTGCCGACAGTCAGTTGGTCATCGACCCCCGGTCTCCTGGTCGCGCCGCCCTGCGGCGATGTTGTCCAGGAGTGCTTCGGGGACCCTTCGGAGTGCATCACAGATGAGCCGAGATCCTTCGCCTCGCATCACCGGGTCGCAGCCCACGATCATCACGCCCAAGCCGGTCCCGGCCCGGTCGGCGTACCGGGCTCGCTATGGTCATCACGTGACCACCAATCCAACCTCTCGCGACTACAACAAGGCGTCGGTCCTCGACGTGCTCCTCTCTCACGCGCCCCTGACACGGAACAAGCTCATCGAGCTGACGGGCCTGAGCAAGGCCACGGTGTCCAGAGCTGTGGAGGAGCTGCGGGCCGATGGCTTCGTCGTCGACGGCGGGGTCGACGAGGTCACCGGCCGAGGCCGCCGGTCCACCTATCTGGATCTGCCCGGCACGACCGGACACGTCGTCGGGGTCAGCTTCGGCGTGCAGACAACCGGTGTGCTGGTGACCGATCTGAGGGGCCGCGAGATCCGCCGTATGACCGCTCCCACAGCCGACCTCCACGAGGTCGGGGGCGCGGCACGATGGCTGGTCGACCTGATCGAGCAGGCCACCGCCTCCGCGCTGGGCCCGCTGCGCCAGGTCGTCGCCGCGGTGCCGGGACGGGTCCGCAACGGGACGGAGATCTTCGGCCCTGCGGAGTCGATGAAGATCTTCGCGGGGGCTGACCTCCATCGAGCCATCGAGGACCTGGTCGAGGCCCCCGTGCTCCTCGACAGTGATGCCAACGCGTCCCTGCTCGGGATCCTCACGAACGATGCCACCATCACCAACGCCGCGCTCTTCAGCGTCAGCACCATACTCAACTTCGCCAGCTGCACCGAGCATGAGCTCGCCCGGGGGAGCACGCCCGCCTTCGGTGACATCGGTGTCCTCGCCTCCGGGGCCGGTGACGAGATCCTCGACGAGCTGCTGAGCACCCGAGGGCTTCTCCGGTTCGCCCGTGCGCGGGGGCTCGACTTGGAGCGCGTCGAGGATCTCTGGGAGGAACAGCATGACGAGGCGTCGCGCGCCGAGGTGCTGGAGGCCTTCACCACGGCGATCGTGACCGCTGTCAGCGTTGTCGCCGTGACGCTGGACCCCGAGTCCGTCTACCTCGTGGGTCGTCTGCGGCCGCTCGTCGACGAGGTGCTCCCCGAGGTGCGCGGGCGACTCGACCGGAGCCTTCCGGCAGTTCCGGAGATCAGGACGGTGCCACACCTGATCGGTCTGTCGACGGCACAGGGAGCGGTGTACGCGTGCCTGACGATGGCTCAGGAGCGGCTGCGGGACGCCGTACTCGGAGCGCGGAGCCAGAACCAGCCCGCCGAACAGTCCGCACCGGCCTTCTGAGCCGCCGGCACGAGAGTGGAGGACATCGCCGATCAGGTCGGCAGAAGGATCTTCTCCGACTCCAGGGCCTTGGAGCTCCCTACCTCGCGCCGGCCGACGACGTAGTGGCCGCAGTCGCTGCACCAGCGCGCCCCCGGCACCCTATGGGTTTGGAGGCCAACGGGGCGCTGGTCTTCCTCGACGCCGAGGGCGTCTACTCCGATGCCGCCTGGGGACGCCATGTGCCGTCGAGCGGGATGCCTGCGGCTGCCGCGATCCGGTCGCGCGATTCCAGCAGTCGGGTCCTCAGCGCAGGCAGGTCCACGTCCACCAGCGCGCCGTCGCGCTTGACCACGCGGCCGGCGACCAGGACGGTGTCCACCAGCCCGGGATGGCCGGCGCTGACGACGGTGCCGACCGGGTCGGTGACCGGGAAGACGGTCAGGTCGTCGGTGCGCAGCAGGATGATGTCGGCGTCCTTGCCGGGCGTGAGGCTGCCCGTGCGGGCGTCGAGCCCGCAGGAGTGGGCGGCATCGACGGTGGCGAACTCCAGCAGGTCCCGGGAGTGCAGACCTCCGTCCATGCCGCGCTGCGCGGCGAAGGCGGTGCGCAGGGTGGAGAACATGTCGCCGCCGACCGAGGGGACGTCGTCGATGGACAGTGTCGGGCGCAGGCCCGCGGCCAGGGCGCGGCCGGTCAGCAGCGATCCGAACCCCATCTTCAGCTCGACGTCCGGGCTGATCGACAGCGAGCTGCCCGCGTCGGCGAGCATGCGCAGCTCTTCGTCGCTGATGCCGTTGCCGTGCACGAACGTGGTGGTGTCCCGCAGCAGGCCGCGCTCGCGCAGATCGGCGACCGGGCGCTGGGTGCCGTCGGAGAGGATGTGCAGGCTGGTGCGCAGGCCGAGTTCGGCCGCCAGTTTCAGTTCCTCGGCGACCATGTCCATGCCGGTGTCGTCGGGGCCGCGCAGTCCCCAGGCCATGGTGACCAGGCCGCTGTCCCCGGACAGGTCGGAGCGGACGCGGCGGATGTCGGCGTCGACGGGGTCGGGGGTGGCCCATCCGGCGCCGAGGCAGAAGATCGACCGGCCAGGCGCGTCCCGCAGGGCGGCGACGGCGGCGTCCTCATGCGCGTGGCTCTGCGCGACGTGGTACCAGTCCAGCATCGTCGTCACACCGGAGTGCAGGGCTTCCAGGCGGCCGAGCAGGGTGCCCACATAGACGTCTTCGGGCTGGTAGTGGGGCTTGGCCGTGCCGTGCATGGCCGCCGCCCACTCGGGGAACGTCCAGTCCGCGCCGGCACCTCGGAACGCGGTCTGCCAGCTGTGGCGGTGGTTGTCGACGAAGCCGGGCATGACGATCCGGTCGGTCGCGTCGATCACCTCGGCGTCCGGCGCTTCGACGCGCTCGGCCACCTCGACGATCACGCCGTCCTCGACCAGCACGTCACCGCGGGTGAGATCGCCGACAGCCGGATCCATGCTGACCACGGTGCCGCCGGTGAGCAGGGTCTTCATCGGATGAACTCCTTCACAGACGCTTTCGGATGGTTCGAGATCAAGCCGCATCGGCCGCCGCGAGCACGTCGGCGACCAGGTCGTCCGTGTCCTCGGTGCCCGTGGCCAGCCTCACCAGGCCCAGGGGAACCGACTCGGCGATCTGTTCCTCGCTGAGCATCCCGCGCCACATGGACGCAGGGTGCACGGCCAGCGATTCCACGCCGCCGAGGCTCGCCGAGCGGCGGGGGTAGCGCAGCCGGCCGAGGAAGGCGTCGGCCGTCTCGAACCCGCCCGCGAACTCGACGCCGAGCACTCCGCCGAAACCGCTCATCTGGTCGGCGGCCAGCTTGTGCTGGGGATGGGTCGACAGGCCGGGGTAGTACACCCGGCTCACGGCCGGATGGTCTTGCAGCGCCTCGGCGACGGCCTGGCCGTTGGCGTTGTGCCGTGGCACGCGCAGCGGCAGGGTGCGCATGCCGCGCAGCAGCAGCCACGCGTCGACCGGGCCCAGCGTGGCGCCCGTGAGCAGACCGACGTCCCAGATCCGGTTCAGGATCTCCGCAGGTCCGGCCAGTACTCCGGCGGACACGTCGGAATGGCCGTTGAGGTACTTGGTCGCGCTGTGCCAGACCAGGTCGACGCCGAAGTCCACGGGCCGCTGGTTGAGCGGGGTGGCGAAGGTGTTGTCCGCGACGGTCAGCACGTTGTGGGCGCGGGCCAGCTCAGCGACGGCGCGCAGGTCGGTGATCTGCAGCAGCGGATTGCTCGGCGTTTCCACGAGGATCAGCCGGGTCTTGGGGGTCAGGGCCTTCGCGAACGCCGCCGGGTCGGTCTGGTCGACCAGGGTGGTGGACACGCCGAGGCGCGGCAGCAGGTTCAGCAGCACCGAGGCCGTGCCCCCGTAGGTGGACTTCTGCCCGATGACGTGGTCACCGGCGGAGACCAGGGCCAGCACGGTGGTGGTGAGTGCGGCCATCCCGGACGCGGTGACCATGGCCGCCTCGGTGCCCTCCAGCTCCGCGACGACGGCCGCGACCTGTGCGTGGTTCGGGTTGCCGAAGCGGGTGTAGAAGTCCTTGCCCCGCGGTTCGACGGCGCCCTGCGCGAACGTCTCGCCGTCCTCGGCCGAGAACGCCGCCGTCTGGTAGATGGGCGGAGCCACAGAACGGCTCGGGTGGATTTCGCGATCGGCGTGGACGGTGATGGTGCTCTTGCCCGGCATGTCTGCCCTCCCGTGGACCAGCGGTGTGACTCCATCGAGCATGGCCGACCCGTGCCCCGAACTGACCGGATCTGGGCAATCTTGGCAGCAAATTGCGCTCTGAGTGGGCTTGTGATTGTGGTAGACAAGCTCTGAGAGCAATAATCTGCTGCCATGGATGACGTGGACCGGTCGATTCTGGCCGTGCTCGAACAGGACGGGCGCATCAGCAACGCGGAGCTCGCCGCCCGGGTCGGGCTGTCGCCGTCGCCCTGCCTGCGGCGCGTGCGCCAGCTGGAGGAAGCCGGAGTCATCCGCGGCTACCGGGCGCTGATCGACCCCGCCGCTGTCGGCCGCGGTCTACGGGTCTTCGCGGGGGTGCGACTGGTGCGGCACGTCCGCGCGGACGTCGTCGCGTTCGAACGCGAGGTCACCAGGCTCACCGAGGTGGTCGCCTGCCATCACATCACCGGCAACTTCGACTACCTGCTCCAGGTCGAGGTGGCCGACCTGCCTGCCTACGAGGACTTCCACGCCAACCAGCTGGCCACCCTGCCCGGCGTGGCCACGGTGACCAGCTACGTCGCCATGAAGACGCTCTCCGCCGACTCCGCCTGACGGAACCGCCCCGACGACGCTCAGAGGGTGATGGTGCCGCGGACGCAGACGGTGGCGGCGCCGCTGACCCAGACGGTGCCGTCCGTGTCGGCGGTGATCTCGATGGTGGCGGCCCGTCCGAGCCTCGCGCCCTGGGAGACACGGTAGGTGCGGGGCGCGGCGCCGGTGGCGGTGAGCCACTGCCCGACGCCGGCGTTCATGCTGCCGCACGCTGGGTCCTCGGGCACACCGGCGCCGGGGGCGAAAGTACGCATCTCGAAGTGGTGCTCGGATCCCTCGGGGTGGGCGCCGATCGCACCGACCATCGCGGCCGGGATGAGGGACAGGTCGGGTTCGAGGGCCAGGACCTCCTCGGCGGTGGCCAGCTGGACCACGGCCCAGCCGGGTCCGTTGTCCACCCACTGGTGGGCCAGGACCTGCTCACGCGTGATTCCGAACGCGGCGACGATCCGGGTCAGGTAGGCGTCGTCGAGTGAACCGTCGCGGACCCGTGGCGGGGCGGCGAAGGACAGGGTGTCCTCGCCGCGGCGCACGGTGACTAGTCCGGCGGCGCACTCCTGTACGACGCGATCGGCGTGCTGGGGCGCTCCGCCGCCGTCCAGCCAGGCGCGCGCGGAGCCGAGGGTGGGGTGCCCGGCGAACGGCAGCTCACTGTCCGGCGTGAAGATCCGCAGCCGGTAGTCCGCCTCCGGCGTCGTCGGGGGCAGGACGAACGTGGTCTCGGACAGGTTCGTCCAGCGCGCCAGGCGCTGCATCTCCTCGTCTGCCAGGTCCGTCCCGTCCAGGACCACCGCGACCGGGTTGCCGCGATAGGGGAGTGTGGAGAAGACGTCGACCTGCACGAACGAGCGGGTACGCGGCATGGTCATCGAGGGCCTTTCGACAGCGACGGCAGCGGATGCGGCGCCCCCGTTCATCGGGGCGGCCGGTCCATCCCAACCGGCGCCCGCGGGGCCAGGACAGGGCCACTCCTCACCCAGTGGATTGATTTGGCGGGAGCTCGGCCAGATCTGCGCGTGGGCACGGGTGAAGGACGCCCGCCGTTCCAGGAGTGCGTGGTCAGGTGAACCAGCGCCTGCCCTGTCCGGTGAGGACGCGGCCGAATTCCAGTTCGGGGAAGTGTGTGCCGACGCCGATGGTCGCGTCGTCCTCCAGCTCGCGGAAGAGCCGTTCGCGCACGGTCTGTGCGAGGTCGGGATCGACGTCACCCCTCGAGCGCCAGGTGGGCTCGTCCAGCTGGACCGGGCAGACCATCGAGTCGCCGAGCAGGATGGCGCGCCGGCCCTGGGAGGCGACGATGACGCACAGGTGCCCGGGGGTGTGCCCGGGGGTGGGTGTCAGGCTGACACCGGGCGCGACGGTGGTGTCCTGGTCGACGAGTCGCAGGCGGTCATCGCGTTCGGCGGTGTCCTGGAGCCCCTGGCGGATGTGGTCGGCCATGCCTCCCTGTCCCTTGCCGACGAAGTGGTCCCAGTCGCCGGAGCCGAACCAGATGGTGGCCCGATGAACAGGTGCTCGTGGCCCTCGGGTCGGGCGTGGTCGCCGAAGTATGCGGGCGAGGCTCGGAACGTTCCGTCGGTGAGGGGGTGGATGGTGATGTCGCCGATCCGCATGGCTCTTCTCCCTGGGGAAGTCTTGGGATGGGGATCTTGACCTGGTGCAACCAATGCCTATATTGGTTGTATCTGGTTCCGTTTGGCTTCGATTGGCATGTTAGGTCCGCTGGCTTGCCTGCGTCCATCTGGGCGTGATGGGCTACGATTGGTTCAGATTGGTTGCGTATACGGGAGAAGGCAGGCATGACAGAGCGGACAGGCGGCAGACGCCCCGCGGACACGAGCGGGCAAGTACGTGCCCTGATCGAGGACGGGCTGCGCAGCGGAGAGTTCGTGCCCGGCAGCAGGCTGCCCACCGAGCGGGCCCTCGCCGCCGACCTCGACACATCCCGCGCGGCCGTCCGGCAGGCCCTCGGCGTCCTGGAGAGGGATGGGGTCATCACGCGTCATGTCGGACGCGGAACCTTCGTCGCCGGGCCGGCGAGCCGCGAGGAGGCGGGCACTCTCCAGACCAGCCCGGCCGAGATCATGGCCGCCCGGCTTCTGATCGAGCCGGAGATCGCCTTCCTCGCCGCGCATCACGCGACACCGGCGGATCTCACCCGGATTCAGCGGGGGCTGAGTCGCGGCTGCGCGGCCGGCACGCGTGAGGAGTTCGAGTCCTGGGACTCCGTGCTGCACCGCGCGATCGCGCAAGCCGCTCACAACGGCCTGCTGTTGGAGATGTTCGACACGATGAACGCCGCCCGCGACCTGCCGGTATGGGGCAACATCAAGCGCCGCTCGGCCAGCCCCGAACGGCGTGCCCGCTATGAGCGCGGTCACGAACAGATCGTGGCGGCACTCAACGACCGCGACCCCGACGCCGCCCGCCGGCACATGCGCGCTCATCTGGTCGACGTCCGCACCAACCTCCTCGGGCCGTCCTGACGGATGGGTCCGTGGCGGCCGACGCCTACGTCGTCGCCTGGTCGTTGGCCGCTGTGACAGCACCCACTGATCCTCGCTGTGGCCGGGGGAAGATCACCCGGAGCGTCTGGACCTTCCGGTTCTGGCGGACCATGAGCCAGGTGAGGGTCGGCCAAGTCGGAGCTACTCTGCCTCCGATGGTGACGTCCATCTCCCAGATGGTGATGTCACGGCTGGCCACCACGTGACGCAGCTGCTGGCGCACGCCGTCGTCCAGGCTCTTGCGCATGGCCCGGAAGGGGTGGGTGCGTTCTCCCGGTGTGCTGAGCGTGCCGAGGAGTTCGGCCTCCGCGGGCCACAACTCGGCTATGTCGCCGGGCAGGTTGCCGCGCGCGGCGCCCTCCAGTGTCGTCAGGGCCTCCTGCCTGCTGTCCTCGGTGACGGTGAAGGCGTCGTCGTGCGCCTGTGTGGAGGTCGCCAGCAGCACCTCGGCCAGCTTCGCCCTGGCCTGACTGAGTCGGCTGCGCACCGTGCCGACCGGTACCTCACAGACGTCGGCGATCTCCTGGTAGGCGGTGACGGGGCTGAAGTGCCGGAGCATCAGGGCCAGTCGGAGCTGCTTCGGCAGCTCCTCCATCGCGTCCCAGATCCAGTCGCGCATCGCGTGCTGCTCGACGATCCGCTCCGGGTGCGAGGACCCGTGGTCGGGAAGGCGCAGGTGGTCGAGGCAGTCGAGGCCGGGTGTCTCCCGGGTGGCGCGCAGCCGCATGCGGGAGGCGTTGCGCACGATCGCCCGCAGCCACGCTCCCACGGCCGCGGGATCCCGTACGTCGCCGATGCGCCGCAAGGCGGTCAGGGCGGCGTCCTGCACGGCGTCCTCCGCGTCGGGGCCGTTGCCGAGCAGGCTCAGCGCCACCGCGCGCATCGGCGCCTGGTGGCGGGCCAGCAGCAGCCCCAGGGCTTCGATCTCGCCGGCCTGGGCCCTGCGGGTGAGTTCCTCGTCCGTGGTCGGGCTGAGGGGTGCCATGTCTGTACGCCTCCGTGGCGACGTGTCACGATCCGTGGGCTGAGAGGGTCTTCCGCCCCTGGTCAGGCCGGAAGACCCTTGGTCGGCCGAAGCCTTCAGACGCGCCGATACCGCATCATGCCGCGGTCATCGCTGGTCCGGCAGCCAGCTTCCGTGGAAGCCCGCCGGAACAGCGTGAGGCAGTTCCACCACGGCCTGGACGGAGAGCTCCGCGGCGTCCAGGACGAGCAGTTCCCCGGCCGCACCGTCGTCGTCCGAGACGAGCGAGAGGAGCCAGCCCTCGTCCTCGCCGGTGCCGTCCGCGGCCGGTACGAAGACCGCCTCGCCGGCGTAGCGGGTGCCGGGCGTCTTGTGAGTGTGCGTGGTGTGCCGCGCGAGGTCGTGCTTGGTGATGCCGTCGTCGGAGACGGTGTACAGGTAGCGGTGGGGGCGGCCGGTGAGGCTCTCGTTGTGGGTCGGGAACTCGGCCGCGCGGTCGTCCAGCGGGGACTCGGTGATGCGGCCCGCGACCGGGTCCAGCGTCCAGCGGTGCAGGACGGAAGGGGGTCGCCGGAGGCCTGGCTTCGGCCCGCCGCCCGGGCCGCTCGGTGACGTGTACCCACCGATGTCCGACCAGCTGTGCCGGAAGCCGTCGCGGTCGTAGCGCACCGCGTCCAGCACGATCCGACCCTGTCCGTCCTCATGGGCGTTGCCGACGTGGAAGACGTAGCAGGGATCGACGTCGTACCACCGCACGTCCGTGCTGCCCGGTGTCCGGGGCATGACCCCGAGCCGTGCGCCGTACCCGTCGTCCCACCTGTAGGGCAGGCCGCCGCGTCCTGCGAGCGTGGGGTCGAAGACGACGGGGAGGTCCATCCAGACGATGTGGTGCTCGGTGATGGCGAAGTCGTGCATCATCGTCGGGCCCGGCACGGCGACCGGCCGGCTGTCGAGGAGCACTCCCTCCGCGGTGACCCGGTGATACGTGAGGTACGGCGGGGCGAACCCGGTTCCGAACAGGTGCAGTTCGCCGGTGACCGGGTCCTCCTTGGGGTGTGCGGTCATCGCGGTGGTCAGCCGACCGCCGAAGTCGTACGGCCCGACGGTCTCCAGCGACGGGGTGACCCAGTAGGGAAGTCCCACCTCACACAGGGCCAGGACGGTGCCGGCGTGCCGGATCACGTGGGTGTTGGCGGGGTTCGCCGTCAGGTCGACGTTGAGATCCTCGCGGATGAACGGATGTCCCTCCAACTCCCGTGTGCGGACCCAACGGTTGCGGTACCACTCGGCGCGGCCGTCGCGCAGCCGGATGCCGTGGAGCATGCCGGGCCCGGTGAACCAGTGCCCCTTGTCCTCGCCGGGCAGCGGGTTGGGGCCGTTGCGCAGATAGCGGCCGTCCAGCTCGGGCGGCAGGGAACCGCGCACGGTGAGATCGGCGGCCGAGTGCTCGTCGGGGACCGGGGCGAAGCGGTCGCGGAGATACAGGGGGAGGGGTCCCTCGTGGGTTACGTCGGTCATGTCGCTTTCCTTGCCGGGCCCTGCGGATCCCGTGCGGGGGAGGCACGGGATCCGCAGGGAGACGGGGGCCTACGCGGTGATTCCCGCGGCGGCCTGCTTGACGAGCTCGGCGACCTCGCCGGGCTTGGAGACGTGGAGGGCGTGGCTGCCGCCGGTCTCGGTCACCGTCGCGCCTGCCCGCTCGGTCAGCGATGGATGTTGTTCACGAGGCGTCAGCCCCTTGGTGAGGCGGCATCACGGCCCCCTGGGCCGCCTCCAGGCGCGCCTGGGCCCGGGCGGGGTGGACCTTCGTGAAGAGGGCGGGGCCCGCGAGGCCGACGACATGGGCGGTGATGCCCATCCAGGCCGGGGCGTCCACCGCGTTGCAGATCGCCAGGCTGACGCCGATGAAGGTGAACCCGGAGCCCCAGGCGATGGTGATGTTGTTGTTGACCCGGATGAACTCCGGCATGTCCCAGTACTCGCGCGGAGTCTGGCGCTTGGCGATGCCCAGGGTGAAGGGGCGCCGGATCGCCAGGGTTCCCCAGGCGGTGGCGGCGAGCCACGCGAAGGAGACGACGTCGGTGTGGTCCGCGAGGGCCGAGTCCGGACTGGCGACGGCCACGGAGCCGACCACCGCGAAGTAGACGATGGTGCTGATCTCCAGGATCAGGGCGTCCAGGCCGACGCCGCGGCGCTGGTCCTGCCACAGGAGCAGCAGCCCCGAGACGAGACCGCTGATGGCGCCCCAGCGCCAGTCGAAGGAGGAGACGACGCCCGCGATGATCCAGGGGATGAATCCGCGCATGTAACCCATTGAGTATTCCTAGATGGCACGAAATGGACGGCTGCGGAAGGAGGGGGCTCCGCAGCCGCTCGGGAACCGACGCCGACTAGATGCGCGGGGGATGTCGAAGTTCGAAGCCTGGCCTGTGATGCCCGTCACAGGAGTGTGGGTCGGTCGGTCAGATCTCAGCCGAAGTGTCGGATGCGGGTGGCGGTCGCCGGGGCGTAGGGCAGCCAGTCACGGGCCGTACCGGCGGTGACGAACTCGGCGACAGCGGTCGCGAACTCGCGGCCCAGGGCCCGCTGCGCGGCACCGTCCCCGGCGAGGACGGGGCTGTCGGGGTAAGCGTCGAAGGTGTTGAAGAGGAAGGGCAGTTCGGCGCAGTGGGTGGCGCCCAGGGCGTCCGGGTCCTCGGTGGGGGCGTAGTCGAACTCGTAGACGTAGGTGGTGGTGCCGCCCGCCGCGTGATGGTCGGCGATCTGAAGCGAGCCGTCGCGGAAGAGCCCGTCGGTCTGCACCGCGGTGAAGATCTGCGCGGGCGTCGCCTGCGGGAGGCGGGCGGCGTGCTGCCGGTAGACATCCTGGGCGGCCTGCCGGCCCACCTGTGCGGTGAGTACGTCCAAGGCGCCTGAGGTGGTGAGGTCCTGGATGCGGGGGTCGAAGGCGAAGAAGGCCGTCGCCTCGTCGCGGGTGGTGCCGATCAGCAGCGGCCTGCCCTCCAGCGCGCCGTCCGCGAGCGCCTGTGGCCAGGTGCGGGGCATGCCGGGGGCGCCGAGGACCGGGTACATCGGCGGGGCCGCGCTGCCCGGAGTCGCGAGCTGTACGGAGAGGCTGCCGTAGGCGTCCAGCAGTTGCTCGACCGGCAGGGCGCGCAGGGCCTTCGCGGTGTCCGTGCCCTCCGGGATGCCCAGCAGGCGCAGATACGCACCGGCGTTCTCGGCGGCCCGGTGCGCGTCCTGCGGATCCAGGCCGAAGGGGCCGCTCTGCAGCAGCACCCGGGTGATGGATCCGTTCGTCGCGGGGTCGAGGGCGAGCATCAGCGAGGAGTAGGCCCCGGCGGACTGACCGCCGACGGTCACGGTCCGCGGATCCCCGCCGAAGGAGGCGATGTTGTCCTGGACCCAGCGCAGTACGGCTGCCTGGTCCTGGGGGCCGAGGTTGGCGGCGCCGATCTCCGGCAGATAGAGGTAACCCAGCGGCCCCACACGGTAGTTGGCCGTGACGACCACGATGTCGCCCAGAGCGGCCAGGCGGGCGCCGTCGTACCAGTCCCAGCCGCCGGAGCCGCTGGTGAAGCCGCCCCCGTGCCACCAGACCAGGACCGGCCGGGCCACTCCGTCCCCCAGTGCCCGGCGCGGGGTGAAGACGTTGACGGTCAGGCTGCCGTCCTCGTTCCAGTCCGGAACGCGCTGTCCCTGCACCTTCTCCAGCCGGGAGGCCGCCTGCGGCACGGAAGGCCCGGCCGTCGCCGCCTCCCGCACGTCCGTCCAGCCCGGGTGGGGCTGCGGCGGCGCGAACCGCAGCTCGCCCACCGGCGACGCGGCGTACGGGATGCCCCGGAAGGAGACCGCCTCGCCCTCCACCATTCCCCTGACCTTGCCCCGGTCGGTGTCCACGATCGCGTGCTCGATACCGGTGGTCATCGTGCTCACCTGCTTTCTCTCGTCTCGGTTGCTCTGAGACCTTTCTAAGCCAGGGTGAAAACGTTGAGCCAGAAACGACCATATGAATCAAGGAAAAAGGACATAGGATCTTGAATCATGGAGGAAGTGCGTCATCGCTTAAACGACACGGACAGTCGGATCGCCGCCGCGATGCTGGCCGCCCCACGCGCCTCGTGGCGCACGGTCGGCCGTGTTCTCGGCATCTCGGAACGCACCGTCGTACGCCGAGCCGCGCCGCTGTTCGGTGACGGGACCCTGCGCGCGACGGCCGTACGCAACCCCGTGCACTTCCCCGAGTTGATCCCGCTGGCCCTGCGCATCCGCTGCAAGCCCAACCGGATCAGCACCATCGCCGCCACCCTGGCCCGCCGGCCCGACACCGTCTGGGTGGACGTCCTCGGCGGCGGAGACGAGATCTGCGCCATCCTGTTCCTGGACGGGCCGGACGCCCGCAACGATCTGCTGCTGCGTGATCTCCCCGCCACCCCCGCGGTCCTGTCGTGGACCTCGCACGTCCTGCTGCGGGTCTTCCCAGCCGCCTTCGACTGGAGCGGCGGCCTGCTGACGGACACCGAACTGGACGGCCTGCGCCCGGACCTGCCCGCGGCACCCGCGCGCCCCGCCCTCCAGCCCTTGGACCACCAGCTGATCAGCGCGCTGATCGAGGACGGCCGGACCTCCTACACCGACCTCGCCCACCGTGCCGGCACCACGGCCCTCACCGCCCGCCGACGGGTGGAGGCACTCGTCGGGGGTCAGGTCCTCCGGCTCGCGACCGAGGTCGATCTCGCCCGGCTGGGCATCCGCGCCGAGGCGCTCCTGTGGATCGCCACAACCCCCGGCGGGTTGGAGGAAACGGGCCGGCAGCTCAGCCGCCACCCCCAGGTCCGCTTCGCCTCCGCCACCACCGGCCGCGCCAACCTGCTCGTGGCTGTCGCGGCAGCAGACCTCGACGCGCTCTACCACTTCATGAGCGACACCGTCGGCGCCCTCGCACACATCTCCACCGTCGAGGTCGCCCCCATCCTGACCGGCGTCAAGAGGACCGGCCTGGTACGCCCGGGCAGCCTCTGAGCTGTCGCAGAGAAGGGCCGTCAGACCCTCACGGTCCCGGGCCGTCGGGCGTGCCCCGGAGAGCCAAGACCGCGGCGACGGCCGGGCGGGCCCTCAAGCTTGTCGTTCTCCCGGGCGAACGAGGCCGGTCTCGTAGGCGATGACGACGAGTTGGGCGCGGTCGCGGGCGCCGAGTTTGGCCATGGCCCGGTTGGCGTGGGTCTTGACGGTGACCGGTGTGACGAAGAGCCGCTCGGCGATCTCGTCGTTGGCCAGACCGGTGCCCACCAGGGTCAGTACTTCTCGTTCCCGTGGGGTGAGCGTGGCCAGCCGCGCGGGGTCGACGAGGTCGCCGGGGGAGGGGTGGGTGAGGACGCGGGCGATGAGGCCCTTGGTCGCTGCCGGGGAGAGCAGCGCTTCGCCGGAGGCCACCAGACGTAGGGCGTCGAGCAACTGCTCCGGTTCCACCCCCTTGCCCAGGAAGCCGCTCGCCCCGGCCCGGAGGGCCTCCACGACCAGGTCGTCCTCCTCGAAGGTGGTCAGGACGAGGACCTTGACGCCGGCCATGTCCTCGTCCTGGGCGATCAGCCGGGTGGCTTCGATGCCGTCGACTTCGGGCATCCGGATGTCCATGATCACCACATCGGCGCGCTCGGTCCGGGCGAGGTGCGCCGCTTCCCGTCCGTTGGACGCCTCCGCGACGACCTCCAGGTCCGGCTGGGCGTTGATGAGCAGCCGGAAGGTGCCCCGGAGCAGGGCCTGGTCGTCGGCGAGCAGGACGCGGATGGTCATGGGCGGTCTGTCCTCACGGGGTGTCAGACGATGGTGGGGGTGAGCGAGAGCGGCAGTTCGGCGATGACCTGGAAGCCGCCCTCGGGGCGTGGCCCGGCGGTGACGGTACCGCCGATGGCGATGGCCCGCTCGCGCATACCGATCAGTCCGTGGCCGGTGCCTGCGCCCTTGGGTGTGCCGGGGCGTCCGTCGTCGGTCACGGTGACCCGGAGCGCGTGGGCGCCGTACTCGAGGACGACTTCGGTCCGGGTCGCGGAGGCGTGCTTGTGGGTGTTGGTGAGGGCTTCCTGGATGATGCGGTAGGCGGTCAGTTCGGTGGCCGGCGCCAGCGCAGCGGGATCTCCGGTCCGGGTCACGCATACAGAGAGCCCGCTCGCCTCGAACCCGCCCACGAGGTTGTCGAGATCGACCAGGCGCGGAATGGGGGCCCGGGAGCCGGGCGCGTCGTCGGGCTGGCGCAACAGGCCGACGGTGGCGCGTAGTTCATCGAGTGCGGCGCGGCTGTTGTCCTTGATGTGGGCCAGCGCCTCGTACGCCTGCTCGGGGTTGGCGCGCATGAGGTGGTGCGCCACCCCCGCCTGGGCGTTGACGAGCGTGATGTGGTGGGCGACGACATCGTGCAGATCGCGCGCGATACGCACGCGTTCCTCGGTGACCCGGCGCCGGGCCTCCACTTCCTGCATGCGCTCGGCACGCTCCACGCGGGCCCTGGCCTCCGCGAGATTCTCACGGCGACTGCGCACGGCACGGCCCAGCGCGGTGGCCGCGATCGCGAAGTCCAGCCGCAGCAGACTGGCCCCTCCCACCAGGGACTCCGTGTGGGTGGCGGCGTAGACCCCCGTGATCGCCACGGCGGCGGCCACGCCCACGGTCCACGCGGTGCGTCGGCTGCCGAGGAGGGCGAGTGTGTACAGGGCGATCAGGCTCGCCGCCGGGGTCGGCGCGATGTGCGAGGCGACGGCCATCAGTGTGAGGTCGCCCGCCAGGGTGAACAGGGCGATCCCCAGCGGCCAGCGGCTGCGGAAGGCCAGCGGCACGCACGACAGCGCCGTCCACACGACCTCGCCCCACCGGGGCTCGTGCCAGTTGGACTTGCCGACGGCGGTCGCCGCAGCGGCGATCACGAGCAGCGGCACCGCGGGCAGGGCGTCGCTGATCCGGTCATGACGGGCCAGCCACTGTCGCCACACCATGGGCAGTTCCATTCCCTCACTCTAAGCAGCCTCGAGCCGGTGGAAAGCGAGGTCACCGCCTTCCACCGGCCCGCGTGCGGTGTCGGTCCGTCGATTGCTGACGGTCAGTTGGCCAGGCCGGCGGTCTCCGGCTCCCGCACGTCGTGCCGCGGGTGCGCGGGCTCGTCGGCGGGGCCTTCCACGGACACGTTGGGCAGGGCCTTGTCCAGCCGGCGGGGCAGCCACCAGTTGCCCCGGCCGCACAGGTGCATCAGCGCGGGGACGACGACCATGCGGATCAGCAGGGCGTCCACGGCGACGGCCACCGCGAGGCTCACCCCGAACTCCGAGATGACCCGCATGCCGCCGAAGACGAAGGAGCCGAAGACACAGACCATGATGGTGGCGGCGACGGCGATCACCTTGCCCGTCTCGGCCTGCCCGACCCGGATCGCGCGCTGGTTGTCCCCGGTGTGGGTCCACTCCTCACGCATCCGGCTGACCAGGAAGACCTGGTAGTCCATGGACAGCCCGAACATGATGCCGACGACCAGGATCGGCACGAACGACTCGATCGGTCCGGCGGCCCCGAGACCGAGGAGTCCGGCGCCGAAGCCGTACTGGAAGACCACCACGATGGCGCCGAAGGCCACGCCGATGCTGAGGATGTTCAGCAGCGCGCCGACCGCCGGGATGAGCAGGCTGCGGAAGGCGATGGTCAGCAGCAGGAAGCCCAGTGCGGCGATCACCAGCACGAAGACCGGGAGCTTGCCCATCAGGACGGACGCGAAGTCGTCGTTGCTCGCGGTGACGCCACCCACGTAGACCCTCATCGACGTCCCCTGCTCCGCCTCGGGGATCACGTCGTCGCGCAGGTGGTGGATGAGGTCGGAGGTGGCCGCCGACTGCGGGGAGGTCGTCGGCACGACCTGGATCACACCGACGGTCTGGCCGTCCTTCATGGGCGCGGCGCCGGCACTGGCGACACCGTCGACCTTCTCGAGGGCGCTGACCAGCTTCGTCTCAGCGGCCTTGTCGGCGGCGGTGGGTGCCTGGACCGCGAGGACGAGCGGGCCGTTGAAGCCCGGGCCGAAGCCGTCCGCGATCATGTCGTAGGCCTGGCGGTTCGTCGAGGTGGTGGGCAGGTTGCCGTCGTCGGACGCGCCCAGGCGCAGGGAGAGCGTCGGGAACGCCAGCGCCGTCAGCACGGCCAGGGCGACCAGACCCAGGGTCTTGGGCCGGGCCTGGACACGTTCGGCCCACCGGCCCCACAGCCCGGTCCGGTCCGCGGACGGCCACGCCTGACCGGCCACTTCCCGGCGTTCCTTCTTGCTGAGGACGCGCGGGCCGATCATCGCGAGCATCGCCGGCAGCAGTGTGATGGCGGCCAGGACGGTCAGCACCACGGTGACGGCGGCGCCGATCGCCATGCCGTTGATGATGCCGACGTTCAGGGTGAGCATGCCGAGCAGCGCGACGACGACGGTGAGCCCGGCGAAGACCACGGCCCGGCCGGAGGTGTTGAGGGACTTGGCTACCGACTCGGCCACGCTCATGCCGGACATCAGGTTGCCGCGGTGCCGGTTGACGATGAACAGGGCGTAGTCGATGCCCACACCCAGCCCGATCAGCGAGCCGAGGGTGAGTGTGGTGTCGGAGAGCGTGATGACGTGGCTGAGCAGGATCACCGTCACCGCGGAGGTCCCGACGCCGACGATGGCCGTGATGATGGGCAGCGCCGCCACCCAGACCGCCCGGAAGACGAACAGCAGCACGATGAAGGCGAGCACGATGCCCATGGCGTCCGCGACCGCGTTCGGCTCCGGGTTGATGGTGAAGGCCTGCCCGTTGAGGGCGATGTGCAGGCTCCCCGACTCCGGTGCGGTGGCGAGTTCCGTCACGTGATCGATCTGGGCGTCCGAGACGTCCCGGTCGAAGGCGACCGTGGCGTAGGCCGTCCTGCCGTCCTTGCTGATCTGGCTCTTGCCGACGGGGGTGTAGGGGCTGCTCACGGAGGCGACGCCGGGGGCGTCCGCGATGTCCTTCAGCGTGCCCGTCATCTTCTGCTGGGCGGCGGGCTCGGTGACCGTGCCGCCCTTCAGCTGCCAGACGACCCGGCCGCTCTTGCCCGCCGCGCTGTTGGAAGCCTGCTGGAGCAGGGCCGTCGCCTTGGCCGAGTCGGTGTCCTGCGAGGTCGGGCTGTTGCCGAAGGCGTTGCCGGCCGCACCGACTCCGGCACCGAGAGCGAGCAGCAAGCCCACCCAGACGAGAACGACGGCGAGCCGGTGCCTGTGGCACCACCGGGCGAGAGGGGACATCGACGAGCCTTTCGAGGGACTGCCATGTGCGGGTGGGCCGACGATCACGGCCCACCCGAACGCTCGCAGTTCTCCGGCCTCTCGTCGTTGGCCGTCCGCAGACACTTTCGTCTACTGCGATCGCAGCAGACGGGTCACCGAGGGGTGGCCTGGTCGCGCTGTCGCGGCTGAGGCGGGGCGACGGAGTCGCGGATCCGGACCTCGGCGCTGATCGTCTGGAATCCCTCGGTCCGTTCCCCGGCGAGCAGGGCTTGGAGGATCTTCCAGGCCTGGGCGCCGAGTGCGCCCTGCGGGCTGTACACAGAGGTCAGCGGGGGCGCGGCGAGTCGTGCGTAGGGGATGTCGTCGAAGCCGGTGACCGAGACGTCGTCGGGCACTCGCACACCGCGCTCCCGCAGCTGGGACAGTGCGGTGAAGGCGACCAGGTCGTTGAACGCGATCAGGGCCGTGGCACCGGCCGCAAGCGCCTGGTCCACGGCCTGCCCCACCTCTTCGGCTGTGGTCCCGACCGGCACCACGGTCACCTCGGCGCCGAAGTGACGGGTCGACTCGACGGCGCGCCTGCGTTCCTGGTTCGACCACGAACTCTCGGGGCCTGCCAGATAGGCGAGCCGGCGATGCCCCAGCCGCATCAGATGGCCGGTGAGCTCCAGGGTCGCGCTGTGCGAGTCGACCGCGAGTTGCGGAGCGGGCACCGAGGGCGCGCAGCGGTTCACGATCACCACGGGGCTGAGCTGGGCGACTACCTGCATCAGGACATCCGGTGAGGAGTAGGGCGCGCACAGGATGATGCCGTCGCAGCGCTGGCGGACGGCGCGCCACACCTCGCGTTCGGAGGAGATGCCGCTGTCGCCGACGAGCAGCTGGTACCCGGCGGCCTGCGCCTCGCGTCCGATGCCCTTGAGGATGCTGGTGAAGTAGGGATTGTCCAGATCAGGGACGCTGACCCCGATCGTGCGGGTCCGCCCCTGGGCGAGGTCCTGGGCGCTGGCGTTGGGCTGGTAGCCCATCTCCTCGACCACGGCCCGGACACGCGCCGCGGACTCGGGGCGCACTGTCTTGCCCGCCAGCACGCGGGAGACGGTCGCGGGTGACACGCCGGCGGCGGTGGCCACGGCGCGGATCGTCACCGTCCCGTTCTCAGGTCCCCTGGGCCTCGCCACCTGTCAGGTTCCTTTCCCCGTACCGCGTGCCGCCCGCTGCGAACGCCGTCGCGTGGCCGTCCGCCGTCCGGCAGATGGCCACGCGGACGAGATCACCCTAACCGACCGTGATGTCACAGCCCTTGGTCTCGGGGACGATGAACGTCGACGCGAAGGAGATCGCCCCCAGGACGGCGATGTAGGCGGCCAGGGCCCAACCGCCGCCGGCCCACAGCAGCAGGGACGCGCCGAGGATGGGGGCGAGACCGCCGCCGAGGACCGCACCGATCTCCTTGGAGATGGTCAGCGCCGAGTAGCGGTGCCGGGCGCGGAACAGTTCGGGGAAGTACGCCGCCTGCACGCTGTACATGCCCCACACCCCGATCGACATGGCCAGGGTGAAGGCCAGGTACACCAACGCCGGGACGCGGGTGTCCAGGAGCCAGAAGAACGGGAAGGCGAACAGAGTGAGGAACAGGGCACACCCGCGGTAGACGACGCGCCGTCCGACGCGGTCGGACAGCCAGCCCCAGAACGGAACCGCCGCCAGCCCCACCAGAGAGGCGACGACCAGGGCCTGGGTGCTGACCGACTTGCCGAGGTCGAGGTCCGTGGCGACATAGCTCAGCGCCAGCACGCTGACCAGGTAGGAGGTGCCGTTCTCGCCGACCCGCAGACCGAGCACGGCCAGGATCCGGCCGCCCTCGCCGCGCACCGCCTCCTTGAGGGGGTTGCGGGCGACCTCGCCGGACTTCTTGACCTCTTCGAAGACCGGGCTCTCGCCGATGCCGAAGCGGATGTAGACGCCCGCGGCGACGACGACGATGCTCAGCAGGAACGGGACCCGCCAGCCCCAGGACAGCAGTGCCTCCTCGGGAAGACGCGTGATCAGCGCGAAGACTCCCGCGGCGAACAGGGTGCCGAGGATGATGCCGGCGAAGGCGAGGGAACCGATGAGGCCGCGTCGGTGCCGTGGGGCGAACTCGGTACAGATCAGGGAGGCTCCCGCCTGCTCGGCGCCGCTGCCGAAGCCCTGGAGCACCCGGAGCAGGAGCAGCAGGATGGGCGCCCAGATCCCGATCTGGCTGTAGGTGGGCAGCAGGCCGATCAGCAGCGTCGCGGCGCCCATCAGCATCACGGTGGACAGGAGCACCAGCTTCCGGCCGTAGCGGTCGCCGATGTAGCCGAAGAAGAGGCCGCCGATGGGGCGGGCGCAGAATCCGACGGCGTAGGTGCCGAGGGTGGCGAGCAGGCCGGTCTTGCTGTCCAGGCCGGGGAAGAAGAGCTGACTGAACACCAGCGCTGACGCGGTGCCGTAGATGGAGAAGTCGTACCACTCCAGGGCGCTGCCGGCGGCGCTCGCCGTGACCACACGGCGCAGTTCCTTCGGGGGCACCTCGCGTGTGGATTGCTGCGTGGACATGCCTGGCGTCGTTGTCGGCATGATGCCTCCAGGTCGGATTTGTCCATGGAAACGCCCGAAGTCCGATCTGTCTGCCACCACGACTGGTGGGGCCGGTCACTCGGCGTTCTGGGGGACGGTACGCCTCTCTGACTGAAACCGGTATCCCAAGACGCGAGATCTCTCGCCGGTGTGCTGAAGGGGCTGTGTGGCCATTTCGCGGATAGGGCGCCATAAGGGCAGCTCAGAGGCGCATTGACTCGTTCCGTAGTTGCCCTCTTGTCAGGTCCGACCCGTCCGTGCTCAACTGAAACCAGAGCTGAAACCGCTTTCAGCAATCTGGAGCTGAGATGAGAATGACCGGGAAGACCGCCGTGGTGACCGGCGGCGCTTCGGGAATCGGACGGGCCGTGGTCGAGGCGTTCCTCAGGGAGGGCGCGCGGGTCGGAGTCGTCGACCGGGACCCGCCGGCCGCCGGGCCCGGCGATCTGGACTTCACCGTCGTCGGTGACGCGGGGGCGCCGGACACCTGGCAGCAGGTCCACGACCAGGTCGCGGAGCACTGGGGCGGACTGGACGTCCTGGTCAACAACGCCGGCTACGGCATCCGCGCCTCGGTGACCGACACCTCGTGGGAGGACTGGCAGGCGATCGTGACGACCAACGTCAGCAGTGTCTTCCTCGGCTGCCGCACCGCGATCCCGCTCATGCGCAAGACGGGCGGCGGCAGCGTGGTCAACATGGCCTCCGTAGCCGGGCACATCGGCATGTCCGAGCGGGCCGCGTACTGCGCCACCAAGGCGGCGGTCGTGGGCCTGTCCAAGGCCATGGCCGTCGACCACGCCAGCGAGGGCATCCGGGTCAACTGCGTCGCGCCCGGCACGACCGACACCCCGTACTTCTCGAAGATCTCCGCGCACCTGGCCGATCCCGACGCCTACCGGGCGGATCTCGCCGCCCGGCAGCCGCTGGGGCGTCTCGGCCGGCCCGAGGAGATAGCCGCGGCGACGCTGTTCCTGGCCTCCGACGAGTCCTCGTTCGCGACCGGCTCCGTCCTGACCGTCGACGGCGGAATGAGCATCTGGTGACCACCGAACCCAGGACCCCGAACCCCGCGAGGACAGCGTCCCCGCGCCTGTGCGAGCCCGCCGAGCTGGCAGGGATGGTGCCCGACGGGGCAACCGTCGCCATCACCGGCGCCGGTGGCGGAGTGATCGAGGCGGACGCGATCTTCGCCGCGCTGGAGCGGCGCTTCCTGACCGAGGCCTTCCCCCGCGATCTGACGCTGGTGCACGCCCTCGGCGTCGGCGACCGCCAGGAGCGAGGCACCAACGCGTTCGCCCACCCCAAGATGGTGCGCCGCGTCATCGGCGGTCACTGGACCTGGTCCCCTGAGATGACCCGGCTCGCCGCTGAGGAGGAGATCGAGGCCTACGTCCTGCCCGGCGGTGTGATCAGTCTGCTGCTGCGCGAGATCGGTGCCCGCCGCCCCGGTCTGGTCACCACGACCGGCCTCGGCACCTTCGTCGACCCCCGTCAGTCCGGCGGCCGAGCCAACGCCGCCGCCGGGGACGCCCTTGTCGAACTGGTCGAGTTCGACGGCCAGGAGTACCTGCGCTACCGCCCGTTCCGCGTGGACGTCGGCATCGTCCGCGGCACCGCGGTCGACCCGAACGGCAACATCACCCTGGCCGGAGAAGCCGCTCAGCTCGACGCCTTGGCGGTCGCCCAAGCCGCAAAGGCGTCCGGCGGCATCGTGCTCGCCCAGGTGAAGGAGCGGCTGGGCACAGCACTCAACCCCCGGGAGGTGCATCTGCCGCGCTTCCTCCTCGACGCGGTCGCCGTCGTGCCCGAGCAGAAACAGACGTACCTCGGGGGCCACGACCCCGCCCTGTGCGGAGACGCGCCCGCGCCTCCGTTCCGGCCCGCTCCCACGGCCTCTCCCATCCGCCGGCTGATCGCCCGCCGAGCCGCCGCGGAGGTACGCACCGGAGACGTGATGAACCTCGGCTTCGGCATCTCCAGCGAGGTCGTCGACGTCCTGGCGGAGCAGAACAGGCTGGGCGAGGTCACCACCTGCATCGAACAGGGCCACACCGGAGGCACTCCGCTCTCGGGCGACATGTTCGGCGTGTGCAGCGGCGCGGAGATCACCGTGCCCTCGACCACCCAGTTCGACTTCTTCACCGGCGGCGTGCTGGACGCGACCTACCTCGGCATGGCCGAGGTCGACGCGACCGGGTCCGTCAACGTCAGCCGCATCGGCGGCGGCATCATCGGCCCGGGCGGCTTCATAGACATCTCGCAGTCGGCCCGGCGCGTGGTCTTCTGCGGCCAGTTCACCGCCAAGGGCACCCGCCTGACGGTGGGCGACGGTGCCCTGCACATCGAACGCGAAGGCACGGTCGGCAAGTTCGTCCGGGCTGTGGACGAGGTGACCTTCTCCGGCCCGCAGGCCCTGGCCCGCGGACAGGAGGTCCTCTACGTCACGGAACGCGCCGTCTTCCGCCTCGTACCGGAAGGTGTCGAACTGATCGAGGTCGCGCCGGGCATCTCCGTCGACCGCGATGTCCTGCCGCACATGGGCTTCACCCCCATCGTCCGCCAACCGCGGGTCATGGACCCGGCCCTGTTCACCACCCGTACCCGATAAGCCCCACAGGAGACAGCCATGGACCTGCGCAGGCAGGGACCCGTCGCCCACATCACCTTCGGCCGGCCAGAGAAACTGCACGCGATGGACGCGGCGGGCTGGACCGGCCTCGCCGCACGGCTCGGGGAAGCCGGAGCCGACCCGCAGGTCCGCGCCGTCGTCCTGCATGGCTCACCCCGCGCCTTCTGCGCGGGCAACGACATCGGCGAGTTCTTCCGGCTCACGACGCCCCAGGAAGCCCGCGACTACTTCATCGGCCTGGTGCTGCCGGCCATACGAGCCGTCGTAGAGTGCGAGGTACCGGTCATCGCCGCCGTGCGCGGCCGTGCCATCGGCGGCGGCGCCGAGATCGTCCAGGTGAGCGACCTCGCCGTCGCCGGCACCGACGCGACCTTCCGGCTGCCCGAGGCCCGGATCGGCGTCTGGCCCACGGTCTTCGCCGCCCTCGCCCCGTACACCCTCGCCCATAAACACGGCGGCCTGCTGACCCTGACCACCCGGCAACTCGACGCCGCGGCGGCGCTGCGATGCGCCCTGGTCCACGACGTCGTCGACGACGAGGACGTCGACAAGGCGGCACAGGACCTGGCGGAGACGATCGCAGAGGGCAGCCGCGACGCCATCCGCCACACCAAGAGGTTCACCACCGCACGGCTGCGCACCGACGGCATGGCGGCCGTCCACGACGCTCTCGCCGCTCTCGCCGACGACACCCTCACCGGCCCGGACGCCGCCGAAGGAACCCGGGCCTTCCGGGAGAGGCGCACCCCGTCGTTCGCCGTCGCCCCGCACAGCGTCAGGAACCAGTGATGACCCGCACCCTCTACCTGCCCGTTCCCGGCGGGGGACTCGAGCCCTACACACCCCGCGACTCATCCCGCCCCTACACACCGCCCCACACCCCCCTGACCAGCCGCGTCGCCTACGCCGCCGCCCACGTGGTCGCCGAGGCGCACACGGACAGTTCTCCCGCCGAGACCACGGGGCTGGACTGGGACCGCACCCTGGCCTTCCGGCACGAACTGTGGCGGTGGGGCTTCGGCGTCGCTGAAGCGATGGACACCGCCCAGCGCGGCATGGGCCTCGACTGGCCCACCGCCGCCGAACTCATCCGCCGCTCGGCCGCCGAGGCCCGCTCGGTCGGCGGCCGGATCGTCGCCGGGGTGAGCACCGACCAGCTCACCGCGCCCGAACCGTCCCTCGCCGCCATCACCGAGGCCTACCTGGAACAGCTCGCCGTGACCGAGGAGGCCGGCGCCACAGCGGTGGTGATGGCCAGCCGCGCCCTGGCCGCCGCGCCGCGCACCCCCGAGGACTACGTCACCGTCTACGACCGTATCCTCGGCCAGGTCTCGCAGCCCGTGGTACTCCACTGGCTCGGCGACATGTTCGACCCCCAACTGCGCGGCTACTGGGGCTCGGTGGATCTCGACGCCGCCACGGACACCGTCCTGGCAATCATCAACGCCCACGCGCCCCGGATCGACGGCATCAAGCTGTCACTGCTGGACGCCGACCGCGAACGCGCGCTGCGCCGCCGTCTCCCGGCGGGCGTACGGCTCTACACCGGCGACGACTTCAACTACAGCGAGCTCATCCTCGGCGACGCGGACAGCGGCCACAGCGACGCCCTGCTCGGCGTCTTCGCGGCGATCGCGCCCGCGGCGTCACAGGCTCTCCAGGCACTCGACAAGGGCGATGTGGACGCCTATCGGGCCTTGATGGACCCGACCGTCCCCCTCGGCCGCCACCTCTTCGAGACGCCCACCTTCCACTACAAGACCGGCGTCGTCTTCCTGGCCTGGCTCAACGGCCACCAGGACCACTTCACCATGATCAACCAGTCCCGGACCAGCCGTTCGGCCCTCCACCTCGCGCAGCTCTTCCGGCTGGCCGACGGAACCGGACTGCTGCGGGACTCCGAAGTCGCCGCGGACCGCATGCACTCCTTCCTCCATCTGCACGGAGCCACCCGATGAGCGACCTGAGCCGCTTCTCCTTCAACTCCGAGACCGCCAAGCACTGGCCTCTGCCCGACCTCATCGCCACGGCGGCACGTCGCGGTCTGGGCGGGGTGGGTCTGTGGCGGGAACCGGTCCAGGAAGCCGGCGTCGACCGGGTCGCCCAGCAGGTGCGGGACGCCGGCCTGGAGGTGACCAGCCTGTGCCGGGGCGGCTTCTTCCCCGCCGCCGACGCCGCCACCCGCAGGCAGCGCATCGAAGACAACCGCCGGGCACTCGACGAGGCCGCACGTCTCGGCGCCCAGACCCTCTGCCTGGTCTGCGGAGGCCTGCCACCCGGCAGCCGCGACCTGCCCGGAGCACGGCAGATGGTCGCCGACGCGATCGCCGAACTGGCCCCGCTCGCCGGAGAGCTGGGTGTCGTCCTGGCCATCGAGCCGATGCACCCCATGTACTGCTCCGACCGCAGCGTCATCTCCTCCCTGCGCCAGGCCCGGCTTCTCGCGGAGCGGTTCCCGGCCGAGCAGGTGGGCGTCCTCGTCGACGCCTACCACGTCTGGTGGGACCCCGACCTCTACGACGAACTCGCCCTGCTGGGGGAGCGAATCGCCGGGTTCCAGGTCTGCGACTGGACCGTCCCGCTGCCCGCAGGAGTGCTCACCGGGCGCGGCATGACGGGCGACGGCTGCATCGACCTGCGCGGGCTGAGCAGAGCGGTCGAGGACAGCGGATACCGGGGCCTCACCGAAGTGGAGATCTTCAGCTCCGACCTCTGGCAGCGGCCCGGTGCGGAGGTGTTCGACCTCGCCTGCGAGCGATACCTCGCCCATGTCGCCTAGGGACCGCCCTGCCTGATTTCTCAGGACCACCTGGGCCTGCAACGTCGCGCCCCGGCCCAGGTACGCACCGGCCCTGTCCTCCCCGAAGGATGTGACGGGGCCGGTGCCCCACCGCAGCCACGCGGGAGGCGGGCATCGCCGCGGCCGCAAGCGGCGGGCCCCGGCCTTGCCACGCCGCCCGCCTGCCCACGGAACACGCCGACCGCGGCAGCACGCCGACCGCGGCAGCACGGCGCAGCAGCCGGGCGGATCGTCACAGTCGCTCGGCGCAACGGTCCCAAGTGCCTGGTCCCACGCCCCACTCGCGCAGTACCGCCTTGCGTACCTTGCACGTCCCGGGTGCACGAACGGGCGCGAAACCGGGTCGGGTCCGAGCGGCGGACCGACTCGACCTTGATGACGTCCGCGCCGTGGTCGGCCAGGACCTTCGTGGCGCACGGGCCCGCGAGCACGCACGTCAGGTCCAGGACACGCACACCGTCCAGGGCGGGCAGGCCACGGCGTCCACGCGGCCCACGGGGGCCATCGTGCGGTGCTCGGCGAGCAGGGCCCGGTCGGCGCCGGGGCCGGGCACGGTGAGGGAGCCTCTCTCTGGAGGTGACCCGGTGCCCAGGGGCAGCGCCCTGGCCTGGGCACGCACGGCGAACTCGTGCTTCGGAAAGGTGCCCGGGAAGTCCTGGACGACCCTGAACCACATCGGGCATCCATGGCCGTCGCCACTGCCACCGGGCTCACACCCACCGACGCGTGGCACGAGGGCGAGATCCGGTGGCACGGGTGCAGGCAGAGCCGCTGCGCAGGACGGTGGCGCTGGGGCGTGCACATACTGAGGGAGTCGTGTAGTCCTGCGGGGCGCGCTTACGCCCGTGTCGGCCGATGGTGGAGGCGCCGTGATCCGGTCAGTGCTCTCCTCTGCGCTCTCCGGTGCTGCGCTGCCCGCGGCCCTGCTGCCCTCGACGGTGTCGTCCGTCTCCTCCGCCGTTCGCACTGCCGCGGCGCGGCTGACCGCCGTGCCGGTGGCGCTGCCCGTCGTCGGCCCTCTGCTGCGCCCCCGCACCCCCCGGCTGTGGCAGACCCCCGGGGGCCTGCAGATCGAGGTCCGGCACCTGGGGCGGCCCGGGCGTGCGGGCACGACGCGCGGGCTGGAGGCCGCGCTGAACCAGGTGCCAGGGGTGACCCGGGCGGAGGTGAACGGCACCCTGGGCTGCGTGTACGTCGGCTGCGGGCCGGAGACCGACCGGGATCGCGTCGCCGGTCTCGTCGCCGCTGCGGACGCCGCCGAGGAGCCGGAAGGGGAGAGTGCCCGCGGCTCCGAGGATGCCCGCCGGGCCCGCGGCTCGGTCGGCTTTCCCGGGGCGGCAGGGCCGCTGATCGGCGCGGCCGTCCGGCTCGGCGCGGATCTCATGGGGGTGGCGGTGGCGTCGGCGGGCGACGCGTTGCGGCTTCGCGGTCTGCCACCGGTGGTGCTCTCGGCGCTTCAGTGGGTGGAGTCCACGCCGCCGCTCAGCGAGGGTATCGCCCGCCGTATCGGTGAGACGGCCACGGAACGTGGCTTCGCCGCGGCGAACCTGGTGGTGACGACGCTGACGTTCCGGCCGCTGGGCGCGACGGTGGCCGCCGTCGTGGCCTGGGCCCGGTACGCGGAGGTGCAGGCCCGCCGCAGGGCCTGGGGGGACTGGTCGCGTCGGCTGGCCGCGCATGAGGGGGCCTACCGTCACGACGCGCTGCCCGGGTACGAGCGGCCCGCCCCGCTGCCGCCGGGGCCGGGCGACCGGTACGCCAAGGTGGCGGCTCCGGCGTCCCTCGCGGCGTACGGGCTGGCGGCGGTCGGCGCGCTCAGCCATGACCGGGGGCTGGCACTGCTGATCGCGGGGACACCGCGCGGCCCTCGGCTCGGCCGGGAGTCGTTCTCGTCGTCGGCCGCCCGGGCCGTCTCCGACCGCGGGGCGTTGGTACTGCGTCCGGACGCGCTGCGCCGTCTGGACCGGATCGACAGTGTGGTCCTCGACGCCCGGGTGCTCGCCGACGGCGGCTGGACGGTCGAGGGCGTGGCGCGCCTGACGCCGCCCGGCACACCCGGGCCGGACGGAGGCGGCCCGGAAGGCTTTGAGGGTCTTCCGGAGGACGGCCCGGACGAAGACGAACTGCACGCGAGGATCCACGAGTTGATCGAGCCGGGGGGACCGGCCACGTGGCGGACCGGGCGCGGCGAAGACCCGCCCCGCACGCGGCGGCAGGGAGGCTGGGAACTGCGGCCGTTCAGCGTCGCGGACACCGAGCCGGCCGCCACCCGCGACGGCTCCTCGGAGAGATCCGCAGGCCGCGCCGTCGTACCCGCGGAAACGGCCGCGGTGGCGCGGCAGTGGGGCGAGGAGGGTGCGCAGGTGGTCCTCGTGTTGCGGGAGGGCAGGCCGGTGGCTGTGGCTTCCCTGGTGCCGCAACTGCACCCGCTCGCCCGCCACTTGGTGCGCGCGGCGCAGGAGTGCGGCCAGGTGCTGCTCGTGGGCGGCCCGCCTGGGCTGCACCGCCGGTTCGGGCTTGCCGAGGCGACGCCCACCGGGCATCGGCGCACGGCCGCCCTGGTCCGCTCGCTCCAGACGCAGGGGCATGGAGTCGCGGTCGTCTCGGCGCGGACGAGGCGCGCCCTGGACCGCGCGGATCTGGGCATCGGAGTGGTCTCCACTCCCAGGCACATGCCGTGGGACGCCGATGTCACCGCCCCGCCCGATGTCGTCCACCTGCTGCTGACCGCACTGCCTGAGGCCCGGCGGATCAGCCGGCTGTGCTCCCGGCTGGAGGCCGGCGGCGCTGCGGCGGGATCGGCCCTGGCGCTGCTGGTGCCCCGCCCGCGGGCCTGGGCGCGGGCCCGCCTGGTGACCGACGCCGTGACCATCGCCGGGATCGCGGCAGGTTTCTGGGCCGGGTGGCGGTTGCACGGACGTCCGGTCCCGGCCGCCGCCGAGCGGACGCCCTGGCACGCCATGACGGTACGTCAGGTGATGGCCCGGCTGGGGACGTCCTCCAGGGGGCTGGAGGAGTCCGAGTCCGTTCGGCGCCGGCAACTCGCGCGCCATGACCGGCGCGAGGGGGCCCTCCCCCTGGTCGGCCGTGTCGCGGAGGAGCTGGCCAATCCGCTCACCCCCATCCTCGCGGTCGGCGGCGGCGTCTCGGCGGCGCTCGGCTCCGTGCTGGACGCCGTGCTGATCGGCGGGGTGCTCGGCGTGGACGCGCTCGTCGGCGGCGTCCAGCAACAGAAGGCCGACCAGGAGGCGGAACGGCTGGTCGAGGCCACCTCCGCGCGGGTGCGGGTACGCCGGCCCGAACGGGAGGAGGCGACCTGGTCGGCCGGCGAGCACCTGGTGCGCGGCGATGTGATCGAACTGCGGGCCGGGGACGCGGTTCCGGCCGACTGCCGGGTGGTGCGGGCGCAGGGCCTGGAGGCGGACGAGTCCAGCCTGACCGGTGAGTCGCTGCCGGTCGTGAAGAGCGCCGCGCCGACGGCGGCCCGAACGGTCGCGGACCGGACCTCCATGCTCTACCAGGGCACCACGGTGGCGGCCGGCGAGGCGCTGGCCGTGGTCGTCGCCACGGGGACGGCCACCGAGGCCGGCAGCGCGGCCGAGGCGGCCCCGGAGGGCGGGCCGCCGGAGAGCGGCGTGGAACGGCGGTTGAAGGCTCTGGGCCGGTGGTTTCTGCCGTTGTCCGTGGCCGCGGGTGTCGTCCTGTTCGCCGTCGACCTGCTGCGCCGGCGGCCGCTGGGCGCCGCCCTGGGGGCCGCGGTCAGCCTGTGTGTCGCGGCCGTGCCCGAGGGGCTGCCGTTCATCGCCACGGTCGCGGAGCTGGCAGCCGCCCGTCGGCTGTCGACTCGCGACACCCTGGTCCGCAGCGCCTCCACCATCGAGGCGCTGGGCCGCACCGACGTGCTGTGCTTCGACAAGACGGGCACGCTCACCGAGGGCCGGATCAGCCTGCAACAGGTGTCCGACGGCCTCGAGCGCCGATCGCTCGACCAGCTCACCCCGCGGCTGCGCCGGGTCGTCGCCACGGCGGCCCTGGCCGTACCGTCCGGCCCGGCCGCCGCCCTGACCCACCCCACCGACCGGGCCATCGCCGCCGGAGCCGAGAAGGCCGGCGTCGTACCGGAGGCGGCGGACGGCTGGGAACGTCTGACCGAGGTGCCGTTCGAACCAGGGCGCGGCTACCACGCGGTCCTCGGCCGGATCGACGGACGCCGCCGGCTGGTCGTCAAGGGGGCTCCGGAGGTCGTCCTGGCCCGCTGCGTTCGAGTCCGGCAGAACGACGACACCGCGCCCTTCACGGAGGAACTGCGGGAGGCGATCGACCGTGACATCGACTGGCACGCCCGGCGCGGTCTGCGCGTGCTGGCGGTGGCCGAACGCGACGGCACGGGCCCCGGCGAGACTCACGCCTCTCCGGGCGCCACCGATGCCGAGGCGTCCCTCGACGACGGTGACGTGGAACGGCTGTGCCTGCTGGGGCTGGTCGGCCTGGCGGACCCCGTCCGGCCCACCGCCGCGGAGAGCGTGAAACGGCTGTCCCGGGCCGGGGTGCGCATCGTCATGCTCACCGGGGACCATCCCAGCACCGCCGCCTCCATCGCTCGGGAGCTGCTGCCCGAGCAGGAGCCGCGGCTGATGACCGGCGCGGAACTGGACGCCTTGGACGGTGCCGCGCTCGCCCGGACACTGCCGGACATCACGGTGTTCGCCCGGGTCACTCCGGCGCACAAGGTCCGGATCGTCACCGCCCTGCGCGCGGCCGGGCGCATCGTCGCCGTCACCGGCGACGGCGCCAACGACGCGCCCGCCATCCGCATCGCCGACGTCGGCATCGCCCTCGGCTCCCGGGCGACCCCCGCGGCCCGCACCGCCGCCGACGTAGTCGTCACCGACGACCGCATCGAGACCATCGTCGACGCCTTCGTCGAGGGCCGGGCCATGTGGGCCTCGGTCCGCAAGGCGCTGGGCATCCTGCTGGGCGGCAACCTGGGCGAAATCGCCTTCGTCCTGGCGACCACCCTGCTCACCGGACGCAGTGCGCTCAACGCACGCCAGCTGCTGCTGGTCAATCTGCTCACCGACATGCTGCCCGCCATGGCCATCGCCGCACGGCCACCCGCCGACCACGCCGACCGGCTGCTCGCGGAGGGCCCCGAAGCGTCGCTCGGCAAGGCCCTGACCCGCCACCTCCAGCTGCGCGCCACCGTCACCGCGGCCGCCGCCACCGTCGCCTGGGTCCTGGCCCGGGCGACCGGCACCCGGGGGCACGCCGACACCGTCGCCCTGGTCGCCGTGGTGTCCTCCCAGCTGCTCCAGACGCTGCAGGACGCGGGCCGCGATCCGGTGGTCTTCTGGGCCGCTGCGGGGTCCCTGGTGGTGCTCGGCGTAGTGGTGACCGTTCCCGGCCTCAGCCACTTCTTCGGCAACCGGCCCCTGGGCCCCGCGGGCTGGACGATCGCGCTGGCTTCGGCGGCGGGGTCGGTCCTGGTGCCCGCCGTGGTGCGGCGCGCGGTCGGCGCGCCGGTGAAAGTTCACCCGCAGGACACTCGTGTGCAGCCTCTCGGATGACATCGGACCGGACAAAGGAACCGTTCCAGCATCATGCACACAGCTCACGAAAGGCGGCTCACCGTGCCGCACATCTTCACCACGATCCTGACCCAGGTGGCAGTCGCCCTGATCGAAGCCGCCCTGGTACGGCTGATCATGCAGCTCTGGAAGACATTCGCCGCGAGCGGGCGCCAGGCGACGACTTACGCCTGACCGGAAACATCGTCTGAACACCTCGCACTATGGGCTGTATGCAGCCTTGGGTGGTCTATGGGCGCCTACTCGCGGCACCCCTGCTTCTTCCGGCCCCTCGGCCGTGAGCGCCCGCCTGCCTCTGTCGTCCAGAATCCCCGTCATGCCGCTCATGAGTTCGGCAGATCGGAAGATGGGTGGGCCGGCGGGGCGGGGCGCAGGATGGTTCGAGCCCGAGCGGTGTGGCGGTAGTGGACCTGCCGACCGTCGCGTTTGCGTTGGACGAGGTCGGCGGCCAGGAGACGCGAGAGGTGGAAGGAGACCGTTGCCGGTGCGAGGTGGTGCAGCGTGGCCAACGCCGTGGTGGTACGCGGTTCGGCCAGACTGTGCAGGATCGCCAGCCGAGTAGCGCCGAGCACCGGGGCGACATGCGGGACGATGTGGTCTGAGGCGGCGACCGGGATCGCGAGTTGGGCTTCTCCGGGACGAAGAGGTGCGTGCAGGCCCACCCGGTCCAGGAAGAGGCTGGGGATGAGCGTGACAGGGTGCTCGCCGCCTACCTCCCCGTCGAAGTCGGACGTGACTCTCAGGGCACCTTCCTGCCAGAGCAGGGAGGAGTGCAGGGCCGCGAGGGCGCTGCCCAGCCCTTCACGAGCCGCCACCGCGCCGTGTCGTTCGACGAATCCCTCGAAGCCCGCGGTGATCTGCGACCAGTGCGGCGCGATCGCCTTCGACCACAGCCAGTGCAGCTCGCACGCGAGCCGCTCCCTGAGTTTGCCTTCGCCGACCTCGATGTGGGGCCGCACCTGTTCGTCAACGGGTGCGAGCTGCCCGTCCCGCAACCATGGGCAGCGGCTGCTGCGTGCCTTTCCTCCGGTGAGGAAGGCGGTGAACTGGGTACCTACCGTGCCCGCCGGCGTCGTGGCTACCGCATGTAACTGGTCCTCGACAGCCGGCAGGAAGGTACCGGGTGCCGGAGTGAGGAGTTCCGGCAAGTAGGTGGTGTATCCGCGCGCGATGGCCGCGAGGGTCGGCAGATGACCTGAAGACAGCAGCGCCCGGATATGACGGTGCCTGCGCGATGCCTTCGGCGCCTCGGAGGCGGCGACCAGGGCGGCGGCCAGCTCCCCCACAGGTGAAATGGCCCAGCGCAGACCGGCCAGCCGCTGGGCGGGCATGTGCAGGTCGATCACGGATCCCCCCTCCTCCGCATAACTCCGTTGCGCGGTCACGTCGCAGGTCGGTATTCGAACCTGATCGAATCGACGCCTGAGACAAAGTCTCGGTTCCTAGGCTCCAGGGACCGTAGGCGGTGCGCGTGGCGCGTGCCCTACCTCTGACCAGCAGCCTCGCCCGCCGATCGTCGCACCGAACACGAAGGAGGATTGCATGCCCCTCTTGGCCATGGTGACCGTACTGGGCGTCCAGTCCGCTCATGCGGCGGAGGTGGAGAACTCCGTGTCTCTGGCAAGAGCGGCCGCGGCCTGTCAGATCGGCGACGGGCACACCGATTTCAAGGTACGAACATAAGTCTGCGCAACAGCCCCGGCGGCACCGTCATCGGACGAGTCCCGCCTGGCGGTCTCGCGAATTCAAGCAGCGCACTGCCCCGTTCACTCAGCAACGCTTCCAAAGGAAGGGCACAACTCCGTGCACCAGCAGATGATCTTCGTGAACCTCGCCGCTCATGACCTCGACGCATCGAAGAAGTTCTTCACCGCGCTGGGGTTCAACGCCGACGACCGGTTCAGCGACGACACGACGGCCGCCATTCCTCTCAGCGACACCATCAACGTCATGCTGCACACGCACCAGAAGTACGCCGAGTTCACGAAGAAGCAGATCGTGGATTCGAAGACGTCGAGCGAGGTGCTCCTCGCACTGAGCGCCCCCAGCCGTGAGGAGGTCGACGAACTGGTCGACAAGGCGATTGCCGCGGGAGGCTCACCGACCGGTGAGCCTCAGGATCACGGCTTCATGTACGGCCGTGCCTTTGACGACCTCGACGGGCACACCTGGGAGGTCATGTGGATGGACCCGACGGCAACGCAGGGATGAACGAGTCACTCCGATGAAAGCACGGCTCCGATCACCGGTCTCTGATCAGAGGCTGCCGCGCTGTACGGAGTCGTACTGCTGACTCGGTCGTTGAGGGGCGGGCCAGGGGGACGGCCCGACCACACCACGCTCGACGATGCCCGGGGATCGCGCCGAACCCGACGCGGTCGCCGGGGGTTGCGGTCGTGGGGTGGCGATCGTTCCGGTGGCGTGCTGCCAGCGGGCGCGGACGGCGGCGATGCCGGCGAGGGCCCCGGCGGGCGCCGACGACGAGTCGGAACGGGGTGCTCGCCGAGTCGCCGGCGAACGCTTCGATGCACCGACCGGTGAGCTCGGCGGTGGCCAGGAGGGAACGCCGCAGGGCGCGCTCGCCGCAGTGCGCCACGGAACCGGCCGGTCCGGCCGGCAGACGGAGGACCTCGAAGCCGCGTGCGCCGGGTACCTGCCCCGGTCAGTCTCAGCGGGATCCTGACTCGACGCCGAAGTCGTAGGTGCCCGACCCCACTCGGAACACGGCAGCCCCGTTCTCCATACGGAGGAAGCGGACTCCCTCGGCCCGGTCGGCCGGTCGGCTGCCCTCGGTCACCGCCCGGGGGGTATCGGCCGGCACATGGACCTCCGCGACCGTGTTGACCGGCACCGTCACCTTCAGGTCGAAGGCGCCGTTGCGGTTGGTCCAGCGCGACGACAGCGGGCCGTGGACGGTCTGGAGGCTTCCGGAACCCCTGGTCAGGTTTCCGCCGGGCACCGGCGCGATCCGGGAGCGCTTGTACCCGGGCTCGATGGGGGAGAGGCCGCCGATGTTCTGGAACATCCAGTCGCCCACGGCGCCGTAGGCGTAGTGGTTGAAGGAGTTCATGTCGACGGGGCCGAATTCGCCGTCGGGCATGATCGAGTTCCAGCGCTCCCACATGGTGGTGCCGCCTTTGGCGATCTCGTAGCCCCAGGACGGGTAGTCCTGGTGGAGCAGCATCTTGTACGCGAGGTCGTCCCGGCCGATCCTGCTCAGCGCGGGCAGCAGCAGCGGCGTTCCGATGAAGCCGGTCCGCAGGTGGTGGTCGGTCAGGGCCAGCTTGGCCACGAACTTCTCGCCCACCTTGCCGACGAGTGCCGGGTCCGCGACGAGGTCCATGCCGAGGGCCATCGCGTATCCGGTCTGGGAGTTGCCCTTCACGGTGCCGTCAGCCGCGACGTAGGCCTCGGTGAAGGCGTGGCGGATATCGGCGGAGAGCTGGTGATAGTCGGACGCCGCAGACTCGTCGCCCAGGGCGTCGGCCACCTCCGCCATCATGCGGGCGTTCTCGGCGTAGTAGGCGGTGCCCAGGACGCCCTGCTCGGTGGGGTCGTCCAGATGCAGCCAGTCGTTGGTGAAGAACGTCGTGCGGCCGGGCTCCAGGAGGTCCGCTCCGGCACTCTCGCGCACGAACTGGAAGAACTTCCGCATGGCGGGGTAGTTGTCGCGCAGGATGCGGGTGTCGCCGTAGGAGCGCCACACGTGGTACGGCACGGTGATCATCACGTCGGACCAGCCGACGCCGCTCTCGGCGAACTGGCCCTGGGGGGTCGGTACGACCGCCGGGAGGTCGCCGTTGGCGTGCTGGGAGGCGCGCACGTCCGCCATCCAGTGGGAGAGGAACGCCCGGGTGTCCACGAGGTAGTTGGCCGTGGGCGCGAACAGGCTGATGTCGCCGGTCCAGCCCATGCGCTCGTCGCGGGCCGGGGTGTCGGTGGGGATGGAGAGGAAGTTGCCGCGCTGGCTCCAGGAGATGTTGCTGACGAGCTGGTCGAGCATGCTGTCGGAGGTCTTCAGGGTGCCGGTGGACGGGAGGTCCGAGCCCCAGACGACGCCCTCGACGTCGGTGAGCGCGGGAGGTGAGTCCACGCCGGTGATCTCGATGTAGCGGAACCCGTGCTGGGTGAAGGTGGGTTCGTAGGTGACCGTTCCGGAGTCGGCGAAGACGTAGCGGTCGGTGACCTTGGCGCTGCGGAAGTTGTCGGTGTAGAGGGTGCCGTCCTTGTTGAGCACCTCGGCGTAGCGGATCCTGGCGGTCCGGCCGGGGGAGCCGGTCAGGGTCAGCCGGGACACGCCGACCATGTTCTGGCCGAGGTCGTACACGTAGGTTCCGGCGGTGGGCTCGGTCATCTTCCGGGCCTTGAGCACCTGGGTCTCGCGCACCGGCTCGTCGCTCTGCGGGACCAGGCGGGCGGTGCGCGACTCCACCCGCGCGGCCGGTTCCCAGCGGGCGTCATCGAACCCGGCGCGGCTCCAGCCCGACGGCTTCAGACGGGCGTCGTACGTCTCGCCGTCCTGCAGGTCGGCCTTCACGTAGGGCCCCTCAGCCGCCTTCCACGAACCGTCCGTGGCGATCCACTGCACGGATCCGTCGGTGTAGGTGACGCGCATCTTCGCCACGAGCGCCGGGGCGTTGCCGTACTGGCGGCTCCAGCCGATCCCGACCTTGCCGGCCCACCAGCCGTTCGCCAGGGATGCGCCGATCGCGTTGTCGCCGCTCCTGAGCAGCTTCGTCACGTCGTAGGTCTGGGACTGGATGCGCTGGTGGTAGTCGGTCCAGCCGGGGGCGAGCACCTGGTCGCCGACCGGCCTGCCGTTGATCTCCAGCTCGTAGACGCCGAGCGCGGAGGCGTAGACCCGTGCGGAGGCGACCTTCTTGCCGGGCTCGGTCCCGAAGTCCTTGCGGAGCAGTGGCATCGGCCGCACGTCGGGCCCGTACAGGGCGTCCGTGGTGCCCGAGACGGCGAGGGCGGAGTCGGCGATGTCACCGCCGGAGAAGGGGTTCCGGCCCGAGGCGAAGTCGGTGTCGAGCAGAGTACTGCCGTCGGCTCCGGTCACGACGGCGTCGTAGACCGTTCCGCGTTCGCCGCAGCAGGCGTGGGTGCGGAAACCGATGAAGCCCTTCGTGAACGTGGAGTCCCTGAAGGTGCTGACGACCTTGCCGTCGAGGGTCGTCCTGATCATGTCGCCCGCCACGTCGTAGCGCACGGTGTGCCGGTCGGCGAGGAGGGAGGCCTTGGTGAAGCCGTGGGGTGCGAGATCCACTTCCTGGACCACGCTGTACGTTCCCTTGACCTGCTTGTGCAGTCTCAGCGTCGGGCTCGCGCCGGTGACGCTGAACTGCCACATGTAGCCGTTGCTCGCGTCGGCAGCACGCAGGAGCATGCCGAAGGCGGCGCTGTCGAGCTTGAACCGGACCGTCGCGGCGTAGTCGGTCCACTTGTCCAGCTCACTCGGGGCCTCGGCGCGCGTGATCCACTGGGCGCCGTCCCAGTCGCCGGCGTTCAGCAGGCCGGTCTCGAAGTACGCGCTCGTACTCCACCTGCTCACGGCTCCCCTGTCGTCCCAGGCCCGGACGCGCCAGTAGTAGCGGGTGGCCGACTTCAGATCCTGACCGCCGTACTCGATGTCGACCTGGCGGTCGGACCGCACCTTGCCTGACGACCACACGTCGGCGGCACCTGGTCTGCGTCCGACCTGGATCTCATAGGCCTGCTGGGTCGTCGCCCGGCGGGGCGAGGCCAACTGCCAGCCGAACACCGGGGCTTCGCCGCCGATGCCCACGGGGTTCGTCCGGCCGTTCGTGCTCAGCCCTCGTACGGCGAGAGGCCCGCCCGCAGCGGACACCGCCGGCGACTGGGGGGTCGGCAGGACGGACGCGCTGCCGAGCACCGCAAGCACGACGAAGCCTCTGAGGAGGCCGAGCATGACGGGTCGTCTGAGGAGCATGGCCTCTCCGTCTTTTGAATCGATTCAATCGAGCAGGTCGCGGGGACATTAGCCGTGTGACGTGAGACACGTCAATATCTGTGTCAGCAGGATCGTCGAAGTCGACTCAGCGGAGGGGGGTCGGTCTCTCACGCTTTCCGACCCGGCTCAGGGTGTCTCGGCATCGGCGCCGGTCGTCGTGGGAGACATGCGTGGGGACCGTCAGGTGCGACCGAGCGCCCGGACGGCTTCGAGGTCGTCCCGCACCCGCTGCGGTTCCCGGTCGAGTGGCATGTTGGCCTCGTCGCGGGCCGCGTCCAGCGCCCCGGGCCTGTCCTGGTCCAGCGCGGCGAACAGCGGGCCCAGATCGCTCGGGGCGGCGCCGTGCTCCGCGACCAGTTCGAAGGTCCGGCCGGCGGCCTCCGGAGTCGTGAGGGCATGGACCAGCACCTGGGCGATCTGGGCGCGGGCGATGACGCCGTCTGCGGGGCTGCTGGAGCGCCTCCTGTCGCCCTGGAGGAAGACCAGGCGGTGCTCGTCGGGCCCGTTCATGTCGAACCAGCCCGGCCGCACGATCGTGTAAGGCAGCCCACTGGCGCGGACGACGCGCTCCGATCGGCGCTTCCAGTCGAGCAGGTGGTCGTACGCGCTGCCGCGGCCGGTGACGCCGATGGAGGTCATCAGGGCGATGCGAGGTGTCTGCCCGTCCAGTGCCGCCAGTACGTTGCGGACCCCGGCGTAGTCGACCCTCTCGGGCGAGGACCGGGCACCGCCGAAGGATCCGAGGGTCAGCACGATGGCGTCGACACCGGCCACGGCCATGTGGAGCGATTCGGGCCGGGTGACGTCCGCGACGACCGGTTCGGCCTCGTCGGGCAGTTGCCGTCTCGCCTTGGCGGCGTCGCGGACCAAGGCGCGGGTGGCGTGACCGCCGGCGATCGACTCGGCCACGACGAGCCGTCCGATACTGCCCGTCGCGCCGACCACCAGGACGTTCATGGGTGTGGGTGTCATCGATTCCTCCATCAATTGTGCGGCGTGAGTCCGGTTGGAGGCCGGTCAGGTGACGGTCAGTTCCCCGGTGCGCAGGGCCGCGGTGACTCCCCCGTCCATCAGCAGGTCGGCGCCCGTGATGAAGCCGGCCTGGCGGCCGAGGAGGAACGCGGCCGCGGCGGCGACCTCGTCGGGTGTGCCGAAGCGGCCCGCCGCCGACACCTTGCGCACCTGCTCGAACCACTCCCGGCGCGGCCCGGACAACTCGTCCTGGGCCAGGGGCGTGATGATGACACCCGGGCTCAGGGCGTTGACGCGGCCACCGCGCTTGCCCCACGCCGCGGCGGCGGTCTGCACCCGCAGCGAGTTGGCGCGCTTGGACAGTGCGTAGGCGTGGACGGTGGAGCCAACCGAGTCGGGCTGGAGGAAGGGGAGTTCGAGCAGCTGCGAGGTCTCGGTGGTGGCCAGCGCGTGCTCGGTCTCCGGGGCGTAGGGGCTCTCCCGGTGACCGGCCATGCTGGCGATCACCACGCCGGCGCCGCCGGGAGCGATGACGCGGGCGAAGGCGTCCAGGACCAGCGCGGTCCCCACGAGGTCGACGTGCAGGATCCGCTCGATGCTCGCCTGGGTGGGAGAAACGCCGGCGGTGTGTACCACCTGAGTCACCGGGCCCAGCTCCGCTGCCGCGTCGGCCAGCGACTCGACGGCGTCGCGGTCGGAGACGTCGGTGATCCGGGTCGTCACGTCGTACCCCTCGCCGCGCAGCCGTTCGGCGGCGGCAGCGGCCGCTTGTTCGCTGTGGTCGGCGAGCAGCACGGTGCGGCCGGCGCCGATGTGGCGGGCGATCGCGAGGCCGATGCTGCCGGAACCGATGACGACTGCTTCGTTCGGGCTCTGGTTCATTGCTCCCACTCGTGTATCCGCGAATCTGCGACTGTCGGGGGATGTCGGGGGACGCTGTGGCACCCCCGGTTGTTCAGCGGCGGCCGAACGAGTCCAGTCGGACGGTCTCCGGATCGGGCCCGCTGCGCAGTCCGGTGTCGAGGGCGTCGATGGTGGCGACCTCGCCGGGGGTCAGGGAGAAGCCGAAGACGTCGAAGTTCTCCTCGATGCGGTGGGGCCTGACCGACTTGGGGATCGCGCACACGCCGTGCTCGATGTGCCAGCGCAGGACGACCTGGGCGGGCGTCTTGCCGTACTTCGCGGCGAGTTCGGTGACGGCCGGCTCCTCCAGCGCACTCCTGCCGCCGTTCGGGGCATGCGGCCAGTAGCGGGTGATGCCGCCGATCGGGGACCAGGACTGGGTGATGATGCCCAGCTCGTCGTGCGCTTCGCGGAGTTCGCGCTGGATGAAGTAGGGGTGCAGTTCGACCTGGTTGACCCCCGGGACGACATCGGCCCGGTCCAGCAGGGCGCGCAGTTGCCCGGGGGTGTGGTTCGAGACGCCGATCGCCCGGACCCGGCCGTCGGCCAGCAGCTTCTCGGCGGCCTTGTAGGCACCCACCCACTCCTCGGTGTCGAGGGCGGCCGGCTGGTGCAGCAGATACAGGTCGAGCTGGTCGAGGCCGAGGTTCGCGACGCTGGTGTCGAAGGCGCGCTGGGCGGAGTCGTAGCCGTAGTCGCTCAGCCACAGCTTGGTGGTGACGAAGAGTTCGCCGCGGTCGAGACCGGAGCGGCGGATGCCCTCGCCGACCTCCTTCTCGTTGCGGTAGGCCGCGGCGGTGTCGATGAGGCGGTAGCCGTCGCGCAGCGCGGTCTCCACCGCCGGGACGGTCTCCTCGGGGGTGCTCTGGTAGACGCCCAGGCCGAGGGCGGGCATCTCGACGCCGTTGTTGAGCTTCAGCAAGGGGGTTGTGCTCATGTGGGGTTCCTCGGGTGTGCGGGGGTGGGTCAGGGCTGGATGAGGACCTTCAGCGCGGTGCGGTCGGCCATGGCGCGGTAGCCGTCCGGGATGCCGTCCGTGCCGACGGTGTGGGTGAAGACCCGGCCCGGTTCGAGCGTGCCGTCGAGGATGTCGGGGAGGAGTTCCTCGATGTAGGCGCGGGCGGGGGCGGCTCCGCCGGTGACGGTGATGTTGCCCATCATCGCGTCGAAGCCCAGCGGGACGGAGGCGTACTGGGCGACACCGAGGCGGCTGACGACGCCACCGTGGCGGACGATCCCGAGCGCCGTGTCCATGGTCTGCTCGGCGCCGACGGCCTCGACGACCGCGTGGATGCCGTCACCGCCGGTCAGTTCCCGCACGCGCTCGACGCCTTCCTCACCGCGTTCGGCGACGACGTCGGTGGCACCGAACGCGCGGCCGAGGTCGGTACGGTCCTGGTGCCGGCCCATGAGGATGATCTGCTCCGCCCCGAGCCGCTTCGCTGCCATGACGGCGCACAGGCCGACCGCGCCGTCACCGATCACCGTGACGGACTTGCCGGGGCTGACCCGTGAGGTGACCACGCCGTGGTGGCCGGTGCAGTACACGTCGGACAGGGTGAGCAGGGAGGGCAGCAGCGCGGAGTCCTCGGCGACGGGCAGCTTGACCAGTGTGCCGTCGGCCTGCGGGACGCGGACCGCCTCGCCCTGGCCGCCGTCGACGCCGTCCGGGCCCCACTGCCCGCCGTTGCGGCAGGAGGTGTGCAGGCCCTCGTGGCAGAAGTCGCAGATGTTGTCCGACCAGACGAAGGGGGCGACCACCAGGTCGCCGCGCTCGAGTCCCGCCACCGCGGAGCCGATGTCCTCGACCACGCCGAGGAACTCGTGGCCCATGCGCCTGCCCTGGTCCGATGCCTCCATCTGGGCGTACGGCCACAGATCGCTGCCGCAGACGCAGGAGCGGACGACGCGGACCACGGCGTCGGTCGAGTTCTGGATCCTGGGGTCGGGGACGTTCTCCACACGGACGTCACCGGCGCCGTACATCACGGCTGCGCGCATGAGATCTCTCCTTTTCCACTGGCGAGTTGGGGGCGAGGCGGTGTGTCGACGGCACTTCAGCAGCCGTCGTTCCGAGGGTTCAGAAGTAGCGACCGCCCTGAGGGGCCGGGAGTGCGTCCAGCTCGGCGAGGTCGGCCGGGGACAGCACGATGTCAGCCGCACCGGCGTTGTCCAACAGATACTTCGGGGTCTTGGTGCCGGGAATGGGCACGACGTGCAGGACCTCCTCCGACCAGTCCCGGGTCCACAGCGACAGCTCCGACTGGACGGCTGTGATCGGGGCTGCCGTTCGGCGTCGCACGGGGCGAGCCGACCGAGCCCTGGTGGACCATGCCGACCTTGGTGGCCAGTACCGCACGCTCGCGACGGCCGCCGGCCAGGGCGCGGCCGACCAGCTCCTCGTTGGTGCGGGGCCCGTAAACGTCCGCGGTGTCGAGGAACGTCATCCCCACATCGAGTGCCCGGTGGATCACGGCGAGGGAGGTGTCCTCGTCCCGCCGGGTGCCCATGTCGTAGCCGTACGACATGCCCATGCAGCCCAGGCCGACGACTCCGACCTCCGGTCCCTTGCTGCCGAGCGTGGTGGTGCGCATACGTGTGCCTCCGGGTGTTCGGGGTTCAGCGGGTGCTGTCCGGTGCGGCGCCGTGCCAGTGCTCCTCGCCCGGAGGGGGGGTAGACCGTGTCGCCGTGGTGCGCCTCGATGACCGTGCCGTCGCGGCTGATCTTCAGCTGCTCCCAGCCTGATGGCCCGCGGCGTCAGGTGGCAGGCCGCGCTGTGCCGGGGAGTGACGTTCCGGGGTGTGACAGGGCCCCCCAGAGCCCTCCCGCACAGGTCAGGGCGCCCGCAGACTGAACGGTATGAGGAATGAGCAACAGAGCGGCACCGAGCTGGGACGCTTCCTGCGTGCCCGCCGGGCCCGGGTGACGCCCGAGGACGTCGGCTTGGCAGCCGGCTCCGGGGTGCGGCGCACACCCGGGCTGCGCCGCGAGGAACTGGCCACCCTGGCCGGTATCAGCATCGACTACTACACCCGGCTGGAGCGGGGCAAGGAGACCCGACCCAGCCCGTCCGTGGTGGACGCGCTGGCCAACACCCTGAGGCTGGGGGAGGAGGAGCACGAGCACCTGCGCAGCCTCGCGACCCTCGCCGCACGTTCGGCGCCGGAACCGCCGGCCGCGCCCAGCCGCACCGTACGGCCCGGTGTGAAGCTCCTGCTGGAGAACCTGCGCCCCCTCCCGGCCTACGTCGTCAGCCGCAGCAACGACATCCTCGCCGCCAACCCCGCAGGTCTGCGGCTCCTGGCCGGCATCGAGGAATGGCCGGCCAAACAGCGCAACATCGCCCGCTACGTCTTCCTGCACCCCGCCGCCCGTGACCTGTTCGGCGAGGACTGGACCATCCAGGTCCGCGGCTGCGTCGCGCGCCTGCGCGCCCTGGCCGGTACAGACCCGGACGCTCCCGACCTGACCCAGCTCGTAGGCGAACTGCTGCTGAAGAGCCCGGACTTCGCGCGCATGTGGGAGCGGTACGACGTCAGGGCTCGCGCGCAGGGCCGCAAGACCTTCCACCACCCCGAGGTCGGTGAGCTCGTCCTCGGATACCAGTCCCTGCTCCTGGAAGGCACTCCGGGCCACCGGATGGTCGCCTACCACGCCGAGCCCGCCACCCCCGAGCACGATGCCGTGGCACTGCTGGACATGCTCGGCCAGGAGCCCTCCACCGCCGCCGCGCGGCACGACGGTTCGGCGGATGCCCCGTCCGCGCCGTCGGCCTGACATCCGGGCCGCGCCGCGCAGGAATCGGGACGCGTGGAGCCACCTCACCGTGCGGTGCCCGGCGTGGGCGGCTCACCGTCCTCCGCGCTCCACAAGCCGAGCAACCGGAGCGCGTCGTGCGACGGTGTGCCGGGCATGTCTGCCGTGCCGGCGAGCTCGAAGAGATGCGCGCGCTGTTCTCCGCCCAGTCGCAGTGCCTGCGCGATGCGCGCCAGGACCGGGACGGACGACGCATGCGTGCGGCCCTGCTCGACGCGGTCGGTAGTGGCGGGCGCTGACGCCCGGCTCGCACAGAACGCCGCACAGCGCCCACACGGCGTGGGACCGGCCGGCTCCTGGTCACCCCTCCGCGGTGCGTTCGATCGTCTGGTCGGCGCCCGACATGTCGAGGAGGACGAGCTTGTCGTGGTCGGGGGTGCCGGGTTCGGCGTAGTAGGCGACGAACCGATGGCCCGGGGAGCCCTCCAGCTGCATGGACTGGTAGCCGGGGGTGAGGTCGCCGACCTCGGGGTGGTGGAAGGTCTTGCTGCCGTGGGTGTGCCACCGCAGGTCGTAGCCGTCCCACAGCGAGGCGAACTCCGGGCTCTTCTTCAGCAGTTCGTCGACCAGCTCGACCAGGTCGGGCGCTTCGGGCTCGATTCCGGCCAGGGCGCGCATACGTCCGACGACCGCGCGGATCTGCTCGTCCCAGTCGTCGAACAGAGTCTGGGCCGCGGGGTGGAGGAAGACGTAGCGCACCACGTTGCGCTTCGTCTCCGGCCAGTCCTCCATTCCGGGGAACAGCCTCAGGCCGCTCGCGTTGCACGCGAGGATGTCCATGGTCCGGCTGATCACGTACGCCGGGAAGGGGCGCAGGCTCTCCAGCAGCAGCACGGTTCCGGGTGGCACGGTCCTGGTCGGTGTGACCGGCTCCACCGGGGTGCTGCCCGCGGCACAGGCGACCAGCTCGCGCAGATGCTCGTGCTCGGCCGGGTGCAGACGCAGGGCTTGGGCGAGGGCATCGACCACTGACGGGCTCGGGTTGTGCTCCTTACCGCGCTCCAGTCGAACGTAGTAGTCGACGCTGACCCCGGCGAGGGTGGCCAGCTCCTCGCGGCGCAACCCGGGAGTGCGGCGTAGCCCGGGACCCGTCGGCAGCCCGGCCTCTTCCGGAGTGACCTTGACGCGGCGGGCCCGCAGGAAGGTGCCGAGTTCGGTGCCGCCGGTGCCGTTCTGCCGCTCACGTGCCATGAGCTCAGTGTGGCAGCTGGGTGCTGATGAGGCCATGAGCAGGGCGGGAGCCGCGTGGGGGGCCCTGTCACACCCCCGAACGGCGCTCCCCGGCACAACGCGGCCTGCCACCTCTCGCGCCGCGCACGCAGGCTGTACTCCGGGTGGCAGCGCGGCACGGCGGCACAGCCGCGGCGCACGTGTTCGAAGCACCCCGACCCCTTTCACGGACACCGCAGAGGAGCCCTCAGTGTCACCGTCCCTTGCCTCCGCCCAGCGATCCGGCGCCGAGGCCGTGCCCAAGCGATCCGGCGCCGAGGCCGTGCCCAAGCGATCCGGCGCCGAGGCCGTGCCCAAGGGGGCCGGCCCGGCGCTGGCGGCCGCGGTACTGGGCTTCTTCGTGATGACGCTGGACACCCTGATCGTCAACGTCGCTCTGCCCGAGATCGGCGACGCCTTCGCGGCCGGGATGACGGGACTCCAGTGGGTGGTGGACGGCTACACCCTGATGTTCGCCGCGCTGCTGCTGTCCGCCGGGTCCATCACCGACCGGGTCGGCGCCCGCCAGGCGTTCGGGGCGGGCCTGGTGGTCTTCGTCGCCGCCTCGGCCGCCTGCGGCTTCGCACCGAACCTGGCCGTCCTCGTCCTCGCACGACTGGTGCAGGGCATGGGCGCCGCAGTGATCGTGCCCGCCTCGCTGGCCCTGATCCGGGAGGCGTACCCGGACCGGACCCGCCGCGCCCGGGCGATCTCCGTCTGGGCGATGGGCGGCTCGGTGGGCGCCGCGGCCGGCCCGGTGGCGGGCGGCGTGCTGAGCCTCGTCGACTGGCGGATGATCTTCTTCGTGAACGTGCCGGTCGGGCTGCTGGCGCTGTTCCTGCTGACCCGGACGCGCCGCTCGCCTCGCCGGCCGGGCACCGGGTTCGACTGGCTCGGGCAGCTCGCCGCGGTCGCGGCGATGGGAGGCCTGACCTTCGCGGCCATCGAGGCCGGTGTGGCCGGCTTCGGCGCGCCCCCGGTGATCGTCGCCTTCGGTGTGGCGGTGGTCGGAGGCGCCCTCTTCCTGGCGGCGCAGGCCCGGGGGAAGAGCCCGATGGTGCCGATGCCGCTGCTGCGAGCCCGCACGATGCTCATCTCGTCGAGCGTGGGATTCGCCCTCAACATCGGCTTCTACGGCATGGTCTTCCTGCTCAGTCTCTACCTGCAGCAGACTCGGGGCCTGTCGCCGCTGGCCACGGGCATGGCGTTCCTGCCGATGACCCTGCTGACCGCGTGCGTCAGTCCGACCACCGCATGGTTCGCCGCCAGGTTCGGCGCCCGGATGCCGGTCATCACCGGTCAGCTCGTCATGGCCTTCGGCCTTGTGATCCTCGCCCTCGCCCCCGCGACCGCGCCCACCTGGCTGCTCGTCGTGCTGATGATCCCGGTCGGTGCCGGCGGCTCCCTCGCCGTCCCGGCGGTGACGGCGCTGTTGCTGGACCGTGTCCCGGGCGAACGGGCCGGAACCGCCAGTGGTGTCCTCAACGCCTCCCGTCAGGTCGGTGGCGCCCTCGCTGTCGCCGTCTTCGGTGCCCTGGTCGCCCAGCACGGGAGCTTCTTCCACGGCCTGCGTACCAGCCTGCTGAGCGCCGCCGCCCTCGTGCTGGCGACTGCCGCGACCAGCCTTCTGCTCAGGCCCGCCCCCACCTCGGCGACGGCCGCGCCCGCACCCACCACATCCGCTTCCGCGACCGCCTTGGAGAAGGAAACACAGCCATGACCACCGCGACGATCCGGTCGAACGGCGAACTCGAGATCGACGACGCCGACGAGATCAACGACGCCGTCGACGCGGCCTACCGCGCCAAGTACGGCCACTACGCGGCCTACATCATCCAGGCCGTCACAAGCCCCGAGGCGAGTTCCACCACGATGCGGCTCGTGCCTCGGTCCTGAAGAACAGGCCTGGGCAACCAGGCCCGAGCAAGCAAGCAACCCCCACCTCTGGAGAGAACGTGCTCACCGTCAACGCGTACGCCGCCACGTCCGCGACCGAACCGCTCACCCCCACGACCGTCGAGCGCCGTGACGTCGGCCCGCACGACGTACTCATAGAGATCAAGTACGCCGGCATCTGTCACTCCGACATCCACTACGCCCGCAGCGACTGGGGCCCGTCCACCTACCCGGTCGTCCCCGGCCACGAGATCTCCGGGATCGTCACCGAGGTCGGCTCCGAGGTCACCGAGTACGCCGCCGGTGACCGGTGGGTGTCGGATGCATGGTCAACTCCTGCCGCGAGTGCGAGCCGTGCCGGAAGGGCGAGGAACAGTACTGCCTGAAGGGGCACACCCTCACCTACGGCGCCATCGACGAGGACGGGACCCTCACTCAGGGCGGCTACTCCACGCACGTCGTCGTCAACGACGACTTCGTGGTCCGTATCCCCGAGGGCATCGCCCTGGACGAGGCCGCGCCGCTGCTGTGCGCCGGCGTCACCACCTTCTCGCCTCTGCACCGCTTCGGCGCCGGCCCCGGCAAGAAGGTCGCGGTCGTGGGCTTGGGCGGCCTCGGGCACATGGCCGTCAAGATCGCCCACGCGATGGGTGCCGAGGTCACCGTCCTGTCGCAGTCGCTGAAGAAGAGGGACGACGGCCTGCGCCTGGGCGCCGACCACTACCACGCCACCAGCGACCCCGCGACGTTCGAGCAGTTGGCGGGCACCTTCGACCTGATCGTCAACACGGTCAGTGCCAAGATCGACCTGGACGCCTACCTCGGCCTGCTGGCCGTGAACGGCACCCTGGTCAACGTCGGCGCCCCCGCAGAGCCGCTTTCGCTGAACGTGTTCTCGCTGCTCATGCAGGGCCGTTCCTTCGCTGGTTCGCTGATCGGCGGCATTCGCGAGACGCAGGAGATGCTCGACTTCTGCGGCGAACACGGACTGGGTTCCGAGGTGGAGGTCATCCCGGCGGAGAAGATCAACGAGGCGTACGAGCGAGTCCTCGCCTCGGACGTGCGGTACCGCTTCGTGATCGACGCGTCGACGCTGGCTCGATGACGCAGGTGGCGAAGGAACCCTAGTGCGTGAAGCCGGGCTGGAGACGCGCTCGCGGACGCGGAGGTCCACGTCGCGCAGTGCTCATCCCTGGTGCCATCGTGCCCGGCCATCACCGCAAGGCCCCGGCCGTGCTCGCCGACGCACTGTGGAGCCTGCACCAGGACCGGCGCGGTTTCCATCACTTCGCCGACGACCTCGATTCCTGACACCTTCGGGAGAAACAACGTGATCGGTCTCGAACTCGTCGTCGTCCTGGGCGTCGCCATCCTGCTGGGCGAGCGCGTCGGACACCGCCTGCGGGTCGCGCCGCCCGTGCTGTTGCTCGTCATGGGCGCGCTGCTGGGATTCGTCCCCGCCCTGCGGGAGGTCCAACTGCCGCCCGAGGCCGTCCTGCTGCTCTTTCTGCCGGCACTGCTGTACTGGGAGAGCGTGACCACCTCGCTGCGCGAGATCCGACGGGATCTGCGCGGCATCGTGTTGCTGAGCACCGCACTGGTGATCGGAACGGCCGGGGCGGTCGCCGCGGTCGCGCACGGTCTGGGGCTGGGCTGGGGACCGGCCTGGGTCCTGGGCGCGGCCGTCGCCCCGACGGACGCCACCGCGGTCGGGGTGCTCGCGAGGGCGCTGCCGCGGCGGAACGTGACGCTGCTGCGTGCCGAGAGCCTGATCAACGACGGCACGGCGCTGGTCCTCTACGGCCTCGCCGTCGGCATCACAGTCGGTGAGGAGCACTTCACCGTCCCTCACGTCAGCCGGCTTTTCCTGGTCTCCTACCTGGGCGGCGCCGCCGCGGGGCTGCTGACCGCCTGGCTGGCGATCCGGGCCCGGGGGCTCCTCGGCGATCCCCGGCTGGGCAACGTCGCGACCATCCTCACTCCCTTCACCGCGTTCCTCCTGGCCGAACTCGTCCATGCTTCCGGAGTGCTGGCGGTGGTGATCGCCGGGCTCGTCATGAGCCAGGCGGGCCCGCGCATGGTGCGGGCCGAGACACGTCGTCAGGCCGAGGAGTTCTGGTCTCTGGCGACCTTCCTGCTCAACGGCTCCCTGTTCGTCCTGGTGGGCCTGGAAGCCCAGTCGGCCGCGCGAGATCTGAACGGCACCGACCTGACCTCCGCCGTGATCGCCGTCGCAGCGGTCTCGGCGGTGGTCGTCGGCACCCGCTTCGCCTTCCTCTTCACCGTCCCCTACCTGATCCGCCTGCTCGACCGCCGCCCACAGCAGCGGCTGCGCCGCATGACCTACCGGCATCGGGTGGTCAGCGCCATGTCCGGGTTCCGCGGCGCCGTGTCCCTGGCTGTCGCCCTGTCGGTGCCGACGGCACTGGACTCCGGCGCACCGTTCCCGGACCGCGACACGATCGTGTTCGTCACCTCCGGCGTCATCGTGACCACACTGGTGGTGCAGGGTCTCCTGCTTCCGGCCGTGGTGCGCTGGGCCCGCCTGCCCCGGGACACCTCGGTGGAGGAGGAGCGGTTCCTCGCCGAGACGACGGCGACCGAGGAGGCTCTCAAGAGCCTCCACGACGTCGCGGCCGAATTCGGTACCGATCCCGAAGTCGTGGAACGCATGCGGCAGGAGTACGAAACGCACCTACAGGTGCTGCGTGCCGGCGGTGACGAGGCCGACGACGAGCAGGTGCTCCGACACGACCGGCACTACACGGCCATCCGCCTGGCCCTGCTGGCCCGCAAACGCGCCGCCGTGCTCCGCCTGCGGGACGAGCGGGAGATCGACGACACCGTGCTGCGGCACGTACAGCGGCAGCTCGACCTAGAAGAGGTACGACTGTCCCGCAGAGGGGCGACGGAGTGACCAGGCTTCACGCACGCCCTCCGGTCTGAGCCTGGGCCTGCCCGCCGGGCGTGTCCGCCGCTTGACGAAGACGGCCACATAAGGGGCATGGGGAGTTCCTTCTAGCTGTCATAGACCCGGCCGCCTCAGGGCCAGGGCGAAGGAGCATCCAGTACAGGTGATCCGTTTAGTAACGGGTGGCTCGCCCTCGTTCGTCGACGTGCGGCGCGTCGCGCAGGGTGTGTCGCCCGAGTGCGGCGAGGGTTAGGCTTGCATATTCGGAACGAATGATCCGGATGCTCGAAGTAGCAACCTCATGGGGCGCATGGTCCCCAGAACAACAGGAGTCTTGCTGTGCCTGAGACCCCACGGCCGCTGCGGGCGGACGCTCAGCGCAACCGTGCCCGCGTGCTGGAGGCGGCGGAGATCGTTCTGGCCAAGGACGGGATGGCCGCGTCGATGAGGGAGATCGCACGGCATGCGGGCGTAGGGCTTGCCACCATCTACCGTCAGTTCCCCACCAAGGAGGCGCTGCACGAAGCGATCGTGGTGGAACGCGTACTCAGGCTCCTGGAAGAGGCGCGAGCCGCGGCAGAAGCGCCCGATCCGGGCGAGGCCTTCTTCGCGTTCTTCACCCTTGCCGTGGCAGAGTCCACGGGTGAGAAGGCGCTCGTCGACTCGCTGTGGCAGGCCGGTGTGGACATCAAGGCCAGCACCGCTTCCATGTACCGCGAACTCGAGGATGCCACCGAGGCCTTGCTGGTCCGCGCCCAGGCGGCGGAGGCCGTGCGAGCGGACGTGCGCATGCCGGAGGTGCTGGCGCTCATCACAGCCACCTGCCTCGCGGCAGATCGCCAGCAGTGGGACGAGGCGCTGCGCACGCGCACGCTGTCGATCGTCTTCGACGGCCTCCGCGGGCGCTGAACCAGCGGGTAGAGAGGGCCGACGCAGTAGGCAGGAGTGCTGCCGTGGGCAGGGCGAATCCTTGAGCAGCCGTCAGCGCCGGCCGGTGCAGGAGCGGCTGAACTTCTGACCACTCTTGACCAATCGCCGGGCCGAGCTCAGGCGGTCGCGCTCGTAGGCGCGCAGGACGCCGATGCCGTCCTTGCCGCGCACTCCGGCGGCGGTCAGTCGGCCGAGGGCCTCGGCGTCCTCTCGACCTGCTTCGCACTCCGTGGTGCACGGTGACTTCGGGCTCGGCGTGGGTCGCTTCCAGCGGCCGGGCGCGGACCGTCGCGGGGGAGTGGGGTCAGCTCTGAAGGTGGATGCCGTAGAAGTCGACGAGCTTGTCGACGACCTGAGGGATGAACTCGTCCCTGTAGTAGAGGTCCATGTGCGAGGCACCTTCGATGTCGTACAGCTCGGCCGGGTCACCGGCACGTGCGACGGCGTCCTCACTGAAGTGGCGCGTGTCGGCCTCGGTGCCGGCGACCATCAGCAGCGGACGCGGGGCGATCCATTCCATGTTCCGGAAGGGAGTGAAATGGGCGAACACGTCGAACCGGATCAGTCCCCAACCGGTCGAGCGGGGGTGACGGCCGAGCGGGCCGCGGTAGTAGTCGTAGCTCTCACCGAACATGCTGCGTGCGGGAAAGGCGTCCGCGTCGGCCTTGGTCGGCGGCAGCTGGTTCCCCGCGAACGCGCCTTCGCCTCGGGCCTCGACATTGCGCAGGACACCCGCCTGGTCCAGCAGCGCGTCCCGGGTCGCCGGGTCGGCGAGGAGTTCGCCGGCCGGGTCCACCGCGCTGACCGTGGCCACGGCTTTGATACGGCGGTCGGTCTGCGCGGCGTAGGACAGGTAGCTGCCGCCCGCGCAGATGCCCAGTGCACCGACGCGTTCGTGATCGATGTCGCTGCGGCTCGCCAGGTAGGAGACCGCGGCCCGGATGTCCTCCGCGCGCTGGAAGGGGTCCTCGAGGCTGCGCGGCTCCCCCTCGCTCTCACCCTGGTAGGCGGCGTCGAAGGCGAGGGCGGCATAGCCGTTGCGGGACAGCTCCTCGGCGTACCGGGCTGCGGTCTGCTCCTTCACGCCGCCGGCGGGGTGGACGACTACCACCCCGGGCAGGCGGCGGCCGTCGTAGTCGTCCGGTACGTACAGGACGCCGGCGATCGCCAGGTTGTTGCTGCGGAACGTCACAGGGGCCTTCATGGGGATTCCTCGGGGTGCGCGTGGCCATGGCGCTCGACGCCAAAGCGGAACGATTGATCCGCTTAGACGATACGGAACACCTGATCCGGTTGTCAATCGCGATCGCTCTGCGCCGCGCCACAGGCACGCTCTGGCGTTCGGTCCTCTCGCTCTACGCCGCCGAGGCCGGGTGGGCCGTCCTTGACGCAAGCCTGACTCGCTCTGCGCTGGTCGAGGCGACGATGAGGCGTTCCTAAGGCTTGCTCGTTGTCTCATCGTTCATCGGCGGTACGAGCCTTCTGTGTTAACCGCCGACTGCGTCCGGAGCTGCCGGAATCACCCTCACGCCGGCCTCACGCAGGGCTCTACAGCTCGCGTCGTCTTCCGACGCGTTGGTGATGACCGCATCCAGGTCTTCCGGATCACAGATCTTCACCATGCCGGTTCCCGGGAACTTGCTCTTGTCGGCCAGGAGGACCACCTTGTCGCTGGCGGCAATCATGGCGCGCCTGGCGGGCACCTCGGCCACGGTGGTGTCCATGACCTGGCCTCCAGGTCGAAGGCCGCAAGCCCCCATGAACAGCCAGTCCGCATGGACTTGCCGGAGGTTGTCCTCGGCCATGAAGCCGTCCAGCATGCGTGATTCACGGATGACCATGCCCCCGAGCAACATCAGGTCGATGTTCTCGTCATCGATGAGCTCGTCGTAGACCGCGAGGTTGTTGGTGATCACAGTGAGTCGGCGGCCATGCAGCTGAAGCGCCAGCCGGTGCACCGTCGTTCCGCTGTCGAGAATGACCGACTGGCCGTCCTCGACCATCGTGGCCGCCTGGGCGGCAATCGCGTCCTTCTCTCTCACCTGAACCGTGGCGGCCTCGTCGAAGGGCGGCTGATCCTCCTCGACGACCGCTCCGCCATGCACCCGGGTGAGAAATCCGTCCCCCTCCAGTTTCAGGAGGTCTCGACGGATGGTCGCCGCACTGGCATCAAGCTGCTCGGCGAGGTCGGTCACGGACGCCGTGCCGCCCGAGCGCAGGGCCTGCAGGATGAGTTGGTGTCGTCGTTCAGCCAGCACGCAACCGGACACTACACGCCGGCAGCCAGCGCAACCTGCCGACTTCCAGCCGCAGTTGACGCCTACTCGTGCGGCCGCAGCAGCGGGCTCGAACGGTTTGAAGGCGACCGGGAAGAGAGGGCAGGGACTTGAGGCGTACAGAGTGTGAGTCCATGGCTCCGGCCCGGTCGCCGCGGACTGCCCGCTCCACCGCTGTCAGCAGGAGTTGCAGCCGCACGCATCCGGCTCGATCGTGTTCGCACCGGTGCCGCCCGGCGCGGTGTGTGCCGGCGCGGTGGTGTTCGGTGCGCAGCAGCCTCTGCCCTGCCATGCGTCACGGCCCTCCTTGACGGCGATGGCGGCGATGACCAGGGCGGCGATCGGGTCGGCCCAGGACCAGCCGAGGGCGGCGTTGAGGACCAGGCCCACCAGCAGGACCGCCGAGAGGTAGGTGCACAGCAGGGTCTGCTTGGAGTCCGCCACCGCGGAGGCGGAGCCGAGCTCGCGTCCTGCCCTGCGCTGGGCGGCGGACAGGAAAGGCATCACGGCCAGGGACAGGGCTGCGAGCACGATGCCGGGGACGGACCCTTCGGCCTCGCCGGTGCCTGTCAGGGCCCACACGGACTCGAAACCGACGTAGGCGGCCAGGGCGAAGAAGGAGACCGCGATGATCCGCAGCGTGGTCTTCTCCCGCGCCTCGCGCACCGCGTGCTCGGAGGCGGAGAACTGCCAGGCGACCGCCGCGGCGGAGGAGACCTCGATGATCGAGTCCAGGCCGAAGCCGATCAGTGCGGTGGAGGAGGCGAGGGTGCCGGCCGTGATCGCGACAATGGCCTCGATCACGTTGTAGGTGATGGTCGCGGCGACCAGGAGTCGTATCCGCCGGGCCAGGTGGTCGCGGCGGGCGGGTGACGGGCCGAGGGATGTCGCGGTCATCAGCAGCAGTCCTTGGACTCGGCGTCCGCGCAGGTACGGTCGGTCTCGACGGCGAGCACGGCCGTACGCAGGTCGTCCAGCGCATGCCCCAGCCGCTCGTCCGCCAGCTCGTATCGGGTCCGGCGCCCGACGGGGACGGCCACGACCAGGCCGCAGTCCCGCAGGCATGCCAGATGGTTCGACAGCCGAGTACGCGAGATGTCCAGCAGGTCGGCCAGTGCGGCCGGATGGGCCGGCTCCTTGCGCAGGGCCAGCAGGATGCGGCAGCGGATCGGGTCGGCCAGCGCCCGGCCGAAGCGGGTCAGGGCGTCGAGGTCGGTGGCGAGACTCAGCATGAGCAGGACGGTACAGCAGATCCTGAATTCAGGAAATCGTGAATAGCGGGAGGGCTGGCGGAGCGGACTTGACCTTCGAGCCAGGTCGAAGGTTTACGGTCGGTGGTATGAGCACGATGCGCATCTCCCAGCTGGCCGAGCGCACCGGCGTACCCGCCACCACCCTGCGCTTCTATGAGGACGCGGGACTGCTACCCGCGGGGCGGAGTCCGGCCGGCTACCGCATGTACGGCGAGGACGCCGTCGAGCGGCTGGCGTTCATCGGAGCGGCGAAGCATCTCGGGCTGCCGCTGGAGGAGATCGCCGACCTGCTCGCCGTGTGGGAGTCCGGTAGCTGCAAAGAGGTCAAGGGCGACCTCGCACCCCGGATCGTCGCCCGCCTGGGCGCTGCCCAGCGGCGCATCGCCGAGCTCTCGGCCTTCGCGGTCTCGCTGCGTGCGGCGCTGGAACACCTGGACGCCCTACCCGACCGCGACCAGCAGTGCGACCCCGATTGCGCGTTCCTCGGCCTGACCCGGCCCACCCCAGTAGTGGAGTTGACCCTCGAACCCGGTCGTGAGGCAGCAGGGCAGGGGAGCCAGAGGTGGCGGAGCGAGCCGGTGGCCTGCTCCCTGGACGGCAACGCGATGGCCGAGCGTGCCGAGGCGTGGCGCGCCGCCCTCCGCGGTGCCGTACGGACGCTCATCCCTGACGGGGCGCGGCTCACCCTGCCCGCCGACCGGGCGGCCACCGTTGCCGGGCTCGCCGCGGACGAGCAAAGGTGCTGCCCGTTCTTCGACTTCCGTCTCCACCTCGACGGAGGCGCCCTTCACCTGGAGATCCGTGCCCCGGCTGACGCGGCGGGCCTGCTCACCGAGTTGTTCGGCCCGGCAGCCGCCTGAGCTCCACACCCGTGATCGCACCCCGTCCCCGCCCTTCGCCAGAAAGACCGTCTCACCGTGCTCGTAGCCCGCTCCGTCGCGCTGTTCGCCGTCGCCGCCCTCTTCGAGATCGGAGGCGCCTGGCTCGTGTGGCAGGGCATCCGTGAGCACAAGGGGTGGATCTGGATCGGCGCCGGCGTCATCGCCCTCGGCCTGTACGGGGTCGTCGCCACCTTCCAGAGCGACGACGACTTCGGCCGGATTCTCGCCGCCTACGGAGGCATCTTCGTCGCCGGGTCGATCGCCTGGGGCATGATCGCCGACGGCTACCGCCCCGACCGCTTCGATGTCCTCGGCGCACTCGTCTGCCTCGCCGGGATGGCGGTCATCATGTACGCACCCCGTGGACACTGACTGGCCGGCTCCGTCGCCCTGTCGATCGCCCCCAGACGCGAACTGGCCTGGCAGCACGACGTTCAACAGGCGGACCTGTGACCGTACTTACGACGCGACGAGTCCGCCCCCCACCGCCACCGCCGTCTCCGATATCGGAGCTGCCACCCACGGCCCCGACTTCGGCGGCCTCAGCCGGAGGTCGGAGGTCACTCGGCGGTGAGTTCGCCGAGCTGCTCGGCGGCGGTCGTGTTGCCGTGCGCGGCGAGGCGTCGTAGCTCGTCCAGGTTGTCCTGCTCGGTGGCGAGTTCGATCAGCTGGTCGGCGGCGGTGGCATTGCCGCCGTCCGAAAGACGGCGCAGTTCACCGAGGTCGCCCTTCTCTGCCGCGAGTTGGATGAGTTCGTCGGTCGCGGTGGGGTTGCCCGCATCTGCGAGGCGGCGCAGTTCGCTCATGTCGCCGAGCTCGACGGCGAGGTCGATCAGCTCCTCCACCGCGCCGGGGTCCCCGCGCTCGGCGCGGTCACGCAGGGCGGCCAGGGTCGCCTGGGCGGTCGTCGGGTCGGGCTGTGCCATCGGATTGACCTTCCGTCGGTGTGACTGTCTGCCGGGTGTGGGCCGGGAGACGGGCCCTGGACGCCCACCCGCTCGCCCCGGGCGCCTGCGACTGCCCGTCTCAGCCCACATGCACCCTCGGCCGTCGCTTCCTGCCGGGTTCCGCCACACGCAGGACCTCGCGGGTGACCGGGGCGACCTCCCCTTGGCCGAAGAGGAAGAAGCGCAGGAAGTTGGCGAAGGGGTTGCCCTCGGTCCACTCGAAGTAGATGTGCGGGGTGCGCCCCGTGGTGTCGCGGACGTGGAGCAGCAGGGCCGCGAGCGAGTTGGGGACGGAGGAGGACTCCAGGGTGAGGACGCGATAGCGGTTGTGCAGGACCTCGCCGCGCACGGTCAGGCCCGCCTCGAACTCCGAGGGGTCCGTGACCGTCACCTCGACGAAGACGAAGTCCTCCTGTTCCGTGAGGTCGTTGTCCTTGCGGATCTGCTCGATCTTGTCGCGGTACTCGGCCTTGTCCCGGCGGTCGGGCTCGTTGGCGATGAACCGGATCTTGCGGCTGGCCATGTCCCGGACGAATCGTTCCGCCATGGTGTCGAGGGTCACGCTGGTGACGCGGAGCTCGAAGGCGCGCATCAGCCGGGACAGAAGGGAGATGAGGATGATGCCGGCGATGAAGCAGGCGCCGATCTTCACGCCGTCCGGCCGCTCGATGACGTTCACGACCGTCGTGTAGAGGAACACCGCGGAGATGACCCCGAAGGCGATGGTCCAGTTCCGCTGACCGGCCTTGCGGGCCGCGATGGTCACGGCGATCGCCGCGGAGCTGATGAGCACGAGCACGCCGGTGGCGTACGCGCCGCCCTGCGCGTCGACATCGGCGTCGAAGATCCAGGTGACCAGGAACCCGACCAGGGTGAAGACGATGACCATGGGACGCACCGCGCGTGCCCAGTGGGGAGCCATGCCATAACGCGGGAGGTAGCGCGGCATGAGGTTGAGCAGGCCCGCCATGGCCGAGGCGCCGGCGAACCACAGGATGGCGATCGTCGAGATGTCGTAGACGGTGCCGAACGCGTTGCCGAGATAGTCGTGTGCCAGGTAGGCGAGAGCGCGGCCGTTGGCGTCGCCGCCCGCCTCGAACTCCTTCTCCGGGATGAGGAGCGTGGTGATGAAGCTGGTGCTGATCAGGAAGGTGCTCATGATGACCGCGGCGGCGGTGAGCAGCTTCTTCGTGTCCCGGATGCGGCCCTTGGGGTTCTCCTCCGTGTCGCCGGCGTCGCCCTTCACATGGGGCATGACGGCCACGCCGGTCTCGAAGCCGGAGAGACCGAGTGCGAGCTTGGGGAAGACGATCAGGGCCACGCCGATCATGACGAAGACGTTGCCGTGCTCGGCGGTCAGCGCGCTCGTCCAGTCGGTGACCACATGGCCCTCGGTGAGGACGTGCCACAGGCCGACGACGACGATCACGACGTTGAGGGCGAGGTAGACGGCGACGAGGGCCACGGCGACACCGATCGCCTCCAGGAAGCCCTTGAGGAACACCGCGCCCAGCAGGGCCACCAGGACGAGGGTGATCAGCACCTGCTTGTCGTGCAGCGCGTCGGTCAGCTGGGGGTTCTCCACCAGGTGGGTGGAGGCGTCCGCGGCGGAGAGGGTGATGGTGATCAGGAAGTCGGTGGCGGCGAAGCCCAGCAGGGTGAGGACGAAGAGCTTGCCCTTCCAGAAGGTCAGCAGTCGTTCCAGCATCGCGATCGAGCCCTGGCCGTGCGGGCTCTCCTCGGCCACCCGGCGGTAGACGGGGAGGGCGCCGGCCAGGGTGACGATGACGAGCACGATCGTCGCGACGGGGGACAGGAGCCCGGCGGCCAGAGCGGCGATGCCGGGCTGGTATCCGAGGGTGGAGAAGTAGTCGACGCCGGTCAGGCACATCACCCGCCACCAGCGCTGCCCCTGGTGCGGGGGTTCCGGCTCGGCGTGCGGCCCCGTGTGACCACGGCCCTTGCCCATGTCGGACAGGCCCTCCAGCATCCACGTCCGCAGGCGGCTCGGCGGCGGGTGCTCGGTGGTGGCCATCGGCGTGCGCTCCCGGAATTGCGGCTCGGCGTGGGCTCGTGGCCATCACGCGGACGGCCGTACCAGCGTAAGCAGAGCGTGACGCCAGGGCCCAGGGATGAGCGGCTCGGTGGCGTCAAGCTTCCGTTAAGACCGGCAGCGGGAAGCGGGCGAACCACCCGGACAAGGGCACGTCCTGCGCTTGGCCGGGGATTGGGCCGTACGGAGGACGTGCGCCGGTGCCGCACCAGTGGACACGCAGCGCCATGTCTCGTGGCCGCCGTCGAGGAGTCCGGACGGTGAACGTCGGGGGCTCAGGGCGGACACGGCGGCGGATTTCGATCACTGATGTCTCTGGGTGGAGTGGCCTTGCTGCCGTGGTTGGCCTTCTTCTTCCGGCGGTCCTTCTTCTTGCGGGATCGCTTCGACATCGGCGTCAACGCCTCTCCTCGGGAACGACGTTCAAGCGGTACGGCCGACGAGCAGGTCGGCCAGCTTGTTGAGACGCCTGACCGTGCGGTCCTCGGTCGCGGCCGGGGCGGGGGCGACCCGCGCGTCGCGTTCGTAGTAGGCGCCGTTGATGATCTCGACCGCCGGGTCGCACAGCCGGACCACGTGGGCGGCGCCCACGGCGGAGGTGGCACCCTCATGCCCGTAGAGCGGCAGCAGAGGGGTGTCGCAGACGCCGGGGTGTACGGAGACCGCGGTGACCCGGGGGTCTGCCGCGAACACCGTCAGGGCCAGCTGGGACTGGGCGTAGGCGGCGAGCCGGGAGTAACGGCGGGCGCGGTTCGGATCGGCCCATTGGATGGAGGCCGTGCGGTGCAGCGACGACGACACATTGACCACACGGCCTCCCGGCTCGCTGGTGAGGGCGGGCTCCAGCAGGCAGGTCAGGAGATAGTGCGCGAGGAAGTTGACCTGGAAGGCGATCTCGTTGCCGTCGGCGGTGATGGTGTGCCGCTCGGGCGCGGCCATGCCCGCGTTGTTGACGAGCGCGTCCAGGTGCGGGTGCTCGTCGACGACCTTGCCGGCGAGTGCCTCGACCTCGTCGAGGTGGGTGAAGTCCGCGCCGTACGCGCGCAGTTGTGGGGCGTCGATACCGGCGGTCGCCGCGAGGCGGTCGGCGGCCGCGAGGGCCTCCTCGGCGGTACGACCGTGCAACAGCACGGTGGCACCTCGCTCGACGAGCTGCCGGGCGGTCTCGTAACCGATGCCGGAGGTGGCGCCGGTGACCAGGACAGTGCGGGAAGAAAGGGTGGACTCGGGCATGTTTCCATCCGGGTTGAGGGCACGCCGCACGACCTCCGGGAGCGGAGGGCGTGCGGTCGTCAGGGAAGGGTGAGGCGAGGGGCGCCGGTCGGGTGTCACGGCGCCCCTCGGGTCACGGAGAGCGCGTCAGCGGGAGGCGGGCGCTTCCGGGCAGCGCCACCCACGACTCGGCTGCCGAGCCGGACTCGGCGGCCGGTCGAAGAGGAGCCAGGCGCTGTTCACGTACTCCATGGAAGCCGTACCGCACGGCCGGGGCAAGACGGATGCCGCTTCCCTGACGGGCCTCTGACGTGCCTTTACGACTCCTTGACGGTGCCGGCCCTGCCACCGGTCGGATACCCGGCCGCGCATAGTGAAAGGACCCCTAAGCGCCCGCCAGCCGCGCTCCTCCAGGTCGAGGGTTCGCTGGAGGCGCCGGCGGGTGGTGTCGCTGATCGTGTGGTCGTCGTAGAGGCGTTGCAGTTCCCTGGACTCGACGGTGATCAGGTCGCGGCGCGGTTGGCGGTAGGTCAGGCCGGCCGACTCGGCCGGGGGCGTGGTTCCGCTGTCGTCGGTGAGGCGGTCGCGCGCGTCGTCGAGACGGGCGGTGAGGCCGCGGCGGAGCCGGTCGAGGAGGACGTCGGGGTCGGCCTCCAGCTCCGAGAGCTCATCGAGGCGCCGCAGACCCGCGTCGGCCAGGCGGCAGCGGGCCGAGGCTTCCTCGCGTTCGGTGTCGTCGGGCTCCAGGACGATGCCGGAACGCCGCACGACCCCCGCGTGCCCGCCCACGTCAGCACCATCGGCACCACACCCCGCCTCCCCGCCCACGTCAGCACCATCGGCACCCGCCGGTTCAGCCGCTGGACGCCGCCTCGCGCTGCACCACGGCCGACAGCGGCACCAGCCAGAGCAGCCGCACGGCGACCAGGGTGCCGGCCACGGCGAGGGCGTACAGCGGCCAGGCGCGGTCGGCGTCGGACAGCGCCCGCACCTGACCCGGCAGCGCCAGGCCGATGAGCGAGAAGACCGCGCTCTCCAGGAGGAACACCACGGTGCCGTAGACCGCGTGCGGTTGGAGCGGTATGGGGGCGTTGGTGAGCCGGTCGCCCCGCCCGCCGAGCACCACCCCGGCGACCACGACTGCGGTGACGCCCGAGGTGTGGGCGGCCTCCGCGAGCACGTACGCGGCGTACGGGGTCACCAGGGCGATTACCGTCTCCAGAACGGCCGTCTCCAGAACGGGGTCCTCGGTGCGGCGGCGGATGAGGGCCACGACCCCGGCGACGGCGGCACCGACGGCCTTCCCGCCACCTGCGAGCACGACGAACTCGCCGCCCGCCGCGCCCCAGCCGGACGCCGCGGTGGCCACGGCCACGCTCACCGCGACGTGGAAGAGGACCAGCGACGTGGCGTCGTTGAACAGGCTCTCCGCCTGTACCAGGACCTGCACCTTGGGTGGCAGCGCGAGCCGTCTTCCCAGCGCGGTGACCGCCACCGGATCGGTGCTGGCCAGGACCGCGCCGAGCACGAACGCCAGCTGCCACGACAGCGGCGTCACCAGCGACGCCACCCAGCCTGACGCGAATCTCCTGGGCACCCGGCAGCAGCGCCACGACGAGGCCTGCCACGACCAGCAGGGACGGTGCGGGAATGCGCCACCGGCGGGCGAAGGTCGCCACGACCGTGGCCAGGACGACCAGTGCCAGAACCGTCCCTACGCCGCGCATGCCGTCCCCCTGGGGCTTAGGGGTCTTTCACTATGAGCGGACCCCTTGGCAGGAGCCGCCGTGGCTCCCCGCCGACCAGACTTCCCGGCACACCACCCTCGCCCTATCCGGACCAGGGACGTCAAGACGGTGTCAAAGTCCCCGGCGAGGGCGCCAAGAAAGCGCTAACAGCCGCCCCGCTCCGTCCTCGTAGGCGCTTCCGTAGGGAGAAACCAACCCTCCTCCCGGGGGAGTTGAACCAGTGAGCGGAGCGCGTCGGCGGCGATGAGTGACGTACGGTCCGGACGGCTGAAGGTCTACCTGGGGGCGGCCCCGGGCGTGGGCAAGACCTACCGGATGCTCGACGAGGGACGCCGGCGTGCCGCCCGGGGGGCGGACGTGGTGGTGGCGTTCGCCGAGTGCCACGGCCGGCGGCACACCGAGGCGATGCTCGACGGCCTGGAAGTCGTCCCTCGGGCTCGCTGTGTCCACCGTGGCGCGGAGTTCGAGGAGCTGGACCTCGCCGCGGTGCTGGAGCGCCGGCCTCAGGTGGCGATCGTCGACGAGTTCGCCCACAGCAACGTCTCCGGCGAGGGCCGCAACCCCAAGCGGTGGCAGGACATCGAGGCGCTGCTCGCCGCAGGCATCGACGTCGTCACGGCGCTGAACGTCCAGCACCTGGCCTCCCTCAACGACGTCGTCGAGAAGATCACGCACGTTCCGCAGCACGAGACGGTGCCCGACGAGGTCGTGCGGCGGGCCCACCAGATCGAGCTGGTGGACATGCCCCCGGAGGGGCTGCGGCGTCGTATGGCGCACGGCAACATCTACGAGCCCGAGAAGGTCGACGCCGCCCTCGCCAACTACTTCCGGCCCGGCAACCTCACCGCGCTGCGGCAGCTGGCTCTGCTGTGGACGGCCGACCGGGTCGACGAGGCCCTCAACAGCTATCGGGCCGAGCATGCGATCGGTGGCGTGTGGGAGACCCGGGAGCGGGTCGTCGTCGCGCTGACCGGTGGGCCGGAGGGGGACACGCTGGTACGGCGGGCCGCGCGGATCGCCGCCCGGTCGGCCGGTGGCGATCTGCTCGCCGTGCACGTGGCCCGCAGCGACGGCCTCGCCGCCGGTGTCTCGCACGCCTCGCTGGCCCGGCAGCGACGCCTGGTGGAGGACCTCGGCGGCAGCTACCACTCCGTCGTCGGTGACGACATCGCCACCGCCCTGGTGGACTTCGCCCGGGCCGGGAACGCCACCCAGCTGGTACTTGGCACCAGCCGCAGAGGGCGGCTTGAGCGGTTCCTGACCGGGCCCGGCACGGGGGAGACGGTGACCGCGCTGTCCGGCGACATCGACGTCCACCGGGTCACCCACGAACGGGCCGGGCGGGGCACGCTGCTGCCGTCCCGGCGGCGCACCCTGTCCAGGGCCCGGCGGATCGCGGGGCCGGTGACCGGACTCGTCCTCCCGGTGCTGCTGACCGCCGCTCTCGCGCAGTTGCGCGGGACGCTGAACCTGACCAGTGAGGCCCTGCTGTTCCTGCTCACGGTGGTCGGTGTGGCCTGCATCGGCGGGGTCGTGTCGGCGCTGATCGCGTCGCTGACGGCGTCCCTGCTGCTGAACTACTGGTTCGTCCCGCCCATCGGCTCGTTCACGCTGGAGGACCCGAACGCGGTGCTCGCCCTCGGCGTGTTCGCCGTGGTGGCGGCCACCGTGGCCGCCGTCGTCGACCGCTCTCTGCGCCTGTCCCGCCGCTCGGCCCGCGCGACCGCCGAGGCGGAGACCATGTCGTCGCTGGCCGGCAGCATCGTGCGCGGCGGCGCCACCATCCCGGCCCTGCTGGAGCGGACTCGCGAGACCTTCGGCATGGACTCGGCGGAACTCGTCGATGTGCTGCCCGATGCCGAGGGGGTCACCGCGGTGCCCGCCGGGCCCGGCGCGTACCTGGCGCTGCGCGGGCGGACCCTGTCCTCCTCCGAGCGGCGCGTGCTGGCCGCGTTCGCCGCGCATGTCGGGTCGGCCGTGGAGCGGGCGCGGCTGGCCGAGGCGGCGGCCGAGGTGGAGCCCGTGAAGGCCGCCGACCGGATGCGCACGGCGCTGCTCCGGGCCGTCGGCCACGATCTGCGCACCCCGCTCGCCGCCGGATGGGCCGCCGTGACCTCGCTGCGCAGCCGGGACGTGGAGTTCTCATCGGACGACCGCGACGAACTCCTGGCCACCGCCGACGAGTCGATGGCCAAGCTGAGCCGCCTGGTGGAGAACCTCCTCGACCTCAGCCGGCTGGAGGCCGGGGCCCTCACGCTGAACCTGCGGGCCACCACCTTGGAGGAGGTACTCCCGATGGCGCTGGCGGACGTGCCTGGGGCCGAGGCGCGATACGCGGAGGAGATCCCGGCGGTGCTCGCCGATCCGCCGCTGCTGGAGCGGGTCGTGGCCAACCTCGTCGGCAACGCCGCCCGGCACACACCGCCCGGACAGCCGGTACTCGTCACCGCCAGTGCCCTGGCAGGCCGGGTCGAACTGCGGGTCGTGGACCGCGGCCCCGGCCTCCCGCCGACGGGCCGGGACCGCGTCTTCGAGCCGTTCCAGCGACTAGGCGACACCGACAACTCCACCGGCCTCGGCCTGGGGCTCGCCCTGGCCAGGGGCCTGACCGAGGCGATGAACGGCACCCTCACCCCCGAGGACACCCCGGGCGGCGGCCTGACCATGGTCGTGTCCCTGCCCTTCGCCGAGCAGGCGGGGGTGGCATCAGGGGCGGGCGCCCGGCCGAGCGGAGGAGCCTCACCCACGACCGCTGATGCAGAGGAAGCACCGCACCCCCGTGGTGCGCGGAGTTCAGGAGGTACCTGATGACCACCCGGACAGGCACCTGGAGGGTGCCGCACCGTGACGCCGGGACCCGCGTCACATCATGGCCGCCCCGTGACCTTCTCGCCCCGGTGGCGGGGCTGCTCGCCCCCTTCCTGGTGGCGCTCGTGCTGGTCCCGGTCCGCACGGGGCTCTCGCACACCAACGCCGCACTGATCCTCGTCGTGGCCGTCGTCGCGGTGGCCGCACTGGGCAGCCGTACGGCGGGCGTGGTGGCCGCGCTGTCGGCGGCGGCCTGGTTCGACTTCTTCCTGACACGGCCGTACCAGAACTTCAGCATCAACGCGACGGAGGATATCGAGACGGCCGTGCTGCTGCTGGTCGTCGGCGTGCTGGTGTCCCAGCTCGCCGCCCGCGCCCGGCGCCTGAAGGTCATCACGGTCACCGACGCGGCCCACCTGTCGCGGATCCACCGGACGGCGGGTCTCGCCCAATCGGCCAACTCGGCGGACACCGTGGTCGACCACGTCCGGGGTGAACTCGTCGAGCTGCTCGGACTGCGCGCCTGCCGCTTCGAGTACGGGACGCTGCTGGGGCGGCCACCACGCCTGGTCGAGGACGGGAACGTGACCGGCGGGCGCGGCTGGGCGCAGGACGACATCGAGCTGCGGGCGTACGGCAACGGCCGCTACCTCGGCCGGTTCCTGCTCACGCCGGGCCCTGGCCCGGTACCACCGCTCCAGGCCCGGCTCGTCGCGGTGACGCTGGCCGACCAGACGGGCGCGGCACTGGACACGGCGGGGCCTGTCGGGCGGGGGTGACGGCGGGGCGCCACCTCACTCCAGACCAGAGGCGCTGAAGACGGCGCGGGCGGTCTCACCGTCGATCCGCCGGGAGAGGCGGCGCACCGCGGTCGCTCCGCAGAGCAGCGTGCCGTGGGCCATCGACTTGCGCGCGCCCTCCTCCACAAGCATCCACAACCGCGGGTTCCGCAGGAGGACGTCGGGGTCGATCTCCACCCGGCCGCCGGCCGAGTCCCGCAGCACGAGCCGTTGCGAGACACCCCCAAGGCAGCGGACCGACACCAGCAGTTCGGTATGGACACGGTGCTCGCGCAGCAGGCCACGTGACGCCAGCCAGCCGCTGCCTGCGGAGACCCGGGCGGGATACAGCACGACGAAGAGCAGGAGCCCCAAGGCGAGCCACAGCGCGCTCCGACCGGGCGTGAGGCTGTCGGAGCCCCAGTCCATGAGCAGCAGCAGGGCGAGCAGCACGCCCGTGCAGCTGACCGAGTCCCGTACATCCCGCGCCCAGCGGAGATCGTGCGCGGGGCGTCGCCGTTCGAGCTGTTCGTTGCGGGGTGACATGGCGGCGACCTTAGGGAGCGGGGAGGCGGAACACCGCACCTTTGACGGGACCCTGATGGGACGCTGACGGACCCTGCCGCCCGGCTCACACCGCCCGTCAAGGCCTCGTCAAATTCGGACCGTTCAGCGCGAAGAAACCGCAAGGACCGGTCGGCCTTGGCCGGAATCGGACCCACCCTGAGTGCACCTCGCGCGCGTCGGATCACTCGACCTTCGCGCGGCCGAACCACGAAGGAGCACGCACCGATGTCCGTCCTGACGGTCCAGCCGGGCGCCACCCCGGCCGGCGAAGAGCCCCCCGATACCGGCGAACGCCACCGGCTGACGGCCGTAACGGGCCTCGCGGCCCTGTCCCTGGACGCGATGGCGTCGGTGGCCTACGGCCCCGAGGCGATCGTCCTCGTGCTGGCCGCCGCAGGGGCACACGGCCTTGGATTCACCCTCCCGGTGACACTCGCCATCGCCGGTCTGCTGGCCGTACTGGTCGCCTCGTACCGACAGGTCATCGCGGCCTTCCCGGACGGCGGCGGCTCGTACGCGGTCGCCAAGACCCATCTGGGAGCGCGCACCAGCCTGGTGGCGGCCGCCTCGCTGGTCCTGGACTACGTCCTGAACGTGGCCGTCGCGGTCACGGCGGGCGTGGCGGCGCTGACCAGCGCCTTCCCGGCCCTGTACGGCGACAGGCTGGTCCTCTGCCTGGTGGTGCTGGCGCTGATCACGGCGGTGAACCTGCGCGGCATCGTGGAGTCGGCGAAGGTGTTCATCGTGCCGACCGTCGTCTTCGTCGGCTCCATCGTCGTACTGATCGCGGTCGGGCTGTTCCGGTCCGGGCCGGTGAGCACCGCCACCGCCGCCGGGCACGCCTCGGCCCTGGCCGACAACGCGACCACCGTGGGCGCGCTGCTCCTGCTGAAGGCGTTCGCCTCCGGCTGCTCCGCGCTCACCGGCGTCGAGGCCATCGCCAACGCCGTCCCGTCCTTCCGCCTCCCGCGCGTCAAGCGCGCCCAGCGCGCGGAAGTCGCCCTGGGTGCCGTCCTCGGCGTGATGCTGATCGGCCTGTCGGTGCTGATCTCCCGCTTCCACCTCCAGCCGGTCGAGGGCGTCACCGTCCTCGCCCAGCTCGCGGACGCCTCCTTCGGCCACAACTGGGCTTTCTACGTCAACCAGTTCGCGACGATGATCTTGCTGGCCCTGTCCGCGAACACCTCCTTCGGCGGCCTCCCGGTCCTGCTGAAGCTGCTGGCCCGGGACAACTACCTGCCCCACGTGTTCGCCCTGAAGGCCGACCGCCAGGTGCACCGGCACGGCGTACTGGCCCTGGCCGTCGTCTCGGCGGCGCTGCTGGTGTTCTCCGGCGGTGACACCAACACCCTGGTGCCGCTGTTCGCGATCGGGGTGTTCGTCGGGTTCACCATCGCGCAGGTGGGGATGGTCCGGCACTGGCGACTGGAGCGGGGGAGGGGATGGCGGGGCAAGGCCCTGCTCAACGGCCTCGGCGGGCTGCTGACGGGTGTCTCGGCCGTCGTCGTCACCGCGACCAAGTTCGAGGAGGGCGCCTGGCTGGTCGTGGTGGCGTTGCCGCTGCTCGTGGCGGCGTTCGTCGCCGTGAACCGTGCCTACACCCGCATCGGCGACAGGCTGGCCCTGGGCCGTATCCCCGAGACACCGCACCGCGACCGCTCGCTGGTGATCGTGCCCGTCTCGTCCCTCTCCCGTCTGACATCCGAGGCACTGACCGCGGCGGCCTCCCTGGGTGACGAGGTGCGCGCGGTCACCGTCTGCTACCCGGATCCCGAGGACCGGGCCCAGACGCACGCGCTGGAGCGTTCCTGGGCGGAATGGGACCCCGGGGTGCCGCTGGTCGGGCTGGCGAGCGAGCGCCGCAGCCTGGGCCGCCCCATCGCCGCCTACGTCCGTGAGGTGACCGCTGCGGAGCCGGCCACCCGGGTCACCGTCCTGATCCCGGAGACGGAGCCCGAGCGGCTCTGGCAGCGGCTGCTGCAGAACCAGCGGGGCGCGGTCGTCGCCCACGCCGTGCGGCGTGAGACGGACGCGGTGATCTGCCGGCTGCGCTTCCGGCTGCTGTGAGGGTGACTCTCCGTACGGCGGCGGCCGGCGTCCCCGACGGTCGGGACCGGGGGCGTCAAGGTCCCGTCAAAGCTGTCGGTGCCGCCGTAAGAGAGCCGTCAACGGACGACCGGATCCGGCCACAGACGCGCTTTCCTCGATACGTCCGTAGTTCCCGAACCTCACTCCAGGAGTTCGCGATGGCCGATCTGGCCTTCGTCTTCGTCACGATCGCGGGTTTCGCGTTGGTGGCTCTCGTCGCCAAGGGGGTGACGAAGCTGTGACCCTCGAGAACATCGTCGGCCTGGTCGTGGCCGTCGCCCTGCTGGGCTATCTCGTCCTCGCCCTGATCTTCCCGGAGAGGTTCTGAGAGCAGACATGGGTCCCGTACTCGCCGGCGTGCTCCAGCTGCTGGCCCTCATAGCGGCGCTCGCGCTCGCCTACGTCCCCCTCGGCAACTACATGGCCAAGGTCTACTCCTCCGGCAAGCACTGGCGGGTCGAGAAGTGGATCTACAAGGGCATCGGTGCCAACCCCGACACCGAGATGCGCTGGCCCGCCTATCTGCGCGGTGTCCTCGCCTTCTCCGTCGCCGGTGTGCTGTTCCTGTACCTGCTGCAGCGGCTCCAGGGCGTGCTGCCCGGCTCGCTGGGCTTCTCCGCGATCGACGCGGACCAGGCGTTCAACACGGCCGTGTCGTTCGTGACCAACACCAACTGGCAGTCGTACTACGGCGAACAGGCCATGGGCCACGTCGTGCAGACCGCCGGTCTGGCCGTGCAGAACTTCGTCTCGGCGGCCGTCGGCATCGCGGTGGCCGTGGCACTGGTGCGCGGCTTCGCCCGATCCCGCACCGGTGAGCTGGGCAACTTCTGGGCCGACCTGGTGCGTGGTGTCGTACGCATCCTGGTCCCGCTCGCCGCGGTCGCCGCGGTCGTACTGGTCGCCTGTGGTGTGATCCAGAACTTCTCCGGGATCCACGAGGTCGGCCAGTTCATGGGGGGCCAGCAGCAGTGGAACGGCGGCGCGGTGGCCTCGCAGGAGGCCATCAAGGAGCTGGGCACCAACGGTGGCGGCTACTTCAACGCCAACTCCGCCCACCCCTTCGAGAACCCGACGCCCTTCTCGAACCTGTTCGAGATCTTCCTGATCCTGGTGATCCCGTTCGCGCTGACCCGCACGTTCGGTGTCATGGTCGGCTCGGTGAAGCAGGGCTACGCGATCCTCGCCACGATGGGCACCATCTGGCTGGGCTTCGTCGCCCTGATGATGTGGACCGAGTTCGCCCACCACGGCCCGGCGCTCCAGGCCGCGGGCGGGGCGTACGAGGGCAAGGAGGTCCGCTTCGGCGTCGGAGCGTCCTCGATCTTCGCGGTGTCGACCACGCTCACCTCGACCGGTGCGGTGGACTCCTTCCACTCGTCCTTCACCGGGCTGGGAGGCGGTATCACCATGCTGGGCATGATGCTGGGCGAGATCGCGCCCGGCGGTGTGGGCTCAGGCCTCTACGGCATGCTGATCATGGCGGTCATCGCGGTGTTCATCGCCGGCCTGATGGTCGGCCGGACACCCGAGTACCTGGGCAAGAAGATCGGCACCCGCGAGATCAAGCTGGCCGCCTGCTACATCCTGGTCACCCCAGCCCTCGTCCTGGTGTTCACGGCGGCGGCGATGGCCCTGCCGACCCCCGCGAACTCGATGACCAACACCGGCGCGCACGGATTCTCCGAGATCCTCTACGCCTACACGTCCGCCTCCAACAACAACGGCTCGGCGTTCGCCGGTCTGAACGCGGACACACAGTGGTTCAACAGCACGCTGGGCATCGCGATGCTGCTCGGCCGGTTCGTGCCGATGGTGTTCGTGCTGGCGCTGGCCGGTTCGCTCGCCGAGCAGAAGCCGGTGCCGGTCACGGCGGGCACGCTGCGCACCGAAAAGCCCCTGTTCACCGGGCTGCTGGTGGGAGCGATCCTCATCATCACCGGTCTGACGTACTTCCCGGCCCTCGCACTGGGCCCGCTCGCCGAAGGGCTGGCGTCATGACCACCGACGTAAAGAAGCAGGACCCCATGTCCACTCCCACTCTCGCGCCCCACCAGGACGCACCCACCGGGCACAAGCCCTCCGAGGGCCGCGTCGGGGCCGGCCTCTTCGACCCGAAGCAACTGGTCAAGTCGCTGCCGGACGCCTTCCGCAAGCTGGACCCGCGGGTGATGATCAAGTCGCCCGTGATGTTCGTGGTCCTCGTCGGGTCGGTGCTGACCACCCTCTTCTCCCTGAAGGACCCGGGCGACTGGTTCGGATGGACGATCAGCGTCTGGCTGTGGCTGACCGTGATCTTCGCCAACCTGGCGGAGGCCGTCGCCGAGGGCCGGGGCAAGGCGCAGGCCGACACCCTGCGCAAGGCCAAGACCGACACGGTGGCCCGCCGACTGGTGGGTGACCGCGAGGAGCAGGTGCCCGGCACCGAACTCAAGGTCGGCGACCTGGTCGTCTGCGAGGCCGGGGACGTCATCCCCGGCGACGGTGACGTCGTCGAAGGCGTGGCCTCGGTCGACGAGTCGGCGATCACCGGCGAGTCGGCCCCGGTCATCCGCGAGTCCGGCGGAGACCGCTCGGCGGTCACCGGCGGTACGAAGGTCCTCTCCGACCGGATCGTCATCCGCATCACCACCAAGCCGGGCGAGACCTTCATCGACCGGATGATCAACCTGGTCGAGGGTGCCGCCCGGCAGAAGACGCCCAACGAGATCGCGCTGAACATCCTGCTGGCCTCGCTGACGATCGTCTTCCTGCTCGCGGTGGCCACGCTGCCGCCGTTCGCCGACTACGCGGGCACGCACCTGACGATGGTCGTGCTGGTGGCGCTGCTGGTCTGCCTGATCCCGACCACGATCGGAGCCCTGCTCTCCGCGATCGGCATCGCGGGCATGGACCGGCTGGTGCAGCGCAACGTCCTGGCGATGTCCGGCCGCGCGGTCGAGGCCGCCGGTGACGTCTCCACGCTGCTGCTCGACAAGACCGGCACCATCACCCTCGGCAACCGGCAGGCCGCCGAGTTCGTACCGGTGGCGGGCGTCGGCGAGGCCGAACTCGCTGACGCGGCACAGCTGTCGTCGCTGGCGGACGAGACACCCGAGGGCCGCTCCATCGTCGTCCTCGCGAAGGAGAAGTACGGCCTGCGCGAGCGCCACCAGGGCGAGCTGGTCGGAGCCGAGTGGATCGCCTTCACCGCGCAGACCCGGATGTCCGGCGTGGACGTCGACGGCCGCAAGATCCGCAAGGGCGCCTCCGGTTCGGTCATCGCCTGGGTCCAGGAACAGGGCGGCACGGTCGCGGACGATGCCGACACGATCTCCAACCGGATCTCCGAGGCCGGCGGCACCCCGCTACTCGTGGCCGTGGAGGACGACCGCGGCGCCCGGATCCTCGGCGTGATCCACCTCAAGGACGTAGTCAAGGACGGCATGCGGGAGCGGTTCGAGGAGCTGCGCCGCATGGGCATCAAGACCGTCATGATCACGGGCGACAACCCGCTCACCGCGAAGGCGATCGCCGAGGAGGCGGGCGTCGACGACTTTCTCGCCGAGGCCACGCCCGAGGACAAGATGGCCCTCATCAAGCGCGAGCAGGCCGGCGGCAAGCTGGTCGCCATGACCGGCGACGGCACCAACGACGCCCCGGCCCTCGCGCAGGCGGACGTCGGCGTGGCGATGAACACGGGCACGTCGGCCGCCAAGGAGGCCGGCAACATGGTCGACCTCGACTCCAACCCGACCAAGCTCATCGAGATCGTCGAGATCGGCAAGCAACTCCTCATCACCCGGGGCGCGTTGACGACGTTCTCCATCGCCAACGACGTCGCCAAGTACTTCGCGATCATCCCGGCGCTGTTCGCGGCGGTCTACCCGGGCCTGGACAAGCTCAACATCATGGGCCTGTCCTCACCGGACTCCGCGATCCTCTCGGCCGTCATCTTCAACGCCCTGATCATCATCGCGCTGGTGCCGCTCTCCCTGAAGGGCGTGCAGTACCGGCCCGTCAGCGCGGATAAGCTGCTGCGCCGCAACCTCACCGTCTACGGAATCGGCGGGCTGATCGCGCCGTTCATCGGCATCAAACTCATCGACCTGCTCATCTCCCTCATCCCCGGGATCGGCTGAAGGCCATGAACAACTCGGTTACGAACACTGCCCGGTTGCTCGGGGCGGGCCTGCGCGCGCTCCTCGTACTGACCCTGGTGACCGGCGTCATCTACCCGTTGGCCGTCACGGGCATCGCGCAGGGCCTGTTCAACGACAAGGCGAACGGCTCGGAGATCAAGGACGACACGGGCAGGGTCGTCGGCTCGTCCCTGATCGGTCAACAGAGCTACAGCCAGGACTACTTCCAGCCGCGCCCTGCCAACGGTCTGGGGGAGAACTCGGTCAACACCCAGTACAAGCTGATCCTTTCCGGCGCCACCAACCGCTCCGCCGACAACCCCGAGCTGATCAAGTGGGTGAAGGAGGCCAAGGCCAAGGTCGTCAAGGAGAACTCCACCGCGGACTACAAGGTCGATCCGGCCCAGGTCCCCGCTGACGCCGTCACCTCCTCCGCCTCCGGACTCGACCCGGACATCTCCCCGCAGTACGCGGACCTTCAGGTGCACCGCGTCGCCGAGAAGAACGGCCTGACCGTCGCCCAGGTGCGGAAGCTGGTCGACGAGCACACCGAGGGCCGCACCCTCGGCTTCATGGGGGAGCCCCAGGTGAACGTCCTGGAGCTCAACATCGCCCTCAAGGGCCTCCTGGCCAAGAGCTGATGGCGTTACCCACTCCACAGGGAAGCCGGCGGTCCGGGAGACCGCCCGGTCCGCCGGCTCCCGGCCGTACGACACGAAAGGCATCACCCATGACACGGGTGCTGGTGGTGGAGGACGATCCGCAGCTCGTACGGGCGCTCATCATCAATCTCCAGGCTCGCCAGTACGGCGTCGACGCGGCCCCGGACGGTGCCACCGCCCTGCGACTCGCGGCCGCAGGCCAGCCCGATGTGGTCCTGCTCGACCTCGGGCTGCCCGACATGGACGGCGTCGACGTCATCAAGGCCCTGCGCGGCTGGACCCGGGTGCCGATCCTCGTGCTCTCCGCTCGGCAGGCGTCCGAGGAGAAGGTGGCCGCGCTCGACGTCGGCGCCGACGACTACATCACCAAGCCGTTCAGCATGAACGAACTGCTCGCCAGGCTGCGGGCCGCCGTCCGCCGCACGGAGGAGATCGCACTCGTGCCAGGGGCGACGCTCGTCGAGACAGCCGAGTTCACCATCGACCTGCTGGCCAAGAAGGTGCACCGGGACGGCCACGACGTACGCCTCACCCCCACCGAGTGGCATCTGCTGGAGATCCTGGTCACCAGCCCAGGGCGGCTGATCACGCACAAGCAGCTGCTCCAGGAGGTCTGGGGCGCATCCCAGAGCAGCAAGACCAACTACCTGCGGGTCTACATGGCCCAACTGCGGCGCAAGCTGGAAACGGATCCCGCCCACCCCCGATATCTCATCACCGAGCCCGGCATGGGCTACCGCTTCGAAGGGTGAACATGGCACGCGGCAAGCTGCGGATCTACCTCGGCGCGGCCCCCGGCGTCGGCAAGACCTACGCCATGCTCTCCGAGGCGCACCGTCGCGTGGAACGGGGCACGGACTGCGTGGTCGCCTGTGTCGAGCACCACCACCGGCCGCGTACCGAGGTGATGCTGCACGGTCTGGAGCAGCTCGAGCGCAGGGAACTGGAGTACCGGGGCACGGCCTTCACGGAGATGGATGTGGACGCGGTCCTCACCCGCCGCCCCGAGGTGGCGCTGGTGGACGAACTCGCCCACACCAACGTCCCCGGCTCCCGCAACGACAAGCGCTGGCAGGACGTGGAGGAACTGCTCGCCGCCGGGATCAACGTCATCTCCACCGTGAACATCCAGCACCTGGAGTCGCTCGGCGACGTCGTCGAGTCCATCACGGGCGTACGGCAGCGGGAGACCGTACCGGACGAGGTCGTACGGCGCGCCGACCAGATCGAACTGGTCGACATGTCCCCGGAGGCGCTGCGCCGCCGCATGGCACACGGCAACATCTACAAGCCCGACAAGGTGAACGCGGCCCTGTCGAACTACTTCCGGCCCGGCAATCTGACGGCCCTGCGCGAGCTGGCGCTGCTGTGGGTGGCCGACCGGGTCGACGCGTATCTGACCGAGTACCGCAGCGAGCACCAGGTGTCGACGATCTGGGGTTCACGCGAGCGGATCGTGGTGGGGCTGACCGGGGGCCCGGAAGGCCGGACACTGATCCGCCGCGCCGCGCGGCTCGCTGAGAAGGGCGCCGGCGGTGAGGTGCACGCCGTGTACATCTCCCGCAGTGACGGCCTGACCGCGGCCTCCCCGAAGGAACTCGCCGTCCAGCGCACCCTCGTCGAGGACCTCGGGGGAAGCTTCCACCAGGTCGTCGGCGACGACATACCGGACGCGTTGCTGGACTTCTCCCGAGGGGTCAACGCCACCCAGATCGTCCTGGGTGTCTCCCGCCGCAGGAGCTGGCAGTACGTCTTCGGCCCGGGTGTGGGGGCGACGGTCGCCCGTGACTCCGGGCCCGATCTCGACGTCCACCTCATCACCCACGACGAAGCGGGCAAGGGACGCGGGCTCCCCGTCAACCGGCGCGCCCGACTCGGCCGGTCCCGCCTCATCGCGGGCTGGCTGGCCGGCCTGGGCGGCCCCGTGCTGCTGGCCTGGCTGCTGAGCGGCGTCTTCCCGGACGTCGGGCTCGCCAACGACATGCTGCTGTTCCTGACGGTGACGGTGGCGGCGGCCCTGCTGGGCGGGCTCCTCCCGGCGCTGGCCTCGGCGGTGGCCGGCTCCCTGCTCCTGAACTGGTACTTCACCCCGCCGGTCCACACCCTCACCATCGCCGACCCGAAGAACATCGTCGCCATCGCGATCTTCGTCGGCGTCGCGGTGTCCGTCGCCTCCGTCGTCGACCTCGCCGCCCGCCGCACCCACCAGGCCGCCCGCCTGAGGGCGGAGGCGGAGATCCTCTCCTTCCTGGCCGGCAACGTGCTGCGCGGCGAGACCAGCCTCGAAGCACTGCTGGAGCGGGTCCGGGAGACCTTCAGCATGGAATCGGCGGCCCTGCTGGAACGCGAGAGCGATGTGACGCCCTGGACCTGCGCCGGCAGCGTGGGCCCTCACCCCTGCGCCACCCCTGAGGCGGCGGACGTCGACGTGCCGGTCGGCGACCACATGGCACTGGCGCTCACCGGACGGGTGCCGCCCGCCGAGGACCGCCGGGTCCTCGCCGCCTTCGCCGCCCAGGCCGCCGTGGTCCTGGACCGTCAGCGACTCCAGCACGAGGCCGCTCACGCCAAGGAACTCGCTGAGGCCAATCGCATCCGTACCGCCCTGCTCGCCGCCGTCAGCCACGACCTGCGCACTCCCCTCGCCGGTATCAAGGCGTCGGTCACCTCCCTGCGTTCGGACGACGTCGAATGGTCCGAGGAGGACCATGCCGAGCTGCTCGCTGCCATCGAGGAGGGCGCCGACCGTCTCGACCTCCTCGTGGGCAACCTCCTCGACATGTCCCGCCTCCAGACCGGCACCGTCACACCGATGATCCGCGAGACCGACGTGGACGAGGTGATCCCGATGGCGGTCGGTGGCGTCCCCGAAGGCAGCGTCGAGCTGAACATCCCGGAGACGCTGCCGATGGTCGCCGTCGACCGGGGCCTCATGGAGCGGTCCGTCGCCAACATCGTGGAGAACGCGGTGAAGTACAGCCCGGTGGACACTCCGGTCCTGGTCTCGGCGAGCGCCATCGCGAACCGCGTGGAGGTACGGGTCGTCGACCGCGGCCCCGGCGTTCCCGACGAGGCCAAGGACAGCATTTTCGAACCCTTCCAGCGCTACGGCGACGCCCCGCGCGGTGCGGGTGTGGGGCTGGGTCTGGCGGTCGCTCGCGGCTTCGCCGAGGCCATCGGCGGGACCCTGCACGCCGAGGACACCCCGGGCGGCGGCCTGACGATGGTGCTGAGCCTGCCCAGGGCGGCGGACTCTCGCCCGCTGCCGGAACCCGATGCGCCGATGACGCCTGCTTCCTGAGTTCATGGGCCGGGCCGTCGGGCCATCACTGGTGGTCCGCTGCCCGGCCCCCGAAGAGGCCGGCCGGTATGGGGCTCGCGGGCGTACTCAGACGTGCGTCTCGGGGGAAAAGCCCGTCCAGCGCAGTTCGGCCGGCAGATGGCGCATGTCGTTGGAGAGGAGGACGGAAGCCGCTCGGCCGGGCGCGTACCGGATGACGGTAAGTGCCGCGTTGCAGTAGTTGAGACCGAGCCAACGCCACTTCGGCGCATGCATGGCATCCCGGACGAGCCAGGCGACCAGGAAGTTATGGGTGACGACGAGTTCGTGACGGTCCTCGTCGCCATCCACCGGCCCGGTGAACAGCTCCAGCGCCTGACGGGCCAACTCCGGTCCCCGCACCCGCTCCTCGTCGGTGACACCAGCGAGAAAGCGGAGAAAGAAGTCCGCAGACTCCGCCGGAAGCTCCTCCTTGCCCGGCATGTGGGGCACGTAGTCACCGGCAACGTCCGAGACATGCAGCGGAACGTTGTCCAGCTGGTCGCCGATGAGGCGGGCGGTCTGCTCCGCCCGGGGCAGCGGGCCGTGGTGTACGGCCGCGAAGGGGATGTCCCGCAGGCGCTCACCGAGCAGCGTGGCCTGCCGACGGCCGCCCTCTGCCAGCCCGCTCTCGTCCGGCAACGCCTGGCCGTGCCGAACGAGATAGAGGTAACGGGTGGCCGTGCCAGACATCTCGAACTCCTCCGCGCCCACTGACGATCTTGTGCACCAGTGGACGCTGCTTCCTCCAGATCCGGTTCCCTCCACCCGTCCAAGAGACAAGCCCTGGTCCTGGCGGACGACCTGAGCCACGACCTCGTCGAGGCGTCCGACGGCCTGTCGGACCAGGTCCTCAGTCCTGGTCGTAGGTGTGGAACCCCCGCCCGGCCTTCCGGCCCAGCAGTCCCGCCTCCACCATCCGCTGGAGCAGCGGGGGCGGCGCGTACAGGGGTTCACGGAACTCGGCGTAGAGCGACTCCGCGATCGAGGCGACGGTGTCCAGGCCGATCAGATCCGCGAGTCTGAGCGGGCCCATGGGGTGGGCGCAGCCGAGTTCCATCCCCGTGTCGATGTCGGCGGCGGTGGCGAAGCCGGATTCCGCCATGCGGATGGCGGAGAGGAGGTAGGGGACGAGCAGGGCGTTGACGACGAAGCCCGACCGGTCCTGGGAGCGGATGACGGTCTTGCCGAGCGTACCGGCCGCGAAGTCCTCCACCAGGGCTGACGTCTCGGCCGAGGTGTGGAGCGAGGTCACCACCTCGACCAGCGGCAGCACCGGCACGGGGTTGAAGAAGTGCAGGCCGATCACCCGGTCTGCGCGGGCGGTCGCCATGCCGAGGCGCATGACCGGCAGGGAGGAGGTGTTCGTCGCGAGGACCGCTGCCGGATCTTCGACGATCTTGTCGAGGGCGGCGAAGACCTCGGTCTTGGTGTCCGGCTTCTCGATGACGGCCTCGACGACCAGCTGCCGGTCGGACAGATCCGCCAGATCGCCCGTGAAGGACAAGCGGGCCAGGGCGTCCTGCGCGGCGGGCTCCGCCAGCTTGCCGCGCCGCACCGCTCGGTCGAGCGACGCCGCGACCCGGTCCCGGGCGGCGCGGGCGGCGACCGCGTCCACCTCGCAGACCACGGTGTCCAGCCCGGCCCTCGCGCATACCTCGGCGATCCCCGTCCCCATCTGCCCGCCGCCGACCACGCCGACGCGGCTGATGTCCGCGCTCACGCCCGCACCTCCGGCCGGCGCACCAGATGGCGGGTGTAGGCGTCGGCCGTGAAGAACTGCGGCAACTCGCTGGTCATCGCCGTCCGTTCGAAGAGAGCGCGGATGTCCTCGACGGGCGCCCACGGGTACTCGGCGCCGAGCGCCGCGATCTCGCCGTCGAGCAGCTCCGTGACCGTCTCGCGGTCGATCACCCGGTGCCGCAGCCACTGCCAGATCTGCACGCGGGCGATCTCGGCGGTCGCCGCGTCCTCCATCAGCCCGTCGAGCGCGACCGCGCCCTGACCGCGCAGCCAGGCGGCGAAGTACCGCAGCGTGACGGAGATGCTGGTGCGCACCCCATCGGGGGTGGGTGGGCCGCTGATCCGGCGGACGGACAGCAGGTCGGCCGGGGTGACCTCGACGTCGTCGCGGGTACGGTCGAGCTGGTGGGGCCGCTCACCGAGGACACCGCCGAACACCTCGTGGCAGACGGGGACGAGCGCCGGATGGGCCACCCAGGAGCCGTCGAAACCGTCCTCCGCCTCCCGCTCCTTGTCCAGCCGGACCTTGGCGAACACGGCCTCGTTCGCGGCCGGGTCCTGGCCGGGGACCTGTGCGGCCATCCCGCCGATGGCGTGGGCGCCACGCCGGTGACAGGTGTGCACCAGGAGTTCGGTGTAGGCCCGCATGAAGGGCGCGGTCATCGTCACCTTGGCGCGGTCGGGCAGGAGGAAGTCGGTGCGGTGCCCGAAGGTCTTGATCAGGCTGAACAGGTAGTCCCAGCGGCCGGCGTTCAACCCCGCGCTGTGCTCACGCAGTTCGTAGAGGATCTCCTCCATCTCGAACGCGGCGGTGATCGTCTCGATGAGGACGGTGGCGCGGACCGTGCCGCGGGGGATGCCGAGCAGCTCCTGGGCGAGGAGGAAGACGTCGTTCCACAGCCGGGCCTCGTAGCGGTTCTCCAGCTTGGGGAGGTAGAAGTACGGGCCGTACCCGGCGTCGATCTGCCGCTGGGCGCAGTGGAAGAAGTACAGCCCGAAGTCGACGAGCGCGGCGGGCACCGGGCGGCCGTCGTACTCCAGGTGCTCCTCGTCCAGGTGCCAGCCGCGCGGCCGGACCATGATGGTGGCGACGTGCTCCTGGAGCCGGTACTCCTTGCCCTCGGGCGAGGTGAAGTCGATACGGCGCTCGATGGCGTCGAGCAGGGTGAGCTGCCCGTCGACGACGTTGTCCCACAGGGGCGCCGTGGCGTCCTCGAAGTCCGCCATCCACACCCTGGCACCCGAGTTGAGCGCGTTGACGGCCATCCGGCGGTCCGGTGGCCCGGTGATCTCCACCCGCCGGTCGGCCAGACCGGGCGCGACCGGTGCCACACGCCAGTCGGCGTCGTCCCGGACAGCCGCGGTGACCATCGGGAAGCCGAGAGGCGAGCCCGACGCCAGCCGCAGTGCCTGCCGGCGGCGTTCCTTCATCAGATCCCGCCGACGCGACGCGAATGCCTCGACGAGCCGGCCGACGAAGTCCAGAGCGGCGGGGGTGAGTATCTCGTCGTGCCGGTGACCGGGCGCGGCGAGGACACGGACCTGCTGGGTGAGTGCGGTGATGGTCATCGGGCTCTCCTGAGGGGTGGGAGCGGAGGGGGACGGAGACGGTTCGTCCCCCTCCGCGGGCCGGGGCCGGCCGGACCGCGGGCGTCCGGCTCAGCGGCCTAGTGGAACTGCTCCTCCTCCGTGGACCCGGCCAGCGCCGTGGTGGAGGAGGTGGGGTTGACGGCGGTGGAGACCAGGTCGAAGTAGCCGGTGCCGACCTCGCGCTGGTGCTTGACGGCGGTGAAGCCCTGCGCCTGCGCGGCGAACTCCCGCTCCTGGAGGTCGACGTAGGCGGTCATGCCGTGCTCGGCGTAGCCGCGGGCGAGGTCGAACATGCCGTGGTTGAGGGAGTGGAAGCCGGCGAGGGTGATGAACTGGAACTTGTAGCCCATGGCGCCCAGTTCGCGCTGGAACTTGGCGATCTGGTCGTCGTCCAGCGCGGCCTTCCAGTTGAAGGAGGGCGAGCAGTTGTACGCCAGCATCTGGTCGGGGTACTGAGCGTGGATGGCCTCGGCGAACTCGCGGGCCTGGGCGAGGTCCGGGGTGCCGGTCTCCACCCAGATGAGGTCGGCGTACGGGGCGTACGCGAGCCCGCGCGCGATGACCGGCGCCATGCCGTTGCGGACCCGGTAGAAGCCCTCGGCGGTCCGCTCGCCGGTGACGAACTCGGCGTCGCGCTCGTCGACATCGGTGGTGAGCAGGTTGGCAGCGAGGGCGTCGGTGCGGGCGATGATCACCGTGGGCGTATCGGCGAGGTCGGCGGCGAGCCGGGCCGCGTTCAGGGTGCGGATGTGCTGGGAGGTCGGGACGAGGACCTTGCCGCCGAGGTGACCGCACTTCTTCTCCGAGGCGAGCTGGTCCTCGTAGTGGATGCCGGCCGCGCCCGCCGCGATCATCGCCTTGGTCAGCTCGAAGGCGTTCAGCGGACCGCCGAATCCGGCCTCCGCGTCGGCGACGATCGGAGCCAGCCAGTCCGTGGTGTCGCCGGCGTTCTCGGCCGTGGCGATCTGGTCGGCGCGCAGCAGCGCGTTGTTGATCCGACGCACCACCTGGGGCACGGAGTTGGCCGGGTACAGGCTCTGGTCGGGGTAGGTGTGCCCGGCCTGGTTGGCGTCGGCGGCGACCTGCCAGCCCGAGAGGTAGATGGCCTGGAGGCCGGCCTTGACCTGCTGCACCGCCTGCCCGCCGGTCAGCGCCCCGAGCGCGTGGATGTAGTCCTGCTCGTGCAGCTGCCGCCACAGGCGCTCGGCGCCGCGCCGGGCCAGGGTGTGCTCCTCGCGGACACTGCCGGAGAGCTGTACGACGTCCTCGGCGGTGTAGGTCCGCTCGATGCCCTGCCAGCGCGGGTCGGTGGCCCAGCGCTGTGCGAGTTCCTCGGCCGCCTGCGTCCTCGCTTCTGCCATGACTGTCTCCGTCTCCTCGGTCTGTACTGGATGCCAATTCCGCCGTCCGGATGAACAGAGGTGGCACTGCGTGTCGTACTGCTGAGATGCGGCCCGCCGTCACCTGGGAGGTGAGCTGAGCAATGTTGCCGGTGCAGGTGGACTGCCGCTGCCGGGGTCTCCGACGTCAGGGCAGAGTTCGTGCCCCGGTTCCGGGCTGTGCCTGCCTGGTCCGGCGGGCCGCATGAAGACTCTGACACTGGCACTGAGTGCCATCAAGCTGGGATGCATGCCAATCTTTGCGAATCTTCTCGCCGTTGTTTGCCAACTTTGCGAAGGGTCGGAGGACGGAATGTTCCTCTACGCTGACCGGGTCGGGGCCGGGTGCGGAGGAGCGGTTCAGTGAGCAAGATGTACGCGGGTGCGCGGCTGCGGCGGCTTCGCGAGGAGCGCCGGATGAGCCAGGCGGACCTCGCCCGCGTGCTCGGCATCTCCCCGAGCTACCTCAACCAGATGGAGCACGACTCCCGCCCTCTCACCGTGCCCGTCCTGCTCCGGCTGACGGAAACGTTCGGAGTGGACCCGGGGTTCTTCTCCGAGCGCGACACCACACGTCTGCTGGCCGACCTGCGTGAGGCACTCGCCGGGGAGATCGCCGAGTCCCGGGTGTCCGCAGCCGACCTCGGTGACCTGGCCACCCGGCTGCCAGGCGTCGCCAAGGTCCTGCTCGATCTGGGCCGCCGCAACCAGGAGCTGTCCGAGCGTCTGGCCGGGGCGGCGGACGGCCGGGACCGCGACCGGGGCACCACCTCCACGCCCCACGAGGAGATCCGCGACTTCTTCTACCGCCGCCAGAACTACCTCCACGACACCGACCTCTCGGCCGAACGCCTTGCGGGCGAGATCGGCGTCAGGCCGGGAGAGGTGATCGGAGCCCTTACCGCGAGACTCGCCGAGGCGCACGGCGTACATCTGGCCGCCGAGCCCGGCGAGCGGCTGCACCGCTACGACGGCAGAAGCCGCACCCTTCACCTGTCCTCGCGGCTACGGCCCGGTCAGCGCGCGTTCCGCATGGCGACCCAACTGGCGCTGCTCGAACACGGCGAGGGGATCGACCGACTGGCCACCGAGGACTTCCCGCCCGGATCGCCCACCTACGCGCTCGCCCGCATCGGAATCGCCAACTACTTCGCGGCCGCGCTGATCCTGCCCTACGCCGCGTTTCACACGGCGGCCGAGGAAGCGCGCTACGACATCGAGCGTCTCACCGACCACTTCGGCCTCGGCTACGAGACCATCTGCCATCGACTGAGCACCCTCCAGCGGCCGAGACTCCGCGGAGTGCCGTTCTCCTTCGTGCGCGTCGACCGCGCCGGCAACCTGTCCAAGCGCCAGTCCGCGACCGGCTTCCACTTCTCCCGGGCGGGCGGCACCTGCCCCCTGTGGAACGTCTACGAGGCGTTCGCCGCCCCCGGACGCATTCACGTCCAGGTCGCCGAAATGCCCGACGGACAGCGCTATCTGTGGACCGCCCGGGCCGTCACCCGGCAGCGCGGCGGCTGGGGCGAACCCGGCAAGACCTACGCCATCGGCCTCGGCTGCGAGATCCGCCACGCCCACCGCCTCGTCTACTCCGACGGCCTCGACCTCACCAACTCCTCCATCGCCACCCCCATCGGCATGGGCTGCCGCGTCTGCGAACGCCTCGAGTGCTCCCAGCGCGCCGCCCCGCCCCTCGGCCGTCCGCTGCTCATCGACCAGAACAGCAGCACCTTCGTGCCCTACCCGGTCGAGGACGACCAGGCCGCCGGCTGACCACGACAGCGGTCTTCGGCCGGCGCGTGTCTGCCTGCAGCGCCTGCTCGCGCGCCGGTCACCACTGACCTGCGGCTTTCGCAACCGGCCCGGTCGGCTTTGAACACCCTCGTGGTGACCGTCCTCACTGCCTGCGCCGTCCGGGCCGGTCATCTGCAACTGCTGTGCGGTCAAGGGGCGCTGAGGCTTCGGACGTCGGTCGGTGGACCGACGCCGGCTCCAAGGGAACGGCTTTGGTGAGCCTGCGCGGTGACGAGATGCCCGGACGCGAGCGCGGACAAGAACGGAGACGGTGTCCTCGACAACACCGAGGCCACCGTCCACTACGGCGACATCAACATCGCGCTCACCGTCTCGGGGGACACCGACGCGGCGACCAGCGGTCTGGCCGTGGACCGCATGCCCGTGGCCGACGAGGAGGGCAAGGTCACCTACAAGCGGACCATCAAGGTCGGCGAGGACGTGGTCGAGAAGATCAAGGACCTGCACATCGTGCAGCACGGCATCGACCGCAACGACAACGACAAGTACGACTTCGAGGGCGCCGGCAAGAGCGAACTCGACCCGAAGCTCCCGCAGGAGGCGACCGCTCCGGCCAACTGCGGCGTCGTCAAGGGCGCGGCGGTCGGGTCGGTTCCCGTGGGCGGGATCGAGACCGGCGGCGAGGCCGGAACGGGCGGGACGGCGTGGGGCACGGCGATCGGTGGTGCGGGCGCGGCCTCGGTCGCGGCGGCGAGTGTGGTCATGATCGCCCGGCGGCGGATGGCGTCCCGCGGCGTGGCCGTGCTGAAGGCCGGGGGTGCGGAGTGAGTCGGATGGTCACCGAGACGCGGCGTGGCTCGGTCGCGCTGGTCGCTGTCGCCACGGCCACGCTGCTGCTCAGCGGGTGCGGGGGACAGGACACGACCGGGGCGCAGACCCCACCGGGGCCGGTGACCCAGGCCCCGGGCGCGGCCGGGCAGGCCGCCGCGGCCCTGGAGCGTTCGGTGCCGCAGCGGGTCATCATTCCGTCCCTCGGTGTGTCGAGCGGGCTGGAGACGCTGCGGCAGGACGCGAAGGGGGCGATGACGACCCCGAAGGACCCGGACCTGGCGGGTTGGTACGAGCCAGGTCCCACTCCTGGTTCGGAGGGGCCCGCAGTGATCGCCGGGCATGTCACCTGGAACGGCGCGGACGCGGTCTTCAAGGGGCTGAAGACCATGAAGGCCGGTGACACCGTGCAGGTCGCCCGGCAGGACGGAAGACGGCGACGTTCACGGTGGATCGTGTGGAGGAGTATCCGAAGAAGGAGTTCCCCACGCTGGAGGTGTACAAGAACGTCGACCACGCGGGGCTGCGACTGGTCACCTGCGGCGGCGACTTCGACGCGGCTCGGCACTACTACCCCAACAATGTCGTGGTGTTCGCGAGCACGACCGGGGTCGCGTAAGCGGCCATCAGTGGACGCGGATCCGGGCCGCCACCCACGGGACGCTCCGGCCGGTGGCCGCCGCCGGCTCCCGCAGGGTGGCGCCCTCCGCGGTCCGCCCGCCCAGCCTTGCGGTGATGTCCTCGGCGCCTACGCTCTCGGCGGCGGCCCGGTCGTTGAGCTGGGTGCGCGAGCGCTTACCGAAGGCGGAGTTCTGTCCGGCCGGCCGGACGGTTACGCCGTACTCGCCGAGCAGACGGCGCACCCTGCCCTTGGCGAGAGCGAGGACGCGCGCCGTGTCCTCGATGCCGTGCTGCCGGTCGACGTACACGGTCCGCAGGGCCTGTTCGAGATCGGTGAAATCCCCCGGCGCGCAGCGCGGCCGCCGTACGGGCGTCGGCGGCCCGGGCCTGGGTGCGGCGCCCGGCGTCCAGGGTGTCCCGGCGTATCCGCCGTAGCTCTTCCGGTTCCGCCCGTTCGTAGGCCGTCGTGGTCGTGGCCCAGCCTCTTCGGTTCAGTTCGCCCGAGCGGGCCATGGCCCGGCCCGCCGCGAAGTACGCCTGGGACTCCTTCGAGGACCGGTAGGTGGAGAGGCGCCTGCGGGACTGCTCCTCGGAGTGCACCGCCTCATCCGGCGTGGGCCGACTCGACGCGGAACAGCCTCGGGCGGATCTCGGCGGTGCGCAAGACGGACTCCGGGTGCTCACAGAGGGAGGGCGACGAGGGGTCGGGCGGGGTGGCGGGGGCCGAGGAAGACGACGATGCCCTTGCCCTCGGGGGAGGGGTGACTGGCCTGAGCCCAGCCCTGGCCGCGGTAGAAGGACATGGCCCTGGGTGACTGCACGGAGGTCAGCAGCCAGGAGCGGCCCCCTGGGGCGTCGGCGGTCACCGCCCCCAGCAGCCGGGCGGCGAGACCGGTGCCCCGGGCGGCCGGGCGGACGGCGAGTTCGTCGATCTCACGGGCACCGACCAGCCACTCGGTCGTGTGCTCGGTGCCGAGACCGGCGGCGGCCTGGGGGTAGCAGCGGTCGGTGGGGAAGGGCGCGAGGGTGGTCCAGGCGGTGGCGAAACCGACGACGGCGTCCGGGGCCTCGCAGGCCAGCACGGCGGTGAAGCCCGGCCGGTGCACGTTCGCCCGGAGACGGTCCACGAACTCGGTCGCCTTCTCCTCGTCCTCGTTCCAGGGAGGGGCGCAGAACGCGTCGACGTAGACGGAGCGCAGGGCGTCAGCCTGGGACAGCAACTCGGCGCCCCTGAAGACCTGGATGTCCGTCACGCCGCCACCGCCCTGGCCGAGAGCGGATGCAGAGCGGCGTACTCCAGCGGTGCCGACGGGTCGATCGACACCTCCAGTGGGGCGGGTTCGGCCCCGGCCCGCACCAGAAGGTCGCCGACCGCGGCGATCATCGCGCCGTTGTCCGTGCACAGCCGCAACGGCGGCACCCCCAGCTCGATGCCCGCGGACCGGCAGCGCTCCTCCGCCAGCGACCGCACCCGCGAGTTCGCGGCGACCCCGCCGACCACGACCAGCGTGCCCACGCCGTGCTCGGCGCAGGCCGCGACCGCCTTGCGGGTGAGCACCTCCGCGATGGCCTCCTGGAGGGAGGCCGCTCCGTCGGCCACCGGCAGTTCCCGGCCCGCATGCCCCTCGGCCCAGCGGGCGGCGGCCGTCTTCAGCCCCGAGAAGGAGAAGGCGTACCGGTCGTCACGAGGGCCGGTCAGCGGGCGCGG